>ASZN01000001.1 GCA_000406005.1 Candidatus Poribacteria bacterium WGA-3G
TGTAGTCGCGAATCTTGTAGGAGCGACTTGTAGTCGCGAATCTTGTAGGAGCGACTTGTAGTCGCGAATCTTGTAGGAGCGACTTGTAGTCGCGATCATGGAGTAACATTACGTGAAACCCAAAGAAATCTACGAAGCACTAACCGCACAATTCGGCGAAACCGTTCTCACATTCGACAACGAAACGACTGGCGACCCAAGCATCCACATCGCTCCCGCAGCAATCGCTGAAGTATGCGAATATCTCGCCGAAACCGATACATTGGCGTTCGATTCCTTGATGTGCCTCAGCGGCGTAGATTTAAATGCCAACGACGAAGATTTTGCTGTCGTTTATCACCTCTATGCAATGAAACACCGACATAGTGTCGTGCTGAAAGCGACGGTTCCGAAAACCGACCCACACCTGCCGAGCGTCTCGCATATCTGGAAAACCGCAGACTGGCACGAACGTGAAACCTATGATCTTTACGGGATTTTCTTTCAAGGACACAACGACCTCCGACGCATCCTACTGCCCGATGACTGGGAGGGATACCCACTACGCAAAGATTATAAGGAGCCAGAAATTTATCGCGGTATGCGAGTACCCTATTAGCAGATGTTTTCGCCTCGACGGGTGTTGCACTAAACCGAAAATGTTACACTTTTCGGTTTTTTTGAAAAAAAACACCAGCACACAAAACGCCTCAGAGTTCAGGCAGCACGCTGGTTTGTAGCCTCAAAAACTAAACATGCAATGTTACACTGGTGTAACATTTTTCCGTAGAAATACGGCACGCGCGCTCACCGAGAAAACAGCGTTGAGATTTGACATTACACCGCAAAAATGGTATCATATATAGTGGCAAAATCTAAAAATAGAAGGAAACACGTAAGTTCTATATAAAAAGAAACGCAGCTTGGAACGAAGTGGAAAGCGGATTTAAGAGATGACCGTGAAAACTTGGATCCCGTTGTTTAACCGCAAGGTAAGTTAAAAAAACGTTGCAGAACTGACATTATGGAAAACACACAACAAACCGAAAGCAAAATCATAGAACTAAAACCGTTCGCCGATGAGATGGTCGTGAACATGGGACCTCAGCACCCAAGCACGCACGGTGTACTACGCTTGGAATTGAGACTCGATGGTGAGGTCGTCCGTGAAGCAATTCCACACATCGGGTACCTGCATCGTTGTTTTGAGAAACACTCGGAGAACCTCTCTTATCCGCAAATCATACCCTTTACCGACCGGATGGACTACGTCGCAGCGATGAACCAAAATTGGGGATTCTGCCTCGCTGTCGAGAAATTGATGGTATTGGACGAAAGCAAGGATTTCGAGGTACCAGAACGAGCAGAATATTTACGCGTACTTATCTGCGAGCTGAACCGTATCGCGAGCCATCTCCTCTCTTTCGGAACCTATGGAATGGACATCGGCGCATTCACGCCGTTCCTCTACGCCTTTCGCGACCGAGAACGGCTGCTCCTCCTTTTTGAAAAAATTTGCGGCGCACGCCTCACCTATAACTATATCCGAATCGGTGGTGTCTCCGAAATCATTCCGATAGAACCCGGCTCCATCGCGGAACAGAACTATCTGGACGAGATAGAACAGTTCTTAGACTATTTTGAACCGCTGATTGACCAGTACAACGAACTCCTAACAAAAAACAGTATTTTCACAGAACGCACAACGGGTGTCGCTGTGATGTCAGCAGAGATGGCACTCAGTTATGGCGCGACGGGTCCTAACCTTCGCGGTTCCGGAATAGACTGGGACCTCCGGCGAGACGAGCCTTACTCCATCTATGACAGGTTTGACTTTGACGTTCCCGTTGCCGTGGATGTACCAGAATTAGGTGCAGTCGTCGGAGACTGCTGGAGTCGATACAAAATCCGTATGGACGAGATGAAAGAATCTATCCGGATTGCCCGCCAAATTTTAGCCGAAGGACTCCCCGATGGTCCCGTTATGGCAGATCTAAAAGCCGTCCGTCCACCAAAGGGGGAAATTTATTTCCGCAGTGAAGCACCGCGCGGCGAACTCGGATTCTATATCGTCAGCGATGGCACACCGAAGCCAGTACGCCTCAAAGGACGCTCACCCTGTTTCAGTGCGCTCAGCGCACTACAAGAACTCAGCCGAGGCTTGATGGTCGC
Source organism: Candidatus Poribacteria bacterium WGA-3G (assembly GCA_000406005.1). GTDB lineage: Bacteria > Poribacteria > WGA-4E > WGA-4E > WGA-3G > WGA-3G. The sequence goes on from ASZN01000001.1 coordinate 2,152, forward strand.
AGATATTATCGCAATTATTGGCAGTATTGATATCGTGATGGGAGAGGTTGACCGCTAAATTTTTCCGCCGCCATTACTGAACATAGGAGACCAATCATGACCGATCAGGAATTTCAAGAGCGCGTTTTAGCGTGGATAGAACGGACCGAAGATTGGAAGGATCGGACGGATAATCGGCTAGACAACCTTGAAGGACGAATGGACAACCTTGAAGGACAAATGGATAATCTTCAAGAACGGATAGGTAACCTTCAGGAAGGAATCGCTTGGATTCGAGGCAAAATGGAGGGAACGCAAGAGTCGCGGGCTGCACTTTGGGGCAAGATCGCTGTCTTGGCGGCAGTGGGGTCTGCAGTTATCGCGATCCTCGCGTACTTTAAATAAGGAGATTAGATGCCAGACTTTAGGGCGATGTTCGCAAACTCAGATTTTAATGTATCTGAAGGGTTCTTCCCGAATATAAATCTACAAGAGAAACTCAATTGGGCAGAAGAATTCATACAGAATGTTTTAATCCCGCGACTGCCGGAAGCAGTTGCCGCACATTTCCCCGTGGAATTAGGCACAACGCTTGTCATGTTCGCATGTGCAGGAATCTTTGTCGGAGTCGTTCCGTTACTCCCATTAGTATTGGTGCTTGCAGAACGAAAAGTCGCCGCCCGGTTTCAGAACCGGACAGGTCCTATGCGTGTCGGACCGTGGGGAACACTCCAAACCTTAGCCGACGGCATAAAACTCATCTTCAAAGAGGATTTCATCCCACCACAAGGGGATAGACTTCTCTTCCTCCTCGCGCCTTATGTTATTTTTGCATGCTCTTTCGCTGTTTTCGCCGCGATTCCGTTCAGTCAAAATATCTTGGTCAGCGACTTTAACATCGGCATCTTCTACATCATGGCGATCTCCTCTGTGATTGTGATGGGTGTGATTATGGCAGGTTGGTCATCAAATAGCAAATGGTCGCTGTTAGGTTCTTTACGCTCCGCCGCCCAAATCGTCAGTTATGAAATCCCGCTCGGTCTCTCTATCCTGACTGTCGTGATGCTCGTGGAAAGTTTGAGCATGACAGAGATCGTCGCAAGCCAATCCAACGGCGTTTTCAGTTGGCTCATCTTCCGGACACCATTTACCTTCATCGCATTCTTTATTTTTTTTATATCCGCTATTGCCGAGGTAAACCGGACACCATTTGATTTGCCAGAAGCCGAGTCCGAAATCGTCGCCGGTTTTCATACCGAGTATAGCGGAATGCGGTTCGCACTCTTCTTTATCGCTGAGTATGCGAATATGTTCGCTGTCAGCGCAATCGCTGTGACACTCTTCCTCGGGGGTTGGGAGGGTGCCTTACCCGGATTCGACATCCTCGGTGGGATGCCCGGCTTCGTTATCAAAACATTGGCACTTGTCTTCCTAATGATGTGGCTGAGATGGACGCTGCCACGCCTGCGGGTAGATCAACTCATGAACCTCTGCTGGAAGTACTTTATACCGATCGCCTTTTTCAATATATTAGGCACCGGCATCTGGGGACTCATCTTCCCAGAGGATACTTTGGTTAGCATTACCATCAGCTGCACCATCATTTATAGCGGACTCATCGCCGCGTATGCAATCGCCGGACGCGTAATGGCACAAAAACCAGCACCACAACCGAGTTAGAACAATCGTTGTATCCGTTAATGTTGGAGGGAACACCTAAAAATGGACAGATATATACGAAATATCTACAGAGGCGTTTATACCGTGCTTGTCGGTATGCGGGTGACAATCAGGCAGTTCTTTGAACCGAACGTCACGCATCAATACCCATATCAGCACGACTATGAAAAGAAGCAGAACGTCCGAGAAATTCCGAAAGGGTACCGCGGGCAGCTCTATAACCGCACTGAAGACTGTATCGGATGTAAAAAGTGCGAAATGATCTGTCCCGTCGACTGTATCGCTATTGATGCCACTAAACTCCCGAAAGGTGAACAACTCTGGGATAGCATGAACATCATTCACCTCAAAGACGGACGCGAAATTATCGGTATCATTGAAGGCGATGACAAAAAAGCAAAATCGGAAGAGTCAATAACCGCCACAAATATCACCTCTCGCCAAGGGGCACAAGAAGTTATAGATCGCCTTGAAGCATCAGGCGATGAAAATCGAATTCAGACCTTTTCGAGCGACGAAATATCACGGATTGTTACGCGAAACCCGGTCGTTTTCTACCTTGACAAGTTTGATATCGACATGTCCCTCTGCATGTATTGCGGACTTTGCACCGAAGTCTGCCCGACAGAATGCCTTACAATGAAGGACACCCTCGAAGGAATCGAGTACTCCAAATTCGACCGGTCAGAACTCATCTTCAGTTTCGACAAGCAGTCGATGTACGATAACATCAAAACTGAAGAAGCAAGTGCCGCGGATTAGAAGGATAGTCATAAACCAAACCACCTTGCCTTAACCGCAAGGTAAATTAAAAATATGGAATTTACACTTAAAACCTTTATTTTTTACGGCTTTGCCCTTATGACAGTTAGCTCGGCACTCCTTGTCGTCACCGTGCGGAACATCGTCCATGCAGCGTTTTCGCTTATGGTAACGCTTTTCGGTATCGCAGGACTCTATGTCTTTTTACAGGCAGACTTCCTCGCCGCAACACAGGTCATCGTCTATGTCGGTGGTATCCTCGTCCTCATCCTATTCGGAGTCATGATGACAAGCGGACGCTTGGAGATGCCCAGTCAGGTTAAAAGTCATATTGAGCGCGGGCAGCTGCTTCTCGGCGGCGCTGTCGCGTTAGCACTTTTTATGCTACTCCTGACCGTCATCGCCAATACACCCGCATGGAAAAACCGCATCGACGACGGCACAGCACTTCCGCCAACCACTGAGCGTATCGGCGAACTCATTCTCAACGGGCCTTTTCTTCTGCCGTTTGAGGTCGTCTCCGTGCTACTGTTAGTCGCTTTAATCGGAGCCGCCCTGATTTCCCGAAAGGAGGTTAGGGACTAAGATAGCCGTCAGCCATTAGCAGACAGCAAAGAATGTGTTGATTTAATCAAAACCTCTTTAACTGAAGGCTGTTAGCCGATAGCCCCTAAAAAATGACCTTACAACACTATCTCGTTATCAGTGCAATCCTGTTCACGCTCGGCATCTTCGCCGTCTTGACGCGTCGGAACGCTATCAGTATTTTGATGGGCATCGAACTTATTCTCAACTCTTGTAATCTGAACTTCGCCGCGTTCTCGCGCTTCGTGACACCGCCAGCAGACATCAGTGGACAGATTATCGCTATTTTTGGGATCGTGCTCGCCGCAGCAGAAGCCGCTGTCTTTTTAGCGATTATCCTCGCGATCTATCGTGAATTCGGTAGCATACGTCCGAACGAAGTTGATACCTTAAAAGGTTGAAATCGTTGTCATACCATCTTTCCTCGTAGGTGCAGCTTCCTACTGCTTCTGAAACGAATGCTTGGCAGGATAGAAAATAACAAAAAAACGTAGTCCGTAATGAAATGGAGGACGGATCCTTCACATTAAACCTCAAAACAACGGATCCGCCTGATTAACCGCACGGTTTCCTACTGCTCCTGAAACGAATGCTTGGCAGGATAGAAAATAACAAAAAAACGTAGTCCGTAATGAAATGGAGGACGGATCCTTCACATTAAGCCTCAAAACAACGGATCCGCCTGATTAACCGCAAGGAAAATTTAAAGTATGACTGTTTCTTTAATAAGTCTCATCTTACTCTGTCCGCTCGCTGCATTTGCCGTATTCGGACTCCTTGGTCTCGCGAACCGGCGGTTCCCGCGACAGGACTATCTGTCCACCGCGGCAATGCTCATTGCACTCGCCTGTTCGTTCCTGCTCCTACGAGACGTGGTACCCGAACCTGAAGCACACACGGTCAATTGGATATCACTCGGCAGTGTCACATTTTCAATGGGTTTCTACTTAGACAGCGTCACCGCAATCATGCTGATTGTCGTCACACTCGTCAGTAGCCTCGTCCATATCTTCTCTATGGGCTACATGCACGGGGACCCACGGTATCCACGGTTCTTTGCCTATCTATCGCTCTTCTCCTTCTCAATGTTATTCTTGGTCGTCTCGGACAACCTACTCGGTATCTACATCGGTTGGGAACTCGTCGGTCTCTGCTCCTATCTGCTCATCGGTTTCTGGTTTGAAAAGGACTCCGCCGCGAACGCATGTAAAAAAGCGTTCTTGACAACACGGGTCGGTGATGTCGGCATGTTCATCGGCATGATGATGCTCTTCACCAAATTCCAGACGCTCTCACTCTATGGAGAAGGCGGTATCTTTACCCTCGCGGCTTCACAACTCACAACAGGCGACATGGTATGGCTCTCCATCGCAGGTGTCCTCATCTTCTGTGGTGCCATCGGCAAATCCGCACAAATGCCACTCCACACATGGCTCCCCGATGCAATGGAAGGTCCCACACCCGTCAGCGCGCTGATTCACGCCGCTACAATGGTCGCCGCCGGGGTCTATCTCACGGCTCGGATGTTCCCAATTCTGACAGAAACCTCGTCTCTCGTCATCGCCTATGTCGGTGGTATCACCGCACTCGTCGCCGCAACGATCGCTATCGTTCGGTTCGACATCAAACGAGTCTTGGCATACTCTACCATCAGTCAATTGGGATACATGATGCTCGCAATCGGTGCCGGTAGTTACGTCGCTGGACTTTTTCACCTGACAACGCACGCTTTTTTCAAGGCGCTGCTCTTCCTCGGTTCCGGAAGCGTCATTCACGCCTTCCACGCCATGCACCACGCGCATGACAATGAACACGATCACGAACATGCAGACGATCATGAACACAGCGAGGAACATATTCTCGGCGCTGAGATCCCGCCTGACCAAGATATGCGGAATATGGGCGGACTCCGCCACAAAATGCCGATTACCTTTATCACCATGCTCATCGCAACACTGTCTATCTCCGGTGTCCCCTTCATCTTCTCAGGCTTCTGGAGTAAAGATGCCGTCTTGGCAGGCGTGTTAGGGCGAGCAATGGAATGGAACTCCGTACATCACTACATCCTGTTCATTATGGCACTTTCCGCCGCAGGGATTACGGCGTTCTATATGTTCCGACTGATCTTTATGACCTTTTTCGGTGAACCGCGCAACCAAGAAATGCACGACATGGCACACGAATCGCCGCTATCAATGACCGTGCCGCTCCTCATTCTGGCAGCCTTGAGCCTCCCTGTCGTTAATACGTTCTGGTTCAACGCAGACTACGTTAAACCGCCACCACAACCGCATCTGCATGCACCGACGCATGCACAGGTCGCACCAGACACCAAAACGCGTGGAACAGGCTTGGCATTCTCGCTCTTCGGCGTTTCCGAAGCAATGGCAGCTGAAGAAGACGCTGGACACGGCACACACGCAGATGACGGACATCACGGACACGGTCCCGCACATATGATCGCAATGGTGCTATCTATCTGTGTCGCAGGCTTAGGCATACTGCTCTCATGGCTGTTCTACCACAGGCGAACGCTGTCGGCTGAATCGGTCGCAACGACTTTCCGACCGGTCTACAACCTGTTCTGGCACAAATACTATTTTGACGAGTTTTACGACGGTGTACTGGTCGCACTGACGGTCTGGAAAGCACGGCTTTTTGCCCAATTTGATGGAAGTGTCGTTGATGGCATCGTCAATGGTGTCGGCTTTGTAACACGAGATATCCTCGCCGCTTTCACCGGAGCTTTTGACAACCGCGTCGTTGACGGCATCGTCAATCGCGTCGCACAAGTCACGTGGGCAGTCGGTGGCAGAATTCGTCGTATTCAGACCGGCGCGATTCAAACCTATCTTTTCGTCGTGCTGGCTGGGATTGTGTTGCTAATCTTAATTTTTCGGGCACTATAAGGATGGACTTGTCATGGTACTGTTCAAACTGCTCCTGTTTTCTGGACCACTGCTTGGTGTTACTATCACTTGGCTTCTCGTTCGCCATAAGAACTTTGAAACACGGCGTAAGACAGGAGAAATATTTCTTGTACTCGCTCCAATTGTGACTCCAGTACTTTTGCTTATACTCTATTTCGTTTCCCGATAACGGGACAAGGAGGATCCGGCTTAAATGTTACTGTCTCTAATGATTTTTATCCCGTTGCTGGGGATGATTGCTGTTTTACTGCTGCCGCGTGAGTCGGAAGAACTCATCAAACGCGTTACGCTCCTTTTTACACTCATTCCACTCGCACTCGCGGTGTTCTTATTCATCACTTACGATCGATCAACTGCTGGCACGCAGTACGTCCACGGCCCTGTTCCTTGGATTGATGCATTCAATATCCAGTATCACATCGGCATCGACGGTCTCAGTGTAACACTACTGCTCCTTACAGCACTCTTGGGGCCGATCTGTGTTATCGCCTCGTGGCGCAATATCGAAAAGGGTATCAAGGCGTACATGGCACTGTTCCTTTTGCTCGAAACCGGGATGCTCGGATTCTTCGCCGCATTAGACCTATTCCTGTTCTACGTCTTCTTTGAACTGACGCTACTACCGATGTACTTCCTTATCGGTATCTGGGGTGGACCGCGTCGTGAATACGCCGCGATTAAGTTCTTCCTCTATACCCTCTTCGGTAGTGTGTTGATGCTGGTCGCTATGATAGCCGTCTATCTCAATAGCAATATCGTTAACGGAGTGGCTGAAGGCCTGCGAACATTTGATATTCCAACACTCATCACTTTAGCATCAACACAAGGACACGCACTCGCCGATTCAAACTTCCAAATGTGGGTGTTCGTCGGTTTCTTTATCGGGTTCGCTGTCAAAGTCCCGATCTTCCCGTTCCATACATGGCTCCCCGACGCACACGTCGAAGCACCGACTGCCATCAGTGTTATCCTCGCTGGTGTCCTCCTAAAAATGGGAACTTATGGATTGGTTCGAATAAATATGGCGATGTTCCCACAAGGTTTAGACCATTTTACCAACGGGATCGGTTTCTGGGGGAACAGCCTCGCGCTCCTTGGGTTCATTAACATCGTCTACGGCTCCTTCTGTGCACTCGCACAAACCGACTTTAAGAAATTAGTCGCCTACTCCAGTATCGGACACATGGGGTTCGTTATCTTGGGGCTTGCTGCTCGAAATTCAGAGGGTATCACCGGTGCAATCCTCCAGATGTTTAACCACGGTGTCATCAGCGCAATGCTTTTCCTACTCGTCGGTGTCCTCTACGATAGAGCACACCACCGTGAAATCAACGGATTCGGCGGACTCGGCACCAGAATGCCTGTCTACACCGGTATTACGACGCTCGCGTTCATGGCTTCTTTAGGGTTACCCGGCTTGAGCGGGTTCGTCGGCGAGGCACTCTCCTTGATCGGTGCCTACGGCGAATTCAAGTGGTTGACCATTTTGTCCACAATCGGTATTGTCGTCGGTGCCGCATACTTCCTCTGGACATTGCAGCGGGTATTCTTAGGAAACCTCAATCCGAAATATGAGGACCTCCCAGAGATCAACGGACGTGAAATTCTGACGCTGGTACCACTGGCGATCTTAACCATCCTCCTCGGCGTTTGGCCCAACCTCGCCATTGATATGTTCAGAGAATCGGTGACCAACCTCACCAACCTCATAAATGGCCTGGCGATATAGGAGGTCTGAGAAAGTATGCAACCTTTAAGTAATATTGATAGTCTCCTACATTTCAGTCCAGAAATCTTACTCGTAATTTTCGCCGCTGCTGTTATCATTCTTGACCTCGTTGTGAAAAATAGGGAGAGCATCGCCGTCGCACACCTCGCGCTCGTCGGATGCCTCTGTACACTCGCCGCCGTTCTGTTCATACACTTTACCTTCGGTAAAGAAGAACCCGTCTCCCTCTTTTTGGGAATGATCCAGTTGGACGTATTTTCGACCTTCTTCAAGGTACTGCTACTCCTCGCAACCGCCGCTACGATCCTCTTTTCACTCCGTTCTGAGGAACTTGACGCGAAGTTGAAAGGCGAATACTACGCACTCCTGTTAGCCATCACCTTCGGTATGTTTCTCATGGCATCGTCAACAAATCTGTTGATGATATTTATCGCCTTGGAGACAGTAAGCCTAACATCCTATATTCTTGCCGGGTTCTTGACGCATAGCCCACGATCCAGTGAAGCGGCGTTTAAATACATCACTTATGGTGCAGTCGCATCTGGCACGATGCTTTTCGGACTCTCGCTCCTGTTCGGAATGGCAGGCACCGGTGATCTGACACAAATCGGTGGACGAATCACCGAACTCCTCGCCTCAGGAGAGGTATCATCGCTCACCGTGCTGATTGCGATCACCTTTGTCCTGGCAGGCGTAGGCTACAAAATAGCCTCCGTACCGTTTCACATGTGGTCCCCTGACGTTTACGAAGGTGCACCCATCCCGATAACTGCCTTCTTATCTGTCGCCTCAAAATCTGCCGGATTTGCGCTGTTCATCAGGTTCTTCTATACCGGGTTCGGCTCTACTGGACTGATGCAATCCGTTGACTGGCCCTTCATGTTAGCGATCGTCTCCGCATTGACGATGACCGTCGGGAACTTCGCTGCACTCCCACAACAAAACGTGAAACGCTTATTGGCATATTCAAGCATCGCACACGGCGGCTACCTTTTGATGGGCGGTGTGTTGCTCACCTCCGAAGGTGTCGGCGCGATCCTCTTCTATCTCGTCGTCTACCTTTTCATGAACTTAGGCGCATTCTATGTCGTCGTCCTCGTCGCGAATGAGATGGGAAGTGAAACGATTGACGGGTACCGTGGACTCGGTTCACGCGCACCATTGGTCGCTATCGCTATGGTCGTCTTCCTCGCCTCCTTGACTGGGCTGCCACCGCTCGCTGGGTTCTTTGGAAAATGGCTACTCTTCACTGCAGTCCTCGAACAGGGATATTACTGGCTCGCACTCGTCGGTTTACTAAACAGCGTGGTCTCCCTCTACTATTACGCTCGTATCTTCAGAGCAATGTATTTTGAAGACGCAGGCGAAGAAACCGATAGCGTCTCTTTCTCCACCAGCACCTTCGCGCTGTTAAGCGTATTTGTGATTCCCACAATCTTCATCGGATTCCTGAATATCTTCTATACATTCTCGAATATCTCAGTCTCCGTGATCCCGATGCAGTAGGTTATTGAAAAAATTGACAAACGCCGTCTATTTAAGGTATACTTAAACAGAGCGCGCCACAAACGCGTGTTGATGCCCGGTCGTCTAATGGTAGGACGCATGGCTCTGGACCATGTAGTGAAGGTTCGAGTCCTTCCCGGGCAGTTCTTTCTATAACCATTAACAAGCCGCTATCGTCTAGGGGTTAGGACAGATGGTTCTCAGCCATCAAACCGGGGTTCGAATCCCCGTAGCGGTATCTTCTCACCCATAGGGCGGGATGTTGTTAATCCCGCCCGTTGTCTTGCGTCCCCAAATGCCCGCTGCGTTAAAATCCGACACATTGGAGAAACAAAAATGCACGATACACCGAAGCACACCAACCGCCTCATCCACGAAACGAGTCCGTATCTACTCCAACACGCACATAACCCCGTTGACTGGTATCCGTGGGGTGAAGAAGCGTTGACGCATGCCAAACAAGAGCAGAAGCCTATCCTTCTCAGTATCGGCTATTCCGCATGCCACTGGTGTCACGTCATGGAACGCGAATCCTTTGAAAACGAAGACATCGCAGCGATCATGAACCAACTTTTCATCAACATCAAAGTCGATAGAGAAGAACGTCCCGATTTAGATGAAATCTACATGAACGCTGTCCAAATGATGACCCGTCAAGGCGGATGGCCGATGACCGTTTTCCTCACACCGGACCTCAAACCCTTTTACGGCGGCACCTATTATCCACCCACTGACCGATACGGCAGACCCGGATTCCCTAAAGTGATGGAAGCCGTAGCAGAGGCATTCAACGACAAAAATGCGCAAGTATTAGAACAGGCTGACCAACTCACAGTGCAGCTCAATCGGATAAGCAACGTCGTCGATCCGCACGAACATGAACTCACAGAAGAACTGATGGCAAACGCGTTCCAACACTATCAATCACAATTCGATTCGCAATACGGCGGATTCGGCACTGCCCCCAAATTTCCACCCAGCATGGGGTTACCTTTTCTCCTCCGCTATTGGCACCACAGCGGCAACGCCAACGCCTTAGAGATGGTAGAACTCACCTTAGAAAAAATGGCACGCGGCGGCATGTACGACCAACTCGGCGGCGGTTTCCATCGCTACTCCACCGATGCACACTGGCTCGTCCCACACTTCGAGAAGATGTTGTATGACAACGCCCAACTCGTCGTCGCCTATTTCGAGGCGTATCAAGCCACGCAAAAACCGTTCTATCACCACATAGCCACCGAAACCCTCGACTACGTGCTCCGTGAGATGTACGACGCAGAAAACGGCGGTTTCTACTCCACACAAGATGCCGACAGCGAAGGCGTAGAAGGCAAATTCTTCGTCTGGGAACCCAACGATGTCGAAGACATCATCGGCGAAGAGAACGCCGAAATCTTCTGTGAGTACTACGACATCACGCCACAAGGTAACTTTGAAGGCGAAAACATTCTTCACGTCCAAGTACCACCTGACATCTTTGCCCGAAAGCTGCAAATGGAACTTGAAGACCTGGAGACTCTCCTCGCAGACGCGAGACAGAAACTCTTTGAAGAGAGAGAAAAGCGGATCAAACCTGGACTCGACGACAAAATTCTAACAAGTTGGAACGGCATCATGATCCGCGGCATGGCGATGGGGTACCAACTCACTGGTAAACCTGAATACCTTGAGGCGTGTAAGAAATCCGCCGAATTCGTCCTGACGACGCTATCGCAAGACAACGGTCTCCTCTTACGTACCTATCGCGCCGGTAAAAGCCATCTCAACGCCTATCTTGAAGATTACGCCTACTTCATTGCCGGATTAGTCGCGCTCTACGAAGCCAGTTTTGAACCGCGCTGGCTCACCGAAGCAGAACGCCTCGCACACATCATGATAGACCAGTTCGGAGACGACGCAGGCGACGGCTTCTTCTTCACCGGTAAAGCGCACGAAGTGCTGATCGTCCAATCCAAATCCGCCTACGACGGTGCCACGCCTTCTGGAGCATCCATGGCGATCCACAGTCTGTTACGTCTCGCCAAACACCTCGACAACCCCGAATTCCACGACAAAGCCGTTGAAACCTTGAAACTCTACTTCCGCCAGATGGAAGCGATGCCTTCAGGTTCCGGGCAATTGCTCTGTGAATTAGCGTTCCTGCTGTCCACTCCCAAGGAAATCGCCATCGTCGGCAAGAAAGGCGATCCAAAAACAGAAACGATTTTGACGGCATTACACGGCATCTATCAACCCCACAAAATCGTCGCCTCAAGCGAATCAGCAGACGGACAGACGTTACCGCTTCTCACCGGCAAAACCCAAGTTGACGACACCGCAACCGCGTACGTCTGCGAAAACTACACCTGCCAAGCACCAACGACAGATATTGACGCGTTTGTAGAGTTGCTGCAATAACGCACCATAGGTGTCAATTTTAGTTAGACTTACGCATGCTGCTCTTTTGTAGCATAGGCTGTTAGCCTGTGCCAAGAGACCGTCTGGTTTTTTGGGGAATTCCCATCTAATAGAGCGTGCTAAGGTCAAAACTGTGTAAGTCCTATTAAGAATAACGGAATAAGTCGTTTTGGACTTGGAATTTTACAACTTTTTTTATTCAAAATAATCGATAGGAGTTATTTTGTGTTAAATAAAAACGAAAAAACGCAGATTGTGCGAGATGCTTTGAGTAAGATGAATCTAAGAAAGGATGACAACGATCCTGAAAAAGAGGATTTTGTAAACGACCGTGATCTTGCCAGTCAACTTGGAGTAGGCAAGACTACTGTATGGAACGTGCGACAGGCATTGATTCAGACAGATGAAAACTATGATGTTGTGTATGCATGGAGATGGTCTGGTGATGATACGTGCGCAAAGATCGGTGTATCTACACAGTTTCATCTGTTGAAGTCTCGATTGGATGCAGCTGCAACTTATCACCCTACAGATGACCCGGTATTGATTGGTATCATGAAGTGTCGTACCCGCGAACAGGCCCTCGACGAGGAATGGGGTTATCTGAACAACCTCTTTGAGCGGACGCGTCCTAATCGTGAGTGGGTAATTATTAACGAGGTGTTTAAGGAAGTAATCAATGAGGCATTTATATCGGACCCCAGTGAGCTGAAGAAGATGTTTGGGAAACACATAAAAACAGAGAAATCATATAACGAAAATTCTTAAGTCCAAAACGACTTATTGCTAAAAACAATAACCGTCTCAGACCAAGGGCCGGTAGGTACGGTTTTGCGGCGGACTTGCCAAATGGGCCCTGCATTCCCAACCTCGCCACTTAAGCGCGCTTTCCCATATTTGGCTTGTAATTCCAGTCTGTTTTTGATACAATACAGCCACGAAAAACAGAAATCCATAAAAAACAACTGGCAATCATGGCTTTACATCCCGACTTTCCTGAATCTCCCTATGCAATCATTGATCCATCAGTCCGTTGGCTTCCAGATCAATCACTGCTGTTCGATTTAGGCTACGGAATGCTACTACCGCCACTCGTACAAAAGATTCGTGAGCAAGTCAAAACATGGCGAGATGACAACTACAGCGGTGCCTCCGCAACAAGCAAAGCACTCCTCAATTGGTGGTTTAATACTCGGCACCTACAAGAACAGTCTGACAACACAGTGAGCGAGTTTCGGTATTACTTCGCGCAACGTGAGGCAATCGAAACTATCATCTACCTATACGATGCCGTCAAGGTAAAAGATGAATTCGATCTGATGCGTTTTGACAGTTCCGGTGCTCTCTCAGCAAATATGTTTGACGAAAACTGGCGGCGGTTTGTCATAAAAATGGCGACCGGTACAGGGAAAACAAAGGTGATCAGCCTTGCCATCGCGTGGAGTTTCTTTCACAAACTGTATGAATCCGACTCCGAACTTTCCCGAAACTTCCTCGTTATTGCACCCAATATTATTGTGTTAGACCGACTCTATCACGATTTTAAAGGTTTAGAGATTTTCCTTAAAAAAGACCCAGTACTGCCCGATAACGGTTTTGAGGGGCACGATTGGCGAAACGATTTTCAACTCACGTTGCACCGCCAGGACGAGGTACGTACCGTCCGTCCCACCGGCAATATCTTTCTCACCAATATCCACCGCGTCTATTCCAGCGATCAATCTCCGCCATTACCCGATGACGAAAATAGTATGGACTACTTCTTGGGTAAGAAACCGACGGGAGCAACAACGGATTCTAAAGTGGATCTCGGAGACATCGTCCGCGATATTGACGAACTGATGATCCTCAACGATGAGGCACATCACGTCCACGACCCCAAACTGGCGTGGTTCAAATCTATTGAGGATATTCATAACCGTCTCCTGCAGAAAGGCAGCGAGTTGGCGTTGCAAGTAGATGTAACAGCTACGCCAAAGCATAACAATGGAGCGATTTTCGTACAGACAGTCTCGGATTATCCCCTCGTAGAGGCGATTTCGCAAAATGTCGTCAAACACCCTGTCCTACCCAATGCCGAGAGCAGAGCGAAACTTGCTGAACGACAGAGCGTGAAGTACACTGAGAAATATGCAGACTACCTTGAACTGGGCGTTATCGAGTGGCGCAAAGCAGCCGAAGAACATGAAAAAATGGGGAAGAAAGCCATCTTGTTTGTAATGACCGACAATACCCAGAACTGCGACGAAGTAGCAGCGTCCCTCGAAAACCTGCATCCTGCTCTCAAAGATGCCGTACTGGTGATTCATACCAACAAAAGTGGTGAAATCTCTGAAGCGAAATCCAGCAAGAAGCAAGCAGAATTGGAGAAACTCCGTAAACAGGCGAATGAAATTGATTCGCTGGACAGTCCATATAAGGCTATCGTGTCCGTCCTAATGCTCAAAGAAGGATGGGATGTCAAGAATGTAACGACTATTGTCGGGCTGCGCGCGTATTCGGCTAAACCCAATATCTTACCGGAGCAGACGTTGGGGCGCGGACTGCGTCTGATGTACGCCGGGACCGCGGAGGAGACGGTGAGCGTTATCGGTACTGAGGCCTTCATGGAATTTGTTGAATCCATTAAATCGGAAGGGGTCGAGTTGGAACGCCAACCCATGGGCGCAGGCACGAAACCGAAAGCACCCATCGTCATTGAAGTGGATAAAACGAATGTGAACAAAGATATTGACGCACTTGATATTGAAATCCCGATACTCACGCGCCGCATCTACCGCGAGTACACGAACCTAACAGGCTTGGACGTTACACAACTCGATTTTTCTCCTGTAACCTATCAGGCGTTTGGCGAATCGGAAATACGGGAAATTGTGTTTAAGGACATGACAACAGGCGAGGTCACACACACCACGGTAATGGATAGTAACGGAGTCGCAGACTACCGCAGCGTAGTCGGCTATTTTGCCGAAACCATCCGCAAGGACTTGCGGCTTGTCAGCGGCTACGATGTCTTGTATGGAAAGGTTAAAGATTTCGTCCAGCACCAACTCTTTGGTGAGACAGTGATGTTAGAGGATCCGAATACCCTACAAAATCTGTCGGAACTCCCTGCCACAAAAACCGTCATGGAAACCTTCAAATACGCCATCAACGACCTCACGATACAAGACAGAGGCGATGCAGAGCTGAGCGAGACAACGCGGGCCCAAGACGCACGCCCCTTTATGGTGAAAGAGCAGGAGTCCGTGATTCCCCAAAAATCTGTATTCAACAGAATCACCGGCGATAGCCATTTTGAATTGGAGTTTGCCGCATTTCTCGAAAACTGCTCCGATGTCGTCTCCCATGTCAAAAACCACCCTGGGATGCATTTCAAACTCGATTATGTCAACGCCGATGGCGACATTTCTAACTACTATCCTGATTTCCTTGTTAAATTGACAGATGCACGCGTGGTTGTTGTAGAGACGAAAGGCAGAGAAGATCTGGATGTCCCACGCAAGATGCAACGCCTATCCCAATGGTGTGAAGACGCGAACAAAACTACGTTAGACGTTGATTATGACTTTGTCTATGTGGATCAAGAGAGTTTTGACGTATACGGACCTCAAACCTTTCAGCAACTGCTTGACGGCTTCACGGAATACAAGACCTAACACGCATTTATGGGGTAGGAGCAATCTCCCGATCACAACGGGTGTGTAAAGTTTTTGACGCACGCTAAAGAAAAATACCGCCCTGTAGCATAGGAGACCGTTAGCCTGTGATCTTCTTGTAGCATAGGCTGTTAGCCTGTGGTCTTCTTGTAGCATAGGCTGTTAGCCTGTGGTCTTCTTGTAGCATAGGCTGTTAGCCTGTGGCAAGTATCCGTTGTAGCATAGACTGTTAGCCTGTGGTCTTCTTGTAGCATAGGCTGTTAGCCTGTGTGCTTCTTGTAGCATAGGCTGTGTGGTCTTCTTGTAGCATAGACTGTTAGCCTGTGTGCTGTAGCATAGACTGTTAGTCTGTGGCACGCATCCGCTGTAGCATAGGAGATCGTTGGTTTCTTGTGGTCTTCCTGTAGCATAGACTGTTAGTCTGTGGCAGGTATTTCTCAATCCGTGATTTGCGGCGCACTCGCCCAAATGCGCCCTGCATTCAGACGACAATTGACAAAATATTTACACACCCAAAACGCGAAAACTACTTGACACATCATACCAATTGATGTTAAAATATTAGACATCTTTTTACAAGTTTTCTCATTTTTGAGAGGGGAGTTGCATTATGACAGCTTACGCATTCTGGAACAACAAGGGTGGGGTTGGCAAGAGTTTCCTAAGCTTTGTTGCAGCAACCGAATATGCTCGTACTTACCCGGACACCGATGTATATGTAATAGACTTGTGTCCACAGGCAAATGTCTCTGAGATGTTGCTATTGAATTCTGAAATCCTAGTGAATATTGACGAAGAAGAGTCATTTATTGAGTACGAAGTGTTTCGCAAAGATTATGACGCAATATACAAATTGATCGGGAAAACACCTCGTGCAACGGTTGCAGGTTACCTTGAAGCTCGGCTGAATTCTCCATTCAAGCCAATTGAGAATGTATCTCCTTATGTGTGTCGTCCACAAGACTTCAACCGGAAACTTCCAACCAATTTACTTTTGGTATGCGGCGACTATCTGTTGGAAATCCTTTCAGAAGCAATTCGTCAGACATCTCAACTTCCTGTTCCTGTAGATGCATGGAAACAAGTTGTCAGTTGGATTAAAGATCTAACAATTGCACTGCGTCAGAAAAGTGGCAACAGAAATACGCTCTTTATTCTTGATTGTAATCCGAGTTTCGCTATCTATACGCAATTGGCTCTTGCTGCGGCCGAAAACCTTATTGTTCCTTTTACCCCTGATGATAGTTCGCGGCGAGCCGTAGAAAATGTCATTGCCCTGCTTTACGGCAGAGGTACGAGTGATCGAAAGATAGAGACGTATGCAAGAATTAACTTTGCTAATAGAGCACAAGCAGAAGGGTTAGATATTCCGAAACTTCACACCTTCGTCAGTAATCGAGTAACTCTCTATCGTGGTAAAGCAAGCAAGGCTTTTGAGGCAGTAAACGAATCTATCAAAAAAACATTGAATACACTTGAGGAAACAATGGGGACACTTCACAAAAAACATCGCCAAATCTATGCAATGCCTAAGGAGTTACCGAGCGAAAGATTCATTGAGATACCAGACTATCACAGTGCATGTGTAATTATGACAGTGAAAGGGATACCCTTAGGTAGCCTTCAAGCTGGACCGAATTGGATTCACGGTAAACAGGTTCAACTTAATTCTGAACCTTTAGAGAAATATCGAAAAGCACTCACCGAATTTGTAAATTGTCTTTAAGGGTCCCTTGTGCCATCACCAGCAGCATTGAGATATAGGACTACAGTAGAGCGTATACAGACACTTCGCAGGACCGCAACGGACAAGCGTTTACGCCCGATGTCGCGTGATGAGATACAGGTTTACTATCACGCAGCACTTACAAGTTACGTCGCAGCGTGGAATGCATACATAGATAACTTAGTGCGTAATTTCTATGATGTAATAGCAGATTCCGCGAATCCAAAATTTGATGCCATACACACACTCGCCAAAGGCACAGTAGAAAACGCTTTGAGAAGATTCAATACGCCAAATTGGGAAAACACACGCAATATCTTCAATCAATACACCGGATACGATCCTATCAACGACTGGGGTGGATCTCAAGCGAATATGAATCTCCAACAGGTACAGCAACGATTAAATGAGATATTACGGGTACGCCATACTCTTGCACACGGTTCTGATATGCCCGCTTACAATTGGATACAATCACCGAGTGGACGGGTAAGACTAACGAGTAAAGCCATTCAAGAAACTGAGGCATTCTTCAAAAATCTTGTTAAGGCTACTGATAAGGGCATGAAAGCACATATTGAGACAACTTACGGGCTTACCAGCATCTGGTGATTAATGCCAGATTGGCAGGATTCACATTGTTTTTTGAAGGAATACTATAGCAAGAATTACGCTCATTTCTGTCTTTCGCTCCAGCAGAGCGATATGTCTATAGCACGGAGGAGTTTGAAGTCTTCCGCTCCAGCGGAGCGGTATGTGGTTTATTGAAAATTTAAAAGGGATTTGGTCAGCGGGTCAAACGCGATCTTTTTAAATGAGGAATAGAAAAAATGATGGAACCCATCCGCGGAAAAGTCGCACGCGTCCTTAACGGACAAGAAATCGTAATAAACGCCGGAATTGTAGATGGCGTAACTGTTGGCATGGACTTCAATGTAATGGACACCAACGGTGAAGATATAAAAGACCCCGATACCAATGAAGTCTTAGGCTCTATTGAACGACCAAAAATTAGAGTACGGGTTATCCATGCACAAGAAAAATTAGCTGTGGCAGCGTCTCCTCGATCAAAAAGAGTGAAACCTGACATCTTAACGGACTTAGTTGACTCGGCGATACCGACCCTTGGGCCAGTTGCCCGATCTCTTATAGTAACCCCTCGAAAACCGTATGCGTCTCCGCAGAAAACAGCGAAAACTGCACACGCGCTTGATAATAAAGATACCGGTGTGAAAATCGGAGATCCCGTCGTTCAAGTCATAGAAAAAACGGAATAGGACTATGCCACGACTCACCGAACAAGAACAACAAGAAATCATCCGCTTCATCGAGGCAGACAAACCGCTGCCCGACAAATATCGCTTTCTGCTGTTTGAAGACAAGCGCGAAGTCGAACTCGTCTGGAACGGCAAAACCAACGAAGTCTGCAACATCGTCCTCCCATTTCAGACAATTGAGCAGGTAGACGAACCCCGCGCCGAAAAACCCTCTGAAGACAATCAGCAACTCGGTCTGTTTGACACACGCGGCCGCCAACGCAAAGGTTGGACGAACAAACTGATTTGGGGCGACAACAAACTGGTTTTATCATCACTCAAGAACGGACCCCTGCGCGACGAGATTGAAGCACAAGGTGGACTCAAACTCATCTATATCGATCCACCCTTTGACGTAGGCGCGGATTTTTCCATGGATATCGAAATTGGCGAGGAAACCTTTACCAAAGATCCAAATATCCTTGAAGAAATCGCCTACCGGGATACTTGGGGCAAAGGCGCGGATTCCTTCATCGCTATGATCTATGAGAGGATTAGCCTCATGTACGATCTGCTCGCGAAGGATGGAAGTATTTATGTGCATTGTGATTGGCGCGCAAGTGGTTACATACGACTGGTTTTGGATGAGATCTTTGGCAAAGATCACTTTCATAACGAAATTATATGGCAAGGGGCAATCGGAGATACTTCCGCTAAAAACAAAAAATTTATCAAATCTCACGAGACGCTATTTTTCTACCGCAAAGATGGGCTATTATGGAACGACGTATTTCAGGAATATAGCAAAGCCAGCAAAAAACTCTATCGCTTCAGCGACGAAAACGGATTATACCAAATGGGCCCCGTTGATAACCCCGGTGGTGGCGGTTATGTTTATGATCTCGGTTATGAAGAAAAGGCCCCGACTGGAGGCTACAGAATGCCTCTTGAAACAGCACTTCAATGGATTGAAAATGGTGAACTGGTTATTGAAAAAGGCAAAGTTCCCAGACGCAAGTTGTACATGAGCGAGGGGGTCAGATGCCGTGATGTTTGGGTTGACATAAGAGCTACTCAAGGTAGTGAATATTTGAAATATCCAACCCAGAAACCTGAAGCTTTATTACAAAGAATCATCAAGGCATCTTCCAATGAGGGGGATCTCGTCGCTGACTTCTTCTGCGGTTCCGGTACCACCGCTGCCGTTGCTGAAAAACTCGGCCGCAAGTGGATTGCTACTGACCTCGGTAAGTTCGCCATCCATACCACACGCAAGCGAATGATAGGCGTCCAGCGTCAACTCAAAGCAGATGGTGAAGACTACCGCGCCTTTGAAATCCTCAATCTCGGAAAATACGAACGGCAGCACTACATCGGTGTCAATCCGAACCTACGCGAAGCTGAACAGCAGCAGCAATCAACAGAGAAAGAAAAAGCGTTTATTGATCTCATCCTGCGCGCTTACGCTGCCGAGAAAACAGACGGTTTCACCAATTTTCAGGGCAAAAAAGCAGGAAAACTTGTCGCAGTCGGTCCCATCAATCTACCGGTGACGCGCCTGTTCGTGGAAGAAATTATCCTTGAATGCCGCAAGCATCAGATTACGCGTGTAGACGTTCTCGGTTTTGAGTTTGAGATGGGACTGTTCCCCAACGTCCTGGATGAGGCAAAAAGCAAAGGCATCAACATCGCACCGAAATTCATTCCCGCCGAGGTTTTCGACAAACGCGCAGTAGAGCAAGGGCAAGTGGTGTTCCACGACATGGCATTTATTGATGTCAAACCCAATATCACAGCAGAGGAAAAAGACAAACCGGCGACCGTAGCAGTGGAATTAACCGATTTTTCCGTCTCTTATTCACAAGACTCTGTTTCTCAGGCTGAACAAAAACTCACAAGAAAGGGCAGTCGGATTGTAGTGGAACAGGGACAGGTTGTAAAGGTAAGCAGAGATGCCGATGGCAAATATAGCCGTGAAGTCTTGACGAAAGAGTGGACAGACTGGATTGACTACTGGTCCGTCGATTTTGACTTTGAGAGCAAACGCGAAATTATCCGCGTGCAAGATCCAGACACCGGTGAATGGCAGGAGCAATGGACAGGCGATTACGTCTTTGAAAATGAGTGGCAAAGCTTCCGTACCAAGAAAGACCGCTCGTTAGAACTAACCAGCATCGCCCACGAATGCGAACCCGGCCCCCGCAAACTCGCTATCAAAGTCGTAGACATCTTCGGCAATGATACGATGACAATTGTAGAGGTATTGGTGTGAAATTGCCACCCAAATATAAAAAATATTTTCTAAGGAGATAACCCGTGTCAAAAAATATTAGAATATCCATGTTTGAAGTTGTGGGCAGTCCTTTTTGCGTCGCCTCCGACGATGGACAAAAGATTTATGACTGCCTTGATGCCGCTCTTAAAGCGGATCAAGAGGTTGTACTCTCGTTTCATAATGTTACGGCCCTAACTGGGGCTTTCTTAAGTACCGCGATCGGTCAGTTATATGGCACATTCAGTGAAGAAAAAATCCAATCTCTGTTGAAGGTAGAGGATGCAAAGCCAGATGATCTTGGATTGTTGAGGAGTGCTGTTAACAATGCCAAGTTGTACTTCAAAAACCCGGAACGATTCAACCAAGCGATACGAGAAGTCATGGGCGATGATGACGATGACATAACGACAATTGTAGAGGTATCAATATGAGCTTGACAGTACGCTTAAAAAACATTGGAATCCTAAAGCAGGCAGAATTCTCGCTGGGGGATTTGACGATTATTTGTGGTGAAAATAACACAGGCAAAACCTATGCCACCTATGCCTTGTACAGTTTTTTGGAATCCTGGCGTAAATTTATCAACATTCCAATTGATCATGACCATATCCATAATTTGCTTACGGATGGTGCCGTTAAGATTAATCTGGCACAATATATCGAAAAGGCCAATCAGATGCTTGCAGAGGCATGTAAAAGGTACCCTGAGCAATTGGATAAAATTTTTGCAGCCTCTGAGGGTACATTTCAGAACAGTGAATTTCACATTGAACCAAGCACGATTCACTTGCAAGATCACGGATTCAAGCACGAAACGAAAATTAATCAAGAACCGTTTCTTATTGCTTCAAAGGAAAAAGGGAGTGAGGAGTTAGTATTTACTTTAGTTGTTGACAGAAAAAGCAGCCCGGGAATTGAATCCATTTTTGCAGAGGATGCCATGGGTCGTATAATCTGCGATGCCATTTTTTTTAATTCTTTTCCCAGACCTTTTATTTCCTCAGCCGAGCGTACCGGGGTCGCGGTTTTTCGCAAGGAACTCAATTTTGCTCGGAACCGACTCGTTGAAGAAATGGGACAAGCGGATCAAAAGGCCGATCTAAGAGAATTGCTATTCAAAGCGTACCAAAATTATCCTGAACCAGTAGAAGACAATGTTAACTTTACTCGCCAACTTGAAGATATTGGAAAAAGAAAGAGTTTCATCGCCAAAGAACATCCTGACATCTTGGAAGACTTTGCGGATATTATCGGCGGTCAATATGTTATCACCCAAAACGATCAACTCCACTATATTCCCAAAGGCACGCGTTTGAAACTAACGATGGTTGAAAGCTCCAGTGCTGCGCGCGCCCTCTTAGACCTCAGCTTTTATTTGAGTTATATCGCCCAAAAAGGTGATCTGCTCATGGTAGACGAACCGGAGTTAAGCTTGCATCCTGAAAACCAACGCCGTATCGCCAGACTCTTTGCGCGACTTGTGAATTTAGGGGTCAAAGTCTTCATAACCACCCACAGCGATTACATTGTCAAGGAACTCAATACCCTCATCATGCTCAACCATGACAAGCCACACCTGAAAAGAGTTGCCGAGGAAAACGGCTATCAGGACAGTGAATTGATTAATGCTGATCAAGTCAAATTATACATGACGAAAGAAAAGTTGATGCCATTGGAAGAAGGACAGAAAAGGCGGAGAAGAGGATATACACTCGTTCCAGCTGATATTGATCCTGAGTTCGGCATTGAAGTCGACAGTTTTGACAAAACGATTGATGACATGAATAGAATTCAGCGCGACATTGTATGGGGAGCAGAGCAATCGAGTGAATGATATTGCCATCTTAAAGAAAATGTTGAGTGAGGGTGCCCAAGTTCCCTTACAACAAGCAGCCGGGAAAACTTCTGTAGAACTAAAAGACAAAAAAACCACTGTGGAAATCACAGAACTTCCTGATGACTCAATTGTTATCAAACCAGACTACTTTAAGCCACCCAATATCCTAAAGAGTTTAAAGGGGCAACTTAAACGGGCTGATTTTGCTATAGTGTCCAATGCGGAGAAAAATAAGTGGATTATCTGTATTGAAACACAAAAAGCGACTGGTAAAGACTCAGAAGAGGTTGAACAACAATTGAGAGGGGCACAATGCCTTATCGGTTACTGTAAATGTATAGGAAAATCCTTCTGGCAATCGAAAAATTTTCTTGATGGTTACCAGTACAGGTTCGTAAGCATTGTAAATATTAACGTTGACAAGCAAACTACGCGCTTCTACAAGCCCAAAAACCAGCCCAAAAAGAAGTTGCATGACAGCCCCGAAGATTTCCGAGAAATCCAAGGGCATCAAAGTCTTCATTTCAATCAACTGACTTGATGACCGTTTCTGATAGCATAAAACATGGAGCAAAAATAATGGCACACACAAACGAAGCAACAATCGATCTCGACTGGCACCCACTCTCTGACGACGAGATCCGCCACTTTGATGACAACGGCTATCTTATTGTCCGGAATGTGCTGGATCCAGATACCATCGGCGAACTGATTGAGGCAAGCGACCGGCTCATGGCGAGCGATCGGCGCGAGAACCGTCAACAAAATTTCGACGGATTATACGACAGCTTCCGAAATAGCGTCTCTATTGACGATGCCTTCATCCCGCTACTTACACAGAAGACCATCCTCCCCGTTGTTGTCCAACTACTCGGTGCACACTTGCAACTCATGACCTCACACCTGATATACAAACATCCAGACCCACCGGATACACCCGATACCACTCGCAGACCGGGGTGGCATCGCGACTACGCCATGGCAACGACAACACACGGCAACAAGGTGCCACGCATCTTGCTAAAATGTGCCTACTACTTCACCGATCTGAGTGAACCCAATTCCGGTGTAACACTTGTCGCACCCGGTAGCAACCACCTACTGGAACGGGTTCCGATCCCAAAAGGACAAGCAGACCCAGAAGGCGCACTTGAAGCAAGTTTACAACCCGGCGATTGCCTGCTATTTGAAAACCGCACTTTTCATGCAGGGGCTACAAATTTAACCGACCAAACCCGTAAAGGTGTGATGTTCGGCTACGGATACCGGTGGTTGATGCCGATGGACTATCGGACACAGGAACAGACGTTGTTAGATAAACTCACGCCACTTGAGCAGTATTTGGTAGGTGAACCGTACACGAAAACGAAAGAATTTATTCCCAGCGGCAGCGAAAGCCCGCTCGCAGCGTGGTGCGAACAACACGGCGCACCAGCAGTCAGACCGGTTCATTAGGTCCACTTACGTCAACGTAACAACATCCTTCTTAACAATCTCTTTGGTGTGGTAATGGTCTGCTTGGGAGATGAGTTCCAACGTCTCTGGCGATAGCCGACCTCTCACCTCTTCTGATACCCGACTCTCGCCACGGTGTTGCGGTCTGTAGCGTAAAGTCAGTATGCAACGATACCGATCCTTCGGTTTCCAAGGCAGCGCACCGTGCGTCAGGAGTTCAGAGATAATCACCACATCTCCGGCTTTTGGTGTGACATTAATCACGCCAGGTGGGATATCATCGGCATCCTCAATCTTTCCATTATTGAAGAGATGTTCCGGTCGATCGAAAACGGTTTTGTGTGTACCGGGAACAACAAGCAATCCACCATCTCCCGGATACACATCGTAGAGGTACGGAAAAACGACAAAATCATCACAAAAGATGCGATCCTCCCGGACCTCATAGCGGTTGCAGTGCCATCCAAAATCTTCGCGTGCGCAATGCAAGCGGAGCCCTTCCGCCGACTCCGACACACCCGCTCGATCCGCAATCATCGTGCCGCGAAAAAGTTGCGGTTTATTCCTCGTCAACTCTTTGATGATGGGCCAGGTGGATCGGTGCATCGTGAGTGCTTCTAAAGGTTTCGCAAACGCAAAGCCGTTTGGAAGGTTCTTATTGCTGGAATCAAATCCGGGTGGGAGTTCCTCGGTAGGTGTCCTGATGTATTCATTTGCCGCTGCTTGCGCCGCTTTCAATTCTTCATCGCTCAGAACATTCTTCAGGTGGAGGTATCCAGTAACATCAAATAGATACCGTTGTTCAGGGGTCATCATTCTACTTTACTCCTTATTCATGCCAGTTCGCCGATTGTTCAAAGACGATTCATAGATAATAGACAAGATATTTAGGATAAGAGTCAGGTTCGTAGTAGGGCGATTCATCGCCCGTTCTTACCACCCGAACGCGCAATAATGCAGATCACATTTGGGCGAGTACGCCGCAGAATTGCGCTACTACAAACTAAAATCATGAAACATCTTCAACTATTTAGCACGAAGTGCTGATTTCTAAGATGCTGGAGTCTCCCACACGGGCCAATCACTCTCCTGTAGCTGCTTGAACAACTTATCAAACGCCTCACTACCGTCATCTTCCCATTCGTCCAAACGCACACCCGGCGCATACGATTCGTCCACACCCTGTTTCATGAGGCGTTCCGCCTGTTGCAAGTTCCGGTAATAGTGTTTTATACCATCCGGCAAAGTGACGACAGAGATATGACGCTCCCATTGCGGCTCAGGTGTTTGAGAATACCGTTTCACAGCATCTTCATCTAACACCACACCCAAACCGGGGCCTTCTGGCACCTGCATAAATCCGCGCTGAACCTTGTGCGGCGTAACAATCAAATCGTCCTGATATGCATGACTGGCAGTGACACCGGGCAGCGTAGCAGTCGGCATCACGGCTCCGAGATGACACGCAAACGCTGCCGTGATACCCGTACCGACATACTGTAGTAGAATCGGCGTGTTCGCGGCGGCGAATGCCCAACCCGATGCGAGTGCACTTTTCACGCCCTCATGGCTACATAGCGCGCCGTCAAAATCGCCTGCTCGAAGTCCAATCCAAGGACCCGAAGGTTGACGCGAGGCACCTTCTCGGATAACACCGACACCGTGCAGATAAAACGGAATCCGAATCTCTTGATGTAATCGCCGCCAACCCTCCACATCATACGCAAAAATCGGTTCCTCAAGACCTTTGACAACGGGAATCTTCTCCAATTCCCGTAGGATAGGCAATGCTTTCTCAACATTGATTAACGAACCGTTGAAGTCAAACTCCACGCGAAAGTCTGGCGGCGCAACCGTCTGAATTGCTTTCGATTGCTCAACCACATCATAGAACGCCCGCGCTTTACACTTCAGACCCCGATATCCCCGTTCAGCGGCAACCTGCACCTCAACGATGGTATCTTCAGGAGACATACACGGCATCCACCAACCCATCGCAACCCACTGCCGAACCTGCTGCCCCATCAGTTTCCATGCTGGTAAACCGAGATGCTTCCCCATCAGGTCGTAGCACGCCATGTCGAGGTTAAAACGTCCGTCACCCATGACGTGATCAAACGGGTTTGTACCGAGATAGGCGTCCAAAATCTCCTGATCAAAAGGCGGCCCCGGATTCTCTCCGAGACCGATGAGACCGGTATCGGTATAGAATTTGTAGACCGTGACCAACTCAGTCATTGCAAAGTGGTAGTATTTCTCACGAATCCGTTCCTCATAAGGCACACGCAACGGAATCGCTTCAATCTCGGTAATTTTCATCTGTTACTACCTTCACGGAATCAACTGCACTTTAATCGAATCCGAACCCTTCTGAACCATCTCAAACCCAGTGAGATAGTCCGCCAATGGCAGTTGATGGGTTACGATATGCTCCACCTCAATTAGACCGCGATGGATATAATCAATCGCCAACGGATACGTGTATGGCCCCAAGTGCGAACCGTGGATATTCAGTTCTTTTGTATCGCCAATGATTGTCCAATCCACAGTCACCGGCTCCCGCATCACACTGAACTCTACAAAGGTACCTGCCTTCCGAATCATGTGTAGTCCCTGTTCAACCGCCTTCGGGTGTCCCGTCGCCTCAATATAGACATCGCATCCGTAGCCTTCCGTCAAATCTAACACTGCTTGGACAGCATCCGTTTCCGATGGATTGATCCCAATATCGGCACCCAATTTTTTAGCAACCTCTAACCGGTTCGGCATCAGATCAACAGCGATAAGCACCCCCGGATTTTTCAACTTCGCCGCGCCGATCATACCGAGACCGAGTGTCCCCGCACCCGCGACCACGACGACATCTCCAAACTCAATGTTGCCACGTTGCACAGCGTGAATCGAGCAAGCGAGCGGTTCAATCATCGCCGCATTCGCCGTCGGAATATCAGAAGGCACCTTGTAGACGAGCGAACGCGCCGGAAACTTCATATAGTCCGCCATACCACCGTTGACAACCGGTTGAAACCCGTAGATATTGTGGACTTGGCAGAGCCAATACTTCCCCGTTCGGCAATATCGGCACTCCCAACACGGCACAATTTGCTCCGCGATAGCCGTATCACCGATCTGGAGACCGTACTTTTCGCCCGCGCCTTCACCGAGTTCCACAACCTCACCGATGAATTCGTGTCCAGCGATAACCGGTGCTTCTACGTAAGGCTTGCGGTGTTCGTCACCCCAGAAAAGCGGCGCGCCTGTGTAGCACTTGATGTCGCTCGCGCAGACACCGCAGGCGTTCACTTTAACAACAACTTCACCCGGACCCGCCACCGGCATCGCTACCTCTTCAAGACGGTAATCGAAAGGTTCACGACACATAATCGCGCGCATCGTTTTCGACATCTAAACGCCCTCATCCCTGCAGGCGGGGTTTGCAACCTCGCCCAACTTTATTACCTATCAAAACTTCAGGATTCAAGAGATACCTTACGCTGCCTTGCGTTGTATCAACCGTCGTCTCGCGCTCGCACGCGCAAGTCCAGTATCCAATGTAATATGGCGGTCATCCGTCATACCGAGATTGATCGCATGCGCCGTTTCAAGATTGAAACCCCACGCAATCCATTCCGGTATATTCGTTTCCGAAATATTACCGGCAACAACCACCTTCATGATACTAACGCCTTTCCCAGCATCGTACGCACGTTGGATGTACTCGAGATGCCGATCAATTGAACCGCCTTCCAACATCCTACCTTCTTTATTCGCCGTCGTCAGGATAACTTCGATTTCGGGGTGGTCTACTACAGCATCCATGACAGGACCTGTGTAGACATGCGTGGAGCAGCCAATGACGCGGATTTTGCCAACCGCTTTCGCCTCTCGGAGCGCATCAAGCGCACCCTCACGCATAACTAAATCCTCCGGCGAAGAGACGGCATGTAACAACATAACATCTATATACTCGGTCTGCAATTCGCGCAGCGCTTTCGTGATACTCACAGAAGCACCATCATAATCCTTAGCAGGCGTTTTCGTCTGGATGACAACCTCTTCTCTGTCAATCTGGCGGATAGCCTCTCCAAGATGCGGCTGTGTTCCATACCCTTCGGCAGTATCCCAGAAGGTAACCCCTTCTTCAAGAGCCTTCAACATCAGTCTGCTACCAGCCTGGTATGTACTACAAGTATCCTTAAGCCGTCCGGCACCATAGCAGAGCCGAGAAATCTCTAAACCCGTGTTTCCGTACGCTAAATATTCCATGGTGTCCTCCACATCCAAACTTGTAGGACTCACGCATTTTTTCATGAGATTCTACATAACACGTGCGTCAGGCAGGGTTCCAAATCCCGCATGCACGGGATTGCGTAAGTCCTAATTTTTAAAAAGCGATAACTATAATCCCACAGACCCGTTCAGAACTCTTATGATATACTTTAACCGAATTCCAACGAAAAATGCAATACTTTTCTATGCAATGTTTTCTCTTGGCAACAAACCAATTTTCGGGTATCATGAATTATCAGTTATCGGGCACCGTGATTAAAACCTCTTATCACGGAAATCATATAAATCAAAGAAATCAAAGTTTAGATTCCAAATATGAAACTCAGTGGACACACCCTATTCAACAACACAGCCATCGAAATCAATCTACGCGATGACCGCGTAGCGTCAATCCGCGAATTAACTGCCACCGACAGCAATATACAGATCGCACCCGCACCGATAGACATTCAAGTGAACGGTTTCGCAGGCTTCGACCTCAACACCGAAACCGTTACACCGGATGACATTTGTGCCATGGTCCATGCACTCTGGCGAGTCGGCACCGGCTTTTTATGTCCGACAGTTGTCACCGGTTCTTTCGATCGGATTTGCAATTCCTTATGTGCCATCGTAGATGCCTGTAAAACGGATCCGCTGGTCAATTACGCCACCTTTGGAATCCATCTTGAAGGTCCCTATATCTCTGACGAAGACGGACCACGAGGCGCACATCCGTTGGCACACGTCAGGGATCCAGATTGGAACGAATTTCAGCGGTGGCAGGACATCGCCGAAGGGAAAATCCGCATCGTAACCCTCGCACCTGAGAAAAAGGGAGCCATTCCGTTTATTGAAAAACTGGTGGCGGACGGGATCGTGGTCGCTTTAGGACACACGAACGCTTCAGCGGACGATATTCAAGCCGCAATTGACGCTGGCGCGAAACTCTCCACACATCTCGGTAACGGCGCACACGCCTTAATCCGCCGTCACCCGAACTACATCTGGGAGCAGCTCGGTGCTGACGAACTCTGGGCAAGCCTCATCCTGGACGGACACCATCTACCGCCTTCCGTCGCCAAATCAATGATACGTGCCAAGACGCTCGACCGATGCATCCTCGTCAGCGATGCCGTGGCATTGGCAGGCATGAAACCGGGTATCTATGAATTCGCCGAAAGATCCGTGGAATTGACTGCTGACCGCTGTGTCCGCTTAGTCGGCACAGAATATCTCGCCGGTTCCGCCATCGAATTGGCACGCGGCATTGAGAACAGTGTCCGATTTGCAGGTATCTCCCTTAAAGAAGCGGTTTCACTCGCCACGCTGCAACCGATGCGTCTGCTCAACGCAAAAGCACAAGTAGAATCAGAAACAAACCTAATCCTTTTTGAGTGGGACGCAGCACAATATGAAATCAATCTGATAGCCACAATTGTCGGCAGCAAGTTAGTGTATCATACGGAAAAACGAACCTAATTTTCTCGGCAGCCTTCCACCGCGACTCAAACCACTATTCGATAACTGGCTGAAGTACGGCTAATCACCGACACCCACTAATCTTTGTGGCAGATCATCGCTGTGATCCAACAGAACCGTTTAAGGAAAGGGAGGCATTTAAGGAGAGATGTATCAATCGCTTTGAGTAAACGGAGAGACGTTTTATAAAGCACTGGAATAGTGATACACTTCTGCCAGAACAAGGCACCTACGGCAGAAAGATGAAATTCACGGTGCTCCAAATTCTTGAATTCAGCACCGACTGTTTCAACATCGCGTATCGAGAAATAACGTAACTTAGCGGAGTATTTCAGAAACATCTTCCGATACAGCCACACCATCGGATGATAACGCATATTTTCGATGAAGATCGCTTTCCCACCAGGTTTGAGAACCCGGTAACACTCTTTAGCAGTTTGCGCGTGTTCCGTAAACACCAACACCGATTTGGAGATAATCAAATCGAAAGTATTATCTGGAAAAGCGAGGTGCATCGCATCCATCAAGGCAAAGTTAACAGACTCGGCAACATCGTGTTCCGATGCCCGCGCCTTCGCTTCAGCAAGCCGAAAAGGTAACAGATCGATGCCGATGACGGATGCACCCCGTTTCGCTAACAGTGTCGCAGTGCCACCTGTACCAGTGCCTAATTCCAGCACCTTTTTCCCTTCCAAAGTCCCCATTTTCGGAAGAATATACTCGAAAACGGGAACATAGAAATCCTCCCACCAGAGCAAAAGATCTGATTCAACACCATCGGAACGACGGGTAGGTCGCTGTCCTTTAAGTGTCAACATATTTTTCGATTTTAGCATAAAAAGCGCGCAGCTTGAAACGAAGTGGAAAGCGGTCTACGGAAAGGCACTCTCAACCCTCAATCCACTTCAACGAACCGCAAGGAAAATTAAGAAATTTTCCCCATCTTCCGGAGAGCGTCAATACAACGTTCAGCACACTCAATAGGTGGATAGGCATAACTCTCCTGCTCCACAATGTACCACTCAGTACCACCGACAGTTTCACAAGCATGGAACACGGCATCCCACGGAATCTCACCCTCACCGACGTTTGCCTTGTCATTCGTTGCGGAATACTCTTTAAGGTGCACCAATTTCGATCTACCGGGGTAGCGTTCAATAAACGACACAGGGTCAGCACCGGCACGAAGAGCATGACCGATGTCAATTTGCATGACAACATCGTCGCGGGTGTTACTGCCGAATATATCCCACGGGATTTCGCTGTCCATGGGTGTAAATTCACCTGTGTGGTTGTGATAACCGGTAAACATCCCTTGATCAGCGATTTTTTCAGCAATATCGTTGAAGAGTTTTGCTGTGTCCAGCCACGCTTGTTGTGAGCCTTGGTACTCGCCGGGGAGTCCCGGCACAATCAGATACGGGTTACCGAGAATCTGGTTGAATTCAACCGTTTTAGCGAGCGCGTCGCCGAGGAGTGTGTTCAACCCGGTATGCGTCCCCGCAACCTTCAAGCCGAGGTCCTCGCACATACCTCGTAATTCTTCGGCAGTCCGGTCATAATAACCCGCGAACTCAACGCCTTCATACCCCATCTGCGCAACGGCTTGGAGCGTTAAAGATAGGTCGCCAGCACAATCGTCTCTGACGGAATATAACTGTAATGCAATCGGAATTCTATTGCTCATTAAGTGTTCATTCTCCACTGTTATAGGCACAGCCTTAACCGCACCCATAGAAATTACGACATCGGTAAATTGACAGCCTGACCACTATCTGATGATACCAACCCAGCCTCAAGAATTTCTTGCGCATCTCGACTCACTTTAGGACTACACAACCCTTCAATGGGTTCACCCGTCTCTAAACAGTGAATAAGGTATTCTGGCGCGTTACGGCGACCTTCTGGTATCGAATCAAGTGCTACCACATCTGCATCGCTACCTGCCCGATGCAGATGGACTTCGTTGCCGCTTACCATCAACGCACCTTCCGTACCGTAAACCACCGGATTCGGTGTAATATAACCGACCTTCTGCGTCCAAGATGCCTCCGTAATTCCGAAAGCATTTCCGTATTTCATAACGATGACAGCGTTATCATCCGGCACAGGATAGTCTTTGACGAAGGTGCCACGGAAAGCCGTTACCTGTTCAGGTAGACCGAGCAGATAAGCACACATATCCGCACAATAGCAGCAGTAATCCATCAACGCGCCTGCCCCATTTTTCTCTTCATCGTAAAGCCACTCGTAGAAATAGCGCGAGCATCCGATCTCCTTCGGACCGTTGTGTGCAGAACGCCATTTGAAATAGAAAAGGTCTCCGATTGCTCCGTCTTTGATGAGATTCATCGCCGTATTGAGTGCTGGACTCCAAGCCGTGGGCCAATTCACCATAAGCAGGGTCCCAGCATCCGCCGCTGTGGCAAGCATACGGTCTGCCTGCGAAAGGCGTGCCGCCATCGGTTTTTCAGAAAGGACGTGAATACCTTTCGCCGCTGCAGCCGCAACAATATCGACACCCACACTGTTCTCAGCGGACGCTTGAACAATGTCCAATTCCGCTTTCTCTATCATCTCTTGCCAAGAATCATAGACATTCTCAACACCGGCTTCTTTTTTAAATTGTGTACGCAATTCCGCATTGACATCGCCTGCCGCAACGATTTCGACGTTTGGGTGTGCCTTCCAATGGCGAAGTTCACCCCACACATGGTCATGCACAAGCGACGCGAAGCCAACGCGATATGTTTTTGACATCAATAATACCTGTTAGTAAAAAACTATGTTAATCTATGTAAATCTGAAAAACACAGTTCTCTACGGGATTCCTTAAGTCCCTTTGTAGACACCGTCGTGTCTAACCTGCCCGCATCCAGTGGCATCTATGCACGTCATAGAAGATAGCAGGCGATTTGCACGTAGCAAAGGAACGTGCTACGTGGAGTAACCCTCAAAGTCAGTCCCAAAAGACTGACGCCTTATCATTTCCGAGTGTCCTCACAATGTTAAGGTTCGTCTCACTCGCGTATGAACCTTTTGCGTAGCAAAGACGTGGTTTTTGTCTCTTGTGCTTGGTTATTGCACAACACTACGCAATACAGTAGTGCGGAATCGAACCCCACAAAAACGCCTATCGTTTACCGTTTAACACAGAAAAAGAACTGTTTAGGAACTACTTCTATAAGTGCGCCGTATCAGCACGCAATGTTTAGACTACAAGTCTACTGTTCTCCGAAATTCGCTTATTCTTCAGCGCGAACTGCAATTTTAATGGCGGTCTCGCCGTTAATGCGATAGCCGCCGTCAAGTGCTTTAAAACCGTCTTCAACCTCTGAGAGCGGCAGTTGATGGCTAATCATATCGGCGAAAGGCAGTCCGCTCTGCTCAAGGAGCGGTAAGCCGCGAACGAAATGTTCGTAAGTGCTACCCCAGATCGCCTCCACACGCAGATTTTTGCGCATTAGTAACTGGTTAATGTTGAAGTCAATTGACCCCATATCCACGAAGTGACCGACTTCAACAAAAGTACCACTGCGCCGAGTATAACCCAATCCCTCTGGCGTAGCAGGCAGAAACCCGGCACACTCAAAGACGACATCCGCGCCTTCTTTACGCGGGGTTTCCGCTTTTACAAGTGCTGTCCGCTCTTCAACAGAGGCAACTTCCTCAATATCAATCGTTACGTCTGCACCGAGGCGTTTGGCGAGTTCCAATCTTCCGGCGGGCCCGCCAACCATAATCGCTTTTGCAGCACCGCTCAACTTCGCGCACGCAAGCGTTACAAGCCCAATAGCACCAGAACCTTGTATAACAACGGTATCACCGAGTTTTATGCCACCGCGCATCGCAGCGTGAACGCCGACAGTAAACGGTTCTATCAACACAGCGACTTCAGGTGAAGCATCGGTTTTCATGAAACAGGTATTTTCAAGGCAGAGGTACATATAATCGGCAAACCCACCGCGAAAATGCGGTGCTTCGTCTGGATTCCACTGGAACCCGTAGGCACCGTAATTCGTACCGGGTGCGAAGATAACCCTGTCACCTTCTTTGACAGATTTGCCGACATAATCGGTCTCTACACCTTCACCGAGTATCTCGATAATACCGACGTTTTCATGCCCCAATAGGATCTCTGTCTGGAAACCGTTCTGCCAGTTATGCAGATCCGTCCCGCAGATACCCGCTAACTCTTGACGCAGTAATACCGTATTCGGTGCCGGTTCCGGCACCGGATATTCACGTATCTCAAAATCTTTGCCGTGCGCAACGACGGCTCTCCCCGTCCGACTCATATATCTCTCCTCGGGTTGGTTTTATCAAGAAGCGTCTTTTTCGCGCGCCTCGAACTGGCGATCCTCAGACATATTTCCGCTTCTTGCGTGAAATCAACACAATCGCTATAATAGCAATGACCACAATCGGGAACCAAAACGCTTTAACGAATCCCCAGAAAATGGTAAATCCGATCCAAAGCAGGACTTCAATCCCGACGATCATCGCTGTTTTGTTCCATGGGAAGTCCGCACCGTACTGCTGTTTCAACCGACGCGCGTATAACCACGAAACCCCTAAAGTGCCGATTATAGCAATAAAAAACAGCAAATTAACGAGATCTTGGATGCTATTCAAAATGAAACCCATCATGACAATTTTGCTCCTTTTAAGTTTTACTTGCTATTATAGAGACGCGCCATCTAAAAAAGATAGTAAAATGTACACTTTCTCTCGCTTACTCACGACTCTCGGTGAATACGCTCAGGGCAGCTATACACCGCCATACTCCGTCCCCGCATGAAACCGATCAGTGTAAGATTGCCCTCTTCGGCAAGGTCAACAGCGAGTGTAGACGCAGCAGAAACAGCAACGACAATCGGGATACGTGCAAAGAGTGCTTTCTGGACGATCTCAAAACTCGCGCGACCGCTCACCATCAAAACATGCTGATCAAGCGGCACCAAGTCAGAGAGCAACGCTTGACCGATCACCTTATCAACAGCATTGTGCCGTCCTATATCTTCTCTAACAATCAGGAGTTCGCCTTCAGCATTGAACAACCCAGCGGCGTGAAGTCCGCCTGTCTTTTCAAAGACCGATTGCGCTTTCCTTAACTGGTCATTCAGCCGATAGAGGACGGCTTGATTCAAATGGAACCCCGATTTCACGGGTGACACCTGCTGCCGAACGGATTCAATCGTCATCTTGCCACAGAGTCCACAACTTGCATTCGCGTGGAAGTTTCGCTGCCATCCGGATTGGGCGTCAAGGTTCAACGCTTCCCGAAGTTGAACGTTGACAATATTCTGGAGCGACGATCCCCCTGGCACCTCTACATCAGCATCACTTTCTTCACAATACGCGATAATTTCGATGTCATCGCTGGAGGCAATAAGACTCTCCGTGTAAAGAAAACCGGCGGCGAGTTCAAAATCGTGTCCCGGAGTCCGCATCACAACGATTAAACTCTGCTGCCTTACGCGGATCTCAAGCGGTTCTTCAACAACCAATTCATCTTCCGTCCGGATAGGTTGGGCATCTGACCAACGCGTAATGAATTTTGTGTCTGTCGGTTGCATGGTTTTAAGTCCGTATACGTCTATGAACAAATATCACTGGATGTTCATGGCTGCTAACCCGTTGTCCGTCGCTATCCATACTCTACCGTTACTTATGGCAAATGCGTGTATTATCAATTCACCGGCAACAATTCGCGGGGTCATTGTATCTTCCCATGCACCAGAACGGGTATGATGCGTATAAAAAAGATCGTTCGTCGCGATCCACAACACCAGAGGGGTCGGCGGCGGTGGCGGTCGGATTTCCAACACCTCGGTCTGTGATTCAACTTCCAACGCCTCCGTCTCAAGAACAGATTCGGGGGTCAGTGGATCCGACACCTCCGCAGGGGATTGAGATGCCTCGTCTATTAACGGTTCCGGGGTATCAGCAGGCGGTGCCTCGTTCTCTTCCACGACGACCGGTGAATCATCAAGGACACCTTCAATGTAAATACGCCTTAATTTTATCTCATCCGTTATACCTGTATGCAGTGTCGTCGATTTACCATTCACACCGTCCAAGTCCGCTCGGAAATAACCGTTCGACTGTTCATCAGCATTAAACCACGTACACAACAGTTGATCTTCAGCGATATCAAACCCGACAACCGTCATGCCTGTGCGCATTTCCGTCGAATTATAGAGCGACCACTCTTCGACCTCGACCTCACGGTTGAACGTTACGATTGCGCCATCCGCTGAAGCTCCCCAAACCGTCGTAGGTGTCAGCAACAAGGTTTCAATATTATCTGCTTGAATGAAGCTCTGCTGTCTATTGTAAAAAATCGGCGGATTAACAGTGCCGCGAATCTTACGAATAACACCGACATCCGTAGCGAACCAAACCTCGCTATCATCCATCTTGATGTCCTTGACCCAAGCAGGGAATCCGTCGGTTGGCGGATAGGTCTGGATTTCGCCGGTCCGTTTATTGTAATGAACCGCCCCTTGAAAACGGGTACCCACCCACACCTCGTCTGGATTCACTGCGATAGCTCGGACATCCGGCACTGCTTTCGTCGAACTATTTATCAGTTGTGGTACGTCTGGAATCGGTATCCAGTTATTGAAAGCGGTCTCAAAAAGCATCACGCCGCTCGCTGTCCCAACCCATAACCGTGTGCCATCAACCGCAATCGCTTGAACACGATTGTCAGGCAGATTGTTTGCGACTGTATAGACCGTCCAGCGGGTCTGATCCAGGAGCTGTTTCGCACGTTCCCTCACCGCTTCATCTACGCTCATATCATGGACCTGTGCGGCTTCATTCCCGGCTTCTTCTACTCTACCCAATTTTAAGTTGACTTCAGCACGGGTCAAGCGTGCATCATAAACCCGCTCGCTCACCGGATAACGGAGAATAAACCCGCGCAACGTATGGAGTGCGTCCTCCAACTGGTCGGTTTCCGCTTTTAATTTCCCAATAAGGAAAAGTGCTTTTTCGTGGGACAACATGTCCGGATATTGTTTGATCGCCGACTCCAAAAGCGATAACCCCTCATTCTCCAAAAGCGATAACCCCTCGTTGTCATCCGCTAACTGTTCAACGAGCAGGAAACCGGTGATATAACTCAATCCGGCGACAGACTCGTGGTCCGGATAATACTGTAGGATCAACCGATAGTTCTCTACGGCTTCACCGTAAGCCTCATTGGCGAGTGCGGCATCCCCAAGTTCCCGAAAATGCGGCACCAAGTCAAAATTCGCCGCATCAAGGATCGCCACAGAACGGAATCGTTCCAAGGCGTTTGTATTGTCTCCGTTCACCTTGTAAAGCAAACCGAGCTGATAATGCGCATCCGGGTATTTCGGAAACTCTTCGATAGCGGCTTCAAACCGGTTCTTCGCTTGTTCAGGAAGTCCTAACTCCAGCAGCATAAGCCCGTTCCGAAAATACTTCGCAGCCGTGCGATCCGCAACGTTCGAGAGGTCTGATGTGAAGCTTAGGCGATGTCCCGTCACAGGAAGCCGCAAAATCTCGCCCTGATATTCAATTTCAAAATGCGTATCAGTGCCACCACGCCAAGTGCCGGTCAGCCTATCGCCGTTCTCTCTATCCACGATGACGTACTGTTGCCCATAAGCCTGATGCTGCTGATAGACGAACAAGACGATTAATGTTATTAGCAGAAATAGGTGAAAAATCTTCTGTTTTTTGGTATGTGTATTTTTTTTAGACATCTGATGCAACATATTTTACCTGTAAAACATGGAGTGATAGATATTTGTTAGGATTTATAATATCAGAAACGTTGGAAAATGTCAAGACCGTTTGGAGACGCTGCTTGATACCAAAATCGGTATCCGCTATAATACCCCTATGAACGACACGAAGCTTCCGATTACAGAATTAAAGGAGAGGTTTCAGGATGCAATCGCAAAGGGTCCTGTAGTCATTGTGGCACCGACCGGCAGTGGAAAATCGACACAAATTCCGCCGTGGTGTGCTGCGCTATCAGACGCGCCTGTACTCGTCGTGGAACCGAGACGCGTCGCATGCCGTTCACTCGCACGATGGGTGGCACAACAACTCGGCGAACCGTTAGGACATTCGGTCGGCTACACGGTGCGTTTTGAGGATGTCAGTTCCGACACTTTAACCCGTATCCGGTTCGTTACGCCCGGCATCGCTTTAAGATATGCTGCCGGACAGGAGCTGGACCGCTATGGCACTATCATTTTCGACGAATTCCACGAACGCGGTGTGGAAACAGACCTCTTTCTCGCTATCTGCCAAAAGAAACGCCCCGAGGCGAGGCTTATTATTATGTCTGCCACGATCGCTGCACAACAACTCGCCCGGTCTGTTGGCGGACAGGTGCTACGCGCCGAAGGGCGCGTCTATCCTGTTGAAGCCCGATACCTTGGCGGCGCAGTGGTACCTACATCTCATGACTTAGTAAAACGCCTCGAAAAAGGGATTAAGATCGCCCTCAACGAGACTGCGGGAAATATACTGGTTTTCTTACCGGGCAAAGGTGAAATTAATGCATGCCACGACGCGCTTCGCAAGATGCAACATATTGACGTTATCCCGCTACACGGCGATCTCCCTCCGAATGCACAAGACAGGGCATTTGAGACACAATCTCAACGCCGGCGTGTCATTCTCGCGACCAACGTCGCTGAGACATCAATCACACTCCCCGGAATTACTGCTGTCGTAGATACCGGTTTAGTTCGTCAGCGTGTCCATCAAAGCCGACGGATTGTCTTAGCGTTACGTCCCATCTCACAAGCCTCGGCTGAACAACGTCGTGGACGTGCCGGTCGCCTTGGACCGGGTGTCTGCTACAGACTCTGGGAGGAACAGGGTCAACTTGAGCAGGAAACGCTGCCAGAGATTCGGCGGGAGGATTTAACGCAATTCGTGCTCACTGTCGCTTCAACCGGTTATCGTCCGCAAGACCTGACGTTCCTCGACGCGCCCCCAGATTTCGCTGTGGAACGCGCGCAAACCGCGCTGAAAAGCTGGGGTGTTCTCTCAGATGATGGCATACTCACAACGGAGGGTGCAAAAATTTCCGCGCTACCTATCAACCCTCTCCACGCCCGATTGTTGGTAAAAGCACCATCTGCTCTGCGACGCGATCTGATTGATCTCATTGCGACGTTGGAACGTTCCGCCCGCTTATGGCAGCACCTCGACCGCCTGCCAACTGAACGGCAGGACACTGTTCGCGAAGCCCGTCAAAAAGAACTTTTTCGCGATGGTTGCGATGCTACGACAGCCATCCGAACGTTGCGACACGGGGACGAAAAACGGCATCATCTCCATAAAACTGCTCTCACAGAATGCCGCAGAATCGCGACGCAGCTCAGAGATTTCTTCGGGTTACCGCCTCTGATGAGAGATAAAGCACCGACACAACCCAACCGTCCTGCTTTGATCGCGTATCTCTTGCGTGAATGGGACACTTGTGCTTACGTACGGCGGCGGAAAGGTAAGGGATGGGGTAACGGACACGAAGAGGTCTTACTTGACTCGGATTCGCTGCTGCCTGAAGAGCGGAACGCTGCTCTGATTTTGGAAACTGTTGGCATCGCGAAAGGGACACGCGTACAATTGATGGGACGGACTGCTATGCCTTGCTCGTTTGACGACTTGGTCAACGCTGGCATCGGTAGCTCTCAACTCGCTGCTCCGAGACTCGAAGACGAAGACATTGTCGCAGAGGTGGTAACTGAATACGCAGGACGCGAGATCGGACGCAGCCGCCAACCCTTGAATGGCACACTGCTGAGAGAGGCGTTGGCATCACTCATCCTCTCTGGTTCGGTATTCCCGAAAGTCGCTGCGCAACTCACCCGTGCGATTGACGCTTGGATACTTCATTGTGCGCTCAACGCTGATATGAAGACATCGGAAACAGCGGATTTAACGCCCCACACATGGTTAGTTTCACGGCTCGATACCTTGGGTGTAGAGGTCGCCGAAGACTGGCAACTGCTTGCGCCAGAGGATTTGGTCTTTACTGAGATAGACGCTGACACTATCGCTGAAATTGAGGCGCAGTATCCGAAAGCATTTTCTGTTAACGGTGCTAAATTTGACGTGGAATATGATCCTATCCACAAATTGGTCACGTTGCGATGGAAGCAAGGTATTCGTCAACCGACGTTGAGTACGACGTTGTTACCGATCTGGAATAACTGGAAGGTGCAACTTGATGTCCGTGGACAAAAGCGGACAGTGCGTCCCTAATTCGTCTTAATCTGCTTTGATTTTACTCCACGTCGTCAGGTGTAACTCTGATTGCGGCTCGACAGGTAGAATCGCGGGATCAAACCAATCCGAACTATAGTTGTTCCCAGCATGTGTGATTTGTTCCGAAACAAGGCTTCCCAAAGAGATTTTAAAAAGATGGCGTTCTTTTCCATCAAGTCGACTGTAGATGAGCGCATCGCTGTGGGGCGACCATGCCGGATCGGAAACTTGCTCCCCATCTGCAACGACTGTCTCCATCCCAGTGCCGTCGCTATTGACAATATCAATCGTATGTATAGGCGTGTTATCCTTGACACCCAACAAACCCTTGAGAATGAACGGTAAAATACTGAAACGGGTAAAAGCGATCTTGGTACCATCCGGGGACCATACGGGTTCGTGAAGTAGCACCCGTTCCATCAGGACAAGGACTTTTTCCAAACGGGTTTTTAAGTCGATGACACGAATACCAAAACCCCCTGCAAGCGAAACAAACGCAATTTCGGTGCCATCGGGTGACCATGTCGGGTGCCAACCGTTGACCAGATGCTCTCCGTTTTTCCCATCAATGTCGGCAATATAGATAGCACGCTCGTCTTCACGGTAGTACGCAATCTGTTGACCATCCGGGGACCACACCGGATTTGATCGATTTGCCCATTTCTTGAAAATCCGCCTTACATCCGTTCCATCAGCCTTCATGCGGTAAATATCATTGCCGCCATCTCGGTCAGATGTAAAAAGAATATGCCTTCCTGAAGGCGACCAAGTCGGTTCTGAGTCCTCCGCATTATGTCCGGTCAAATTAACGCGTCCACTCCCATCAGGATTTATGATATAGATATCGCTTCCATCTTTCACCTTAACGTTCAGTTTTGATGCAAACACGATTTTCGCAGTCGCCGGTGCTTCTGCCAACACCTGACCCATAGCGAGCATCACTATTGAAGTCACACAACAGAGAATAAAGACGCGGATACTTTTCATCAAAAGGTTCCTCCTATTAGAATACACAACTACTCAATCCGTTGAAACGAACAGCGGATATTCCCGCGGCGTAGCCAACCGTCAGGGCTTAAGACCATGCCGAGATTTAACCCGAAATCCAGTCTCGTCTCTTTCACCGACACTTCCATGATTTTTGTCCTTATCTTTGTGAAATTGAATATCAAATCCGATATATGTGAACCAGAAATCGGATACAAATAAAGCCGGGCAGTCTGAGGTGCATCACCCCAATAAACACGCCGTGTTACGTATTTCCCATAAGACTTTGAAATCAGATTTTCGATGCGGTAATAGTAGGAAGTATCACTGCCTTTCCAAAACCGTAGTCTGAATCCCTTGAGTTTAGAGGCGGTAAGTGCTGCTTGCGCTTTCAAAAGGTCTTCACTCGCGTCGCTTCCTTCAACAACCATCTCAAGAAATTCCCACTCACCGATCATATCACCCGCAAGAAAATTGCGCTCGCGTGTCACTTTTCGTCGGATATCCTCATACGTCTCACGACGGGTGTCGCGCTCGTTCTGCATCCGCTGGTATTTCACCGAGGTGCAACCCGTGAATGTCAGAATCAGAATACTGAATAATACGAAAATCCTCATGCGTGCCTCCTAAAGCTGCTTGCAAAGCGAAACGCTTACTCAATTCGTTTGAAAGTACATCTCAATCCACCGGTTCGCATCCAGCCCGTCGGTGTTAATTGCATATCTCCATAGAGAACTAAAGAGAGGGTATCCTCCGTCACCGTAATGCTTGGTATCGAAGCGATTGAACGCGATGTCGCCCTTAAAGCACCTTTTCGATTGAAATTTTGTGTCATCTCAGCTCGTTTCAGTTTTTGCTTCGCGGTTATCTGTTTTACGGCTTCGGAACCGAAAAGGAATTCGATCAACTCTGGTCCCGTCCGCTGATTAAAACGGATAAATGCGTGCGGATCATCTCCGTATCGCTTCGTCGTAACGTAACACTGTCCGGTGACGTTCGTGCCGCGATTGCTACCGCTGTAATAGTAAGAACTGCGATCCTCTGAAAATTCGAGGATAAGATTTTTGCGAGTAGATGCAACGAGCGCAGCCTTCGCGCCAAGGATCCGTTGCTTCGATTTCTGATCCGTCACCTCAATAGGCGGCAGACGCGTCGCGCCTTCTTCGGATTCCGAGGTCTGTTCCTTCTCTTCCATTTCTTTCGGTGCCGTTGCTTCTTGTTCAGGGGTGTTAGGCACTGCTTTTTGTTCATCAGAACTACTGTTAGGAACGCCGACAACAGCAGCATTCGGCGAATCCACAACCTGCGGCGGCATCCGTTTCGTCCGATTTGCGTAAACGTTTCCCTCTTCTACCTCTAAACCGACATACCGCCACTTGCCGACGAGAAGGTCTTTCACTGCCTGTTTAACGCTTTCTGGATTGTGTCGCTCGCGTGCAGCGTCACGCATCGCGAGCAAACGCCGTCGCTCCTCCTGCATCTCTTGCGGCGCAAAAATCGCACAACCCGTAAAAACCATCACTACAATACTGAACATTATTAACGCTTTCACAACCTTCCTCCTCTGCTTTCTGATTCTTTATTCAACCCGTTCAAAGGAATATCTGATGCCTTTGCAGGCGGGGTTTGAAACCCCGCCTGCAGTGGGGGCTGCGTAATTCCTATTCATAGTTAATCCGTTCAAAGGAATATCTGATGCCGTCGCTCTGGACCCACCCATCAGGTGTCGGCGCCGTCGATACACCCGCGCCTAATGTCAGGTGAAGTTGATTCCCCTGCACAGAAATTAAAACATTGGACGTTCCGGGCAGACCACCAAATACCCCACCCGAACGATCATTAA
Source organism: Candidatus Poribacteria bacterium WGA-3G (assembly GCA_000406005.1). GTDB lineage: Bacteria > Poribacteria > WGA-4E > WGA-4E > WGA-3G > WGA-3G. Next base: position 44,781 of record ASZN01000001.1, read on the forward strand.
ATAAAAACTCCGCAGGCCTAATGCCTGAGATCTGATTCATGCCAAGCTCTGGGTATAAAACCTCAGCGATCCGCTCAACGTAGATCGAGAATTTACCGGTAACCCGAATACTACCGTTGTTACCCTCGTAAAACCGCATGCCGTTCTGTTCAAAAAATCGGATCGTCAGGTTCTTACGACTCAATTCATCAAGCGCAATAGCAGCACTCTCAATCTCATTACTCAAATCGCTTTCTAAGACCTCTATACCGAGAAACTGCCATGTCCCCAGTATTTCTTGCGCAAGCCTGTCTTTCGGAGTCCGCCTATCGTTTTTTAGCCGCGCTTCCTCGTATGCCTCGCGGAGTCGTTCCCGTTCGTTGCGCATCTGCTGGTACTCCGCCGAGGTACAACCTGCGAAAACCAGTGTTATCAAACCAAAGGTAATTAATATCTTCATTCCTCAATCCTCTCAAAATAACAACGCACGCCACCACTCTGTACCCAGCCATCGGGACCTGATTGCATCTTACCGTGCATTGTAAGGTAGAGCCTGTCAGGCGTAACGGAAATACTAATATCTCTGGCTGTGTCAAACCCTGGTGCGCTCGACAACCCAAGTGCCCTTCCATCCGCACTCGCTGCGAAAAGCAACTTTTCCATCTCCGGCCCGGTGCGCCTGATGAACCGGATGAACGGGAACGGTTCATCGCCGTACCGGATCGTAATGATCGTAAATTGACCGAAGACCTCCGTCCCACTCCTGCTGCCTCGGTAATGGTAGATACCTTTCTCCTCAAAGAATTCGAGTGTAAGGTTTTTCAGTTCAAGGGCGTAAAGCGCGGCTTTGGCTTCCGCAACCTCTTGCGTGACATCGCTCTCCGCCATCTCAAGGCTTAAAAACTTCCATTTGCCGAGGAGTGTATCGGTGATGCCGTTTTTTAATTTCAGTTCACTGTTCTCCTCGCGGAGGTTCTCATAGTCCTTCAGGAGTTGATCGCGTTCCGCTTGCATCTTCTGGTACTCGACACTTGTACAACCGGCGAGCACCAGAACACATAGACTAAAGATAATCCAGTTTTTCATATCTACTCCTTTTGTCGTCCGCTTACGCCTCTTTCAGCACTATAGTGGTATTATACCAAAGAGACATTTAAATGGCAAACGCTCGGCTTCAAAACTTCAAAATTCAAGCGTCAATCCAAAGTAAACTATCCGAGGTATTTGCGGCGCGTCAAAGACATCGCGATCAATGCTGACTTCCTGACCTTGCACGTCAAGCACCGCCTCTTCAAAAATAAATTTGATCTTATTCTTGCGGTTGTAAACATTCAGAATATCAAGAAACCCACCTATTTTCATCCCTCTAACCTTCCATTTCCGACTTATCCTGACATCTAACTTGTGGTATGGTGACAGTTCCGTACTCAATTGTTCGTCAGCACTCGCCAAAAGTGGGTTTAACCCGCCCGTCACTGGATCTTGAATAAGGACGAGAGAGCTGATAGGGACCTCGGAGGTCCCGCTTAAATACTGCCACTTCGCGCCTATCTCGAAATCTGGCGTGAAACTATAATTCGCAACAATACTGACGATGTGTGTGTTGTCAAATAAGTAAGGTCGATAGGCAGCGTTCGGCTGCTCACGTCGCTCGGCATGTGTATAAGCATAAGAAAACCAACCGAAAAACTTGTCCGATATGCGATGGCGTAAGAAGACTTCCGCGCCCCCAACATACGCATTCCCTTGATTGAGATAATTTGAAACCTCATCTGCGGTCACTAATTTTTGCGCGTCTTTGTAATAGGTGGCAAACTTGAGTTCCGTCCGTGATGAAAGTGGATGTTCAAGTTCCATGATATAGTGCCGTGTGAGGCTCGGTGTTAACACAGGGTTGCCATCCTCCGATAACAACTGATACGGTAGTGGGTTCTGTTCATAGTGTCCATAAGCGAAGCGAAGGTTAGAACCCGCTGGCAGCTTGAAACTCACGCTCCCTCGCGGCTGAATAGATAACTGCTCCGTTACGTTCAGGTAATCTAAGCGGATACCGAGGGCCACAGACAAGAACGAAAGCGGATCATAGCGCCCCTGCAAATACCCTTCTGTCCGATAAAAATCGTGTCCGAATTCGTCGTACACATCCTCAAAAATGGATTCCCTGACGACTTCATCACCGTCAATATCCGTCGTATAAGTCAAGTCCTGTTCTGATGAAAAATTCTCCTCAAGCCAGCCCTTTTCGGAACTCGTCGCTGGATTAAAAGCAAAAAGAAAACCGGACTCCAATTCAAATGACGGTGTTAACCTAAAGGAAATATCTTCGCGTAACGTCCAAACCGGCGCGCTAACCTTTATGTCATAACGGGCAAAGTTTGCCGCATAATTCCATTCACCGTCAATAGGTTCCAAAGAATACCGCTCTTCAACGACAGCCTTGAAATCAATATTGAGAAAATTGTGAGAGCGGGTCAGCGATAGATGGGAAGTGAGTTGGTCGGTAAAGTTTGAACGTAGATGGATGCCTTGTCCATTAAACCCGTTTTTGAAATAGGCACTCGAGCGCGCAGTCTCTTCGGGTGGAATTCTTGCTGGCGCCTCTATTTCCGCTATTTCCGCCCCTTCTTCCACCAGCGCTGCCTGTTCCTCTATTTTGAAATGGTCTGTTGCAGCGAAGGCGTTCACTGTCAGATGATGCTTTTCAGTAAGTGGATAAGCAAACTTCAACTGATAATCTGAAAAATAAGGGAATTGTTGCTCTGATCCTGTCTGACTTTCAATAATTGGTCCTACGATGAAATCGAAGTAACTTCGCCGTCCGGAAACAGAAATATAGCCGTTATCTCCGATCCTACCTTCAAGCAACCCTTCAGAATAGAAGATATTGAGATTAAATTTTCCATTCAACCGTTCTTGGAGGCTGTCGCGTGCGTGGATATCAAGCACGGCTTGCGAATCCAATCCGAATTCCGCCCCGTAACCACCAGCGTAGATGTCTATCGTTTCAATCGTTTCTGAACTGATGGTTGACAGTAAACCGCCCCAGTGGAACGGATAACCGAGAGGGGTCCGGTCAAGATAGTAGAGGTTGGAACCGGGTTCACTGCCACGGATATACAGGACACCAAAATAATCGTTCGGAATCCCGATGCTTGGAAGCGTCGTCAGACCCTTGAGCGCATCGTTGGCAGCACCCGGAATCCGTAGCAGTTCACTGCCACGGATTTCTGTACGACTGATCGTTGGTGGTAGGCGTTTCCCTTCGACAACAATCGTTTCTAACCGAACTGCCTCGCCTAAATATATTTTGATTTCGGTGGTATCCCCGCTGCTGACAGCAACGGATACACTTGTAGGTTCGGTTTCAAGAGGATGCGTAACAACAAAAGTATAGGTCCCTTCGGGAAGTTCGATAAATCGAAAAATACCGTTTTCATCGGTCTTTTCGGTCTGATTTGTTTCGGTAATACGGACATTCGCTCCCGCTAAGAGTTTCTCCGTACTGCGCTGATAGACAGTTCCTTGAATATCACCGGTTTGCGAGAGTACAGAAAGGGGCACCATGAACGCAAACAGAAAAGCGATTAATTTTAACTGCATGTATTATTTTAACCTCGGTTGAGTGCATAAACATAAAAGTTTAACGCAAACTTCAGATTTTTATCGTAAATTATCAAAATATATTGACACTTATCTGAGATGATTTTCGACGCATTCCAGATGGCGAAGGGCTTCCTCAATATCGGTTTTCAAAGGTTTATCGCTTTCCTGTTCCACAAGTTTTAAGGCAGTTTGGAGATCCGCCTTTGCTTCTGAAACGTCGCCGATTTCAGCCTTTGCACGTCCGCGTTTATAATAGGCTTCGGCATAACTCGGTTTTAGGTGGATAACCTTACGGCGATAACCTCCTCACCCAGTTCCAGCACATCACTATCACCGAGCGAAAGGACTCCTGTCCCTTTACCCTCAACTTTTAAGATAACCAAATCTCGATTTGCATCGCTCGCCATAACCCCTTTGATAATGTATTGCGTCGGTGGATCAATCGACTTTACGTTCCAACGATAGGACTTCCCGTGAACACCAGACAGGACGTGAACATTGGTAACAATTAGATCGCTTTCAACGAAAAAACCGCTGCCCGTAAAGCCTGTTCCATCGGCAGCTTTACCGACCAAGAGGACCGTAGCCGCTTTACCAATTTTCGCGATGTGTTGCTCAAGGTGTAGCTGTGCGAAAGATTTCTCGATTTGTGTAGTTTGCTGTTCGACGTTCGTAGCACAAGACAAGAGAGCCCCTAAAGTAAAGCACCCTGCTAACGCTAATGTTCTCTTCAGAAATTTCATTGAAGTACTCCTTTCTATTTCGTTAGGTCCCATTTAAGTATCATTGTGGACAGCAATTCGACAAATGTTTTGTCCTTGCAGACCGAATTTAAACCTGTCGATTTATTGGTAATTGTGAACTTTACCGTAAGTGTAATGCCTCTTTTAACGCAAACGTCAAATTTTTAGTTGACTTAAAAAATTCATTCCCATCAAAATACAGAAAAGCTAAGCGGACATAACGCATACATTTGACTTTGTGTTAAAAAAAATAATAAAGTAATATCAAAATTCGGCTGTCAAGCCGATGTATGGGATGATGGGAAATTGCGGGGCTTCCTCCACGTCGTCCCCCGCAGGATTGTAAAACTTGATAACATTTTTGCGGTTGTATACATTCAGAATTTCAAGGAATGTGCCTATCTGCCATCCTTCTTGATTCCAAGTTTTACTCACACGTATATCTAATCGGTGATAGGGTGGTAACGATGCCAGCGAGGTCGTTCCTTCTTCAGTCTGAATATTGTTGATAAGCGGTTGCATACCTCGTGTCGTCGGATCTTGGATGAGGAGGATTTCACTGACGTGAGCCCCAGATGTCCCGCTTGAATACTGCCACTTCGCACCAACCTCTAAAGTTGGGCTGATGTTATAATTACCAACAAGACTGATAATGTGGGTGTTATCGAAAATATAGGGTTCGTAAGGCGCGTCAGGATGTGTGCGCTGCTCCCGATGCGTCCATGCATAAGAGAGCCAACCGAAGAACTTTTCGTTGACGCGATGCCGCAAGAACGCTTCTGCCCCACCGATGAACCCTATCCCTTGGTTGAGGTAATCGACTGTAGCCAGTAAATCGGTATGCAGAAGATCGGCATCGTCCGCTGTTACCAAATCCTGAAGACTTTTGTAATAGGTTGCAAGTTTGAGTTCCGTCTGTGATGAAATGTCGTGTTCAAACTCCATGATATAGTGGTTCGCAGCACTGGATTTTAAGTCTCTATTTCCATTCTTCCCGAGTACCTGATACGCCAACGGATTCTGCTCATAACTTCCGTAAGCAAAACGAAGCGTGGCGTTATTGCGGAGCTTCACGCTCAGACTGCCGCGCGGTTGAACGGAGAGTTCTTCCGTTAGATTGAGATAATCAAGACGTACACCAAACGCAATTGACAGAAATGGGAGTGGATCGTATCGGCCTTGTAAGTATCCTTCGGCACGCTGAAAATTGTAGATGAATTCATCGTGGATATTTTCAACACGTCGCACTTCATAAGTCCCATCGTCGTAAGCCAAGAATTCTTCATTTTCTCGCAAATTGAAACGAACATCTGGATCCGTTGCTTCCTCATAAATAGGAAACTCACGATCTTCAAAACTATTTGCTGGACTCTCTGTAAAGAGGAAACCCGGTTCAAGTTGAAACTGCGGTGTTAGTTTGTAGGTTATATCTTCGCGGAGTGTATAGACCGGAACATTTACCCTTATGTTGTGGTGCGCATATTCTGTGGATGTCAGTACGCTCTCGCCACTCTCGTTGATCTCAAAACTTTGACTAACAACGCCTTGAAAATCCGCATTGAGAAAAGTGAAAGCACGGGTAAGAGAGAGATGAGATGTCAGGTTTTCAGTGAACTCGGAGCGGAGATGAACGCCTTGCGCTTCAAAGCCGTTTCTGAAGTAGGCAGAAAAGTCGAGCACGCCATCTGTCTCTGATACAATATTAAAGTGGTCATTCGCGCCGAAGGCATTGAGCGTAAGGTGATGTTTTTTACCGAGTTCGTAGGCAAGTTTGAACTGGTAATCCGAGAAGTAAGGTAACACCCAGTCGTCTACAAACAGGCCAGCAATAAGATCGAGATAACTTCGCCTCCCAGCAGCTTGAAAGTACCCTTTATCGCTAATGCTACCTTCAAGCATTCCTTCCGAATAGAGAACGTTAAGATTAAACTTACCGCTCAACCTCCGTCCATCTACCCAGTCGCGGGAGTGGATGTCAAGCACAGTTTGTGAATCTAATCCGAATTCAGCACCGTAGCCCCCAGCGTAGATATGGATGTTGTCAATAATATTGGAGCTCATCGTCGAAGCAAGACCACCGTAGTGGAAAGGATAACCGAGTGGTGTTCTATCAAAATAGTAAAGGGTGTCTCCGGGACCACTACCGCGAATGTAGAGGATGCCGAAGTAGTCGTTTGGGATACCGATGCTTGGAAGTGTTGTCAATCCTTTGAGCGCATCGTTAGCAGTCCCAGGGATACGGAGGAGTTCACTCCCGCGAATCTCCTTGCGACTCACCGTTGGCGGAAGGCGTTTTCCTTCCACAACGATTGTTTCTAATTTTATTGCCTCGCCTAAGGACATCTTGACTTCGGTGGTATCACCGCTGCTGATCGTAACGGAGATTTCTGTAGGTTGGGGTTCAAACGGGTGGGTAACAACAAAAGTATAGGTGCCTTCAGGAAGTTCGGTGAAGCGAAAGATACCGTTTTCATCGGTCTTTTCGGTCTGTTCTGTTTCAGCAATACGGACATTCGCTCCCGCTAAGAGTTTCTCCGTACTGCGCTGATAGACAGTTCCTTGAATATCACCGGTTTGGGCAAGAACAGGTAGTGCCGTAAACACCAACAAAAATAGAATAGACAATGGCTTTTCCATGATGGAAACATTAACCTCCGTTTCGTTTGGCTGTGTCTGAGTTAACACAAGTTTTGGACAGCGTTCGGATTCCAACTCGCCAAAAGATAGATCGGTGTCAGCAAGTCTGTAATGTAAAATCAACAATGCCTTTTCTAACGTAATCTTCAAATTTTTAGTTGACATGAATCTATTTTTTCGTTAGGACGCAGAAAAGCCAAACGTGTAGATTGCCTCGGGTATGTCTATATCTATGGGGGTTAGTTGTCGGTTGGAAAAGGACAAGGATGGGATCCTCACCAGCGGTGGTGGAAGCGGGTTTGATGGTATTAGATGCTTGGATTCAGAACTCGATTGTCAAGCCGATGTGGGGGATGATGGGAAATTGCCGTGCTTCCTGTACATCGTCACCGGCAGGATTGTAAAGCTTGATGATATTTTTGCGGTTGTATACATTTAGAATTTCGAGAAATCCGCTTATTTGCCACCCTTTACGATGCCATATTTTACGCACACGCATATCTAACCGGTGATAAAGCGGTAACGATGCCATAGACACCTGCCATTCACCTTGAACATCATTGAAGATGGGTTGCATGCCGCGTGTTATCGGATCTTGGATGAGCAGAATTTCGCTCACATGCGTCCCTGCTGTCCCGCTCGAATACTGCCACTTCGCACCAACCTCTAAAGTTGGACGGATGCTATAATTACCGACAAGACTGATAATGTGGGTGTTATCGAAAATATAGGGTTCGTAAGGCGCGTCAGGATGTGTGCGCTGCTCCCGATGCGTCCATGCATAAGAGAGCCAACCGAAGAACTTTTCGTTGACGCGGTGTCGTAGAAACACCTCTGCACCACCGATGTATCCGGCACCCTGATTATGGTAACGAACTGTAGTTTGCAAACCGAAATCATTAGTGAATTCAACTACATCTGTTGTTACCAGGTCCAGTAGACTTTTGTAGTAGATCGCAAACTTCAACTCTGTCTGTGATGAGGGTTGGTGTTCAAATTCCATAATATAGTGTCGTGCAAGACTCGATTTTAGGTCTCTGTTTCCATTCTCCGCAAGCACCTGATACGCCAACGGACTCTGTTCATAAGTTCCGTAAGCAAAGCGGAGTATAGCGCTATTCGGCAATTTTACGCTCAAGCTGCCACGCGATTGAACAGAGAGTCCCTTGGTAAGATTGAAATAGTCGAGTCGCACCCCGAGCGCGAGTGAAAGAAACGAAAGCGGATCATAGCGTCCCTGTAGATACCCTTCTGAACGTTGAAAATCGTACCAGAATTCATCATAAGTCACTTGAGGACGAACAACTTGGTAAGTCCGATTGTTATGAGTTACTAATTCCACATTTTCATTCAATATGGAATCCACATCCGACTCGATGAACCCTTCATAGCGTATGCCCCGATCTTCAAAACTATTTGCCGGGCTGAATGTGAAGAGAAACCCCGATTCAAGTTGAAACTTCGGTGTCAGTTTGTAGGATATATCTTCGCGGAGTGTATAGACAGGCACATTAGCCCTTATGTTGTCGTAGGCGGATTTTTCGGATATAAGTTCTGGTTCTAATTTCGGACGGGTTTCGTCTTCCCCCAAAAAAGATTGGCTGAGAACGCCCCTGAAGTCCATATTGAGAAAAGTGAAGGCACGGGTAAAAGAGAAATGGGATATCAAGTTTTCAGTGAACTTGGACCGGAAATGAACGCCTTGTGCCTCAAAACCGTTTCTAAAGTAGGCAGAAAAATCAGTTGATCCGTCTGTAACAGACACAATATTAAAGTGGTCATTCGCGCCGAAGGCATTGAGCGTAAGGTGATGTTTTTCACCGAGTTCGTAGGCAAGTTTGAATTGGTAATCGGAGAAGTAAGGTGACACCCAGTCGTCTACAAACAGGCCAGCAATAAGATCAAGGTAGCTTCGCCTTCCAGCAGCATGAAAGTACCCTTTATCGCTAATGCTGCCTTCAAGTATTCCTTCGGAGTAGAGGACATTAAGGTTAAATTGACCGCTCAGTTTCTGTGCGTCTATCCGGTCGCGGGAGTGGATGTCAAGCACGGTTTGTGAATCTAATCCGAATTCGGCACCGTAACCGCCTGCATAGACACGGACGTTGTCGAGAATGTGGGCACTAACCGTCGAAGCAAGTCCACCATAGTGGAAAGGGTAACCGAGCGGCGTTCTGTCAAAATAGTAAAGCGTGTCTCCCGGACCACTGCCGCGAATATAGAGGATGCCGAAGTAGTCGTTTGGAATGCCGATGCTTGGAAGTGTTGTCAATCCTCTGAGCGCATCGGTGGTGGTGCCGGGAATCCGTAGCAGTTCGCTGCCACGGATTTCCGTGCGGCTCACCGTCGCGGGGAGGCGTTGCCCTTCTACTACGATTGTTTCGAGTTTAAAGGCTGCACCGAGGTGTATCTTAACTTCGGTCATATCGCCACTGCTGATGTCTATGGCGACTTCTGTTGATGTCGCTTCCGAGGGGTGTGTTATAATAAAAACATAACTACCTTCAGGAAGTTTCGTAAAGCGAAAACCACCATTTTCATCGGTTTTCTGGTGCTGGTCAGTCTTGACAACGTGAACGTCAGCACCCGCGAGGGGTTTTCCAGTACTTTGCTGATAGACGGTTCCCTGAATATCGCCTGTCTGGGCAAAGGCAGATAGTGACATAATGACAAATACAACCAGAATTGTGATGAATTTTAGCTTCATTCAATCGTTTTGACCTCCACTCCGTGCATTATAGTAAAGCCTATGATTACTTCCAACACTATTGTAGCACAAACTATACGAAAATTCAGATTTTAATTCGGTAATGTGTCGTGTTCATTGTCTGAACTATGATTGATGGGATTCAGGGTTTGACGGGGAGTGCTAAAATTCATAGATAACGCCAACGGAAAATAAAAAAGGAATTTGCGGGACTTTTATTGATTCTAAGGTTGCTGGATCGAAATCTTCGGGCAAATCTTCAGGCGCGATATTTTCAATAACATCTAAAACCCGACTGGAAACGCCTAATCTCATACTGTTTTGGTGCAAAAAGAAATAGGCATTCCATATCTCAATAAATTCGGTGACAGGCAAGCCAAAATACCGACTCTTGCGACTCCACCTTAAATCTAATCGGTGGTAGGGAGGTAATTCAGCCTCAAGAATAGCGTCCAGGTTATCAGGGATAACCTTGTTCATGCCAAGCGTAACAGGGTCTTGAATTTGGAAAATCGCGCCTATTGGCGCTGCAGACGTTCCACTTAAATACTGCCATTTCATCCCGATTTCGGAATTGTGGGTAAGGTTATAGTTTCCGACAACACTTACAATCTGGCTTTGATTAAAGAGATAAGGTTCGTAGACATCGTTGGGACGGTTGCGCCGTTCTGCGTGCGTATATGTGTATGAAATCCAGCCAAAGAATTTATCTTTGATGCGATGCCGCAAGAAAATCTCTACGCCACTAACGAAACCATCACCTTGGTCGAGATAGTTAATAGAAGGGACATCTACAGTTGCATCTTCAAGGGAATCGATAAGCGCGTCCAGATCAATATTTCGTGATACCAATTTTTGGAGGTCTTTGTAATAGGTGGCAAACTTGAATTCTGTTTGCGGTGCAAATTTGTGTTCCAATTCCATAATATAATGCCTGGCTACACTGGATTTTAATGACCGGTTTCCGCCATCCTTTAGCACCTGATACGCTAACGGACTTTGCTCGTACTGACCGTAGGCGAGGCGGATGTTAGAACCGATCGGTAGTTTGAGGCTCATGCTCGCTCTCGGCTGCGTTGAGAGTTCGTCTGTCATATTCAGATAGTCGAACCGCACGCCAAGCGCGAGGGATAGAAACGAAAATGGATCATAGCGTCCTTGAAGATACCCCTCAGCACGGCGAAACGGGTAACTGAATTCATTAAACGATCTACTCCCCACCAGTTCGCCATCATCAGAATCTTCATCCACGAACGCACGCGTGGAATACGAAAAACTGTCTGCCGGACTGTAGGAGAAGAGAAAGCCTGGTTCAAACTGGAAGGTGTCTGTTAATTTGTAGGCAATATCTGTCCGGAGCTGATAGGCTGGCACCTGGGTCTTTATGTCAGAGAATACGCCTTCTCGCGTTGGACCTTCATCAATATCAAAAGGAGAGCCAAACTCCACATTGAGAAAGTTGAAAGAACGGGTTAGGGACAGATGGGATATGAATTTTTCTGTAAATTCTGACCGGAAATGAATGCCTGCACTATCAAAACCGTTTTTGTAATAGGCAGAAAAATTACGATCTTCCGCTGTATCATCAAATATGAAATTAGAGAAATCAAAATGATCCGTCGCGCCTAAAGCGTTGAGTGTCAGCTGATGTTTGTCGGTGAATCGATAAACAAACTTCAGTTGATAATCAGAAAACTGAGGAAGTGTAAAGTTAAAAAAGCGGTTAAAGATGAAATCTGAGAGGTCGCGTCGGGCAGCGGCGGAGGCGTAACCTTTCTTACCAACCTTGGTTTGAATGTAAACTTGAGGATATAGCAGGTTAATATCAATGACACCAGCCCTCTTTTTCTCTATCCAATCTGGTGAGTGAATATCAATAACAGATTGCGAATCCAATCCGAATTCCGCACCGTAACCACCCGCATAAATGTGAATATCATCAATCGCACCCGAATAAATTGTTGAAAAAAGTCCGCCAAAATGAAACGGATATCCCAACGGTGTCCGGTCAAAATAGTGGAGTGTAGACCCCGGTTCGCTGCCACGAATATAGAGAATCCCAAGGATATCGTTCGGAATACCGATGCCCGGAAGTGTTGTCAATGCTTTGAGTGCATCACCACCAGTGCCTGTGATACGTCTAATTTCCGATCCGCGCATCTCCTTTCGACTGATAGTTGGCGGTATTCGTTTTCCTTCCACAACAATTGTTTCCAGTTTGAAAACGGGGCCCAAGTATATTTTCACTTGGGTTGTATCGCCCGCGCTGATTTCAACAGTGGTTTCCGTTGGTGTGTCGAAAGCGGAGTGCTTTATTGAGATAGTATAAGTTCCGGGAGCGATGTCGGTGAACTGAAACTTTCCATCTCTTTTCGTTTCCTGACGCTCCTCAATTTCAATAATATAGACCTCCGCGCCCGCTAATAGCGCACCGGTATCACGATCATAGACAGTGCCTTCAATATCTCCTGTCGCAGTAGATTTTTCCAATTGGAACGCGGGGCCAAGGTAGATTTTGCCTTGAATAGTCCCATCTGCGCTTATCTCAATTGTGATTTCTTCTGGTGTTTTGTAGTTTGGATGTGAAACGGATAGCGTATAAATTCCTATCGGAATTTCGGTGAATCGAAAATTTCCATTCTCATCAGTTTTTTGCGTTTGCTCTGTTTCAGTAATGCGAACATTAGCCCCCGCAAGCGGTTTTCCTGTACTTCGCTGATAGACCGTCCCTTCAACATCACCAATCTGTGCATATATAGGCAAGGATACCAAGAGCACAAGTAGACCAGCGATTAACTGTAACTTCATGTAATCAATTTGACCTCCATTTGGTGTATTATAGTGAATCCTAAAAATAAATAGACACATTCGTAGCACAAATTTCCAGTTTGGGTTTCCAGTCTGAATGCCTGTTATAGGTGTTCAGACTGTTTGAGAGTGCCCAATTAACTAATTCTAAACTTTACTATCATCACCATTTAACGCAAACTTCAAATTTTTAGTTGACTTAAACAACCAGTTTCATCACTTCGCAGAAAAAAAGCCAAGCGTATAGAAGACACGCTTGGCTTTTCTTTATTTCTACCTTCGATGGCGAGGTCTTATTCCTGATGCAGTGTAACCGACCGGCGCGGTGGACTAAATTCCTGCTCTGTCAACGGCACCGCCATATTCTGGTAAACCTGTACCCGATACGCCCCAAAGTCCGGTACAAACATCAGTCCATCATCGCTGACTGCGACGGATTTCGGTTGACGTAGGTATTTCTGTGGCTCCAGATCCGCCATGTCCCGCATCCGGTTCGGACTGGCGTTCGTCATCATGTAAGCCTGTGATACCTTTGACAAGGTGGCATCACCGAGGAACTTCTGCACATACCGACCCTCGGTGTTGAAAAGTTGGATGCGGTCATTACCGCGGTCGGCGACATAGATATCACCGTGGAGATCAACATCAATCCCGGCAGGACGGTTGAATTCGCCGTTACCGCTGCCGGATTTACCGAATGCAAAGAGAAACTCTCCCTCGGCACTGAATTTTTGCACCCTATCGTTTCGCCAATCGACAACGTAGACATCACCGAGTTCATCTACAGCGACACCCCACGGCATGTTGAATTCGCCGTCGCCGTCGCCATAACTCCCCCATCCGTGGCGGAATTTACCATCTTTTGTAAACTTCTGTACCCGATGACTCAGACTGTCAACGACATAGAGATTCTCCTCCGGATCGAAAGCGATACCGGCAGGTCCGTTGAGTTGTCCGGGGTCGGTGCCGTGTTCACCCCATGTGCCGATGTGCTCACCCTCACTACTAAAGGCGACAATCCGATGCAGATATTCATCGGAGACGTAGATATTCTCTTCACTATCAGCGATGATTGTCACGGGCCATGTAAACTGCCCCTCACCTTGTCCATAACGTCCCATCGTGCCGAGGTCTTCATCCTCAACGGTATATTTCCGAATCATCGCCGTGTTGTCGCTCCGGCATAAGATATACAAGCGTCCCTCTTTTCCGATTGCGATGTCAACCGGAAAGTTTGTCGTGCGCCGCATGCTCAGGCACTTGAGGTATGGAAACCCGGCACGCAGCAAGCCGTAAGGTCTGCCCATGATATGTCTCCTTCCATTGTCCTACGTCATTTATACAGGACTTACGCATGCTGCTCTTTTGTAGCACAAACTTCCCAGTTTGTGCCACTAAAACGCTGTGCTTTCCGAAAATTCTCATCTAACAGAACGGGCTGCAGTCAAAATTGCGTAAGTCCTATTATAGTTCGTAGGGGTTGGGTTACCCAACCCCTACGTTTCCTGAAAACGGATGAATCTGTTCAAAATTCCCACCGACGATGTGTGTCGGATCTACACCCATCCACTGTTCCAAAAGCGTTCCGTAGATACCGCGAAAGTCAATGGTATGTTCAAGGTCTTCGCCGTGTACCCATCGGGACGGATCAAGGGACGGATACTCCGAATAGAGCCCGCCTTTCACGTGATCCCCGATGATGAACGCACCGCCACCAGTGCCGTGATCTGTGCCACTGGCGTTGTCTCGGATCCGCCTGCCGAATTCCGTGAAGACGTACATCACGACCTCTTCGGAGGCGTTTTGGGAGCGTAAATCGGTGAAGAACGCTTGAATCGCTTCCGTCAGATCTTTCAGGAGGCGCGGGTGCGCTGGGACCTCGTTGGCGTGGTTGTCGTATCCACCGTGCTGCGTGTAGAAAACGCGCGTACCGAGGTCGGCAAGGTGAACACGGGCAACATCTCGCAGGCTTTTAGCGATGGAACTCTGTGGATATTCCACTTCAGACGTATACATCGCCGGTGCTTTCTTGAGCTCGTCCGCGCCTTTGATGACATCTAACCCGGTTTGACTGAGGTAGTCCATCACAACCCCACTGCCGAGCGTGCTACTATACATCTTCTTGAATATGTCAAGTGCTTGCGTCCGTCGCGCTTCATCACCGATGCTGGTCATCAACCCGTAGTTGTCCAAATCACCGACAGAGGTAACCGGGATACCCGCAAGCGCACAAGCGCGTGGGAGCCCCTGTCCGAAACTGACACCCGTTAAGACGTTCTGACTCTGTGGGTCGAGTTCTCGGACGAGTCTACCGACCCAACCTTCATCGCCGATCTTCAGCGGTTCACAGGTGTGCCAGATATCCATCGCGCGGAAATGCGAGCGGTTTGAATCCGGGTAGCCGATTCCCTGCACAACGGCGACATCACCGGCATCAAACATCTCTTTGAGTGGACCGGCGTGCGGGTTCCAGCCGAGTGTATCGTCCACGTCCAACGGTATCACATCTTCGGCTTTGATACCCACAACCGGTCGAGAATCGTGATAAATCCCACTCGTGTATGGTATAAGCGTATTCATAAAGTCGTTGCCGCCTGACAGCTGCACAACGACGAGGACTGGGGCTTTCTTTGTCGTACGCATGTCAATGTCTCCTCTATTCAGCCCAAAACTACAAAAAACTAACCGAGTTGATACTCTCTTGAAGCCACAATTAACTGGAGCATACTGATGAGCAATCCTTGGTTCTCCGCTGCAGCAGTATCATCTCTGAAATCGATCTCACCATTCGCTTCCGCAAATTCTGTTAAATACTGACGCGTCGTGTCTCCGACCACCAGCGGACCGGCAAATTCGAGACAACTCTCCACAAACGCTTCCGGTGAAAGCGGGTTCCCATTATCTTTCAGACGTGCAATGATGTCCTGAATACCGGGTTTCGATGCATCGCTGACTTCGCGGACAGCAAAGTTGACACGAGCAGTAAGCAATCCGCCATCAATCCACTCTTTACCGGTGTGCCATCCCTCTACAGTCGGTGGATCCAGCAGTTTCTGTCCCATCAATTGCGTAGCACTCCCATATTGCGCCATCCCAGGTTGCGGACCCTGGCCTGTCCCGACCAGCTTCAGAATTCCCGTGACGAGTTCCGTTGGGCTTTTCACCTTCTTGAATCGGGCTTCCTTGAAGAAATCGGCATTGAAAAGGACACTGAGCACATGAGATATATGTCCATCGGACGCCATGAACGCGTCTGCAAGTGTTTCAATGGCATCCGGATCCTGTGGCGGCGTTACATTCCACGATGGCACTTGCGGTTCATCAGCGACAAAGAAATTGTAGAGGTGTCTGGAGATGAATCCGGCGCAAGCGGGTTGCTCAACAATAATGTCGATGATGTCATCGCCGTTGAGGTTTCCGGTATGTCCCAAAAAGGTTTTTTCACTGTTATCATGCTCCTCTTCAACAAACAGGAACGGTGGCGCATAGTAACCATGCGGATACAACGGAATCGGTTGCCCGAACGTCCAACCCGTAAAGGCGAGGGCGCAGTTCTTGATGTCATCTTCCGTGTAGTTGCCGACACCTAATGAAAAGAGTTCAAGGAGTTCTCTACCGTAATTCTCGTTGGGTTCACCTTTGCGATTTTCGTTGTTGTCGAGCCAGAAGATCATCGCCGGGTCTCTGGAGAGTTCGAGCAGAATGTCTTGCATTTTCCCCATACCGACCCGTCGAAGCATATCAATCTGGTTCGTGGATGCGAGGATATGCTGGTTCTTGCCGAGTCCGGTTGCAAAGACATGATGCCAGAAGAGTGCCATCTTCTCTTGAAGTGGGCATCTACTGTTCAGCATCCGATAGATCCAAATCCCGACATAACCGCCTTCACTGCCGAAGTAGCGTTCTAAAATATCTTCATCAATCGGGGTACCGCGTTCAGGATGGACGAGATCGTCAACAACGTTCTCATAGCCTTTTTCGACGTAGGCTTCCAGTTCGGTGCGGGTTGTTCCAAACCCTGCGCGGCGCATGAGGTGCGCCATTAACGCAACATCGTTCTGTGACATGTTCACCTCCGATACGTTCACTGTGAGGCGGGACCTCACGTTAGTAACTTTCGATGGAATACCATTTTCACGTTTCGGTTTCATTAGAATTCGGCGAAACCACTATCAAGATTACACATATCCTAAACTAAAGCGAAAAAAATGTCAAATTATGCAAGCATTCCACGAAAAATTGTGTCTTTAATAACTGAACGGCATCACGTTTCACATTTAAATCGGTTTAATCTTTGATATCTATAAATTTGGAGGATCTGCAACCTCTATCACTATCAACCAAAAGAGAGCAAACTATGAACGATATGAATTATTGGAAACTCCTCCGTAGCACAGCCGTTTTGACGATCATGTTTTGTGTCGGAATTTTTCTCTATGCAAGATGGGACCTCAAACGTTTTGCGGAATCCCTCGGCGAACCGCCACCACCTATTTCAGAAAAAATGGAGTCAACAGAAAACCCTAACGAACAAACAACCTTAGGAAAAACAGTGACATTCAAAACCGATTAGAAACCTTTCAGTGTTAGCGGTGTATAATTGCGCAAAGAACCGAAGTTCTACCTTATATCACTTTGCCAACGTTACACGATCATTTGTTTCAAATTTTACGACACTTTACTATAGAATGAGGGTGCGCTAATGTTAATGACCTTAATTCAGAAAGAGATTATGCATCACATCCTGAGTGCGCGGTTCGCCGCGCTGCTGCTGATGTGTGTCCTGCTCATCCCGCTCAACTTGCATATCAATTACCATCATTATCTCCAACGCCAAATCGACTATCAAGAACAAGAAGTGCTGAAAGACGAAGACACGCTTGAAGACGCAAATGGTAAGGAAGGGACAGGTACGAAACACAGATTTAGCTTTACTGCCAAAACGGCGACGGATCCGAATTTTGAAGTTTCCAAGCTGATTCTTAAACCGACACCTTTAAGTGTGTTTGCAACAGGTTTAGAATCTGCCCTTCCGCGTTATCTCGGTATGACACGCAATGGAATCACGCGCGGTGAAGCGTCACTGTCCACCGCACCAATCGCCTTTCTTTTGGGACATCTCGACTTTGTGTTTGTCGTCAGCACCGTCTTTAGTCTACTGGCATTATTGTTTACGTTTGATGCCGTTGCAGGCGAAAGAGAAGCGGGAACACTTCGGATAACGCTCGCCAATGCACTGCCACGCGATATCTTTTTGTGGAGCAAGCTCATCGGTGGATACCTTGTATTTATCCTTCCGTTCTTAATCTCGTTAATCATCGGTTTACTCGTGCTCGTCTGGCAAGGCTTCCCACTCGGTGAACCGGACATCTTTCTCCGTATCCTCTGCCTTATCTTTGTCTCACTGCTCTATATTGCGGTCTTTTTTGCGCTGGGGGCGGTGATCTCAATCTATTTCGACAGTTCTAAGACAGCACTTATCGTCGCCTTTACTGTCTGGGTTTTCGCTGTCCTAATTTTACCGCGTGTCGGGTTCCTCGCTGCGCAAATTGTCGCCCCGACTTCAACAGCGGAAAGCGTCTACAGGGAAAAAACAGCGAGACGATCGGAATTGCGTGACGCCCTCGCAGCGAAAAGAGGCAAAATGATGAGTGAAGTGTTCTCCGAAATGATGCGGGAATCTAACGTCACACCGGGATCGAAAACTGGGGCCATCGCGGTATTCGACTCAGCGCATATAGATAAAGTGAATGAGGAGATGGCACCTCTTGAAGAGGAAGCCCGGTTAAAATACCGGGACCTCGCGGCGCGACTCGATAGACGTTATCAGCAAGAGAGAAAACGCCAAGATACAATCGGCGTCAATTTCTCCCGAATCACCCCGACAGCCTCCTTCATTTTTCTTGCAACGGACACTACGCAAACCGGTCAAACGAAAAAAAATACCTACTTCCAGACAGGAACTCGCTACTATGAGACACTTGACTCGGAAATATTCAGCAAGATGTCAGAAGATCCAGGGTCCCATATCCATAAAGAGGATATTCCACCTCCCATGCCGCCACCGCCGCTCGCGGAGCCGGCCTTAGAAGAGACGCTCCAACACGCTGCCCTCGATCTACTGCTGCTCTGTTTCTTCGCAATCGTGCTAACAACCGTGGCGTTTCTGAAATTCTTCCGTATGGATATTTGAGGAAAAACAGACAAAATGGTATAATACCGTTCAACCCATTAATCATGGAGAATCCTGATGGAAAGAGATGATCTTCAACTGATTCGCAGCACCTTGTCTGGCAACGATGAGGCATTCAGCACTTTGATTCAAAAATACCAAAAGCGTGTGCATGCACTCGCATGGCGGAAGATCGGTGATTTTCACCACGCCGAAGAAATTACACAAGACACTTTCCTGCAAGCGTACAAAAAGCTTTCTACACTTAAGAACCCGAATCAGTTTGCTGGATGGCTCTATGTCATTGCAAATCGACTCTGCCTGAATTGGATGCGAAAGAAAAAACCTGCAATGCAATCGCTGGACAGCACATCCGCGGCAGAAGCAGAAAGATCCTCCTACACCCACTATGTATCGGAGCATCGCGAGACAGAAGCCTCCGAACATCGGAGTGAAATCGTCAAAAAACTCCTCGCCAGACTCCCAGAGAGCGAACGGACGGTAATGACACTCTACTATCTCGGCGAAATGCCAGCAAAGGAGATTGGTAAGTTCTTAGGGGTGTCTGTGAAGACAGTGCATAGTCGGCTCCATCGGGCAAGAAAACGTTTACAAGAGAGAGAGGAACTCTTGATTAGCGAAGTCCTTGGCGGTGTTCAATTACCCGCTAGTCTAATGGAGAACATCACAAGGCAGATTGCGAATATAAAACCGGTATCACCTCCGATTGGAAAACCGCTGCTACCGTGGGCGGCTTTTGGTGCAGCGACGGTTTTGATTATGCTACTGTTGGGTGCGAGCAATCAATACCTCGTTCGGTTTCAGCAGCCGTATAGCTTTGAGGCGCAATCCGAACCCACGATTGAAATCGTTGACGCATTCATTGTCGTTGATATCGATGCAAAACCGGCTGTACGGCATCAGGTTGGACGTGCCGTTACCCCGGGCAAAAGCAGCAATGCCGGTCTGCAAAGTACTGAAATCGCTTCAACATCCAATATACAGGACGATCTCACTAAGTTCTCTACTTCACAATGGAACCGAACAAATGGTCCCTATGGGGGTGTTGTCCGCGATATTTTTGTCACCTCTGACAAAACGCTCTACGCCGCTGCACAATCAGGTATCTATAGACGCGAACCAGATGCAACCGCATGGTCACTCATCAACACAGATATATCAACAAGCGGGTTCCGGATGCCGATGACAGAACATGGCGATACCCTCTATATCGTTGCCGATGACAAAATATTGACTTCACTCGATAATGGCGAGACGTGGCATACATTCTGTTCCCGACCAATAGGACACTCTGTCGGCTTCGTTATCACAAACGAAACAGATCCTCACAACTCACTTTCACGCACTGTCCTGTATCTCGCCCTGCAAAATAAAGGGATCTTCCGATCTACAGATGTCGGCACACAATGGCATCTCTTAGCGGATGGATTGGGAGATAAAAACATTTATACGATGGCAGCAGTCGGAAATACGCTATTTGCTGGCACCCACGAAGGACTCTACCGCTTCAATTCAGGAACTTGGCAAAAACTGTCAATAGGACCGTCCGGGACAGTCTACACCATAACAGGCTTCGATAACAACATTTACGTTGAAATGGGTTCTGATCCCTTGCCATGGGGATCAATCGAGTCAATGCAGAAGTCTATGGAACAAATAAGTTTTAGTGGCAAGATAGGATTAAGCAGAATTTTCTACTCAAACGACCTCGGCGCGTCGTGGACCGAGATAACACAAGAAAATAAATCCGACTTTATGCGCACAGCACTCGGTATGATGATTCTGGCGCATACCGATGAGACGTTTTTTGAACTCCTGTTACCACAAGGCGTTGTAGCCGTAGATAAAAACACTTTTTACAAAAATAGTCCATCCGGAACCCATCGCACAACCGATGGCGGTAAATCGTGGCATCCATTTATAAACGGAATAATAGAGACCACAATACAGGATCTGGTGGCACTCAAAAATTGCCTCTACGCATATACCGGCAGGGACCTCCGCCAATCCGTTAACGGTGGTGAGACGTGGGAAACCGTTACCATTAATGACAGCGAGCGTGAATTTCAAGCAATAAGTACAGGAGCAACGCTCTCTAACTTTTCTCTTGTCTCACAGTTAGCAACTGCTGGTGATGTCCTTTACGGAATTGTGAGTGAAAAGGATAACCTCTGCGTTGCCCAGCTATCTGCAAGCGACAATGTGGCAGCCCTCGTGCAAGATGCACCTACTTTTAAACGAGATTTACAGTTCATTGAGTTATGGAACGACGACACTAAACCAGCAAGTTTGCCTCACAATCATGAAAAAAACGATAACTTGTCAATGACATTGGCTTTTACCGAGGTAGAACAAGAAATCGGTGGGTTTGCTGTCAGTGGAAAAACCTTCTACGCCGAATATAAGCGGCAGCTTTTCAAGTGGAACCGCGGAGACCCGGAATGGACAGAGACCGGTTTAAGCGATACAACTGAACTACCTAAAGATGCACATAATAACGGCTTAAAGTTAGCAACTTCAGGCGAAACCGTCTACGTCGGTCAGCGAGACGGCACACTCTTTCAGTCGCTTGACAGTGGAAAGAGTTGGAAAAACATTACGCCAATCCTACCGCTTCGCTATACCCATCTGAAAAAAATAACCTTTGCAGGAACCACGGTTTACGTCGCAACTGACAAAGGTGTTCTAAGTTCGCAAACCGGGGCACACTGGCGCGTACTCACCGATAAAACGGGAAAACAGACAAGGATAGACAGCCTCGCTGTGGACAGCACTACAGTTTATGGCGCTAACAATACAGGTGGTATCTACCGCTTGGATACTGATGACCGATGGAAACAAATCGCACCCAGTGTTCCAGATAAAATTCGCGATCTTGCTGTCAATAACCAAAAATTATATATCGCCACCCAACGCAGCGGTATATTCCACATCTCACTTGAAGCGGAGCAGTAACATGTCTCCGAAAAGAATTTTGCTGGTGAGATTTCCTACCGAAAACACCCAAGCAAACGCCTCGCCTTTTCTTCCTTGGAACCCAAAACTTTCTTTAGTTGATTGCATTGTAGGAAGGATCTCCGAATCCCGACGCTTATGTAGCACAAACTTCCAGTTTGTGCCAGTCTGAATGCCTGTTATAGGTATTCAGACTGTTTGAGAGTGCCAAATTAATTCTAAACTTTACTATAAAATTCAATTTTTTTATTTTTTTTTTAAACTATGCACAATTTTTTCCCGAAAATTGTGTCTTTAATTATAGAAAGTACGATACACAAAAAATTTAATACCAATTGCAATCGCCCGATGCTCGGACAGAGAGACATTTTCAGATGCTGCCTGATATAACAATTATTCTCTCCAAACTTTGCGTATTAAATATTAAATGAAGGTAAACCGTGAAAGACACTGGACGTTAAATATTTTGAGTGTCTCTACTTTATGAGTCATGAACGTAAATCCGATTGTTGCAGATGGAATTTGGACGCAGAAGATTCCGCTAAAATATTCATGAGGTACGTAATCGTGAAAACAGTGAGCTTATGGGTTTCTGTCATAGTTAACCTATTGATGCTGAATGTAAGCATTTCCCCGCTTTTCGCAAAAGCACCAACGACACCGAAAATTTTGTTTACCTCCGCACCGCAGGGCAATTACGAAGTGTTCATTATGAATACCGATGGCTCCGAAAAGGTCAACCTAACACAGCATCCCGCTAACGATCAACAAGCCGTCTGGTCACCCAGCGGCGATCAGATCCTTTTCGTCTCCGATCGCAACGATGATATGGAAGATCTGTATCTGATGAACGCTGATGGATCGAATGTCCGACGCGTCTTCAAAGGAAACAGAAAAATAAACAAAAGCAGTCCGACATGGTCACCCGACGGCAAACAGATCGCTTATGATGCTATAGATTGGAATGGTTCCGTGTCCACTATCTACATTGCGACCTTAGGAGAAGAAAAAGAAAAAGAATTCGTCATAGGTGGCACGGATCCGGCGTGGTCACCGGATGGTACGGAAATCGCTTGTATCATAGATGAACACCTTACATTTGTCAACCTCCGCACACGCGAGCGAAAACAATTCCTACCGAAGAAAGCGATACAATGGCCACACCTCCCCTCTTGGTCAGCGACAGGTGATAGACTCGCCTTTTCTGGAAACAACAATCCGTTCCCCGCCGTTCAAGATAGACAGCAGCACAACGAATGGATGGACGAACATACAATTTTTATTGCCAATCGCGATGGCACGGGTTTCCAACAAATTGTTGATGAAGCCGGTCCGCTTGCGTGGTCCCCTGAGTTATCGCCGGATGGAGAAAAAATCCTTTATACACAGGCGATTAAGGGACCACACCAGATTTTCAAAATTGATGTGCATAGCGGCATTCAAACCCCCTTGACAGATAAGATATGGAGTTTTGGTGGCGATTGGTTCGATCCTATGTATGCGTTATCGGTATCACCAGAACCACATTTGCTAACCACGACATGGGGAATGGTGAAAAAATAAGAATGAGAAAGGAAAAAAATGATAGACTGGCGAATTTTTGTATATCTCTTTTTACTTGCGTTAATTCCGCTGAGTGCCAAAGCGTTGCCACCCCCATCACCCGCGGGTGGAAACTATTTAGTCCTTGACGGGGTTGATGACTACGCCGTTTTGGATTTTGAAACCTTTGGTTATCTCTTACCGGATGGCACGGAGGAATTCACCTTTGAAGCATGGATATATCCAACCACACCGCCCGACAACAAGGAAACGGTATTGGTGATACTCCATCAACAGGTGGATATGGTCATCCTGAAGGATGGAGATAATTGGGCTAATGCACTAAATATTGAGCCTCCGAAGGGGGACCTAATCTTGCTAATGAGTTCCTATATTGAGGGCGGATTGGGTCGGACAATATCTTTCCCGATCTCGCTTGTGCCGAACCAATGGCACCACATCGCTTATCAGTTAAATGGGAATCAGATAACAATGATCGTCAATGATTTCGTAGCAACAAATCAACACGGGATACCTCTCGGACACGATCGTGATCCTCGTGGTTTGCGTCCAAAAGACTTCGTGCTTGGAGGGTATGGAAAAATAATCGTGCTACCTGGTCGTCCGCCAGCCAAAGCGTTTTTGAGTTCCTTCACTGGATATATTGATGAGGTCCGCATCTCAACGGAGGCTCGTTACGATGTCAACAAAAAAGGCTTTATGCCAGACGACAAGTTCAAAAAAGACGCAAAGACAGCTGCCTTATGGCATTTTGATGAACCCGGTGGTACTCAGGAATTTTCAGATGCATCGGGCAATGCAAATCATCTAATAGGTAAAAATGGCGCAAAGATTGGGAACGCCCTTGCTGTCAAAGCAGAAGGAAAACTCGCGATAACATGGGGAAGACTTAAGCAATGAAATCTATAAAAAAAGTTATCGTTATTGGTGTTGCTGTTCTCATTGCCTCGCTGATGCAAATAGAATCCTTTGCGGGTGAGGATTGGGAAGTGATAACGCAGCTCCCCACGAAGAGATGGGAATTCTCTACCGCAGTCGTAGAGGATAAGGTTTATATCATCGGTGGCAGTTTCTTCAACAACAACGCGGGCCCCTTTGGACTTTCAACTGTTGAGGTCTATGACACGCAAACCAACACATGGCAAAGAGGCGCAGATATGCCAACGCCACGCACGAACGCAAAAGCGGCTGTCGTCAGCGGCACGATCTATGTCTTTGGCGGATATAATTCAAAAGACAATCTCCTTGAGAATTGGAAAATGGCGGATCGCGTAGAGGCATACGATCCACGCACAGATACATGGACAAAGAAAAAGGAGATGCCGATTTCTCGCTTCTACTTCGGTCTGGGTGTGGTTGCTGGAAAAGTCTATCTGATTGGCGGGACAACAGGCTTGGGTGAGGGGCAGGAACAACGGATGGACCGCGTTGATATTTATGATCCTGCCACGGATACGTGGGCGAAGGGTCCCAAAATGCCGACCCGGCGCGATCCTGGCGGTGTGGCGGTTGTCAGCACGCGTATTTATGTCATTGGCGGAGAAGGATGGCCACTCCCGCAAGGGGGGTGGGCAGGTCCGTTTCTGGCGAGCATTGAGGAATATAACCCGATAAACCGTCAATGGCGAAAAAAGAAGGATCTGTTAGAAATCAAAAATTGGTTCGCGAGTACTGTTGTTGGGAATGACATCTATCTGATTGGGGGTTACACACGCGAAGGCGGCTTGCAGCAATTAGAAACTGTGAATGTGTATCATCCACGGACGGAGACGTGGCGCGAGATTTCAGCATTGCCAAACCCGCTTGACACTTTTGGTGCAGCGACGGTCAATGGAAAGATTTATGTCTTCGGCAGTCTTGATGCAGATGGACGATTTTCTACAGATGTTCTCGTCTACGATACCGGATTTCGTGCCGTCGAAGCGAACGGCAAACTGCCCACAAGTTGGGGAAAACTGAAAAAATCCGATTATAGTAAAACCCGAAAATAAGAGGGAACTTTGGAAAACACAAAACACCTCACCACCGCTGGCGAGGGAGTTTTTGATAGGGGTATTTGCTTGGGTATTTCTGCGGATTTCTTCTAGTAGTCTGTCACATCTAAACAGATGGATGGTTCGTAGTAGGGCAATTCATTGCCCGTTCTTGACGTGCGATAAATCGCACGACTACGAACCGGATTTACCTATCATTTTACTGTTGACAGAACACTAGTATCCTCGCCTCTTTGGAGTGTCTAATTAATTCTAAACTTTACTATAAACTATATTTGTGAGATAATTTATGATGGGAATGTGGGTACAACTAAATCTGTTCGTGTATTATGGAGGATTGTGACGGTGGAAAATGATGCTCAACTGATTCGCAGAATTCTGTCAGGCGACGATGATGCCTTCAACACTTTAGTTCAAAGGCACCAAAAGGGTGTTCACGCCCTTGCGTGGCGGAAAGTTAACGATTTTCACTATGCTGAAGAGATTACACAAGATACCTTCCTTCAAGCATACAAAAAACTCTCAACGCTCAAAAACCCTAAACAATTTGCTGGCTGGCTCTATGTCATCGCAAACCGACTCTGTATCAATTGGCTCCAAAGACACAAACCCGCGATGCAATCGCTGGAGGTCACGCCTATGGAAGCAATAGAGGAATCCGCTTACAACCATTATACCTCGGAACAGCGCGAAACAGACGGTATGGAACATCGCTACGAAATCGTCCAAAAACTTCTGTCGAAACTACCAGAAAGCGAGCACACGGTAATGACGCTCCACTATCTCGGTGAAATGACGGCAAAGGAGATAAGCAAATTCTTAGGGGTCTCGGTAAACACGATTACGAACCGACTCTGGCGGGCGCGAAAGCGTCTCCGAGAGGATCAAGAACTCCTGGTTCAGGAAGTGCTCGGCGGTGTGCAGTTCCCTGTCAACCTAACAGAGAACATCATGCGAGAGGTCGCTGACCTGAAACCGACATCACCTCCGATTGCGAAACCGATGCTCCCGTGGGCTGCACTTGGGACCGCGACTTTTTTGCTCACTTTGCTATTAGGCGCAAGCAACCAATACCTCGTCCGATTTCAGAAACCGTATAGTTTTGAAGCAGTAGCCGAACCCACGGTTGAAATTGTTGATGCCTTTATCCTTCTCGATGTTGATTCAAAACCGGATGTGCGGAACCAAGTCGGACGAGCGACTGCCACCGATCAAAATAGCAGCGCTGAACTGCTGGCTTCTGATATGCCGCGGGTATCCGATACACGCGGGAATTCTCTCGGACCCGCTACGTTGCAGTGGACGCAGAAATCGGATATGCCAACAGCCCGGTCTTCCTTCTCCACTTGTGTTGTGGATGGAAAGATATTCGTAATAGGGGGCAGTAAACAGCCCGAAATGGACGAATTTGGGGATATCTCGCTTTCAACAGTAGAAATGTACGACCCGAAAACCGATACATGGGAACGAAAATCGGATATGCCAACAGCCCGGTCCAGCGTAGCCGTCTCAGTTGTGGATGGAAAAATCTACGCCATTGGTGGCTCAAAAACAAAGACAATTCAGGTGCCTCGCGGTTTCACATTCGAGAGTGAAGAACTCGCAACCGTAGAAATGTATGACCCGGTTACCGACACATGGACCCAGAAAACGGATATG
The DNA here is from genome assembly GCA_000406005.1 of Candidatus Poribacteria bacterium WGA-3G. Lineage (GTDB taxonomy): Bacteria > Poribacteria > WGA-4E > WGA-4E > WGA-3G > WGA-3G. The sequence goes on from ASZN01000001.1 coordinate 71,622, forward strand.
CCAGCACCAAAGAAAACGATGACCTGCGTTGTGGATAGAAAAATCTATGCCGTTGGTGGGTGGTTAACGCCGAATGAAAAACCACAGTTAGAAACGGTAGAGATATATGATCCAGCAACGGACAGATGGGCAAAAGTCCAAAGTATGAACCATGCACGTTGTTCTGCGGCAATTGATGTTGTAAACGGAGAAATCTATGCTATCGGCGGATTGGGTTTGCCCGAGATTGAGGGCGAGTTAGATTCTTATCTTTCCAATGTTGAAGTGTTCAATCCAAAAACGAATCAATGGCGTGAAAGAACAGAGATGACAGCTCCGAAAGCGTTGCACACAGCAAGCGTAATTGATGGAAAAATCTATGTCATCGGTGGTTACTTTACGAAAGATAAAGAATTTAAAAAACTTTCAACGATTGAAATCTACGATCCCACAACCGACCATTGGGTCCAAGAGTCAGACATGCCGATGGGTAAATGGGGACATAAAACTGAGGTGATAGACGGGCAAATCTATATTTTCGGGGGCAGCCAATCTACGAGTGTCGAAGTTTACGACCCAAGAGCAGTTCCTTAGTACGTCAATTTAATCGGCGTATCTACACCCAGTAGGTGCAGTTTTGCGGTGTACCATAAGTGTCAATTTAAGAAAAAATAACCGTCGCAGGACCCAGGTCCGGTAGGTTCGGTTTCCAACCGAACCGGACTCCACACCGAAACATTGAAAATTTCAAAAACCTATTCAGTCCTGCCTCAGCCCCAGGCACGGTAGGTTCGGTTTCCAACCGAACCGGATTCTACACGGAAATCTTGAAGACTTCAGAAACCTTCTTCAAGCCTGCCTCGGTCCCAGGTCCGGTAGGGTTTTTGCTGGGGTGTTTCTTCACGGTTTCCAACCGAACCGGATTTTACGCGGAAACCTCAAAGACTTCAAAACCTTCTTCAGTCCTGCCTCGGACCTGGGTCCGAGGCGTTATCTTTTTAAAATTGACCCTTATGGTGCGGTTGCATGAAGTTTAAGAATTTAATTCAAAAATTAGACAAAAAACCGAAAACTAAATCGTCCTGCTTTATAATGCCGTTTTTTTCTGCAAAAAATGTATGGATTGTGATAGAATAAAAACAAATTGTGAGTCCTTATACGATGAGGCGTGTGGTTTAAAATCGCACCGACAAACGCTGAAACTATGAAAATTACCGACGTTAAAACCTACAACTTACGTTATCCACTCCTTGAACCGTTTGCCAATTCGCGAAGGTGGACGAAAACGCGAACCGCCAGTGTCGTCGAAATTTCTACAGACACTTAACCGTCGCCACGAGTTGCAAGGAGACGCTAAACGCCTGTGGAGTCAAAATAAGACCTCGTTTGAGAGGCACGAGAACGGAAGCAGGAAGTATGGCAGAAATCAAAGAACAGTGTAGAGTTTTATAGGTTTTTGTAGATTCTATCACATTCTTGAGGTTTTGTTAAGTCCTACACAACGGTGAAGGCATAAGCACGCCATCTGCTTCAGCAATATTGACCGAGATGTATTGGAAAAGTATGCGTGAGGAAATGTTTTATGAAAAACCGTACCCTGCTTGTCATACTCCTCCTATTTTTATCTCTCCTGAGTGTACTTTTCCTCTACCATTTCCGCGTCGAAGCCGACCCACGCACACATCAACCTATCCATGCAGCGTCTTTCTCCCACGATCTATTTGATCAGGTTCTGCAGGAACATGTTGACGCGGAAGGACAGGTTAATTACACGAAACTGAAGGCGAATCCCGAAAAACTGGAGAAGTATTTGGACCTGTTGGCTGTTGCAAAACCCACGGAACTTTCCTACAATGCACAGTTAGCGTTCTGGGTGAACGCCTACAACGCGCTTGTCATTAAAGGCGCGGTTGACAATTATCCGACAACGAGCGTCCGGAAAATCAAATGGTTTGGTGGGTTCTTCTATCGCCTGAAGTTTCAAGTGGCAGGTAAGACTTATACACTCAACCAAATCGAGCACGACATTATCCGCACGGAATTTGTGGATCCGCGTATTCATTTCATCCTCGTGTGCGCCTCAAGCAGCTGCCCACCCATCGAAAACAGTGCGTTTTCTGCCGAAGATATTGAGGAACGTCTTGAGACTGCCACATTCAACTTCATTCAGGAGCCAGAGAATATCAGGTTGGACCGAGCAAAACGCCGCGTCTACCTCTCGAAAATTTTTAAGTGGTATGAAACCGATTTCTACGAAGGGTACGACGGTGTCGCGGATTTTCTCGCCGACTACTTACCCGCAGAAGCCGCAGATTTACTATTAGCGGAGAACGTTAAATTTCACTACTTGGACTACGATTGGACCCTGAACGATCAACATTAGACCGAAGATAAGATAAAATTAAATAATAAAGGAGTCATCAGTCATCGGTTTGCAGTCAGAGATACCTTGTGGCGGTAACAGATAAAACTCCTGTCACAAGGGCGTAACTGAAAACTGAAAACTGAAAACTAATCATGGTAAATACCGCCGTTATCGGCTACGGATATGCAGGACGCGCCTTTCACACCTATCTCGTCAGCTTGGCAGACGGGTTAAACCTTTACGCCATTGCAACACGGGACCCTGAACGCCGAGAGGCTGCACACCAAGCATATCCAAACGCGAAAAGTTACGAAACAATAGACGAAGTTATCACAGATGACGCTGTTGACCTCGTCGTATTAGCCACACCACACGACACACACGCCGAACTTGCCATCAAAGCGATGGACGCAGGTAAACACGTCGTCACAGATAAAATCATGGCGATGAATACCACTGAAGCAGACGCGATGATCGCCGCCAGCAAACGGAACGATGTTCTGCTCAGTGTCTTTCACAACCGTAGGTGGGATTGGGATTATAACACCGTTAAGAAAATCATTGACGACGGCCTGCTCGGTACACCATACCTCTTCCAAGTCGCGATTATGCGCTACGGTGCACCCGGCGGATGGCGCGGGATTAAAAGCCAGAGCGGGGGTATCCTTTACGACTGGCCCGCACACTTCGTCGATCAGGCACTACAACTCGTAACGGCACCCGTTGAATACGTTTTCTGCGACATTCATTACAACACACGATGGGATACAGATATCGGCAACTACGGCAACCTTATCATCAAGTTTGAAAACGATGTCAGGTACCAGATTGAGATTGGTAACCTCTCGAAAGCCGAGAAACCGCGCTGGTACATCGTCGGGGATTTAGGTGGGTTAATCAAATCCGGACTCGACCCACAAGAAGGACCGATGCGCGACGGGAACATCGATGCCGCGCAGCAAGTCCCCGAAAACTATGCAAAAGTCTGGACCGAGGCAGGCGGAGAGAATCGTGAACTCATCGTTGAAAGCGTCCAGACGACATGGAAATCCTATTATCAGAACATCGCAGACGCACTGAACAAAGGCGAAGAACTGGTCGTCAAACCCGAAGAAATCCGAAAAGTCATGCAGGTCTATGACGCAGCGATGCAGTCTTCAGAAACAGGCAAAACCGTGCGAATCTCGTAGGAGCGATCTTCATCAAAAACCGTATCAACACGAAAATGCCAAATTGTTCAGATTATGGACAATAGCGTTCATTTTTTGGCGCAATTATCCTTTAGAATTCCGAAATCGGCGTAATAATAGGCGTTCTAAACTGGCATCGTACTTGCTATGTATCATACAAACAACTTGTCGAAACGGAGTAAGAAAAATGAAAATGAAAACGCAACACGGATTCATACTGGTGCTGCTTCTCTTGTTCGCCGTTACGCAGAGCGGTATAACCGCAGATCATGAAACAGGCGCATCGGAATATCACGAATTAAATGAACAGGTCATCGCCAGCATTGATCGCGGATTGGAGTGGCTAAAGGGGCAACAAGCCGAGGATGGACTCTTCGCCAATCATCCAGGGATAACCGCTCTTGCACTCACCGCCTTCTTGCGACATCCAGAGAAAAAATATTCAGAGACAGAGCATCCTTTCATTCAGAAGGGACTCCAACGGTTGGTCGAAATGCAGCAACCCGACGGTGCAATCTATGATCTCGAAATGCAACCCGCACTGCCGAATTACAATACCTCTATCTCTGTAATGGCACTCTCCTCAACCGGTAATCCGAAATATGACGAAGTTATTAAAAAAGCGCAAGGCTTCTTGAAGGGACTACAGGTCACAGATGAGGAGAGCGTTTATTTTGGTGGGATCGGCTACGGCAGCCGCCAAGACGTGAAAGATTTGTCCAATCTGAACATTGCTATTCAAGCTTTGAAAGAGAGCGGTTCTGACGATCAAGAAGTCTGGGACAAGGCGATCAAATTTCTCGAACACACCCAGAATCGGAGCGAGAGTAACGATCAGTCATGGGCAGGCAACGACGGCGGTTTTATCTACGCACCTGACGGTGAAAGCAAAGCCGGAACAGATGCCGCAGGAAGCCCACGCTCCTATGCCAGCATGACTTATGCCGGTTTGCTGAGCTTCATCTACGCAAATGTTGACCAGAAGGATGAACGCGTCAAAGCCGCTTTTGAATGGATAAAAGAGCATTTCACATTGGAAGAGAACTACGGTATGGGCTCACAGGGATTGTACTATCACTACCACACCATGGCAAAAGCATTGCGGCTTTACGGCCAATCAACCTTTGTTGACGCAAAAGGCATCACACACGATTGGTACCGAGAGTTCGGAGAAAAAATGATCGAGTTACAGAAACCCGATGGATTCTGGGTGAATGAGCAAAGCCGATGGATGGAAGCAGATCCGAGACTCGTAACCGCTTACGTGGTTCTTGCCCTTGATACGGCTTACCCGAAATAGGTTTTTCTAACCTACCTGACCGAACCGCAAGGTAAATTTAAAAAATGTACCAATTAACCAAAGTCTCCGCAATTTCGTTGAAACCGATCAAATGGGATAAAGCCTCCAACGCCGAGAAATTGGAGGCTTTATTTATCGAGGCTGCCAAAGATACCCCAGACTTAATTTTGGCGACTGAGGGTGTATTAGAAGGCTACGTCGTCATGGATGTCATCGAAGACAGAGCCACACCGGAGGCGATGCTTGACATCGCAGAGCCGATTGACGGTGTGTATATCCACCGATTTCGTCGGCTTGCCAAACGACTCAAGACCTGCCTCTGCTTCGGTTTCGCTGAACGGTAATTCTGCCCACCACTATCGCTTCTCCTCGCCACCACTCAACTTTACATCAGCCAGAACTGGCACTTGTAACCCGGTAAACGAAACTTTTGTAAACCTAATAGCGTTAATTGCGTCAAACGTCTACGGCTAAAGAGCAGAAACACCTATAGATTAGGTGTGTTGAATATGTGTTTAACAAAATAACGTTCGTTAATTATAACTTCACAAAATATATTAAAAATAAATTAAACAGGACTTACGCATTTTTTCATGAGATTCTACATAATACATGCGTCAGGCGGGGTTTCAAACCCTGAAGAAACACCCCAGCAAAAACCCTGTATATGATGTGCGTAAGTCCTATTAACAAAACGTTCAGGAGAAAACATGCGTTTAATAGAAGGAATATCTATTGGACTCGCTGCGATTCGCGCAAACAAAATGCGCTCGTTATTGACAATGTTAGGGATTGTCATCGGTATCGCGGCGGTCCTCGCAATGATTGCTATCGGTGACGGTGCGAAAGAAATCGTGATGAACGACGTAGAAAAATTAGGTGGTGCGACACGTATTACACTTTACCACACATCCTACAAGCGAGAAAATAATAGATGGGTCCGCGTCCGTAGCAATGAATACATGAAATACGGAGACGCTCAGGCAATCGAAGCAGAATGCCCATCCGTGAGTTCAGTCGTACCGAGAATTCCAGATTGGAGAGGCGTTTTGATTCAGGGGCCAAACGGACATGAGACCTATGCCGGCTATAACGGTGTAGATGCCAACTATCAAACCGCGATGAAGTGGGAACTCAAAGAGGGACGCTTCATTACAGACGAAGATGTCGAAAACGCAACAAAAATTTGTGTACTCGGTGACGAAATCGCCTTTGAACTCTTCGGCTATCAATCGCCGTTAGGACAAGAAATTAAAATCGCACGCGATGTCCGATACCGAGACCAGTGGGGCAGAAGACGACGAGAGCGTTTGACCGAACGCTTCACGGTCGTCGGCACACTCCAACTGAGAGGCAGAAGCCTACGGTTCGGCATGAGCTACGATAACCTCGCCTTTATCCCCATATCAACTGTACAAGAACGTCTCACAGGCGGCGATAGGGTTTCGGATATTATGGTTTTCGCGAATACCACTGACGACATCCCGAAAGCAATTCAGGAGGCAAGAACAGTTATCCGAAAACGCCACAACGGCGAAGACGACTTCATCAAAATCCGGGCGATGCGCTCAGGCATGGCACAATTAGAGCGGATTAGTCAAATGATTAAAATCGCCTTGGGAAGTATTGCCGGATTCTCACTCCTTGTTGGCGGTATCGGAATTATGAATATGATGCTCGTCGCTGTCAATGAACGGACCCGTGAGATCGGGTTACGGAAAGCACTCGGGGCAAAACCGTTAGATATTATGGCGCAATTCCTCATAGAGGCAGTCGCAATGTGTGGTGTCGGGGGTGCAATCGGTGTTGGATTAGGCGTACTCGCTGGTGAAGGCATGGCACTCCTCGCCGTCAAAATCGCTAAAATTGTTCCCGAATGGCCAGCCGTTATTTCCACGGAATGGATATTGATTGCAGTATCATTTTCGGCCGCGATCGGTATCTCGTTTGGGCTGTATCCTGCGATAAAAGCGTCTATGCTTCCGCCTAAGGAAGCACTACGTGCAGACTAAGTTAAAGATCGTTCAAGCCATATCTATTTCGTAGGCGCGCTCGGAAAGCGCGCCTTTTTCTTTTTATACTGAAACCAAAAAATAAACCTATTGCCTATAATTACGTCAAATATCATGGATTTTAATACACACAAAGTTCCAAAAATTTTAGGAGGCGACATGCGTTTAATCGAAGGGCTATCAATCGGGCTCTCAGCAATCAGGGCAAACAAAATGCGATCGCTGCTGACAATGCTCGGGATTATCATCGGGGTCGCCGCTGTCCTCGCAATGATCGCTATCGGTGATGGTGCGAAGGTAATTGTACTACAAGACGCACAGAAATTAGGCGGTGCAAACCAGTTTACGATGTACCGCACGACATATAAACGAGAAGGCGGTCGATGGATCCGCATCCGTAGCAACGAATATTTGGAATACGAAGATGTCCTCGCGATTGAAGCCGAATGTCCATCCGTACGCGCCGTCACGCCTCGAATCCCGGAATGGAGAGGGTCGTTAATCCAGGCATCTGACGGTTCCGAAACCCGCGCAGGCTACAACGGCGTAGATGCCAACTACCCAGTCGCAATGGATTGGGATGTTCAAGAAGGACGTTTCATTACAGACGAAGATGTCGAAAACGCAACAAAAATCTGTGTGCTCGGACAAGAGGTCGTCGCTGAACTGTTCGGTAACAAATCACCCATAGGACAGGAAATCAAAATAGGGAAAGGCGGGGATCGTTACGACCGATGGGGACGCAGAGACAATAAACGCTCTACGGAACGTTTCACCGTCGTCGGTACGCTGACACCGCGTGGGCGAAGCCTCCGGTTCGGTTGGAGTTATGATAACCTCGTTTTTATACCGATCTCTACAGTTCAAGAACGGTTCACCGGCAACGATCACATTCAGGATATCGTCATCTACGCACATACCGTTGAGCAGGTAGCGAAGGCGATTGAGGAGGTAAAAACCGTTATCCGAAAACGCCATAAAGGTAATGACGACTTCGTCGGAATCTTTGAGATGCGTTCAGGTATGGCACAATTAGAGAAAATCAGCAAAATGATCAAAATCGCCCTGGGGAGCATCGCAGGATTTTCGCTCCTCATCGGCGGCATCGGGATTATGAATATGATGCTCGTCGCTGTGAGTGAGCGGACACGAGAAATCGGACTCCGAAAAGCACTCGGGGCGAAACCGTTAGATATTATGGCGCAGTTCCTCATGGAAGCCATTATTATATGTAGTGTCGGGGGCGCGATCGGTATCGGGTTAGGTATGTTCGCTGGCGAGGGGATGGCAGTTCTCGCTGTCAAAATCGCCAAAATTGTCCCCGAATGGCCAGCTGTCATCTCGACACAATGGGTACTCATTTCAGTGTCGTTCTCGGCGATAATCGGTATCCTATTCGGATTATATCCGGCAGTAAAAGCGTCGGCACTCTCGCCAATTGAGGCACTCCGGACGGAATGACACATCCCAGTACAATACGAAAACACTAAACCCTTTTAACATAATCACGTCTAAAAAGACAGTTAGCTTCCCCAGAATTGAGGTACAGAATTCGTTTCTAATAAGAAAATTGTTGCAAAAAAACGCGAACTTATTTACGCTCTCTTTGTCTAAAAGTTAAGCATATAAATCTACTTTTATTCGGAGGCGTGAAATGCGTATATTTGAAGGGTTATCTGTCGGAATTGCTGCGATCCGTAGTAATAAAATGCGATCGCTGCTGACGATGCTCGGGATTATCATCGGGGTCGCAGCGGTCCTCGCAATGATCGCAATCGGGGACGGTGCAAAGGCGATTGTCTTACAAGATGCCCAGAAATTAGGCGGCGTGAACCAGTTCACGATGTATCGAACCGGTCACAAGCGTGTAGGCAATCGGTGGGTATCGAACCGTAGCAACGAATACTTTGAATTTGAAGACGTATTGGCAATTGAGGCGGAATGTCCATCTGTGGAAGTTGTTGTGCCGCGAATCCCGGAATGGCGAGGCGTACTCGTCCAAGCCGGCGATGGATCCGAAGCACGGACAGGCTATAACGGTGTAAACCACTCCTTCGCAGAAGCCATGGATTGGGACATTGAACAGGGACGGTTCATTTCCGAAGAAGATATTGAAAACGAAACAAAAGTCTGTGTGTTAGGTACAGTGGTCGCTACGACCTTATTCGGCAACGCTTCACCGATAGGGAAAGAAATTAAAATTGGTAGAGGCGGCGACCGGTTTGACCGGTGGGGTAGAAAGGATCAGACGCGTATGACCGAGCGGTTTATGGTCGTCGGAACGATGGCTCCCCGCGGGCGAAGTTTACGGTTCGGATGGGACTTAGATGATATGGTCTTCATGCCACTCACAACAACACAGAAACGGTTCACGGGTAACGATCAAATAGTAATGCTTTCCGTTCACGCCAACACGGTTGAAGAAGTACCACAAGCGATTGAAGAAGTGAAAGCCGTTATTCGGAAACGGCATAAAAATCAGGACGATTTCTTTATGCTCAGGGATATGCGCGAAGGCATGGCGCAATTGGAGAAGATCGGTAACGTGATAAAAATCGCACTCGGGAGTATCGCAGGGTTCTCGCTCCTCGTCGGCGGTATCGGCATTATGAACATGATGTTGGTCGCTGTAACAGAACGGACACGCGAGATCGGACTCCGAAAAGCCGTCGGTGCAAAACGTATGGACATTTTGATACAGTTCTTAATAGAAGCCGTTGCGATGTGCGCCGTTGGCGGCGTAATCGGCATCGGGGTCGGGATGCTCGCTGGCGAAGGGATGGCACTCCTCGCTGTCAAAATCGTCCAAATTGTCCCTGAATGGCCCTCAGTTATTTCAACACAATGGATACTCATTTCGGTGTCATTTTCAGCCATCATCGGTATCTCTTTCGGACTGTATCCTGCGATAAAAGCGTCAGCACTCTCACCGATCGAGGCACTACGTACCGATTAGGAGGCACAGTAAATGAATCTATTCGAATGTATCATTTTAGGCATTTCCAGCTTGCGAAGTAACCCGCTCCGCTCCGCGTTGACGATCTTAGGGATTATTGTCGGTGTCGGCTCGGTTGTGAGTATGGTATCCGTCGGAGACGGATCAAGTGCCATGGTTCTCCGTGAAATTGAACGAACCGGCGGCACGAAAATTATTGAAGTCTATAAAGACGATTGGGACAAACAGTCTGGAACGCTGAGCCGCGCGGCCGGCGAGGCTGTACGCGGTAAAGGGCGCTGGCAAAGAAACCGCGCCGAAGACTTGGAAACCGAAGATGCCTTTGAAATCCTGAAGCATGCACGCGGTGTCGTCGATGTTGTCGCTGAAGACGATATGAGCGGATGGAACGTAAACTATAAAGGCCGATCAAAGGAATCCCGTATCGTCGCGTCAACCGCTGGATACGATCGGTCTCATAACTGGTACCCCTCAAGCGGCAGATTCTTTTCCGCTGAAGAGGTAGAAGCCGCGAGTAGCGTCGCTGTCATCGGCTCAAAAATTGCCGAAGAGGTTTTCATTGATGAAGACCCTGTTGGAAAAGAGATTAAAGCCTCGCGTCAGTCCTACCGGTACGGAAGGAGTGGACTCTATGAGGTACGCCTCAAAGTCATCGGTGTCATGGAAGAGAAAGGCGACGCAATGGATACCTCCGGATGGGACGATCGGTTCATCATTCCGATAACAACACTCCAACAGCGTTTTAAAGGCCGTCAAGATGTCGAACGCATCCGCGTTGAAGCCGTTGATGTTGATACCATTCCGTTAGCGATAGCGGACACCAAAACCGTATTAGGGAGACAGCACAACAACACAGGTGAAGAATATAACTATTGGACAGCGACAGAGGAATTAGCAACCGCGAATAAGGTCGGCTTAGTCATGAAAGCGTTGATGGGTGGCATCGCCGCCATCGCGCTCATGGTTGCTGGCATCGGGGTGATGAACATCATGCTTGTCTCTGTTACGGACCGGACGCGTGAGATCGGATTACGGAAAGCACTCGGGGCAACACGAAACGATATTTTAACCCAATTTTTGATTGAAGCATCCGTGCTGACACTTGGGGGTGGGATTCTCGGTGCAATCTTAGGTATCTTTATGGGGCAGGGAACCGCCGCGCTCATCTCCAGGTTCGTCTGGGAAGGGAGCAACTGGCCCTCGGTCATTTCGTTTGGTACCATGGTTATTGCATTACTCGTTTCCGTAGCAATCGGTGTCTTCTTCGGATTGTATCCGGCGAATAAGGCATCGAAACTCACACCCGTTGAGGCACTCCGGTCCGATTAGTACATTTGCAAATAGAGTTATCAGTTGTCAGTTGTCAGTTAAAGAGAATTCGCTTACTGAAACCCTTTTTACTGACAACCGATGACCGACAACTGATAACCAATACATAGGAGGATTAGCCTTGAAAAATCTAATTATTACTGCTGCCGTTATTATAGTCCTTATCGGTGCAATCGGTTGGGTTGTGCTCGGACGCGGCAAAAACGGGCCAGACCCGTCTCTGGCGAAGAAAGTTGAGGTTATCGAACGCGGCGATTTCCAAATGCGGATTAGTGCCACAGGGAACTTGGAACCGCTTATTGACGTGGAAGTCAAATCCAACGTTGAAGGTGAAATCGTTAATCTTCACGTTAAAAATGGTGATTTCGTCGAAGAAGGCCAAGTACTCATAGAACTCGATCCTGAACTCTATCAGGAAGAAAAAAAGCAGGCGGAAGCGGATGTCCGAGCCGCGAAAGCACAGCTCAAACAGGCGGATCTGAACATCTTACTCAAAAAGGAGCGCCTCCAAAGCCAGTTGACTCAGTCAGAATCCGACTTTAAAATCGCTCAGGCGAATTTTGAGACGACACAAGCCGCAACCATAACACAAATCAATCAAGCAGAAACAGACATTCTGACCGCGAAAAACTCACTCGACCAAGATAACATCGCTTTGGAACAGGCTCGAATCGCGCTTGATCAAGCAAATATTACACTGTCTGAACAGGAGACATCGCTGAGTTCAGCCAAGATTTCGTTGGACAACGCGAAATCGGAACTCGATCGCAACACCGAACTTTATAAAAAGGAATTGGTTTCCAAAAAAGCGTTGGAAGACGCACAGGCTCAGCATATAAACGCTCAAGTCCAATATGAAAACGCCCAAAAACGGGTAGAATCACAGAAACAAACAATCCTTTCGCAGGAAAGGACCATTGAGGTCCGTGAAAGTTCCATCGCCTCACGCGAGCTAACATTGGAAAACCAGAAGGATAACCTCGAAGACCTGAAAAGGATGCGGTCAAATGCAGAAGAAGAAGCACGACTCCGCGTCGAAAATTCTAAAACCCGTTTAGACGAATTGAATCTCACACTTGAGAACGAAAAATCCTTGACCGAACAATCCAGAGTGAGTGCTGATGCAAACCGACTCCGACGCGAGAGTACGCTAAAGAACCAAGCGGAACGACTCGAGTGGACGACAATTAAAGCCCCCATGTCGGGGCTTGTCACACTTCTCGAACTTGAAGTCGGTGAAATTGTGACTTCCGGACGTTCCGCATTCTCGCAAAGTCCGCCGCTCATGACCATCGTTGACCCCTCCAAAATGGTCGTTAAGACCTTCATCAACGAAGTCGATATGGAACGGTTGAAAAACGGACAGAAAGCGGAAATCAAAGTTGATGCCTATCAGAGCAAAATATATGAAGGCAGAGTCTATGAAATCTCGCCGAGTGGGCAGCAACAGGATAATATCATCTCCTTTGAGGTCATGATAGAAGTACTCGGATCGCCGCAGGAACTCAGACCCGGAATGAGTACGGATGTTGACATCATCACCTACGAGGAGCAGAATGTGCTCATGGCACCCATCGACGCTGTTGTCAGCAAAAAGAGCGTGACCGTCAACGCACAAGTCGGTAATACCTCTCCTTTCAAAGCGAATCAACCGATTGCGATGCAAACAATCAGCGAGAAAACTTTCAACGGCACGGTTGAAAGTGTTGGAAGCGGCAGTGTCACCTTGAATTTAGATAGCAGTCAGCGCGGGATTACACCGGGACCCGCGACGGTATCGCTCCTTGTGAAAGGCAAAAAGGAAGCCGATGGTGTCCGCGCACAGGTAAGTATCTCAAGCGGGAAACACATCATGTTAGATGATGGAAGTCTTACAGGTGCAAGAACGCCTGTTGAAACCGGTATGCAAAACGAGACGAAAGTGGTTATCAAAAGCGGCGTAACCGAAGGCGATCGGGTTATTCTGCAAAAACGCAAACCACCACAGCAAGGCGGTTGGGGACGATAGAGGAAATGGTTGTCAGTATTCAGTTCGGTTTTTCTGCGAAAAACCTTTCAGTTTTAAGAGTTATCAGTTAACAGTACTCAGTACGCAGTTAAAGAGGGTTTCGGCAATTCCAACGACTCTTGTAACTGACAACTGACAACTGAAAGGAAACGTACTCGTTCCCGTACTGACAACTAATCCTCTGACAACTCCTAAAACTCAATAATCTGACCATCATAAGCAAGGTAGGCGTTGTCAGGGAGTTCAATGTCCATCTCTTTACACTGATCCGGGAAATAGCGGTGGTCTAATCGGTGCATAATGTGTGTAAAATAGGTCTCTCGCGGTTTCAGCGCATCGCTAATCTCCAACGCTTCACCCACCGAAAGATGTGTCGGATGTCTCGGATTAAAACTCAGCGCATCAATTACGAGCACCTCTATCCCGTTTAGCAGGTCCTGCGATGCCTTCGGCAGGCGTTTCACGTCCGGTAGATACCCGAAGTTATCAATCCGATAGCCGAAAGTGTCAACATTCCCGTGTTCCACCGGAATCGACAGAATATCGAAGCCGTGCAGTTTCAACCGCTCTTTTTCCTCAACCACGTTCGGCAGCAAATGACCGACACCACCACCTTGGAACGTCTCCTTTGTAAACATATAGTAGAAGTTGCGCTGCAAGGTGTTTATTGTCTGCTCGGGACCATAGATCGGCATATCCATCTGCTGTTTCCGGCACGGCATGACAATGTCGTTTGTACCACTAATGTGATCGGCATGCGGGTGTGTGAAGATGACGGCATCTATCCGATCAATCCGGTTCCGGACAATCTGATCCATGAAATTGGGACCCAGATCGAATTGAAGGTGTTTGTCGTCTTTCTCAATATGGATTGATGAACGGGTCCGATAGTTTTTAGAGTTAACGTCTCGTGCGTCTTCGCAGGTCTCACAGTCACATTTATACTCAGGAACGCCTGTTGAGGTGCCTGAACCTAAGATCGTAATCTTCATCAAAAAACATCCTTTTCCTCTATGGGTATCAATCTTCTATGAAAACGGTTATGGATAAACTTACACCCCAAGAATGCATTACGTTGGCTGATGTCATCACTGACACACCGATGACCGTTATCTCTGCTGCGCGTCTAAAGCAGGGAATGTGCGACGCTTATGTCACTGGCACACTGCCGGATGTCGCCGCCTCGCTCGTCTTCGATGCATATTGCCCAGACGAGCCGTGCGGTTTCGGCACCGATGCCGACGCATTGTGGCAACTGCTAAAAGCCACCGACGGTTGGAGTTGTATTAATGTTGACACGGCATGCGCCGAACCGCTGGGGGCACTTATTGAAGCAGACACCGGTATATCCGTCCGTTATTACGGTGATGTCTGCCACGCCCTCTTAGCACCTGTTCACCGCTATACGAACGAGACGGTTCGACTTCTGACCATAGAAGATGTCGAACGTCTCGCACAAGCACCGACAGAAGTTCAAGGCAACGGTTACAAAACACACGCGGCGATGGTTACAGAAGGCATCGCTGCTGGTGCCGTTATAGACGACAACATTGTCGCCATCGCACACACCTATGCGGAAACAGACCTACACGCCGACATCGGGGTCTCTACGGTAGAGAGATGGCGTGAAAAAGGATTCGCGACTGCCGCTGCATCGCTCGTCGCCGAAGGAATTCAGGCGAAAGGCAAAGTGCCAGCCTGGAGCTGCGGCGAAGACAACATCGCATCACTTAGCGTCGCAAAGAAATTGGGATTCACTGAAGTCGGTCGCCGCACTTATGTCATCCCCATTTCGCCAGAATAGAATCTCCATTATCCGAGAGCGTTGTCCACCTTGTTGATTGCGGCTGCCATTAGCCGTGCGTGCTCTTCCTGCATATTCACATTGAAACCGAATCGGAGGGCGCGCCCTAAGATAGATAACGTCTGCGGACACATATCCGGCGAATATTCAACATCGCCTTTGTAGCGAGGGTCTTCCCAAGGATACCCTGATGCATCAGGTGAATGCTTAAACAGTATAGAATCCCAATAGGTATAGATATGTCGGTCGGGGAAGCCTTCATTATAGGCAGTCCCGGCGTTGAGTCCTTCGCTTCTGAGTGCATCGGCGTATTTCTTGGCGAGATCCACATCACGTACGATAATCGCTGCACTGATTCCGCACTCACCAATTGGGTCATCTACATGTTGTCGGATATATCCCTTCGGATCGTCGGCGAGTTCCGCGGTGAACGCTTTTTTGAGTTGGCGCGTGTGGGCCAAAATACGCTGTAATTTCGAGAGCTGCACCCGTGCAATTGTCCCCAAAATTTCGCTCGTACGGTAGCACTGCCGTGAGAACGGTTTGTTCTGCCATTCAGAATCGCTCATCCACATCGGCAGGCCGGGTTCCGCCGCAAACGCCGCGCGTTCATAGGTATCGTAGTCGTCGGTAAAAACAAGTCCACCTTCGCCACAAGAGATGACCTTGTAGTAATTGAGACTCCATGCCCCCGCATCGCCCCACGTACCGGCGTACTTACCTTTGTACTGACCACCGACACACTGACAACAATCTTCTACAACCTTGAGATTGTGTTTTCGCGCGAGTTCAACAATTGACTCAAGTCGGCACGGTACGCCTTGCATGTGTACCGGTAGAATGGCTTTGGTATGCGGTGTAATTTTTCGCTCGACATCGGCGGGATCTAAACCGAGTGAGTCGTCGATTTCTGCGATCACCGGAATCGCACCGGCACCAACAATAGCGGCAGCGGTCGCAATAAAGGTATACCCCGGTAAAATGACCTCATCACCCGGTCCGATACCGAGCCCAGTGAGCGCACAGATAATTGCCGAGGTGCCTGAGTTCACCATCAAGGCGTGTTTAACACCGAGGTGCGCCGCTGCTTCGTTCTCAAAATTGCCTACATTTGAATCCTCAACGAAACGAAAGAGTTTGCCACTGCGCAAGACCTCGGTTACGGCATCAATCTCACGTTGATCTATCATACTCGGTCCGTGCATCCCGCTGGGGATGGGTTCGGTGATAACAGGCGTTCCACCATCTATTGCTAAACGTGCTGCCATCTTTGTCCTCCAGAAAATCATAAGACGTACTTCGGAAACCTAACGAAAAAGACACGAAATATGGTGATACTTTATCAGATGCTCCCCTTTTTGTCAACGGCGTTTCTCTATTCCAATCACCTACGCCACCACGTTTTTTTCGGGTGATACAAGGTAAGCAGCTTTGAAATCGCCTTCGCTTTCTTGTCCAAACGCAATACTGTCTCACAGGCTTCAATCACGCGTTGTTTAGCATGCGCATCTCCAGTGGTTTCATAAATATGATGATAACTTTGTGCCACAGCGGTATGATAGGCAACAGCATCTACGCTGTCAGGTACTTCGGCAGGAAGATTCGCTGCAATCTCAACGGCCTTGTCCCAAGTCTCCACTTCGGCACAACAGATAACGAGATGGTAGCGCGGAACCTGTTCCTCAGGGCACAGCCAAGAGGCTTGCGCATAACACATCACCGCTTCCGTCCAATCAGTGTTGGCGACGTGCAACTGTGCCAGTTCAACATAGAAGTTATACAACCCTTTCTCTGTTATTGTGTAAAGCAATACGCCGGTGTTTGCCAGCCAATCCCTTTCTAATAGGAAATTAATCGCTGAGTTTCTCTCGTCTTCCGTAATCTGGATATCGGTGAGTAGGTGCTTCGCCATAGCAGCATTCGGAAAAATCTTGGTACGACTTTTCAATAAGGGATAGGCTTGCACCGGCTTATCCATCGTCAGGAGTTTTATCCCTGTAGCGATGCGAAACAGCGATACAATCTGATCGCTGTTTTTGCGTGACATTTCATCAGCAACCGATTCCCGATTCTCCGAAAAATAGAGATTGAGTTCGGCGACTGTATCTCGGATGTCAGTATTGCTTGGATCGAGTTGATGCGCCTGTGCGTAAAACCGTTGCGCTGTGAAGAGTTCTCGCCAGCCGCGATAGATGGAACCGAGTCGAAAATTGGCAAGCGCGTGGGTTGATGTTTCGTCCGTTGTATTGAGGATGTCATCGTAAACTTGTATGGCTTCGGCGAGCCTGCCTTCGGTTTCTAACGCTTGCGCTTCAGTGATTGGATTTGACATAGGGGGTCCGCTTTCTTAATAAACGTTGACCACCATTGTAAACCGATAACCTTCGTTTGTCAAGCAGCTTTCCTGCCTGAAGATTTACACTAACAGGACTTACGCGTTTTTTCATTAAATTCTACATAATACGCATTGACATATCTAAAAAAAAACGGTAAAATTACAGTATGGAGAATTCTTTGATGAAACAACTATCACGTCTACTCATTTTCGCAATCAGCATCGGACTCTACATTGCTGCGGCAGTGCCGTCAGACGCTATCGACACACCGCCGTGGCAACCCACAGGAAAATACATACACCCGGATATCCGAGAGAGTTCCGGTATCGTCGCAAGCCAGCAGTTTGAAGGTGTCTACTGGACACTCAACGACTCTGGCAACCCCGCTACACTCTACGCCACAAAACGCAACGGCGAACGCATCCAAGAAATAGCAGTAAAAGGTTCCCGAAACTTCGATTGGGAAGCACTCGGTATTGACGGTAAAAATCGACTCTGGATCGGCGAAATCGGTAATAACAGTAGACTGCGGATGGATCTGAAGGTAGTTGTCGTTGCAGAACCGGATCCATTTACCGAAACAGAGGCGGAAGTCATCGCGAGCTATCCGTATCGCTACCCAGCTGAAAACGTGGATGCAGAAGGATTGTTTATTGTCAACGGTATGCCTTATATTGTCTCTAAAGAAAGAGAGCGCGCAGTGCTTTACCGTTTTCCAACACTGCAAGCAGATACAAAACAGGTATTGGAAAAGGTCGGTGAATTCGCCGGGGCGAAATTCGTGACCGGTGCTGGCGTGTCAGCAGATGGCACACGGCTTGCCGTTTGCACCTACGACGCACTCTGGGTATATCACGACACGTCAGGTGATTTAGCGAAAATGATTCAAGGCACACCGTGGCACTTACCACACAGTTTCTATGGAGAAGCCGTCTGCTTTGATGGCGATGATCTCGTTTTAACAAACGAGGCGCGAGACATCTATGCAGTGCCACAGTTTTGGTATGAGAAAGAATGGACATTACCATCAAAGGACACCCAATCGGCAATTGATCTGTTCCCAAGAACAGCAGCAAACGGCGGAACGGTTCAGGTAGAAACCTACCGCACCGAGGGCATTGATATAGGCGGAAGCCATGTCGTTTTCACACCGGAAGCTGCCGGAAACAGCGGATCCTTAACCGCTCCGATTGAGGCTCCTTATACGGATATTTACGAAATTCGTGCCATCTTAACGCGTGGGCAAGCGTATGCACAGGTTCAATTATCCGTCAACGGCACCACAATCGGCACGCCTTACGACTGTTATTCTCCTGAACCGATAGCCGGTACATTCGTCTCTTATGGGACCGCCCCGTTGAATGCTGGTGAAAACCAGATAACGCTCCGTACCCTCGGAAAGGCAGCCGAAGCCACAGGCTATAAAATCGGTGTTGATGCCTATCAGGTATTAAACGCCTCCCCTTATGTCAAGCAATACATGGTTTTAGGTCCGTTCCCCAAGACAGATGTTGATGCGATTCATGCGCGCCTGCACACTGACGGTCAATTGGATTTGAAAAAGAGCCACACAGGCATTGATGGCAAAGCCGTCCACTGGCAGAAAGCGACGACCAGAGCAGACGGTTTTCTTGATTTACGGAGAGACCTGAGTCCTACGCCAATGACTGCTGGTTACGCGTTGGTGTATGTCCACGCACCGAAAGCAACGGATTTGGTGATGCTACTCGGGAGTGATGACGAGACCGCTGTCTGGTTAAACGGCACTGAAATTCACCGGAAAAGTATCAATGCCGGCGCGACGGCAGATGCAGATGCAGTGCCGTGCCAACTGAAATCCGGATGGAACACGGTTTTGTGCCAGAAAGTTGATCTCGGATGGTCGTGGGGTCTCTATTTGCGGTTCACGGACGCAGATGGAGTTCTCAGATATGCTACAGAACCAGAAGAATAGCATTTTCCCTGTAACCGTCTGAACCGGTATTTTCTCCAATCCTATCAAATTTCCTCATCCACAAAAAAGTAAATCCCCGTCTGTATCCAATTCCACGAATTCATCGTTAAACACGTAGATAAATATATCATTAGTCCTGAAAACGTTTAACCTATTAGGGCTTACGCAATTTTCTGGGTATTTGATAAGTCAGGCGGGGTTACAAACCCCGCATGCAACGAAGGGTACGTAATTCCTACCTATGATAGTGGAAATAGACACATTATTCAGTTTGAGAACAGTAGCGGGGTATATTTGATGCAATTTAATTTTCTTAGATTTAACAGACAGAGCACTTTGCTGCGAATCGCAGAAACAATCGGGTTGGTTGTGATCATCTTGGCAGCCGTATCCGTTCCGGTAGATGCTTCCAGTATAGCACACCGCGATATCTTTGTCGGCGCAAGTGCACGGGCAGTCGGTATGGGGAGCGCATTCACAGCAGGTCCCTCAGCGAATAACGGTTTCCTCTGGAATCCATCTTCATTAGGATTTATGGACGGCGTAGAAGTGAGCATGGGAGGGATGCCGTTTCCCGGTAGCACATCAAGCAGCGAACAGGCATTTTCTATCGCCGCGAACCCAAAATCGTTCGGCATAACAGACAGAGACTTAGGTAACTTATCTTTCGCAACATGGCTTGACGGTTGGGGCAACGATACAACTGAATCCACACAGATCGTGCTTTTAGGATACGGACTCGCGTTCGGACATAACGCCTCAGCAGGTGCGAACTTACGATACTATCAAAACAACAATCCCATCAGAACTAACTTCTTATGGAGCGTAGATTTAGGGATGCAGTTCGCCTACCCGCTGGAAAAATGGGGTGATACGGTGAAGGTCGGTGTCAACTTCTCGGAACTGAGCAACGGTATCCGAGAAGATGGAGTCCTCCTTGAGAGTTCGCCGCTTGCAGCACGTTTCGGTACAACCTACGAATTCGGCAGCCATACGCTCTTTTCCGCCGACTTCGCTGTCCGAGGCGAGAACAGCATAGATTGGAACCAACGGCTTCGACTCCATATCGGTGCCGAGCACTGGCTCATCAATGGACACTTCGGACTCCGTGTCGGTTATACCACCCTAACAAATTCTGATAGATTCTTGGCAGGTGAATTGGCAAGAGGTGTCAGTTTCCGAAATTCCGCAGGACAACTCGATTACGCTTACGTTAGCGGCAGCGACTTTGAGGCCGGCGTTCACTGGATCTCCGCAACCCTACGTTGGGGCGACGGGAACATAGCACCCGTATTAGCAAACACGCCTCCTGAAACACCAAAAACAGAAGAGGTACAAGAAGCACCCGCACCGATTTTAATGCCTGCAACCCTCACTGCTGAAACAACAACGTTAGCATTGCAACTCTCAGACCAAGTGATCTCACCGAATAACGACGGCGTTGCTGACGAAACAACACTCCGCTTGCAGCTCACGGAAACCGAAAACTCACAAGGAATGGCAAGCGATACCTTAAAGTGGCAGTTAAATATCCGTGATGAATATACCGAAAGTGTTTGGGAAAAATCTGGAACAGGTCTCCCCACAGAAGGTATCGTCTGGAATGGGATCGCAAACACAGGCAACTTGGTTCCAGATGGCAACTACGATATCCAACTGCACGTCCTTGACACGCAAGGGAAACTACACCTAAAAGACAGCGAGAAAATTACAGTAGACCTCATCCCGACAACGTTAGAACTCTTTGGAAAGACAGCGACAACGGTCGGTGTGAAAACATGGGACATGAGTCCACTCGCACACTGGAAACTCGAACTTTTCGATACCGAGAACACACTCGTCGAACAGGTAGAGGGAGAGGGCGCACCACCAGAGGAGATCACTTTAACCAAAATCCAGTCGCAGCCTGCTGCCATTTATACTGGCAAGTTGCACGTTCAAGACATCGCTGGCAACCGGAACACACAAGAAGCGCGGTTAACACTCGGAGCGGAGCCACAACCCATAGTAGAAGCGGTTACAGCAACAGCATCGCTCCCACCAACAGCAAAGCTGACATTGATGGTCGGTTCTTTTGCGGAATCTCGTAACGCTGAAATGCTGGCTGATAATCTGGGGTGGATGTATCCAGATGAGGAAGTGCAGATATATACAGCCGTCGTTGAAGGCAGAACGATGCATCGGGTAACGATCGGGCAGTTTGCGGAACGCTCGGAGGCAACAGACCTCAAACAGCACGTCGAAGAGACACAAGGTGTTGAACCGATATTGATTACAGTCCAATAACAGGACTTACGCGAACAGGCAATAAAGCAATTGCGTGCGGTAGATTTGCGGAATATGTTCGTCTAACAGATACCGACGCATCTTTATTCCTGTTCACTTTTGAGCAAAGATGGTATTGTGCTTGCGGGCCCTTCTTTCGGGATGTTCGAGCATGAATTATTGGGAACAGTCTGTCTTTTTGCCTTAAGCGCGCGCAAACGAACAACAACAGGGGGCAAATTTTTCTCGTATTCTTCTCGAGTCGAGGGTTTTCGGTAAATTGATGATATAGAGGACCCTCGGAAATTGAACGGCTATTAATCATACTTCAATAACACTTAGTTGCCCTTATCAGGTTCAAGATTTGAGGAATACTCTAAACGTGAAATATATTCTCTCATAAAATTATAATCTGGCTCACCATTAGAATCAACAGGCAGGCGTATTTCTGCTTCTTTGAGTCTTGTTTGACTACATTTCCTACCATAATTATATCTGTATTGCTCCACATTGAATATTGTGACAAAAAACATTGCCACATACATATCCATTTCAAACCGAGGAATTAGTTTTTCTACATGGTCGGAGGCACTAAATGGCAGTGCTTGGTAGCTACAATAACCACAGACAGCACTATCTATAGTAAGCACACCAGAATCTTCTGTCTTTGTAGCAAAGAATCCTCTGACACCGTTATTTGTAGACTGTGTGGTTACATAAGGGTATTCACCAAAACCAGCGTATTCTAAGTCCTCAATAGGAGTTGTCTTTGTTCCGCTTATTGTGAATAGATCGGGAATTTTAAATAATTTCCAGTCTTCGGTGTTAAGAGAAATCGGACTGGCAACGAACTTACTCGGTTTTTGTGAGACAAAAGACTTTAATTCATTACCAAACAGGTATGTTGAATAATTTAGCAAAGTCTCCTTGAACTCTTTATTAGACAGGACAGAATAATCTGTTTCCATATATCTTTCAGCTGCCCACTCACAAGTATGGTCAAGTTCAATATTAACACTTAAGCCCTGCTTTTCAGTGCGATTAACATAACAATGAAGCCACTCTTTTTCAACTTCTTCCCATTTATTATCACTATCAAACCGACCTTTTACTTTGTTCTTTTTGAATTTATCATCCTTGTAGTATCCAAGAAAAACCTTCTTTGCAGGCGGTTGTGGTCTGTGCGCCGTAAAAATCATAATACAAGTAACTGTGCTGACCTTGGAATTAAAAAATAATTCGTCGGGCATAGATAGCACAGCTTCTAATGTATGATCCCTCAAAATACTTTGTTTAAGTTCTCCAATTTTACCTCGAACAGACAAGGCAGATTGCATTGGCACAATAGCAACACAAACACTCCCTATCTGTAAACAATCTAAATTGTTTTTTACAAACTTAAGTTCCTCCGGATCAGTTGGTTTTGATTGGTAGGGTGGATTGAGAAATCCAACATTAGGACGCTTTGCCTTGATTTCCTCAATTATTTCAGACGAAAAGCAATCACCAAGAAATATATTTGATTTACCATCTTGATTGATATACATATTTGAGACAGCAAGCGGATAGATGTTTGACTGAACTTCAACGCCGTAAATCTGAGATTGTTTGATCCGATTTTCAACTTTACTATCACCTGCAGCATCGTCAATCATTTCCTTCATAGCCGCAATTAGAAATCCACCTGTACCAACACAATTGTCATAAACAACGGAGTTTCTATTGACTTGCGCCAACTTTGCGAAAAGATTTGTAATATGAGGGGGCGTAAGAACAATACCAAGTCCTTTATCCGAATTTGCATATTGAAGAAACTCTATGTAGAGATCACTTAGAACATCCCGATATTCGTGATTTTGGCGAAATGAATTTACTTCTGTATCCACAGCCTCAATGATCCTGCTCAATTCACCCTCGTTTTGTTGTAACATAGTTTCATGGATGAGGAAATTGAACTTATCAACAAGAACACCAAGACGATCTTGACGGATACCAGAGTCTTGAAGTTGTGCCTTAACCGTATTTACTATCTGTAGCGACAGTTGTGCTGAATCTTTTTCGGCTTTGTATGATTGTTTAAAGCTCTCCCTCTTAAGTGCTATGAGTATCGCACTAATCAAAAGCGACCTGTTACTTTCGGACACTCTATTCGTATGTAGTTGACTATTCAAAGATTTGGCGAATGTGAGTAAAGACTCATAGTCGTTTTTATACTTCCTGTTGTCGTTGATATATCCATTAATATAGTCTTGTGGTGGAAGAAGATCATTTGAAAATTTTGGTTCAGCACTTTTGTCACCCTTTAATTGTAGAAAATGTGATACCCGCAAACTTGCCTCTGTCATTCCACTTATGCCAATTGCAAGAACATCAAAATCGGCACTCAAGTAAGAAGCATAAAGCAAAGCACCGTCCACAGCATAATCTTCATATTGATCACGAGCTGAGCTTTCATGTCGTTGTATATCGGATTTACATTCAATGACAGCAATAAAATCAGGTTTATCATTAAACTGAATAATAAAATCAGGTTTGCCTACCCCCGTCCCACTTTTTGATGCTGATCTCAATAACTTCTGGATGCGTGGCGAGTCTGACATTTGTTCTTCAATCTTGATTTCGGAATCATATTTCTCAAAGTGCTTACGAACAAGGTTTTCTGTTTTCCTTTCATTTTCAGATTCCAGTAAAACAAATAATGTTGATTGGCTCATACAATACTCCTTCAGAAATTTCCAAAACATATCCGTTTTATGCCTATTCGGTTTACGAGGTTTACCGCCGATTTGACATACTCACCCAGCTAAAGCAAGGGTGATTCTTTTGTTCCTTTTAGGAACATTCCTCGTGTTTAAGACGAGGCAACAGGGACTTCCAAGCGAAAGCCCAAGGGCGGTGTCATGCGGGGAGAACCCATTTCCGCCACTACGGGGACACCGAAGTGCCCCAGATACTTTTCTCGGATATTGATCGCACCTACACCGTCGCGGTGATATTTGAAACCACATTTACAGGTATAGTTGCGATTGTTAGGTTTCTTTCGGTTGCCACATTTCGGGCAAGTTTGAGAGGTATAGGATTCGTCAATGACTTTGACTTTGATACCTAACACTTTCGCTTTGTAGGTTATCAACTCGGTAATCTTGCCAAAAGCCCACTGGTGGAGTTTCTGGTTCGTCTTTTTTCCGTAGTCTATGTGGTTTCGGATACCTGTGAGGTCTCCAAGCACAATCGTGCCGATACCTTTTGTTTGGCAGTATTTGACGAACTTGGTAGTCTGTTTGTGGAGCGCGTCTTTGATCTGGTTATCAATCTTTCTAATACGCTTCCACTTCCGACGGGTGAGTCTCCACCAGCGTTTGGAATGGCGTTTACACCGACGGATCGTCTGACTGAATTCGGCAAGCACTTTGTTTCTATAGCGGTATAGTGAGCGGATATACCGTCCATTGTAGATATGTGTGTCTTGACCGTCGTGAGAGACAATCGGGTGTATTTCGCCTATATCAACGCCTGCGACTTCTTTACCTGTTTCAGGTGTTTCGGTGTGATACAAATACGAAAAATGGAGTGTCCAGTGTCCGTAGTTATAGCACAAATCAATCGTTGCGATATGTTCTGCTTTAGACATATCAAAGTTGTTGGGCAAAGGTATATCTATTTTCGGTTGACCCTGTGCCATAGAAAGTTCAACGCGTTTACCAAAGAGACTACCTTCTACAAAACGAATGGCAGACTTTTTCCAACGGGTCGTCATATAGTTTTTTCGTTTGTTAGGAGGTTTCGGTTTCTGAACACCACCGCTCTTTTTCAAGGCGGAGTAGGATTTCCAAGACTTGAAGTAACGCTCCCGAACCGCTTGCCTACTTTGGGAATGCAAGAGTGGATTAGAGAGTTTTTTGTCTATCCAACCTTCGCAGTCTTTACCGAAATAGAAGTCTCTGTGAGCATGAGGATAGCCACGCTGCCACTGGTACATATCCATTTGATAGCAACAGGCATTCCAAAGAGCAGCAGACGCAGCATTCGCTTCAGAGAATATCGGTTGTGCTTCTATTTTTAGTGTTTGCGTGCGGTAGAAACTTGGCATTTAGACACCTTTTTGGTTCTCAATATATCTCTTGAGCGGTTCAAGTGAAACACTGCCTGTTGTCGCAACAAACTTACCGCGTGTCCACAACGCCCAGAATAACATCCTCAATCCGACAGATGCAGTTTGGAACCGCCTCGGACTTCACAATAACTATCTCTTTCCACCCAATTACCGCAAATATTTGGTGCGGTTTCTTTTCTCTGAATAGCGACCTGACGCAAAAATTCTAATCTTGGACTGGGCACTTCACTATTGGTCTGTCCAGTCTAAAATTGGGAGTAACCCCTCTTGTAGTAGGGCAATTCATTGCCCATTTCTGACCGGCGGACGTGCGATAAATCGCACTACTACAAACTAATACCTATAACTTTAAGGCGGACAGATTAATAGTAGTCCCTACTCTCTATTGTGTACTCATCAACGATTGATTGAATGATTTATCTTGATAACAACCATTCCCATATATCTACGTTAACTTTCTCTGTTTTTGGCTTCGGTTCAGGTATAGATTCGTCGCTATAAATGGACATACGACTAATACACCCTTCGTTGTGATAGAACGCGTCTGTTTCTATCATAACCCTATCTAACAGGCAGTCATAATCTATATTTTCGCCACTGAGAAAGGATTGAAGTTCGCTGGAATACCAAGTCGCGAGACTTTCATAAATTTCAGGACTACTCATTTTCAAAGTGTGTATGGTCGCCCTACGTTCATTTAGCAATTTTTCGCGTTCTTCTTTTTTTTCTTCTTCTCGGAACTTTGCCATTTTTACGTCTGCTTTTGAGCAAGCTTCACCACACCAATGCGGTTGGTTGCAGACACCACAGGATTTAGTAAAGTGTGCTTCGTCAAACATATACATCTTAATCAATTCTAAAAAATTTCGCGATACCTCCATTGGTCCGACTTCGTAACCAATATACTTACTTTCCATATAAGATATAGACGTGATTAACAGCATGAATTGCTCAGCTGATGTGATATTCTTCTTGTTCCTCAGTTCGTTACCTCTTGAGCGGATCGAAATTTTGGCTATAGGCAAATATCGGATCGCCTTTTTCCACGTTATCCAAAGCGTTTCGTAACCTGCCTCACGATATTCTTCATGTCGCCTCCGGTATTCATTATCTTGCTGACTAGATATTTGGATTTCCACGATTTTTTTCTTGTCAGGGACACAAATATCAGCGATCTGAACTCCACCTTCTACTTGTATACGTTGCTCTGTCTCAACTCCTAAGCCGAGAGATTTGCATATCTCAAATCCCCGCTGCTTTATGAATAAATGCTCGTTGGACTCACTTCTAAGACTACACGGCTTTAGATTATTTTCGGCGTTTTCAATTAAGTCAAAACGGTGTGCAAAATGCGGGCGCATTCCAGTGTTTATACCAGCGCGTGCTATCATATCCGCCTTGCATTCTGGACATTTCAGTGTCCTGTATTCGCGCTCCGACTCTTTGAGTTCTTCCCATTCACTTTCTTTGTAACGTAGTGAATTTACCCTACACCCTTCGCGTATCGCTGTAAATGGCATTTCCTTCCTCCTATAGTTGACAGTCTCCTTTCTATGGTCTCAATGTTCAATTTCCTCAAATGGAATCGCATAACCAAATGCCGCTGCTATCCTCGCTACAAAAGCCTTATCATCAGTATCAACTGCTGAATACCAGTTAACGAGGTAACCTGCAAGTTTATCTGAAGAGTTCGGTAATCTACGAATAGCGTTCCATCCCCTAGGAGTTTCCTCAAAGAGAGGCAGCAGCTCGTATGCTACCAAATTTTGATTATTTCTTTGTTCTCGTTCAGCAACTGGATTCTCACGTAACTCATTTTCGCGCAATGATATCCAATTATGAAGGGACATGCCTTCGGGCAGTTGCGCCTCTTGATTATCAAGCCGGTCTTGCCAATAGTCCCTTAACGAGACCGCGTAATCGGTGCGTCTCGGAAATGCTGGATGAGTACGCCATCGTCGGGACATACACCTAAGAGTAAATACGGATGCAAGTTCACAGATTGCTTCGTGAAACCAATTATTTGGATTCTCTTTAATTTTTTGATGGTTCGATAAAACATGACAAAATTCGTGTGAAAATTGGTATGCAAATTGACACCAAAAATGATCTCGCACAGAGAGCCAGACGATGTACGGCTCTTCAGTCGACGAACGATATAAAACCTTAGGATGATCGACTTGGGAAGGAGTCACCTGAATTTTTTCATGAAAAGGAACCCGAAGCAATCGGTTAATATAAAAGGCGGTGTCTTGTAACAACACAGCAATTTCGTTAGGTTGAATATTGCCCCAGTCATCTTGCGATACGTGAAGTTGTATCTTCAACTTCTGCTTATTTCCAGTCCGTTTCCCTTTAGGTCGTTTTCTCTTGTTTCGCTTTTTCGTAAGGTGTCTATCAGTCTTACGTTTTTTAGCCATTACACCACCTCTTATTAATTTGGTTGATTAATATTTTATTAATTGTTACTGAACTTCTAAAACCCATAGAACTTTGAAATTACCTCCGCCAAAAGACTTCCTGCCGCTCCGATTGCAATGTTCCATGTGCCCTCTGAGGATTTTTGCACCATCTTCGCTATCCAAGAAGACACCTTAGGACCAAATTGTCCGGGAGATTGGGGAGGTTTATCTTGTGTCACGGCATTTTTTAACTCGGCAATATCCTTTTCCGATACACCATTGCCTTTTAACACACTATGGACTGTGTCGAAATTGTTTGGTATGATATTGAAGACTATGGAGGAATCGTTTGCTGTGCCTACGAGATTTGCTGTCCCGCCATGGATTCTTGTATGAAATATCTGTGTCACCTTATCAGGACTAACGGATTCCGAGGCCTTCGAGTTTGTTACGCCAACGTTAGGATACTCTTTCCAAACAGCTAATGAAAAATCCAGTACTCGTTCACGCACTGTATTAAGGAGTTCGTCCAAATCCGTTATACTGAATTCTGCCCAACATTGGAGGCAATTCATATTCTCGTACACCTTTTCACCTAAAACTACCGCCAGATCCCCAGTAGTAACTTGAAACATGCCTGTCTTGTTCTGCTTTATTGCAGACTCAACAGCGGCAATACTCAGTCTACATTCATACTCGTTGTACCTTCTTTTAACTTTTTCGGGCAGTAACAACATCGGAATCGGTGCATTCCTCAGTCCAGAGCCAAACGAACCAGAGAAATGCCCTTTCACTTGAAGGGACCATACGCGGTATTCAGGCACTGGAACATCCTCAGGGTAACCATTAGACTCCGAAATGAGCCAGTCTTCAAGTTCTTTGCTACCCAAGTGTGCTGCTAAGACCTTACACTTTCTGAGCAAACTACCTAAGTCGCTTGAGGCATCAATTGCCTCTTTCTGAATATCTTCTAATAAGTTCATTTGAACCTCCAAACACTAATTTTGAGAGAGTATTGCTTAAACTAATGATACTGCTATCACTTCATGAAACGGTAGTTGCTAGAGACATGAGTTGTGAATCAGTAAAACAATGCAGCACCATTAGTTAAACAACACCCTTCAACACCCTTAAATTTTGCCAAAGTCAGAGTTTGATCTCAGCGTTTCTAAACCCAGAAATCAAACATTAAATAGCTCTGATTGTTAGGGTTTCCTTGGTTTTGTGACAACCAATTCAAATTCTCCATTCTTTCGTTGAGCGGCACTACGTCTGAACGTAGAATGCTGATCTTGATGAGAATCAACAGTACTAGTAGTCTGTCACATCTAAACAGATGGATGGTTCGTAGTAGGGCAATTCATTGCCCGTTCTTGACGTGCGATAAATCGAACGACTACGAACCGGGTTTACCTATCATTTCAATGTTGACAGAACACTAGGAGTTTCAACTTCAATAATCTTGGTCCGGTTCCCCCGAGTTGCCAGAATATCAGGAATTCTCCCGTCGTTACCGATTGGATCAGGCTGATCAAAATTCGATAGATCCGCCTGAACTTTCCACCCTTCATTTTTTAGCGTATTCGCGAGAGAGCGAACGCGACGATCATGGGCGGATTGGTTCTTATTTTGTCTGCTCATTGCAAGACCCTCCTATTAAAATTATGGTATGTACTAAATCATACATTTATATAATATCACCAACAAAACACGATGTCAAGTAGAATTTTGATTAATTTTATCTTCTTTTCATAGTACCAACTTTTTATGAAATTTTAATCTATAGACTAAATTACTATATTTTAATTACATTTTAAATATAAAGTAAATTTTATATAGATATAAATATTCAGCGATTTTATATCTTTACCTAAAAATTGTTTTGTGGTATACTAAATGTGATGTGTACGTGGACTACTACAGAGAAGGAGAAAGAATATGAAATTAGGTGAACGCCTTCGTTTCCTGCGTAAGAAAAACCATCTTACGTTAAAGGCCTTGAGTCAACTTGCAGATCTGTCTGTGCCCTATCTGTCGGATATGGAGCGTAGCGTTGTTAACCCATCCGTGGAAACGTTGCAAAAAGTGGCTAAGACGTATAATATGACAGTCAAAGACCTTTTCAACGGTGTAGAGGAATTAGGAGAATCAGCATATACCGCTTACCCCGAGGGATTTAGATCGTTTCTAAACGAGTTTGAATCAGATTATGAAATTGATGACGACTGGAAAGAGTTATTGATGAAAATTAACTTTCGAGGTAAACAACCTACCTCCCAGACGGAATGGCTCGAATTGTATCTTTACCTCAAACGCATTCTCTCCCCGAAGGAGGAAAAGGTGAACGACCCGAAGAAGCATATCATCAAATTGGTTCAGAATACTGTCAAAAAATATAGTTCAACAGAGGTTCCTAGTTTTGGCGAAATATGTGCTGGCTTGGGTTTAGATGTACGGGAAACCTCGTTACCGCTCGGAATAGATGGTATGCACAAAGGAAAAACAATTTTTATCAATTCCGAGATAGAAAATGAAGAACGTAAACGCTTCACGCAATTTCACGAAGTGACACATTATTTAATTGAAAAGGAAGGGGATTTAATTTCTGAACTGCACGATGCTACTTGGAACCAAGACGATGGATACGAAAGACCTTTGGAACAGCTCTGTAACATTGGTGCGGCTGAGTTTTTGATGCCGAGCAAGGCATTTTCAAAACTCTATGAAGAAAGGGGATTTAATGTCAAACTGATTCCGTTTGCTGCTCGTTATTTTAAGTGTTCAACAATTGCAACGACTATACAACTCGCTCAAGTTGCACCGAATTCATGCATCACTGCAGTTTGCGAATCAATACCTACCGACACGATACCTTCCCAAACTCATTTTTCTAATGCAAAACATCACTCTACTAAACAAAAGTTACATGTAGCCTATTCTGCCTCGTCCCCCGCAACTAAATATTTGCTGGTAAAATACACAGCTATTCCCGATGATCACTTAATCCACGAAGCATCTTTGCAAACTCAGCCAGTTGAAGGAGAGAGCTATGTCCCCTTTCGGAGTGGGAAAAAAATGCCTTGTTACTGTGAAGCATTGGCAGACGGTGACAGGATCTATACGTTATTCCATTTGACACCTCCACCGAATCCTGACCAAATGACACTTATTTGAGACTTTTCCGCTAGTAGAATCAACTTTAAAATTCATGAGTCATTACGCGAGGCGAGGGGGTCTCGATTGCTCACAGCCAGTGTAATCACAAATTGCCTCTACGGGATTAATCAAGATACCAACTCGGAAAATCGATCCCCTTCAATTTAAGTTTCGCCAACTCGGCATCAAGATTGCACTTAGACTTCTTCCCTCCATGAATACTTGGCTCAGCACAGAGCATCTCACGCAGCGTCTGCATGGCTGTAAGGACATGGAGATCCTTGATACCCAGTATATTTGTCAGGAATTCCGCATCAAGTTCCTGACGAACGGGGTCATGGTTACACTCGTTGACCGGCAGCATCCGCTTATACTTTAATCGTTCAAAGAGCGTATTAGCGTCCGCTAATTGCCTTTCGGAGAGTTCACGGACATCCAGCGTAGGTAGTGTTTCTAAAGTCTGCTGACGAAGTGTACCACGACCCATCTGCTGTTTCCCACAATGCAACCAGTGACAGAGTAATCCTAAAGTTGAGTTGCACCAAAGCGTCCAAGCGATTTCGTGGCAAGGATCGTTGAGTAATACGTTTATCATTGAACGGATCCCGATAGAGGGTTTCTCAGTGAAGGAAGATATAATTGAATTAGCACCAAACGTCAGATTAATGTGATAATGGGTTTTGCTAAAACAGTCTAAGACTCGATTAACCATTGCATTCTCGTCTTCACGCGGTATTGCAGTATAATCAGGTTCAGCAATCATAGATCGTTGTAAAGGCGCGTTTACTTTCCACAGTGCATGGTAACCATCAGTATTCGGTTTACATCCTTCAACCATAATGAACGGGCCGTCTTTTTTTCTATAAGAATCTGCTGAGCCAACCCTTGCTATGTCTTGTACTTGGCAGATATGAAGAGGAACACACTCTCTTGACATAGGAAGGTGGAGTTTTCCATCTCTGATTCTGTGTGCTGTCTGCAGTAATGCCATTGACCTCGCGCGTGTTGCTATCCAGGCGACATTACTATCTATTGGACAGTCTAACATCTGTCCAATGGTCGTACTTCCAATGTTAATTGGTTCACCACCGTTAGGTTCATCTTCGAGTTTTCGAGTATTGTTGCTTCTATTAATCCGATTTGCTATTTCTATCGCTTCAATCACGCTTTGAGGTCTCTGGTTCAAGCAGACGAATTTACCCCGTCCTGTGTTCTTATCTATACCCTTCGTCGCGACAACGATGCATTCTGCCATACCTGTGTCAGCAGAAAACGCACTTCCCTGCGCCTTTGCTTGCGCCATAGTTATTACGACTACATTGTGGTATTCAGTAGACCACATATCCCTCAGTTTTTCTGTAGTCGGAGATCTCAACACGGTCAGTGGTAAGATAAAACCCATGGTGCCGCCGGTTTTAAGTTTCTTATCCGCGAGGTCTACAAAAGCAGAAACAAACCCGCTTTTGCCATCAGTTACCCTTGTGTTTTTAGATTTCAACGCAGCTTGCATCAATTTCTGGTCCTCGCCGGGACGACCACTGCCTTGAAACGTAGACTTTGGAATATCAGTATTACTATCAGATCCGGGTCTCGTAAATGGAGGATTCTGTATAACAATGTCAATATCACCGTGTGGGAAAGTCTGCTGGAGTTTAACTACCGTGTTGTCCTCACCACCTATCTGCTCAGCCTCTGTGTCAAACAGTTTTATATCATCAAGCAATTCCAATGAACCTGTAGCGTAACTTCCATCATCCATTACGCCATAAGGTGCGGTAACAATTTGAGTCCCGCCGATTTTGATTCCTGAATGTGTACTGGCAAGAGTGGCAGCCGTTAAATGTGTAGCATTCGGCATGACATCTACCCCTGCGATGTTCTCCTCCAGCATCTGCTGATGAATATCTTTGCCGTTTCCACCAGATTGTTCGTACAAGGACAGTATGCGCTGGTATACTCCGTTGAGGAGTGCCCCTGTTCCGCAAGCGAAGTCTGCGACTTTAGGGAGTTTACCTTTCGGCAATTCGCGCATCACAAGCGCAGAAAGCAGCACCGCACTTTCTGGAAGAGTATAGTTCGCCTTGACATATTTCCGATCGGTAATTAACTTTTGAAACACTATCCCAGAGAGTTCATGAATTTGTGCTATGCGGGTATCAACGAGGTCTTTGGCTGCCTCACATAGCAGTTTTAAGATATGTTTGACGAGTCTGTCATCCGTAGCGAGTGCCTCAACGAGGTGCCGAGCATCCTCAAAAATGGGACGATAGTTGACTCTGAGAATCGTATTCCAGTCCTTAATAACATCGGCATAATCAATTATCGGTAGAAGTTGACGGAGTGAACGGACAGATTTCATCTCTGCTTTACCAGCAAGGGGACTTTGAAAAACAAAAGCATCGGTGATAATCAAGGCTGCCATGCGGAGTGTCTGTATGTTCGGTTTTTCATCTGTGTTATCTTCCGCTTTAGAGAAGACCTCTTGGTGCAAAATTGCCTCAATTTTTGTGCCGATAGCAGGATGCTCAACAATGGCATCTTCAAGCAGATAGGATGCCTTGTTGATACTTTTCTCCATCTGCTCTGCAGCATTCTCAAGACGAGAGTTTGGCATTGCCCCGATGTAGAGCGCATTTGCGATGTCTCCTACGGTGCCGACTGCCCATCCGTTTGCTGGAAAGTGGGCAACGGTATCACCAACAGTATTGACAAGTTTGTATTGGAGATCGTCTGCCTTGCGCAGTTGTGGATTGATATCCGCTCCCGCCATCGTCTTAAACCGATCAGGATATAGGATTGCCATGACATTGTTGAGAGTTTTCCCAACGACGTGGTATTCGGTTTCAAGTTCAAGCACAAGTCTTGTCTCTGCTTGTGCTATGAGATTCTTGGCGTTGGTGGTGGTGGCGTACTTTGCTTCAATCCCGACAGGTTCTCTGCCTCGCTCAATCACGAGTGCATCCAGTTCACTATTGCCCTTGATAAACGCATGAACAGCCGTTTCAACTTCCCATCCGTGACGCATGTTTCGCAGTATGTTCACCAAGTGATTTGTAATTGTCGTTTCATGTTGGTTCGGCATATTATTTTCTTTCGATTGTATCAATGATCGATAAGTCCGGTGCGGTTAGAAACCGCATCTACCTGTTGGAAAACACCGCTTTATATCGAATAAAACTCCGAAGCGTTTTCGTAAAAGAGCCTGTTTCTCTCTGCATCCGACGCATCTTCAATAGCCCATAAAAGTGCGTCTACCCATTCCCTATATGTCGCCGCCAGCGTACAGACGGGCCAATCGCTGCCGAACATGAGCCGCTCATAACCGAACGCCTCTACCAGATGCCGGATATACGGTTTAAGCGCCTCGCGCCTCCAATTCTCGCTTGCAGTCGTCACGATCCCTGATACCTTGCAGTGGACGTTCTCGAAAGCGGCGAGTTCACGGATATACGTTGCCCACGGTTCAAACTGACCGCCTTTTATATCCGGTCCGCCGCAGTGGTTAAGCGCGTGCCGTACCTCCGGTGTCGCCTTAACCAACGCAATCGCCGCGGGTAGCTGCGCCTGATTCGCACAGAGTTCAAAGGACAGATCAAACTTCGCCAGCAATTTCACACCGTTAATCAACTCAGGTGTCGCATAAAACTCTGGATCGGGGTGGTGCCACGCCATCCGGCGCACGCCGACAACGAGTCCGAATCCAACCAGCTCCGAAAGGATAGCTTCGGCACTCGGTTTCTCTAACGGTGCTGCAGCCGCGATCGCCCCGATCATTCCATCCGTCTCAGCGATCTCCGTCAGCCACTCTACCTCTTTGACGACTTCCGTTTCAGCCGGATCCCCCTCAACATGAACCGACTTGACGACATTAAGATCACCAATCGCTTCGCGATAATCTTCTGCCGTATACCCTTTCTTTAACAGGTCAAAATCCTCAAGCCACGGGTATTCCAAATTTTCAGTATCCCAGAGGTGTTGGTGCGTATCAATTATTTTAAGCATCTGTTCTTCCTCGCTTCCAATAGGTTAGACACATTCTGCCTGACAGTATAACACGTTATCGGAATAGCGTCAAATTATGGAGATTTTCAGATCAATTCAATTGTAGGTTTTGGTGTTGTATTTTTGGCAGGCATTAATACTTTATATATGTTATGTTTTTTAAAAAACCTCAGAAAAATTCGCAGCCTGTCGCAGCCTGTCGCAGCATTTCGCACCAGATCCTGGAAAAAAAGATGTCCAATCCAATATTTTCTTAAAATTGAATGGCTCTGGACAAAAAAATGAGTTGAATTTCACAGAGATATCCCGTATAATTCTCTTAATAAAACAAACACTATCATAACAGCAACAAAAACAAAATTCGGAGGTGTTATCATGTTTTGGGGTTTCTTTGACCCAATGTATTTCGTGTTTCTCGCGCCCGGACTTGCTTTGTCCCTCTATGCAACATTTCGTACAAAATCGACATTCTCAAAATATTCACAAGTTGGATCGCGTAGTGGGATAACCGGTGCACAGGCTGCTGACCTAATGCTAAAACGGCACGGTGTCAGCGGCGTGCGGATTGAACGCTCAGGTGGCTGGTTAAGCGATCACTATGACCCATCTAAAAAGGCTTTGCGGTTATCCGATGATGTCTACGCAAGCCAATCGCTTTCCGCTATAGGGGTCGCCTGCCATGAAGCCGGACACGCGATGCAGGACGCACACGGCTATCCGATGTTAAACCTGCGTACTGCCCTCGTCCCCGCGACGAATTTCAGCTCAATATTCGCTTATATCTTGATGATGGTAGGTTTCTTTATCCAACCGTTTCTACTCCTCGGTGTAGGTCTTTTCGCAGTAGGCGTTGTCTTTTCACTAGTGACGCTCCCTGTTGAATGGGATGCAAGTCGGCGAGCAAAAATAGCAATAGACGAAGCAGGGATGCTCACACCAGAAGAAAATCGACACGCCAGTAAGGTGCTTAATGCTGCCTTCCTGACATATCTCGCTGCAGCAGTAACGAGTCTGCTGACACTGGTCTATTACCTGTTCCGGTTGGGACTGTTGGGGGGTGGCGACGAGTAAGTGCGTTGGTGGCGCGGCGAGGTGCCGCGCCTACGGAGAATTAAAAGTTTCAACTTTTGCTATCGATATCAACACCGGGCCATTGATTATCCTGCTCGGTAATATCGACAACGATACCGTCAGGGTCTTCAACCTTGAAGGCTTCTGAAGGCAGCTCGTCCGAATTCGGGTCGTAAGGTTTGCTACCGTCTAAGCCTTCCCAAGTGATTTCAAAACCGAGTTCCTCACACCGTTGTGCGGCTTCCCGCAAATTCGGAACCCGGACACCGATATGGAGGTAGTCTAACATGCCACCGACATGTTTCGGACGTTCGGGACCGCGGTGCTGAAATACTCGGAAATTGTGATAACCATCGGTAAGATCGTAGCAACCGTTCATCGTTGAAAAGACACGCAATCCGAGCGCGTCGCGCCAGAAATGGATGCTTTTCTCTAAATCGGTCGTGCGGACACCGATATGTACAAGTGTTGTGGACATAAGAAATTCCTTCTGTTACGGCATACCATGTATGCCTACTACTTTGTGTTGCGGCACGGCACGACGGAGCGTGCCTACTACTTTTAAATCCAGACAGTTGGCTCGCGGCTTTCGGCGCGGTGCTCGTAGAGTAATCGGACATCCTCAGGAAACTTATCGAACGTCTCACCCGGAATCGTGGCAGTGTTGACACCGAAGAGCTCCAAATTCAACCACCAGGGTGCATATCTAACGACAACCGCAGTCCGTTTGCCAGCACTCGGATTTTCGGCATTGGAATGCCAGATCCGACTATCCATGATAAGGACACTACCGGCACTCCCAATGGCTTGCATCTCACCGTCAAGTGGGTTCCGGTCACCGATACCGTCTTCTTTACCTCTCGGATTCCGTAGGTCTATATGCGTCTTCGGGACAATCCAAGTGCCACCGTTTTCTGTCGTAAACTCAGAGAGCATCCAGAGGGTAGTGATGCCGATGACCGCGCTCGGAAACGGTTGAGAGATATGCCATTTCTGGTTCAGATCGTAAGGGAAATCAGAGTGATAGGCACGCACCAATTCATAATGCGGCGGACGTATCTTATATTCGGTTTGCGATATACGCACCTGCGTTCCTAACAATTGACGAATAGTGGTAAGGAGTCGGTCATTCGCGAGGTGCTCAGCGAATTTCGGCATGAAACTGATAACATTGCGTTCCCATCTGCCGTGTTCTTTACTGAACGCATTATAGTCCGCTTCTGAGGTTTCGACCTCTTCACGCACTTCACCAACGACATCGGCGGGAATAACACCATCCAAAACGCACCAGCCTTCTTCCCGCAACTGCCTAACATAAGGTTCAACTGTTTCTAATGCATTGTCGGTTTCCATTGAAGTCTCCTTGCGTGTCAAGAATCGCAATTAATTTCTCGCTCACGGTTATAGCGAACGGCAGTCTTAATGAGCGGTGCGAGGCGCATCACTTTACCGAGGGAACCGATGATACCAATTTCGCGTGTCGTAATGGCACCCATGACGTTGAGTTCACCCGTCCAAAACCTGTGAGCGACATCGCCCGTCATAGTGAGTTCAACATCAGGGAGCGTGGCATCACACGCCCCACGGATAACGCAATACTCGCCATTTGCTGCCGTCAGTGTCATTGTACAATCAGGCGCGGTATAGTTAAACTGGACACTCAGTGTCAAGGTTTTCAACGCCTCCCGCGCCTCTGGTAAGGTCGCAATTTCTGCAAACAACTCACTGATATAACTATAGAGTTGTTCAGATGTTTCAAATATAGCCATAATTTGTGGTATAGCATATCGCAATAACACCCATAAAGTCAAGTGACTTTTTAACAAAATTTTAGGAGTCATAAAATGAGCAAATCAAATCCGTTAGAAATTATCTCTAAGGCATTAGGCGGTGATGACGGTTTGAGGCGGTTAAGAGATACCGTCGGTATTCCGAGTTTTTGCTATAAATCCCCTATAGGTTGGATAGACATTATCGCTGAAGAAAACCGTATTTCGAGTGCTTCCTTTAGCGAAGCAGAACCTTCATCTGCACCTACCTCACCACCAACACTCCCTGTCCTCACGAGAACGATTAAATTGTTGGACATCTATTTTGCTGGGGGACCGATTGATTTCGCTGAGATATCGGTCCAATTAGCGTACGGTACGGAGTTCCAGCAGCACGTGTGGAAGACGATTCGGGAAATTCCTCATGGAGAAGTGCGGTCGTATCAATGGATCGCCGATCAGATCGGGCGACCGAAATCAGTGCGTGCGGTTGGAAACGCAGTTGGTGAAAATCCTGTATCAATCCTCATTCCCTGTCATCGTGTCATTAGGAGCAATGGCGCATTAGGCGGCTACGGCGGCGGATTAGAGCGGAAACGTCAATTGTTAGCACTCGAAGGTCAGGACATCGAAAAATTGAAGTAAGGATGCCAACTTCACGCGAGCATCAAAGCAAGTTTTCTGGGAGTTTTATTTAAATGACTGTTGAGAAAAAATTAGGCAAATCCACACAAGCCATTCACGCAGGCGAAAGAGACGCATCCGCTACCGAAAAAAGCGGGGTACCTCTACTACCGCCTATCTATCAGAACAGCACCTTCCGTTTCACAACAGCCGCAGAATGTGCAGAAACGTTCCGAGAC
The DNA here is from genome assembly GCA_000406005.1 of Candidatus Poribacteria bacterium WGA-3G. GTDB lineage: Bacteria > Poribacteria > WGA-4E > WGA-4E > WGA-3G > WGA-3G. The sequence goes on from ASZN01000001.1 coordinate 110,497, forward strand.
GAAGAGAGCGGTTATATCTATACGCGTTGGGGGAACCCGACACAAGAGGTTTTAGAAAAAAAACTTGCCGTACTTGAGGCAGGCGAAGCGGCACTCGCGACAGCATCCGGGATGGGAGCGGTGAGCACTGCTCTGCTTACGGCTCTATCTGATGGCGGTCACGTTGTCGCAATGGAAAATCTTTATTCAGCGACATTCCAGATACTTAACGAAGATCTCCGACGCTTCGGTATTGAGACGACATTCGTTGATGCCACCGAGCCCTCGCAAATTGCGCGTGCCATCAGACCTGACACGAAAGTACTCTACCTTGAAAGTCCAACAAACCCGCTCCTAAAACTGACTGACTTGCGGACATCCGCCGAGATAGCGAAAGCACACGGGGCAACCTCAATTATCGATAATACGTTTGCGACTCCATGTGGGCAGCAACCGATTGCCTTCGGTATTGATGTCGTCGTCCACAGCATGACGAAATATTTGAGTGGTACGGGGGCCGTGATCGCCGGTGCGATTGTCGGACAAAAGGAATTTATTACGCAGGCTAAAACAGGGGCACTACGCAACTTTGGGGCAGTTATTAGTCCGTTCAATGCGTGGCTAACACTACACGGTATCACGACGTTACCGCTCCGATTTGCCCAGCACTGCAAGAATGCGGTGCAAGTCGCTGAGTTTCTGGAGACACACCGAGCCGTGGCGTGGGTTCGGTATCCGGGTTTACCAAGCCATCCACAACATCAACTCGCACAACGGCAGATGGAAGCGTTCGGAGGCATGATTACACTGGAATTGAAAGGTGGACGCACCGCGGGGGAACACCTCGTCGATCATCTCGAACGTTGCGCGCTTGCTGTTAGTCTCGGAGATGTTCGGACCCTTATCTGCCATCCCGCATCAACAACGCACGCACACGTACCAGCCGAAATCCGCCAGCAGATCGGAATTACAGACGGCTTGGTCAGAATCTCCGTCGGTTTGGAGGATATCGAAGATATTCTCGCGGATCTCGAACAAGCATTAGAAACCTGCGCTTCTTAGGCTTTGGATATGGTTCTCAGTGATGTTATTTGACTGATGCGATGCCTCTCTATGCGGTTCTGGAAAATTGTTGAGAAGCTTCTGATAGGCCACTATCGCTAAATCGGTATCACCGTTGTCCTCATAGATCTTACCGATCCAATATTGCGCTGCCCGACGGTTATCGTAATCGTAGGTGCCGTTATCCGCCACCTTCTGATACGCATCAACCGCGCTCGCTATATTCTCGCTGGCGTATGCGATCTGCGCGATGTAAACCTGAGAATTGGCGGCATTTTCGTTGCGCGGGTAGAGTTCAATGGCTTTCTCAAGTTGGGCGATGGCTTCGTCGTACTTACCGAGCCGTTCGTACGCCCATCCCATGTAGAAGTGTGCGTCCTGTCCGACTTTGGTGTCTGGATAAAGATCAACGACCTTCTGGTAGCCGTCAATTGCCTCCTGATATTTTCCCTCGGCGAGATAGGTCTGCGGGACCCCGAAACTCGCCAAAGGTGCGAGGTCTGGATCGCCGGAATCGACGACGTTTGTAAATTCGACGCGTGCGTTCTCATATTCCTGCCGCTTGAGATAAATCTCGCCGGTAACGTATAAAATCTGGTAGAGAAGGGGACTCGCACGGAACGGTTCTCGCAGTGTATCAAACGTTGAAAGCGCGAGGTTTAACTCGCCTTTCCCATAGTGGCACATCGCCGTATTAAACTGTGCCTGGTCCGATAAGTCGCTACCCGGATATAACGCTATTAATTGATTGTAAAGCGAAAGGGCGCGGTCGTAATAAGAATCGACGGATTCGAGCGTCCCTGTCCGCTTTAACTCTTCAGCAATCTGATATAAGGCGTACGCGATGGCATACATGGAATCGTCTGCCCACTCACTGTCAGGATAATTGTTTATGAGCCGCCGGAAGAGTGCGAAAGCCTCTTCATCGGTGCGTGGGATGCGTGAAGCGAGCTGATAGATGGCATCATCTGCCCACAGGCTATCAGGATATTTATCGAAAACTTCACGGTATGCGGCTCGGACCTTCCGTAAACGATCCGCATCTGGACTATCAAGTGTTACCGGTGGTTCGTCGAGCACTTTTACCGCCGCCCACGCCTTATCTGCGTTGTCGTAGTAGTCTTCGTAACTGGTGCTGTCTCCTGTGACACGTCCCAGCCAAAACCCACCAGCAAGCGCAAGCAGTACGCAGATTTCTGCAATTATGAATTTCTTCATCTTTCTTCTCCTTACCAAGTATTAGTTCCGAATATATTAACAAGACTTTTAAAATATGTCAAGTGCAGCTTACACGAACTTAGAAACTATCAGAAGAATGACTGTTAATCTACCGGAAAACTGAAGCCAATATAGCAATTTTCGTGCCGAATCTGAACGAGACCGTACGGATAGCAACTTTATAAACATTCGCAAATTCCTGCACAAAATAGGGCATACTTCAGTACCGAACTGCACGAAATAGGGCAGTTTTGACGAGAAGTTATCGGGCATCAGCAACCAACAAACAAATCGAAACAACAGGATCACTTAATCATTCTGCTGGCTTCTATTAATTGCTTGACAATATAAAGGCAGTCTGATACAATCTTTAAAAGATAAAAACGGTATTTCTGAAGATATAGACGCGATTTTTATAGACCTGTTAATACTAACAGAACTACACCAAATCGCTACGTTTTAACGATCTCTTCAATAGAGGTCACATCATAAAAGAGAGGATTTTTGTGCGTAAATATTTGTTTCAAACAGCCGCGTTAGTTTTAGCAATCTCACTGGTAACACCACTCATAGCGAACAGCCAAGAGAGCATATTAGACAAAGTGAAAGAAAGAGGGCGCCTGGTATGTGGCGTGAACAAAGAATTACCCGGCTTCGGTTTCCTGAATCAGGATGGCCAATGGCAAGGTTTTGACGTAGATTACGGTCGCGCGATTGCCGCCGCTGTTTTGGGTGATCCTAACAAAGTTGAGTTCCGTCCCTTAAAAGCACCTGACCGTTTCCCCGCGCTTCAGACAGGTGAAATAGATGTTTTAATCCGCAATACTACTTGGACCTTGACCCGCGATACCGACTTAGGTGCCGACTTCGCGCCACCGACCTTTTACGACGGTCAAGGGTTCATGCTCCGCAAGGACCTCGGCATAACCTCACTCAAGGAGTTGGCAGGGGCGACTGTTGGGGTCACCGCTGGTAGCACAACCGAGTTAAATCTTGCTGACACCACACGCGCCTTAGGGATTGAAGTTGAGTCTATTGTTTTTGAGGAAACCGAAACGCTTTACCAAAGTTATGACCAAGGACGTTGCGATGTCGTGACAAGTGACAAGTCGCAATTAGTCTCGCGTCGCCAATCCCTGAAAAATCCAGACGACCATATTATTCTTGACATAACCATTTCAAAGGAACCCTTGGGACCTGTTACTGTCCACGGAGATAACAAGTGGAATGATGTCGTGAGTTGGGTTGTTTATGCAACGTTCTTTGCCGAAGAACACGGCATTACGCAAGCCAACGTCAACACCTTTGAAACAGAGAACCCTGAGATTAAACGATTCTTGGGCGAGTCTGGAGATATAGGCGCGAAACTCGGTTTGTCGAAAGACTGGGCACGTCAAGCAATTGCTGCTGTCGGAAACTATGGCGAGATTTTTGAGCGTAACTTAACACCACTGGGTCTGCCACGTGGCGTTAACAAACCCTGGACGCAAGGCGGTTTACTCTACGCGATACCGTTCCGATAGAGCCGAACAATAATCCTAACTTGATGGCATCGTTTGCCAGCGTCTAACACATAGACTGTAGCTGCACGTATGGATCGCTATAGATTGAAAACCTTGTATCTGGTTCTGTGGTCAACCGTGCAGCACGTCGCTCAACAATAAAGCGACTACAAAAACTCAGTAGGAAAAAATGGAGCATAACACGCCTACAACTGTATCGGAAAAAATCCCTTTTTGGCGAGATGTCCGGGTTTTGCGCGTCCTATTCCAGGTTGTCTTTTTGTTCGGTGTCATCTTACTGTTAGCGATCCTTTACAGGAATATGTTAGCGGGGCTGCGCGGGCTTGGGTTAACGCTTAACCTCAATTTTCTCCAGAATGAAGCCGGATTTGATATTTCGGAAGGGATCCCGTATGAACCCTCGGATACGTATCTCAAAGCATTCTGGGTTGGAATCCTAAACACCCTCAAAGTCAGTGTTATTGGGATCGTCTGTGCGACACTTCTCGGTCTTCTTTTCGGTATTGCTCGGTTGTCGAGCAACTGGTTAATCCGAACTATAGCGGCAATTTATGTAGAGTGTTTCCGCAATGTACCGCTTCTCCTACAGATTCTGTTTTGGTATACTGCGGTAGTGGCACAGCTGCCGAGAGTCAGGGAGAGTATTTCGCTTTTTGATGGAGCGTTCATTAATAACCGAGGGATCTACTTACCCGCTCCAGAACCGACTTCGGGTCTAAAAATTTGGCTATGGTTTCTCGGCGCAGGTCTGATCTTGGCAGTGATTCTCTATATCGTGCGGTGGCGCAAGCTTGAGCAGTTGGATCGTCCCGGTTTTCGCGCGAAGTGGGCATTGCCAGCCTTTCTTATTGTCGCGTTCTGTGGATGGTTCCTCACACCGGGCAGCCCCTTTACGCTGGATTTCCCAGTATTACAAGGCTTCAACTTCACCGGCGGTTTCAGTTTTTCCCCAGAATTTTCTGCCCTTTTAATTGGACTTTCTATGTATACAGGGGCATTTATAGCTGAGGTGGTGAGAAGCGGGATACAAGCAGTCGTGAAAGGACAACGGGAAGCTGCGAGAGCCGTCGGTCTGAAGGAAGGGCAGATGTTGCGCTTAGTTGTTCTACCGCAAGCTGTTCCCATCATTGTGCCACCACTTACGAGTCAATACTTAAACCTCGCGAAAAACTCAAGCCTGGCTGTTGCGATCGGTTTCCCCGAGCTGGTTCATGTAGGAAGTACCATGATGAATCAGACGGGCCAAGCCATTCCGGTTTTCGCGATGGTTATGGTGAGTTATCTAATAATGAGCCTGACGACATCCGCAGCTATGAACTGGTACAACCGTCGGATTAACTGGCTTAATCGCTGATGAAAAAGTATAAAATAAAGATCAAAATATCTGCCTCAACACAAGGATAACACAGTGAAAGCACCAGAAGCAATACAAGAAATTCAACCTCCAGACAACACAAAAGGCCCAAGAGCATGGGTCAAGGATAACCTATTCAATACATGGTATAACGCGCTTCTGACCTGCGTGGCGTTTGTATTTCTGTTTTTTGTTCTTAAGGGATTTCTAACCTGGACGTTCACTGAAGCGGAGTGGAAGGTTATACCCGCCAATCTCCAACTCTTTGCAATCGGGTCCTACACACGCGATCAAGTATGGCGTATATGGACTGTCCTCTACATTTTGGGTGTGCTGATCGGTTTAAGTGCGGGTTTGTGGGGCGGCTTGGTCTACCGATTCGCCCTGGCACTCAGTGGTATTTGGTTGATCTTCGCGCTTCTCCCTTTTGAACTCGCAACGCGCGGGTGGTTCTTAGGTGCCATAGCGACAATAGCACTACCGTTCTTCATCGGACGTGGCAGAACAGGTTTACGACGTTGGATTTTGGCGGGATGGCTGCTCTCCTTTCCGGTAATTATGGTGGTGTTACGTGGGTTTGGTGAAAATGGTGTCTTGACAAGTAATTGGGGCGGACTTCTACTCACACTGATCTTAGCGGTTGTCGGTATTGTGGTCTCTTTCCCGCTTGGTGTATTTTTAGCACTCTGCCGTCAGAGCGACCTCCCTGCGATCCGATGGGTGTCAACGACTTATATCGAAACGGTTCGCGGGGTGCCCTTGATAACAATCCTGTTCATGGGGAACGTTCTAATACCGATATTCATGCCAGGACTGGATATTAACCAAGTTTTACGGATGATGTTCGCGATAACCTTCTTCTCTGGCGCATATATGGCAGAGAACGTCCGCGGCGGACTTCAGGCGATTCCGAGGGGACAAATTGAAGCCGCACAAGCAGTTGGACTCAACTACGTGAAAACGACACGGTTTATCGTTTTACCGCAAGCACTCCGCTCCGTTATCCCCACCATCGTTGGACAATTCATCGCCCTGTTTAAGGACACATCCCTCGTCTCTATCATAGGACTCATCGACCTCTTAGGTGTTGCAAAAAGTGTTATCGCCAACCCAGATTGGCTCGGATTGCAAGCGGAGGTATACCTGTTTGCCGCAGTTATTTATTTCGTTTTCTGCTATTCGATGTCTTATGGCAGCCAGGAAATTGAGGCAAACTTGGGCGTTGGATTACATCAAAACTTGTAGGATAGAGGCGAGGTGACCTCGCCCATACAGGAATATTTTAGGAAGGAAAAAAAATGGCAGAACACGAAAACGCACCGAACGATCCAATTATTATGTGTGAGGACGTACATAAATGGTTCGACGATTTCCATGTTCTCAAAGGGATTACCACTTCGTTCCAAAAAGGCGAAAGAGCGGTGATATGCGGTCCTTCGGGTTCAGGTAAATCCACGTTTATTCGGACACTGAACCGTCTGGAGGAGCATCAGCGCGGCACAATTATTATTGATGGAATTGAACTCAGCGACGATCTGCACAATATCAATCTTATCCGTCAAGAAGTGGGTATGGTGTTCCAACAGTTCAACCTATTCCCGCATCTGACAAACTTGGAAAATATCACTTTGGGTCCGATTCGGGTCAGGAAGCTGACGAAAAGCGAAGCGGAAGAGATTGCTTTATCGCTTTTAGAACGCGTGGACATCGCGGATCAAGCGTACAAGTACCCCGCAGAAATTTCGGGTGGACAACAACAGCGCGTCGCAATCGCAAGAGCATTGGCGATGGAACCGAAGATTATGCTCTTCGATGAACCAACAAGTGCACTTGACCCTGAGATGATCTCGGAAGTATTAGACGTGATGCGGGAACTTGCACATTCAGGGATGACGATGCTTGTTGTCACACACGAGATGGGGTTTGCACGGGAAGTTGCGGATCGGGTTATGTTCTTTGATGAAGGTGTAGTTGTAGAGGAAGCAACACCCGCGGATTTCTTTGATAACCCCCAGCACGAACGCACAAAACTTTTCATCTCACAAACACTGCAACATTAGGTTCAGCCCAGGAGTCAAAGTTGCGATATAGCTTTGAATGGCATGTTGAGAAAGAAAAGCAAAACAGGCGAAGGCACAGGATCTCTTTTGTACAAGCAACAACTGTTTTTCAAGATCCGAATCAGGTTACCACTTTCGATGAAGATCATAGTGATGCTGAAGATCGTTGGATAACTTTAGGTTTCGACAAAAACGGTATTTTACTTGTTGTTATACACACTGTTGAGGAAACTGAACGCTACATGAATATCCGTATCATTTCTGCTCGCAAAGCGACTCGAGCTGAAACTAAACAATACGAGGAATTTAACCAATGAAAGCAGAATATGATTTTTCAAAGGGAGAACGCGGTAAGTTCTATAGAAAAGATGCCGTTTTCCAACTTCCTATCTATCTCGAAAAAGATGTTGATGAGTTTATGCGTCATCTCGCGGATACTAAAGGAAAAGACGTTGGAGAACTCGTTAATGAACTGCTCCGCCGCAATATCCAGTTGATTCAGACTATCCAATAAACAGCTGGAGTATCACCTCATGCGGTTGCATAACAAAATAGCCATTGTCACAGGAGCAGGACGCGGTATCGGTAAAGCAGTGGCACTTCGATTTGCGGAAGAAGGTGCTAAGGTCGTCGTTGATGATGTCAACGACATCAACGGCGCGTCAACTGTCGCTGCAATCAATGATGCAGGCGGCGAGGCTCTGTTTATTGATGCCGATGTCTCCGATGCCAACGCGGCAGAAAGGCTTATTTCCCAAACTGTTAATGCTTACGGTACTGTCGATATTTTGGTCAACAACGCCATCTGTTCAACTGCCGATGTCCTGAACAACAACTGGGAAGCGAACTTGGCGGTTGCACTCCAAGGGACAAATCACTGCTCCGCTGCGGTTATCCCCGTGATGCAACAGAATGGTGGTGGCAGTATTGTTAACATCGCCTCTGTCAACGGACTCATCGGGTTACAAGGTATCCATGCCTACTCTGCTGCAAAAGGTGGTGTTATCGCATTGACACGCTCCATGGCAGTTGCACACGGCAAAGACAACATCCGCATCAACTGTATCTGTCCCGGCACAATTCAGACCGAAGTCTGGGAACCGATGATTGAACGTAACCCCCAAATCTTAGACGAAATAACGCCGTGGTATCCGTTAGGACGCATCGGACAACCGGTTGACATCGCGAACGCCGCGCTGTTCCTCGCCTCCGATGAAGCCAGTTTCGCAACGGGTGCGGTCTTTGTGATTGATGGTGGCTTGACGGCGGGCAATCACCAATTCCCAATCTAACGGTTAGTAGGAAAGGAGGAAAACAGATGGCATTTACGGATTTCACATCCATTGCCCAGGTCCAGGAAACCTTTGACATCAAATATGTTGAAGAAGAATACATCCGATACGATGTTGATATTGAACCTTCCCGAGCGTTTTTGGAAGAGTTCACGTTTAGCCAGCAATACATTGACGTGTTTGCATCGGAAACATCCCGTTGTGAGAATGTTATCTATCCGATTCTCAGGGATGTTTACAAAAAATATGCTGACCGTTTTTCGCTGTGGAGCCATAAATCTATTGCTTACGATGCGCAACTCAGTGGGACCCCGGACTACCTCATTTCAACAAAATCAGCGTTGGGCAAAACAGTGCTTGGGATTCCCATCATCGTTGTTGTCGAAGCGAAACGAAATGACTTCATAGCAGGCTGGGGGCAGTGTTTAGCGGAACTCGTTGCCATCCAGCGGATCAATGATGACGCTTTGCAGCCTGTTTATGGTATTGTAACAGATGGTGAGATGTGGCAATTCGGCAAATTAACTGAGGACCTATTTACGCGAAACACGTCACCCCTCGCTATCAGCGAGTTGCGGAAGGTATTTGGGGCGATTGGACATTTAATGCAAGCCAATTTACCTGAAACCACAGAGCCAAATACCCAAACAACCTAAAAAGCACGGACAGAAAGGACACGTCCCCATGTCAAAAGAAAAATTTGACCAAAAACTGATCAAACTCCTTGAATCCAACCCCGACTTTGTTGATGAAGCCGGAGTACTCCACCGCGCAAATGTCAGGGAACGCGCACGGAAACTTGATTCAAACCTTATCAAATTGCTGCTGACCGACCAAGAGGTTGAAACAAAATTTTTTAAAGAAATCGCTAACGAATATTGAAAAGAATATTGTCCAAACAGCCATTGCGCGTAACCCGTTCTTTCAGTTTGCATCACTCAAACAGTACTTTCCACAGTTGAAATCAATGCACGAATTTAGAACTTCGGATAACTTTTTGGGTGGTTTGAAAATCACTTTCAGAGGCAGTTTCTCTCAATGGGAAGATGAAGTTTCAGAAAAACTTAGAGCGTGTTGTGATCTTTTACAGAAGATCGAAGCCGAACTTCGCGAAAAAATTACTGAACACGAAGGGACAAAACACTTTTATAGGGAACAAATCAGCGATGTTTTCAAAGCGAAAATTCTGAAATTCAATGCGAAGAGTCCGCGCGCTGATGAAAATCACGATGCCGAGCGTATAGCGAAAGCCGAAGAGTGGTTTGCTTTTAATGGTCTCTACGGTACGAGTGAAGAAAAAGCATTTGTGCAATTTCTACAGACACAGCTTGAGGAACTACAGAAAACTTACGATGGCGTTTATCTCATCCGTAACGAGCGGCATTTTTCTATCTATAACTTCTTTGATGGGCAAGCCTTTCAACCTGACTTTGTTCTCTTTTTGGGCAAAGAAAACGGTGAGACACTGAGTTATCAACTCTTTATTGAACCTAAAGGTGAGCATATTGAAGACTTTGATCGATGGAAAGAAAACTTCCTGAAAGAAATTGATACTGAACGCAAAACTGAACTCATAATAGAGGATAAAAACTATCGCATTATCGGGTTGCCGTTCTATCAGGAGAAAAATCAAAATGAATTTCGTGAGGCACTTGATGAGGCACTACAATTATGAAGATTAATTCACACGGAGAAATACAATGGTAACACAAGAACAGGTTGACTTTTTTCAGGAAAATGGGTATCTCAAATTTGGCAGGGTTTTAGATAGCGATGGCGTTGAAGCCATGCGTGCAGGGTTGGATACTGTCATTGAACTGGAACTCAGCGAAGGTGACGACTCTTCACCGGAGTTCAAGTATGGACACGACCGGCGTGAAGACAAACTCAATCGGGGTAGCGGTCACCCCCGCGCGATTCATCAATACGTGAACATGTGGAAGCGGGAGCCTCATTATGAGGCAGCGATTCACCATCCGCTTATCGCTGGAACGGCACGTGCGCTGCTTGATACGCCTGAAGTCCGTCTCTGGCACGATCAGGTTATCTCCAAACCACCGCACGACAACGGACATTTCGGATTCCATCACGATTTCTTTTTCTGGCCCCTGAGTCCACCGAACATTGTGAGTTGCTGGCTTGCTTTGGATGATGCTACGGTCGATAGTGGTTGCATGCACGTTATGCCGAAGAGCCACAAAGATGAACGGTTCTCGGTTGCCGCGAGAGCGGCATTCAATGCGGAATCCGCAAAAGCGAGCGAAGAAGGGCACGAATCACCTCCGAACCCTTGGACAGAGAGAGGGAAACTGGACATCAGTCACGGTATCCCAGTAGAGTTGAAAGCAGGCGAGTGTATGTTTCATCACTGCTTAAACTGGCACGGTACACCGCCAAATGTTACGGACCATCAACGTCGGGCATTTGTGATGATTTTCATGGCGCAGGATGTCTGCTATAACAACACGCAAGCACCGGGGCATATCCTCGTTTCAACCATCAAGGTTGAGGATGGCGAACCTCTCGTCGGTGATGGGTTTCCAGTAGCGTAACGCTGTATAGGATCGGGGTTACAAACCCCTCCTACAATAGGGACACCAAGGTAAGGTTTAACGATATGAAAAACTCAACTTTTATTACAAGAGTCGTTCTAAAAAACTATAAGAGTATCGCTGTGTGCGATGTCCGGTTGCGTCCATTGACGTTTCTTGTAGGTCGCAACGGTGCTGGTAAGAGCAATTTTCTTGATTCCCTACGATTCGTTGCTGATGCGTTGAACTTAGACCTGGGGCATGCAATACGTGATCGTGGAGGTATCAATGATGTCCGTCGCCGTTCCCGTGGGCATCCAAACCATTTCAGCATTCGTCTTGAATTCGTTTTACCTGAAGGTTTAACGGGACACTACGCCTTTCGCATCGGTACACGTCCACCTGGAGGATACGAGGTTCAGACTGAGGAATGTCAAATTCAAAATGAGCAGCTCCTCACACCAGAGGAGTACTTTCGTGTTGAAAGTGGCACTGTAACCGACACAAGTGTGGAGGTGGCCCCGGCGGCTGCATCCGATCGGCTCTACTTGGTAAACGCGTCTGGACTGCCCGAATTTCGTCCTGTCTATGATGCATTTTCTCAGATGGGATTTTACAATCTCAATCCTGATAAAATCCGCGATCTTCAAGCCCCCGATCCCGGGGACGTGCTACTTCGAGACGGGAGTAACCTTACCAGTGTTTTTACCAAACTTTCACCTATTGTAAAGAAAGACACTGAGGAGTATTTATCAACGGTTGTTCCTGGCATTCATACGGTAGATGTTAAGGGATTTGGCCCCAAGGAAACATTAGAATTCAGGCAGGATGTCGCAGGTGATACGCATCGATGGCGATTTCTCGCAAACAATATGTCCGATGGCACACTCCGCGTGCTGGGGATTCTCGTAGCACTATTCCAAGGAGATAACGACGCTCAAAAACGCGTGACACTCGTAGGAATTGAAGAACCCGAGACAGCACTTCATCCAGGAGCGGTAGCAGTACTGCTTGACGGCCTTCGGGATGCTGCCCACAGAACGCAGGTTATCATCACCACTCACAGTCCAGAGCTGCTTGATGACAAGCACCTGGATGTAAACTCAATTCTGGCAGTCGAAGCACACGATGGCGATACAGTGATCGCTCCAGTAGATGAGGCAAGCAGATCTGTGGTGCAAGATCAACTGTTTACGGCCGGGGAACTTTTACGCAGTAATCAATTGCAACCGGATCCGGCAGCTCTTCCTGCTGCAAAGGAGAAACAACTGTCTCTGTTTGATTTTGATAAACCGAAGTCTGCTAAAGCGAAGAGTAGAGGAAAGTACAAATGACAGTCAAAATCGGTTGCATTGTCGAAGGGGAAAGCGAGGTGAAAACTGTACCCCTTCTGATTCGCCGCATCGCTGCGAATCTTTATCCAGAATTGCCGATTGTTGTGCCACCACCTATTCGCCGTCCCCGTAATAAGGTTGTTAAAGAGAACGAACTTGAAAGAGCAGTTGAATTCGTGGCTCGGCAGATTGGTGGGCAAGGTGCTATATTTATTATCCTTGATAGTGACAAAGACTGTCCAGCAGAGTTGGGACCGGCCCTGCTTCACCGGGCATCACAAGCCCGCAGTGATTTGCCAATTGCCGTTGTGCTCGCCAAACACGAGTTTGAGGCATGGTTTCTTGCGGCAGCCGCGTCCCTCCGTGGACAGAGAGGATTAAACAATAATATTCATCCACCGAACGATCCGGAGGCAATTAGAAATGCCAAAGGATGGCTAAGCCAGCAAATGGAAAGTAACAGAACGTATAGTGAAACGAGTGATCAACCGGCATTTACAGCACGTTTTAACCTTCAACAAGCACTTCAAACGGATTCGTTTGACAAGTGCTACAGAGAGATTGTTCGCCTCCTTGACGAGCTGCAAAAACTGAGCAATCTAACCAATGGTGAATAAGTGGAAAAAAGAACATAATCCATTGTTCCCATTTATTGAGGATTCAATATGGAACAAAAACCAAATGTCATCTTTATTCTAACAGACGATCAGGGACCGTGGGCTGCAGGTTGTTGCGGCAACGATGAGGTACGGACACCGTCCCTCGACCAGTTGGCTTCAGAGGGCACCCGTTTCCCGAATTTCTTCTGCACAAGTCCTGTCTGCTCGCCAGCACGGGCAAGTCTTATGACGGGGCGTATCCCGTCAGCACACGGTGTACATGACTGGATCCGCGATGGAAACATGCCGCCCGACCCCGCTCGATACCTCGAAGGTTTGACGTGTTATACGGATGTCTTAGCCGACAATAACTATACCGTCGGATTGAGTGGTAAATGGCACCTCGGCGATAGCTTGACACCGCAACACGGGTTCAGTCATTGGTTCGCGCTGCTTACCGGAGGAAGTAAGTATAACGATGCGGATATGATCCGAGACGGTCAGGTAGAGATGCAACCCGGCTACCTCACGGATGTTATCACGGATGATGCGTTGAACTTCATCTCATCGAACAAAGAGGGACCGTTCTATCTCAGCGTTAACTACAACGCACCACACACGCCATTTACAGGACACCCGCAGGATATTGTTGACTCCTATGACGATTGTCCGTTCAAGACATGTCCACAAGAGGCATTGCACCCGTGGGCTGTTCAGGGCGCAGCGGCGCACATGGGCAACCGTGAATCGTTGAAAGGCTACTTCGCAGCGATAACAGCACTCGATTTAAATGTCGGGCGAATTCTGGATCGGCTTTCGGCGTTAGGCATCCGTGAAAATACGATCGTGGTTTTCAGTAGCGATAACGGCTATTCGTGTGGGCATCACGGATTTTGGCATAAAGGTAACGGCACATTCCCGTTGAATATGTACGAAAACTCCGTCAAAGTCCCGTTCATCGTCAGTCATCCGGGCAGCATCCCAGAAGGACGCGTCAGCGAGGCGATGGTGAGCCAATACGACTTCATGCCGACACTGCTCGATTATCTCGGTTTACCAGACCCGAACGACGATATGTCGCCGGGTAAGAGTTTCGTTCCGGCACTTTCTGGTGAAACGAACGATGCGAAAGATGAGATCGTTATTTACGATGAATACGGTCCCGTCCGTATGATTCGGACGCAGGAGTGGAAATATGTGCATAGGTATCCTTACGGTCCGCACGAGTTGTATGATCTTGTGAACGACCCGGGCGAACGGAAGAATCTGATAGATGACAAGTCTCAGAATGCTCGCGTTGGTGATATGCGTCAACAGATGGGCGCGTGGTTTGAACGCTATGTAGTGCCAGAGTTAGATGGTGCAAGATGCTCGGTCACCGGTGGCGGACAAGCGGCAAAAATCGGAGAAGGAAATTACGGTGAAAATTCCTTCCATCCAAGATACGCGCCGCCTCGACGAAATGTGTAGACAACATATCTTCATCTGAATCAGATATGCTGAATGCTATACACGCATTCAGCGTCGATTTAGCAACATCAAATGGAGCAATGCATGTCAGATCAGGCGAAAAACCAGAGTCCGAATATTTCACGCCGGCGTTTTTTGAAGAACGTAGGCACTGGTACTGTTGCTGCAGCAGTTACGCCAACGGTCTTTATCGGTGCAGAAAAAACAGGAGGAAATCAGATGCAAAACCGACCGAATGTCATTTTTATTCTCACGGATGACCAAGGTCCCTGGGCTGCTGGTTGTTGCGGTAATGATGAAGTCCGTACACCTTTTATCGACCAACTTGCTTCAGACGGGACACGTTTTCCCAATTTTTTCTGCACGACTCCCGTATGTTCACCTGCACGTGCAAGTCTGATGACCGGACGCATCCCTTCTGCACACGGCGTACACGATTTTTGCCGGGACGGCAGCATGCCACCCAATGCTGAACGGTATCTTGAAGGTTTGACCTGCTATACTGATGTCCTCGCTGACAATGGCTACACTGTCGGGTTAAGTGGTAAATGGCATCTCGGCGATAGTTTGACACCACAACACGGGTTTAGTCACTGGTTCGCTATGCCTTTAGGTGGAAGCAAATACAACAACGCTAACATGATTAGAGATGGACAAGTAGAGATGCAACCCGGCTACCTTACAGACGTAATTACCGATGACGCGTTGGATTTCATTTCCGAAAATAGTGAAAGTTCATTCTACCTCAGTGTCAACTATAATGCACCGCATACGCCGTTTAACGGACATCCAAAAGACATCGTTGCTTCCTACGACGATTGTCCGTTCAAGACATGTCCGCAGGAGGCATTACATCCGTGGGCGGGCCGAGGAACACTCCCTCACATGGGCAATCGCGAGTCGTTGAAAGGTTATTTCGCTGCCATAACAGCACTTGATTTAAACGTTGGACGCATTTTAGAACGACTGGCTGAGTTAGGTATTCGAGAGAACACACTTGTTGTCTTTAGTAGTGATAATGGATACTCGTGTGGACATCACGGATTTTGGCACAAAGGCAACGGCACATTCCCACTGAATATGTATGAGAATTCGGTTAAAGTACCTTTTATCATGAGTCACCCTGGTAAGATACCAGAGGGGCGCGTCAGCGAGGCAATGGTCAGTCAATACGATTTCATGCCGACACTTCTCGATTATCTCGGTCTACCGGATCCGAATGACGATATGTCACCTGGCAGAAGTTTTGTCCCAGCACTTACGAGAAAAACAAACGATGCTCAAGATGAGGTCGTTGTATTTGATGAATACGGTCCTGTCCGTATGATCCGAACGCAAGAGTGGAAATATGTTCACCGCTATCCTTACGGACCCCATGAGTTGTACGGCTTAGTGAAAGACCCAAGAGAACGAAAAAATCTAATAGACGATAAATCGCAGAAAGCATTGATAAGCGATATGCGGCGACAGATGGGGGCGTGGTTTGAACGGTACGTAATTCCACGATTGGATGGCACAAGATGTGCAGTTACCGGCAGAGGACAAAAGGCAAAAATCGGAAATGGAATGTATGGAGAAGATGCCTTCAATCCAAGACCTGCCCCCCGTCGAGGGAATGCTTAGGAAATTGATCTTCGTCTTTCTAAGTTATTTCGTTTCCAGTTTTCTACGTTGACATCAGAACAGACTTCGTGTATGCTATGTAACAGCAACTGAAACTACAAAGGACACAGATTTTCGGTCCGTTAAGGAGAATACCATGACAGCTATTGCTGTGCAGACCCAACTAACACCTAAGGAATACCTCGCTTGGGAACGCAAAGCACCCTTTAAAAATGAATATCTCAGCGGACAGATACTCGCGATGTCCGGTGCAAGCCTCGCGCATAATCTCATCACAGGCAATATATTTAATGGACTTTACAACCAATTAATGGAGCGGGAGTGCATCACCTTTACCGGCGAAATGCGCGTGAAGGCAAGACCCATAACATCTTATTTCTATCCGGATGTTGCTGTCGTCTGTGATGAACCGCGTTTTGAAGATGATGTGTTCGATACGCTTCTCAACCCAACTGTTGTCGTAGAGGTACTTTCCCGCTCAACTGCGGCTTATGACAAGGGCGAGAAATTTGAGGCATATAAGCAGATCGCCTCCTTGCAAGAATACATCCTTGTTTCGCAAAACAGGGTAAACGTTGAACGTCATTTTCGCTTAGGAACGCAGTGGAGAGCGGTAGAATTTCAGGAGCTTGCGGACATCCTACCCCTGGATTCAATTCGCTGCGAACTGCCTTTGGGGCACATCTACAGGCGCGTCAAATTTACAGATACACCCTGATCCCACCGTAGATTCACTTTGTAAGTCCTATTTCTAACTTTAGGCCCCTAAAACTTAACTGAAGTAGCAGACGTTATACAACTTGCAAGTTGTTTTTTACAGACTCCCGATGGTTATTGTTGAAAGGAAAGAAATGGCGAGAGCTTATGCCCCCGGCAACATCTCGTGTGTTTTCAAGGTTATTCGGCACACCGATCCGGCGCGTATGCACTCACTTGGTATGGGTTTTACCGTTACAGAAGGTGTAGAGGCTATCGTTTCCGAATATCATAAGACAGAAGTACTGTTTAATGGAGAGCGTATCAACTTTCCGACAGTCCGTGCTGTTGTCAATCGACTCATCCAAAATAGTGGTATCGCGGGGGTAAAGGCAGACCTTAGTTCTCCATTACCGCTCGGTTGTGGTTTTGGACTCAGCGGTGCGGCATCGCTCGCGACGGCTTATGCGCTCAATGAACTTCTGTCGGCAGATAAAGACAACGAAGCACTCGCTATGATGGCACACGTCTCAGAGGTTGAAAACCGGACGGGGTTAGGCGATGTCTGCTCACAATACCACGGCGGTTGCCTCGTCAAGTTGAAAGAGGGGTCACCTTTAACTGCCGACAGACTACCGATTGCAGAACGACCTATCTATTACCGTTACTTCGGACCGATTCAGACCAGCGAAGTACTCGGGAACAGAGAACAGACGCTGCGTATTAATCGTGCTGCGGACGTGGCATTGAAAGTCTTGAAAACGCTTACCGATGCGAAACCGAGTGCTGACCTCTTCAACGCCTGTTGTGTCGCCTCAAAACATTTTTCGGTGGAGAGTGGATTGCTCAGCGATGCCCGGGTGATAGATACAATCGCACACATTGAAGCAGAAGGTGGCGTTGCCTCGATGATTATGTTAGGGAACGGCGTATTTAGTACACACCCATTTGAGAACGCGGTGGAGACAAGACTCGTTTATAACCCAGCACGTCTTATCTCGTAAGCGTAAGGCGATATTGTTCTTCAGGCGAGCAAACAGCAATGAAAACTGTGCTTTTCCTATCACTTTTTTCGGTATCCGTTGCCCTCAGTGTAGCGGAAGCTGCAGATGTGAATTTCGGGTTCAACGGTCGTTACAAAACAGGCACGTGGGTGCCTTTACGTATCACCGTTGAAAGCAAGGCGCAACCGACACCCTTTACCGGGAATTTGGTCGTCGATGTTCAAAGTTTTTCGTCAGACACACATACTGAACGTTACGCCACCGAGCTGCATCTCCGCGCCAGTGAAAAACAAGAGAAAAATTTCTATATCTATTGCCCGAAAAATGCGGCACAACTCGTCGTTCAACTTGTGCCGAGAACATCCTCGAAGAACACAGCGTTGGAGAATACGCAGCCGAGCGTGATACAGGAGGTTCCCTTACAGACACCTCTCTCACGTAAAGACTACCTCGTCCTGGTGTTAACAGAAAGCGGTGATAAACTCAAACGGTTCATTGACAAAAAACAGTTAACCGGTTCCGACGGGGCACAGGTGCATGTCGAACCCCTTCAGGATTCGAGCTTACTGCCACAAGACTGGATAGGCTACAACGCAGTTGATGTTCTGGTAATCCGTCAGACGGTCTTGACAGAGAGACGTATCTCTAAAGCACAACAAACAGCATTATTGGACTGGGTCCAGCGTGGTGGCACACTTATTCTATCCGGAGGGAACAACTTTAGTATCCTACGGGGCAGTTTCTTAGAGCCTTTCCTCCCAGTTGAATTGAAAAGCGTAAAGAAAACGGATAGACTCCCAAACCCCGTGCGTGAAAAACTTGGCTTTCAAGGACTGAATGCCAACAGCACTGTGTTTGAATGTATCCAATTTGCTTCAAAAGTCGGGTGTGAAACGCTAATCGGCACAGAAGAACAGATATACGTCGCGAAACGGAAATTTGGAGATGGCCAGATTATCTGCCTCGCGTTTGACTACAATACACTGCCATTTTCGGAGCAGCAGGTAGGCGAAACATTCTGGCACGGATTACTCAGTCGTTACGGAAAATCGGCGCGGCACTTCATAGATCAATACGCGCTTGTACTTCAACACGAAGAAAAAATTCACGAGGAATTCCTCTCAACTTCGGCAAAAGCGGGTCTGATCGGGGTGCCAATTGTAAAATTGTTATTTATTCTCTTACCTATATACTTACTCAGTTTTGGTGGTTTATTGTTCTATTTTAGGAAGTCAAAACAGAAAGGACGCACCTATTGGATAGGTGGATGTGTATTGGTTTTATTGTCGGCAAGCACAATTGGGGCTGCTCGAAATGTGTTGCCAAGCAGCATTACAGCAGATCAACTATCAATTCTATCAGTCTACCCTGAGCGGCAGCGTGCACACTTATTAAGTTACATCTCCGTTAGGGCTACAGCACGCGCTGAAACATCTATCGGTTATACAAAAGACAGTTTTATCCGTTATCAGGAAGTCGAGGATTCACACGTTGAACATCGGCAAAAGATTGGGACACTCTTTCAGGATTCACAAGTTCAACTACGCGAGCTGCCTGTGGGCCCGTGGTATCCTACGACGTATGTAAAAGAAGTATTTTTGGATGTCTCTAAACTCCCGCGCGCCCTTGAAAACGCGTGGTATGTTACAGGCAAAGAGATGACATACTTAGGAGACGTTGCACTTGATGCCGACCCCGATCTTTCAACTGCATCACTTCAACAGCAAATGACGCCGCAGATACCACCTGATACAGAACTGAAGGGGAAGCGGAAATGGTTTGCTCGAATTCTACGACAAGAATATGTGTTACGACATCTGGAGGCAGAGGCGGCGGCAAGCCTGCCACCCTATTTGATAGGATGGACTTCGCAAGGCTTTACAAATGTGAGCGTAGATGGAAACGTGAAGACGGATGATGAAACTTTAGTAATCTTTCGTCCCACACCTGGTCTTTAGAGAACAGTATAAGTGAAAAAATAGATGCTCTTTAGGTGGTTTCTACCAAGAGGAAAAACATGGATGTGCTATCGCTCGGTATTTATGTCGTCGATGCGCTTGGGCGACCGATAGATCAGTTCCCTGAAAAAGGGAAATTAGCACTCTTCGATGAACTTGAGATTCATACCGGGGGGTGTGCGAATAACACAGCCATCGCGCTTGCTCGCTTGGGTATCTCTACGGGTGCAATGGGTAAAGTCGGCACGGATACTTTCGGTGATCTGGTTCTGCAAACGCTTTCAGATAACGGCGTTGACGTTGCAGGCATGCGCCAAGTTACTGAAGTTAGCACCTCGTTTACATTTGTCGCGATTGCCTCCGATGGTGAACGGACTTTCTATCATTATATCGGTGCAAATGGTGAATTCTGTGAAGCAGACCTTGATTGGGAACTGATTAAAACCGCCAAAATTTTGCACATCGCAGGTGCGCTCGTCATGCCAAGTTTTGACGGTGTCCCGATGGCGAATGTCCTCCGAGAAGCGAAAGCACAAGGCATAACCACCTCGCTCGATACAGCGTACGATGCTACCGGAAAATGGATGGAGACCTTAGAGCCGTGTTTGCAACACGTAGACATCTTTATGCCAAGTATTGTTGAAGCGCAACATCTCACGGGTCTATCTGAAAGCCGTGAAATCGTACAATTTTTGCGAAATAACTACGGTATTGATACCATTGCCATTAAGATGGGGGAAAACGGTAGTTATGTCTCTACACCAAAAACAGAACTCTCTGTACCTGTTTATCCTGTCAACGTCGTCGATGGAACAGGTGCCGGAGATGCATACTGCGCTGGTTTTCTTGCTGGTACTATTATGGATTGGGACCTGAAAGCGACTGCAGAATTGGCATCCGCAACGGGTGCAGCATGTGTCACAGCCATGGGGACCACCACAGGCATCCAGAATCTTGAAGAGACTTTGAAAATAGTTGTCAGTCATCGGTCATCGGTTACCAGTTAAAGAGGTGCTTTGTTTAACTAAAATCCTCTTTTAACCGACAACTGATAACTAAAAAAGGAACATTAAATGATCGTTCAAACAGAAAATCTATCCAAATGGTACGGCGAAGTCATGGGCGTGAATGATGTAACACTCGCAATTTACCCTGGAATAACCGGTCTACTGGGTCCAAACGGTGCTGGTAAGACCAGTTTAATCAAACTGATGACCGGACAACTCAAACCGAACCAAGGCACCGTCAAAGTTCTAAACCAAGGTGTATGGAACAACCCTGAGTTGATGCGGCGGGTCGGTTATTGTCCCGATATAGAACTCGCATATCAATTCATGAGTGGATTCGAGTTCGTCACGTTCTTCGCCACATTAAGCGGATACGATGAAACACAGGTCAAATCGCGGAGTCTACAAGTATTAGAAACAGTGGACATGCTATCGGCAAAGGACAGACCCATCGGGTCTTATAGTAAAGGGATGCGACAACGTATCAAACTCGCGCAGGCATTGGTGCATGAACCGGAACTCTTATTCCTTGACGAACCGCTCACTGGGTTAGACCCGAACGGCAGGCGACATGTCCTTGGTTTACTGAAAGACCTTGCTGATAAAGGTATTAGCATCATCGTTTCGAGCCATATCCTCTACGAAATTGAAGCATTAACGGAAACAATTCTGCTCATCCATCAAGGACGCATTCTCGCAGAAGGCACCATCTCCGATATTCGAGAACTCATTGACGAGCACCCACATAAAGTCTACTTAAGCACCGACGAACCGCGCCGTTTAGCACAGGTCTGCCTCCCTTTTGCGGATATCCTGAGTGTTACCTTCGTCAACAATGGTGAAGTTGTGGATGAATCAGAAACAGACGCAGCAGACGATATTATTATCGAAACCGCTAAACCCGATGCCTTTTACGCTCGACTCCCGGAACTCCTCATCGAAAACGAGTTGAACGTTTCTCAACTCTATTCTCCAGATGATAATCTCTCCTCCGTGTTTAAATACTTGGTTGGGTGACCAATAGTTTTTAACAAAACACAGAAATTGCTGAATAGCTCTGAGTTGCCTCTTTAACCCTCACTACCAGTGGGCTGTCCTAACTTCACCAACGCACCAACATCTGGTTCATCACCTGCGAGGGCTGCGAAACTTCCATCACAGATAGCGCGCCGAATGCCGCGCATTAGACTGATGTAAAAATGCAAGTTGTGCAACGTGTGCAGTTGCGAACCGAGAATCTCATTTTCGATATGCAAGTGTCGGAGATACGTCCGTGTGAAGTTTTGACAGGTATAACACGTGCATTCTGGATCCAACGGACTGAAGTCGCGTCTGTATTTCGAGTTACGGATGCGGACGATACCGGTTGTTGTAAATAGAGAACCGTTGCGTGCGTTTCGGGTCGGCATCACACAGTCGAACATGTCAATCCCACAGCGGACCGCGTAGACCAAATCTTCAGGCGTGCCGACACCCATCAGGTAGCGCGGTTTTTCTTCTGGTAGCATCGGTGCCGTGTATGCAAGTGTCTCATACATCAAATCCTTCTCCTCGCCGACACTTAAACCACCAATAGCATACCCCGGAAAACCGATGGATACCGTGCCTTCCACACTCGCTTGACGCAGATCACGTTCCATACCGCCTTGCACAATCCCGAAAAGCAGCTGATCCGAATTCTGATGTGCCTCTTGACACCGTGCTGCCCACCGCAACGTCATCTCCATCGAATTCTTTAAATACGCATAATCGTTTGGTAGCGCAGGACACTCATCAAATGCCATGATAATGTCCGCCCCGAGTGCGTTCTGGATTTCGATGGAACGTTCGGGAGAGATAAAGTGTTCGGTGCCATCTATTGTAGAACGGAATGCCACACCTTCTTCTGTGATCGTACGCAGCGAACCGAGGCTAAAAACCTGAAACCCGCCACTATCTGTTAGGATAGGGTGTTGCCATCCCATAAACGTGTGTAAACCACCTGCCGCTTGGACAATCTCATGCCCGGGACGTAGGTAGAGGTGATAGGTATTCGCGAGAATAATTTCTGCCTGAATCTGGTCGGAAAGCATCTTCGGGGTGCAAGCCTTCACCGTTCCGCGTGTCCCGACAGGCATAAATATCGGCGTATTCACAACGCCGTGTGCTGTCTGGAGTTTACCGACTCGGGCTGCAGTGGCTTTGTCTTGATGGATAAGTGTATAGGGGGAATCTGTCATGTATGGCTGTCAGTATTGGCTCATGTAAAGTAGAAATTAGAACTTCGCGAAAATGCGTAAAACGTATTGTTGTTAATTAGCATCTTGTAAAAGCGTAAAAAATGCTTTCCCTTTTTCAAGTGCCTTGGTGGAGGCTTCCTGAATTGCATCCGCCATGTCATGTTGATTGAGTTCTTTATGTAACGCAACTAACCGTGGAGCAGCAGAAACGGGAAATCCTTCAGAATTTTCGGACATGAGTGTTGTCGTAAACCGCATAAGTTCTAAAGCAACAAACGGATCATGTCCATTATCAGTCCGAATGGGGATGTTAAGTTCTTGCAGAATATAGAGTCGCTCTTCTTGTAAGTCAAGACGGTGGAGCAATTCCTCTGTACTAACTTCAACCATTACATCTTTGGGATAAACTTGCATCTCTCCCTTGATTTCTATAAGACGCTTCCGGAGTTGTCGGTTCTTCTCAAAACGTTCAATGTCTTCCTCAGTAGGTGCTACGGGATTTGGAACGAGCGCGATTCCACCTGTGGGTCCTCTAGTCAGTTCACCGTTGGGGCCGCGTGGTAATTGGTTAATATCAATGCCGCGTTCCAGCAATGCCTTCTCAAGAAGAGTGAGTTGCTTCTCAGTACTTGTGGAATTCCCCTCAGGATGTGGCTGAGAACCCTTTTCATCTGTTGAAGCCGCCCTACCGTGTGGTTCCGTGTGCCAAACATCGCCGTGCCAGTGTCCGCTTTCTGCTGTTTCACCGGGGGGCGGTGGTTTGAATACTTGTGCTTTAAAGCCCTCGGGTTGCAAGGCTTTATAGCTTTTCACAGTTTCAAGCGGAGCCTTGGATCTGAAAAGCACAAAGCCTACGATGCCGATAATAACAAGTGTAGTGATAACCCAATGCCACTTTCTTTTGAACATCATCTATCTCCGTTGGTTGTGACACCCTGCGATGGGTGTCGGTTTTATTTGTAAAGGATCATAGGGTAAATCAAACCGGTGCACTCATCCAAAATTCGCTGGTTAATTTTCCTTTTCTCTGAAACATCTAAATCATAAAAAAAACGCGTAAATTGTCAAGAAAAAATCAGTCTGATTTTTCTTGACGAACAAAAATGAATACGCTATCCTTAATGGATAACCTTCGTATTGAGGATAGGACTATCCTGTACAAATTCTTTACCGTTGATCATCGCTGAACCTCGGAATTTGAACTGATAGGTTTTATCTTCCAAGGAACTGATAACCTTGAGTGGTACTTTGACCTCGGTTTCATTTACCGGAATCGTAACAGTTTCCGTGGTGAAACCTTCTGGCAAATTGATTGGTGTCAACGTGACAATATCGGTAAAACCGCCTTGACGGACGACCGTTAGCGTGAGCATCGCCTCTTTTGTCACGGGAGTTTCGTTTTCTGTCGTTTCGGTATCGGCAGTTGGGTTCGCTGCAATCGCCAGAGTGTCTGCTTGTGCGTTCGGGTTTGCGTCGCCGTTTGCAGCAACTGTTGCGGGGAAGACGATGCTAAAACGTAAAGGTTCTACCGTTACAATGAATGGAGCCTCAAGGATCGTCAACGGAATAGCGGGTGTCGATTGACTCACCGTCTCTCCGTTAACGCTCGCTGTGCCAACGACGGAAATATAGTTGATACCGGGTGGTGGTACAACAGAGAACTGTTCTCTCCGTTCAAAACTTCCGGCTCGTATTGAGAGGACCGCCTCACTTTTATCTGAGGTAACAGTGACAGGCGCTGCGGTTACACGGGGCGGCAAGCCGACAACTGAAAGTGTGATCGGACCTGTGAAGTCGTCGCGTCTATTCGTTGTCAGATGGAGGTTGACTGTTTTATTATGTGCCACACTCGCGCTAATTTCAGCAAGTGCCAGCGTAAATTCGGGTGCTTCCATCACGGTCAGGAGCATCAGAGAAGGTGTAGCAATTCGTTCCACCTGACGACTGCCGACAGCACTGACACCTGCTACAGAGAACGGTATCAGACCGAGCGGTGCGTCCCACGGTGCTGTTACTGTGAGGACAGCCTGGTTTTTCCCCAATTCAATGACAGCAGGACTCACGTCATAAGTTTTCGGTAGTGTAGGACAGTGTAAGCGGATAGGGCCGCTGAGTCTATCAAGACGGTTAACGTTAACCTGCATTGTGAAGGTCCCACCTCGACTGACGCGCGGACTATCCAATCCGGATGGACGATTCTGGCTATCAAGCACAACAGCACTGAGAGTGAAGTCCGGTTGTAAAGGACGAATATTCAACCGATATGAATAAGCATTCCCACCTTGGTTGTTCAGATCACGGATAACGATGGAATATTTCCCTGCTTCCGTGAAATTCTGTTCAATACGTGCATCGGCGCGGCGAGCGTCGTCGTTGACCGCTAAGACTTGGTCGTTCTCTGCACCGTAAAGCGTGAGGAGCGCATCCAGCTGCGATGAGAGTCTAAGTGCCTCCACTTCAAAAACGAGAAGTTGGGGTGTTTTTATCTCAAACGAAAACCGATCAACATCATCCGGTTTGTCAATTTTTCCGTTGATTGTTATCGGTGTGTTTACGGGGTTCGCTTTATCAGCCGAATCGTTGGGTTCACTTTCCGCCATTTCTGCCAAACTTCCGATAGAAAACGGGTGCGGATTACTCGTCAACCCGGAAGGTGTCTTAACCCTCAGTGATTGCTGACCTTCTGGTGTTTCAGCATCTATCGAAATCTGTATAGCATTCAGAGTCTTAAGGTTCGCGCCGGTAACGGCAATCGTATTATCTGTTCCGCGTTGTCCACCGAGCGGAAAGATTGTCTCAAGATAGGGCAACTCACCGATATTTAGCCGATAACGAAACCCGCCGCCACCTTTGTAGCGGATATCCCGGATATGGAGTGTGTATTTCCCTGCTTCGAGTGCGGTGTAATCAAGGACAGAATCCAATCCGCTGCCCTGTCCGCTATTCGCCACTTCAGCACCATTAGGGGCTCGGAGCACGAGATATGAATCCAGGGGGGACCCGATACGCTGCGCCGTCACTTCACAGATAAGCCGTGCATTCTTCTTGAGATTAAAACTAAAACTGTCCTCATCATCAATAGATGCAATCACACCGTTGACAGTGACAGGCAACTCCAACCAGTTTGACATTTCAGCCTTTTCAGTCGCCTCGTTTTCATTGACTTCCGGCAGATTGCCGACGACGAAATTTTGCGCGTTGGAAACACCATAAGGCGTGACGATTCGGAGCTGTTGTATACCTAAGGGTGCATCGGAGGCAATCGTCAAGGAGGTGACTAACTGTACATCGGTTGGGACCCGTCCAGAGATACCAGTGCCGTTAAAGAGGACTGCTGCTTGCTGGGTTTCCTGCCTGATTTCCGCGGTGATGCCGCTCCCGCTGAACCACACGGCTGTTGCTGTGTCAAGATTCTTACCTGTGAGGATCACTTCTACGTTTTGGCCCTGTTGTGCCCCCTGTGGAGAGATAGTCGATAGTGCTGGCACAACTTGGGCGTGTGCGAAACCAATCGTTAGGAGAAAGATCGCTATGACGAGAAAGGCTGGAAGGCTGGAAGGCTGGAAGGCTGGGTGGGGCCAATCTTCCGATTTTCCAATTTGCCAATCTTTTCTTCTATGTTTCCGAAATAGCGTATTCGGCATTTTTAATTACCTCATGTTTGAAAAACTATAAAGAACACGTCAGTCTAAACAACGCGCCGGGCTGGATATACATAAAGGCACGTTGATATTCAAACCCACTTACCGAACCGAAAGGGAAATTTAAGAAACAGAAATTTTGAGGCTGAAAGCATTGCGGCTCCCTTTCACACTGTATGGACTCCCGGTAATACACAACCGAAACAGCTTGCCTAAGTCAAAAAGGTATGTAATTTTTCCCGTTTTTTCGGGACCAATATGCCATTTTGTGGCGAGGGCACCGAGAGCTTCCACATAAGCATCACCGAGTTGACGCTCCCAGACAGAGGCAGGTACGCCTTCAGGGGCTTTTTCTGTTGGGAGTTTTTTTTCGCCATCAAACAGGTAGAAAGCTCCTTCCGCCTTACCTCTCCCGACTCCGATATCCAGTGTAAGGGTGCCTCCATCTTCAAACGCCGTGGTATCAATCTCTACGACGGTGTAGTTTTGATGCGGTACCATAGGAGTCTGAAAAGTGTCCATTACCTCCACTGAGAGACACACAGGGGTGAGGACAATTCTACCCAAACCAGGGCGTTTTCCTTCTAAAGCTTCCGATAAAAATAGACGGTACCCCTCCGCTTGGGAGAGCCCCTTATCCATGCAATCTCCGAAGAACCGATTGGCATCTTGCCTACCCATCACTTCAAGTTCAGGCGAGATAACCAAACAATCTACGGGCGCATTTAGATGCCATCCGTCTATGACAGCTTGTGCCAACGGATGTGTTGTGTCAACCCCCTTGAAGTCGTGCTGGATTCTCTGGGCAAGGTAGGCACGTTGGTTTGGCGTGCGCCCGAAGGCAACATTGGACACCCATGTGTTGATAAAGTGTTCGTTCAAGAATTTTATATTTTGTTCGTCGGAGAGAGCACCTGACCTCAGGGCTTTACCACTCCCTCAGCAAACTTCGTCTGCCAAAGGTCCATCTATCGAAATGACGTGAAGCGGTTTCTGCTGTGCTTGTGCTAATTCCAATGCCGTCTCCATTGAGACCCAATCGATTTGCTCTGATTTGTAAAACTGGCAGTTTAGCGCGCGCTCGGCTTCCTCCTGCGTAATGGCGGTAGAACCGCTCGTTACGTTTTCCAAGCGGGTTGTGATGTCTCGCAGAACATCTTCGGTCCCAGTACGGAGTTCCATTTGTGCGCAGAAACCGGTATCCATAATCCAGTTGGAGTCATCCCAACTCTTTTCATCCTGCCAACCAACCTCAAAGTTCACAGGACCGTCCGGTAGGCGCATCTGAAAAAACGAGACTGTCTCTTCCGGACGGTTGATAACGAAATGTCCGGTGAACTGTGAAGGCGTGAACCAGCCATCCCCTAATTTGAATTCTGTATGAATACGAAACACAATGTCTGCGAATTCATCAGTATAAGCACGCAGACATGCCCACAACCCAGGATTCCCATAACCGCGCATATCCAAATTTGGGTTCGGGTGAAGTTGCCGCAGTAGTTCAAGCGTACCCTCTTGTTCAATCTGCCAAGGGTTTCCAACAGACACCGCTTCGTCTGGCAGAAACGCGCGGAAAATAGATGCCGAATACTCCTTTTCTGGCGCGGCGACTTGAAAATTCGCCAACTCGTCCCACTCAAACGCCACATGGTAGTTAGCTAAAGTGTATTCAATCGGGGCAATGAAACCTTTGACGGTGACTTCTAAGTTATCATCAAGATTAAGCACAATTTTATCGTAGGGCATTGGAGTTATGTCTCTGTCAGGACGTTGAAATCTTCTGTGCGGTCTGTGTTTAAAAAAAAATCTATTAGATAGGGACGGATGTAAAATCCGTCCCTACAGAAATAACTAAATTCGTCCTGGTTTCCAGAAAGCCTCGATCTCTCGACCCTTAACTCGTCTCCGACGCAATGGACAAAAGCACGAATTGATGGTCAACGCGGAAAGACCAGTGCTATGGTCCGTAGTTAAAAGATCCCGGCAATCGGTTCGCCTTTCACCAATTCACGGGGTTGATCTAAATGGTTGTAGACGATCGTGTGCGGGTCGATACCGAGCGTATGGTAGACGGTGGCGAGTATATCGCGTGGATGCACCGGGTTTTCAAGCGGTGTTGAACCTGTGTCATCGGATTTCCCGTAAACCTGTCCGCCTTTGACGCCTGCGCCTGCGATCAATCCTGTGTAGCAATAGGGCCAGTGATCGCGTCCATCAGGTGCGTTGCTGTTCCCGGATGTGCTAATCCCCATCCGTGGTGAGCGTCCGAATTCACCGATCGCCAAGACGAGTGTCTCTTCTAACATCCCGCGCTGATCCAAGTCTTCGAGCAGTGAAGAGACCGCGCTGTCTAACTTCGGACAGTGCAGGTTTTTCAGTGGGCCGAAGTTGGTTGCATGCGTATCCCATGCGGTCGTGTTCGGATTACCGTTTGCGACAGAGGGCCAGTTCACCTGAACGAACCGGGTGCCTGCTTCGACTAACCGTCGGGCAAGGAGTGCGCTCTGTCCGAAGGTATGTCTACCGTATTGATCACGAACCTCATCGGGTTCTTGTGAGAGATCGAAAGCGTTGCGTGCGCGTTGCGATAGGATAAGGTTGTACGCCTTCTCATAATACTCGTTCAAGGCGTAGGAGTCCGCGACCTTATCAATTTCGGGCATCCCGGCGTTAATCGTTTCAAGGAGATCTTTCCGACGTTTCAGGCGCACAGGCGGTACCTCTGGCCGTAAACTTAAATCGTCGAGATTAATCTCCTGATTCGGGTCTTGGAAGAGGAAGTAGGGGTCGTAGGCTCTACCGAGGAAACCGGCGTTCCCGCCCTTGCCGATGATGTTACTCTCTTGCATCGGACGTGGGAGTTGAACAGCAGCGAGCATCGGTTCATCTGGTGGTCTGTAGTTGGCGATATGTGCTGCGGCGTTCGGGTGGTCAGCAGGTGAAGGCGGATCAAGCTGCCCTGACGGTGCGACTTTGTCCGGTGTTTCACCGGTAACCATCTGATACATCGCAGCGGTATGGTTGAAAAGTCCTGCCGGTGTATAACTTACGGAACGGATCAAGCAGGCTTTGTCCATCTGCTGCGCCAAACGCGGCATGGTTTCGGACAATTGAATCCCTGGCACATTGGTTGGAATCGGTTTGAATTCACCACGAATGTTCGAGGGTGCTTCCGGTTTCGGATCCCAGATGTCGAGGTGGCTTGGACCGCCTTGTAGGAAGAGGAGTATGACCGAGTTGGCTTTCCCCCATCCGTTTAGCGGTTTAGCGAGGTCAACTGCCGTATTCGCGTTCGCTTGGAGTGACAATACCTGTGGCAAACTAATGCCGAGCATCGCCGCACCACCGACACGTAGAAATTCACGACGTGAGAACCCGTCACATAAGCGTCCGGGTAATTGTGGTAACGATAACATCTATTGTGTCCTCCGTTTGTTGGTAGTTGTCAGTCGTCAGTTATCAGTTTACAAGAGGTTTTTGATAATTCCAACGCCTCTTTCTGAAAACTGAAAGATTTTTTTCGGAGAAAAAAAATCGTACTGACGACTGATGACCATTTAGCGATTAAATAAGAAGGCGGGACTGTTGATTAATGCCCAGAGCAAATCTTGTACGCCTTCTTCTCTCGATTCAGCGTTGGCGATATATTCAACCGCTACTGCATATTCGTTCTTCTCTGGTAACCGAGAAAGTGTTGCGAGATATAGTTCTTCAACGAGAACTCGGTCATCTTGATTCGTTTTAATAAGTTTTGCGACACGTCCTTCTGGATCAATGAGTGCTTCTGCGACCGTGGGTCCATTAATGAGGTTCATTGCGTGTGCGAGACTAACCTCGGTTGTGCGTTCACATTCACAAGAGGTCTCGCGTTCGGGTCTGCCAAACAGTTTCAAAAATCCGTCATCTTTGACCTTGCTATCTGGTAATTGGGCTGCTCGGAAGTTTTTAGGGACCTCTTGGAACCGTGGTCGGCTTCCTGTTGCGACACCGATAGCATCTAACAACTGTTCAGCGGTTAAGCGTCTTGCCACGGCGTGTGAGAAGTTAATCGTATCTGACCTGTTCCACTTATTCGTCTTGATGCTCTGTTGATAGGCTCGTGAACGTGCAATTGTCTTCATGATATGCTTCATGTCAAACCCACTGTCGACGAAATCTTTCGTCAACGCGTCAAGCAGTTCGGGGTTACTCGGCGGATTACTTGTTCGGATGTCGTCAACGGGTTCAATAATCCCGCGCCCCATGAAGTAGCTCCAGATACGGTTCACGCCTGCGCGTGCGAACATTGGGTTGTCCTTTGAGGTAAGCCATGTTGCAAGCGTCTGTTGCTTATTATCGACGTGTGCGGCCACTTCCCCAAACGGGACAGACGGGTTAACCACTGCCAACGTTCGCGGGTGTTGTACCGGTTGAGGGGTGTAGCTGGCATAGACGACTTCATCACCGGGTAGCTGCCCGGGTTTTATCTGGACATCAGCAAAAAATGCACCGAGTTCATAATACTGATTTTGCGTCCACTTCTCAAACGGATGGTCGTGACATTTATTGCAAGAGAACCGGACCCCCAAGAAGAGTTGCGTTGTATTCTCCACAGCAGCCGTATATTCGCGTGAAACGCGGAAATAGTTTGCCGCAGGATTCTGATATGTACTTCCGCTTGCGGTGATTAGGTCCCGCACGAACTCATCGTACGGACGATTCTGTGCGATAGCCTGATGAATCCACTGCCGGAAGAGCCAGACACCGCGTTCACCGAGGAACTTACGGTTAGACTGTAACAGGTCCGCCCATTTATGCGTCCAGTGGTCAACAAACTCAGGTGTTTCGACGAGTTCGTCAATTAGTTTCTCGCGTTTGGTTTTAGAATCCGTGGTATCAGTGAAGAAGCTGCGAGCCTGCTCAGGTGTCGGTGGTAAACCTGTGAGATCGAAATAGATACGTCGTACGAACTCTTCATCGGTGCAGAGATCAGACGGCAGGACTTTCATCCGTTTGAGTTTATTGTGTACGTGCGTATCAATGTAGTTGTATTCAGGGGTCTGAACCCATTTGTATCCGCGCCTGTCGCCCATAACGATGATGCCGTTCGTGCTGTATGCGCCTTCATATCGTGTAAGGATAGCGGTTTCGCCGCGGCGTTCTGCCGTTATGACACCGTCGTCAGTAATTTTTGCGACTTCATTGACGCTGCTCGTAAACTTCGCTTCACGGGTGACATCCCGCGTTGTACCATCCGGATAGTGGGCAATCACGATAAGTTGCTGCCTCATCCCCGGTATAGCGAGTTCAGCGGAATCCGGCATGACCTCTAATCTTTCGACCCGCTGCGTCGTTTCGACATCAGAATTCGCACCCTCTGCTATCCATTGGCGGATGAGCTCGTAATCGCGTGATCCCGGGACAATGACCTGGCCACCTTTGTGTGGTACTTCGGATGTCGGCTTTAGGAGCATTAGGCTCTGTTCAGGGAACGCTCGGTTGAAACGCCTACCGGATATATCCTCAATCAGGAGTTCATAATCAAAATCGGGATCATAACCGCGGAGTGAAAGTTTGAATCCGTTTTTTCCCTTCGCTGCACCGTGGCATGTGCCGTTATTACACCCAGCGTGGCTGAGGAGCGGCATGACATCTCGCACAAAACTGACAGGTTGCGCTTCAACGCTATTAACGGTAACTGGTAATTCAGTGCTCACGCCTTTGACGGTAACGACAATGTTCGTTGTACCGACAGATTCCGGGAAGATATAACCATCTTCATGTACCTTTACCGTGGTATTCGCAGGTTTCAACACTGCCCACGGTGTTACATCCACCCATGTACCATCTTTCGTCCTACCCGACACAAGGACGCGTCTACCGTCGCGTGCATGCTCTAATGTCAGTGCTTCTGGATGGACTTTCAACTCCGTTAAAGCAACGCTTGCTATCCATTCCTCTGCTGTCGGAACCATTGTACTCGCGGGCTGCGCCATCTCACTCCGCGCTGTTAAGTGGAACGCGAAGCAGATAGAGAATGCAACAAGGAGCACTGTTACAAAGTTAGACCTGGGTTTCATCAAAAATTCGGCGTAGATACCCCCGACCATAGTTGACGGAGGAGACACCGACCTCCTTATTAATCTTCTGTTGTTTTTTCGATGAGGTGTTCACTGAGATTTTCTCTCACCTTATACGCTATTTGCTATGGCACACCTATCGAAAACGGGTTTCCGCTTAATCTACATTCAATTTTGGACAATATTTTAAGAATCCTTGTGCAAATGAAAATGTTCGGTCGCGATTGGTGTATATCAATCTACGCGCTGTCTCAATTCTGTGCCAAAATCTACGTAAGATCCCAAAGTAGAACGGAGTTGTCTTCACTCCCACTTGCGAGTACGTTGCCATCAGAGGCATATAGGACATTCCTGACACTCCTTGTGTGTCCAGCGAGTGCGCCTTTAGGTTCGCCTGTTTCTGCGTCCCACAACCGCACTGTCTCGTCGCGTCCGCCGCTCGCCAGCGTGCTTCCATCCGGCGAATAGGTGACGCTCCAAACGTAGCCGACATGTCCTGTAAGCGTTGTAATCAAACTGTTTTCAAACATATTCCACAACCGAATTGTACCGTCAATACTTCCGCTTGCGAGTGTACTTCCATCTGGGGAATAAGCGACGGAATTGACAATATCTTTATGTCCTGTGAGCGTGGTTTTGTGTCTTCCAGTCGCAGCATCCCAGAGAACCACGGTGTCGTCTCCACTTCCCGCGGTGAGTGTGCTGCCATCAGGAGAATACGCGAGACATCTAACGGAACTTGTATGCCCTTCAAGAACGTTTTTTGCGTCCCCAGTGCTTGCGTCCCATAACCGTACCGTGCCGTCCGGACCTCCACTTGCGACTGTAGTCCTGTCGGATGAATAGACGACGCTTCTCACGGCATCTGTATGTCCTTTGAGCGTGGCTGTTGGTACGCCGCCAGCAGCATCCCATAGAATGACTGTGTTATCTACACCACCACTTGCAACTGCCGTGCCATCCGGTGAAAAGGCGACACACCTGACATACTCCTTATGCTCCACGAGAAGGTTAAGTCCCAAACCGCTATCTACATCATAAATCCAAACGCCGATGTCGCAGGCGACTGCGAGTTGCGTGCCGTCGGGCGAGAAGGCGATATCTCCAGTTAGATTTCCTTGATCAAGTCGTGCTTTGACCCCTTTAGGTAGATTCATTTGTGCCTCTGTGTTTAAAGTATCCAATGCGTAAATTATTCCTTTTTACTTTTAGTATAGCATGCAAACCAAAATCTGCGGTAATTATTGTTTATTTTCCGATTCACATAATTGCGTACATGTGACGTGTTAAAGTGACGTTTAAAACGTCACAGTGACGTGCCTAAGTCAAGTGGGCCGTGAAGATGTGACGTTTTTTGCCAATTTTTTAATGTTATTCGTGTTACTGGAGCGTATTTCGTGCTACTTCTGACCTTTCAATTCTCCCCAGACTATCGGCAACTTATCACCGGCGGTAACATCAGCGAATTCCGATTCACTTGCTAACCAATTAATCACGTTTTCAGTAAGTTTCTCTATTTGATCAATACTGTCGTTGTTCTTATGGAAGTTCGGGAGTCGCCAGTTCATGTTAAAGACTTTACCGGCACCGGCTTCCCAGTAGCCGAACGCTGCGATTCTATCGGTGTAATTGGTACCGCCTTCCCAAGCATGTGCAAGCGTCGTAAAATTCTTCCAAATCGTGTCGAAATAGTCGCCACTGACTGGAAATCCCGTTGAGTTGACCTGAATCCAATCCTCGACTTTCGGTGCTTTTCCATCAACATTTTCAAGTCCATCTACCAACCCGAGTTCCAGCGTCTCTTTGAGGACGATAATACCGACCCTGCTTCCATCATTCTCAACGGGTCCAAATTTCCGTGGTTCTGCATTTTCTAATCCTAACGGCGTAGCATAGCGAATAGCTGCGCCTGTCAGCAGGACTGCGCCGCCACTTTCAGCATAGTCTAAGAACGCATTTATTTCTGCGTCTGACAACCCGCCCGGATCAGCATCGCCATCATGCCACCAGACAACACCGAACTGCTTGAATGTATCGCTCTTCAAATCCGCCTTAGCAAGTTGTTTCGTTTTGAACGTGTTTTCAGCGAACTCCAATGCCGGTGCAGTAAAATCGCCTTTGTCGCCGAGATAGACGAACCCGACTTCCACCGCTGCATTACCAATACTTATACCAAAACAGAGAAGAAATGTCAAACAAAATACGATTGGTCGGAACTTGTTAGCCAAATCTTGCCATTTAAAATACCGTTCCATGCTTGCTCCTTATGCGCCTACGCCGCAGACTGGTCGTACACCTAAAAATGCGATTAACGGAAACCAAACTTCTCTTTCACGCATCTGTCCATAGATAGTATCATGCAATCACGTTTTTGTCAAAGCGTTGGTAGCAAATTTTCCAGTTTACCCTGTGTTTATAGATCAACTTCGCTGCACTTACAAAGGCGAGTCTGGGTTATCACGACATTCGCGGAGCCGTTGATTTGCGACTTTCACGAAGTCGGGTTGAATCTCGAATCCGATAAAATCTCGCTGATGCCGCTTACAAACCACAGGACAGGTGCCGACACCAGCAAATGGATCGAGAACCAGATCCCCCGGTGATGAACTCGCCAATACGATTCGCTCGATTAACTTCTCCGGTTTCTGGATCGTATTAAGTGCCTTCCGACTGACCAATTCCTTTGACTTATAAGTTAGCTGCTTTATATCGCCCCAGACATCTCCCGGATTTTTCCCTTTCGGATTGTATTTGGTTTTGCCAAACTTCCCATTCGTCACAGATGGCACATTTTCACACCGAAGCCGATGTTCTAACTCGACAAGTTGCGAAACCCTGATAGCGTCGAGGTTATAACACTTCGGTCTTTCACCTTTGATGAAATAGCAGATGATGTCGTAATTGTTAGTGTAATTGATTCTACCTTGTGCAAGTCGACTCGGTTGATACCATACAATCTTTGAACGGAGATTCAGGAATTCGCGATAATCTATAAAGTCGACACAATCCGGTTTGCCGAACA
Organism: Candidatus Poribacteria bacterium WGA-3G; assembly: GCA_000406005.1. GTDB lineage: Bacteria > Poribacteria > WGA-4E > WGA-4E > WGA-3G > WGA-3G. The sequence goes on from ASZN01000001.1 coordinate 146,148, forward strand.
GATAGAGTGCGCCGCCATCTTTGAGTTTCGGCGTAAGTCTTTCGATGAGATTGAGGTTGAACGCCTGAATCGAGGGGATGGCATCCCATGGATTCTCTGTTACACCGTACGGTCCATCACATACGATCAGATCCACTGAGGCATCTTGGACTTCATTCAATAGCGTAAACGTGTCGCCACAATGGATAGTGTTGCGTTCAAACATAATACAGTAATATCCTTGCGAAATATAGAATAAAGGCAAGGATATCATTGCGTCACCGCCGTAATTGCCATAGAAATCAAATCCATGATTCCAGGCGATAATATCCTTCCTCGCTTCCAAAGAAACCGCCGGGTGTCAGTAGAAAGACTGCGCAATTGGAGCGTATCAACTGCGGATAACTTTGTGAGTCCATTTGTGTCATCCGGTTCTAGCTTCACATGCCAAATATTATTCGCGAAGTAATCTTTCCATTCCGTTATCGGGCAGACAATAGCAATAGGTAACATGCCCACTTCATCCGGGCTCACCACGACCACAGGACGTTCGTATTTGATTTCGTTACCAATGCTTCCATGAAGGTCCGCCTGCCAGATTTCCCCGCGACTCACATAAACAGGTGTAACTTCATTATCTCTTACATTCATCAATGAAATTCCGAATCTACAAATCTGGGTGTTCGTCAGACGTTTGTTCATAATGCCCTTTCATTTGTTTGGCTTGCTGTGCAAGGAGTTGACGGCGCTCCTCCAAGGAAAGGCGCATGAAAGCCGCTTGGGGCGACTGTTCATCTACTTCCCTGTTAATCAAATCAACTAACAAATGATAGGCGATCGGTAACTTGGCTTTTGGGAGTTTCTTCACGAGTTGCTCTACCTGAGTATATGTAACTGTTTTCATTTCTCCACCTTAAATTTTCATACGTATCTATTGCTTGTAAACATATCACCGCACTGGAGAGTGTTAGGTTCAAGCATAATTTTGTTATCTCAACTCCACCGACAGTTTTAACTTTTGTTGGCGTGGTGTATCGCCTTGCCAGCGACTCTTCCAAGTCCAACAAGGAACACTACGAGTGTCAAAAAGGTCTTACATCGGTCCCACCCGTCGGGGTCCTATGTCCATAGCAAACATAGCTGCGTCAAAATTCCGCTTCAATAGATCCATCTTGATGTCTTGTTTGTCGGGTGCGTGCCAGAGATTGTCAAACTCATCTGGATCCTCAATCAGGTCGTAGAGTTCACCCTCCTCGTGCCCGTGGTAGACTGCCAATTTGTAACGTTTATCGCGGTACATTGTTGCATAAGAGTGGTCGCGGCCATTAACAGCGTCATAGTACTCACATCGAACGAAATCGCGGTGGTGGTTTGGATCCGCTTCACCTCGGAGGATAGGCAGTAGCGAGCGTCCGTGCATGCCTTCAGGCGGTGTTAATCCTGCTAATTCTAAGAGTGTAGGTGTCTTGTCGACGAGTTCGACGAGCGCATCGGTCCTGAGACCGCTTACAAACTGATCCTGCCATACGAAAATCAGCGGCACCCTGACTAAACCTTCGTAAAAACGACACCCTTTCTGAATGAGTCCGTGATCGCCGAGCGTTTCGCCGTGGTCGCTGGTAAAGATGATAACCGTGTTTTCCCGCTGTCCCGTCTCGTCAAGTGTTTCGAGAATCCTGCCGAGCTGCTCATCAATGAGTTGGATCATGGCGTAATAGGCGGCTTTGAGGGTCTTAGCATCTCTGGCACCGACTGGATTCGTCTCTCGGCGCGGTGTCTGTCCGTTCACACTAACGAGCGCGGGACCGGGCAAGATCGGATTCCGGATGTCCAGTTCATCTGGTGTCCGGACTTTGGATTGAAAATCGATGGCTTGTAGTCGGGTCTGCTGTTCAAGGTCACTGTCTTGGAAGAGTGGCTCAGGCATCTCCGCTGGGTTGAGTTGTTCTCTGTGTGTTTGCGGCGGATTGAAAGGCGGGTGAGGATCGTAGATGTTGACGCTCGCGAGCCACGGGCAATTGCGTTCCTCACGAATGAACGCAATTGTCTTTTCCGCACACCATGTCGTCTGATGCAATTCGGCTGGTACACCCTCTGGATTCCGGTTCAACTCGCCGAGGATGTAGCCCTTTGATCGGACCCAATCTGCGTAATCGTGTCCGTGTTCCCAGTCGTCTCGTGGTGCATGGCTGTATTGCCAGTAGCGGTATCCGTCATCTGTGCGCGTTTCTATCCGACGGTAAGCACTTGCGAGGTGGAGTTTCCCAATGAGTCCGCAGTCATAGCCGACATCAGCGAGCGTACGTGTCACAAGCGGATACGCGTTTGGAAAAAAATCGTTTCCGTTGCGATTCGCGTGTGTTGCGTTCGGGTACATGCCTGTAAGAAAACTTGCCCGACTCGGTGTGCAAATAGGACTTTGACAATAGGCGTGTGTGAACGCGACACCATCCGCTACGAGGCTATCAATGTTCGGTGTTGACAGGTATGGATTCCCCAATGCGCCGATTGTGTCGTAGCGTTGCTGATCAGTGCAAACCCAGAGAATATTGGGAGCGGTGGCAGCCATTGGTCACCCTCTTCGTGTATACTATTGAGCCGTTGCGCTGAATCCGGTCTCTTTAACGATGTTGGCGAGGTCTTCAGCAGTCGCGGTATTTTTTCGGACTTTAATGATCGCTTGATCGGGTAGAGAGACTTCGACACTGATAACGCTTTGGTGTTGTGAAAGTGCATCCTGCACTTTTGCGACGCAAGCCCCTCACGTCATGCCTGTTACAACGAGTGCGACATCTGCGCTTGCTGTTGCTTCAAGGGGCACCGACATAAAAGCGTTAATCAGTTTTCCGGAGGTGGCATCAAATACTCGGATTTTCCCGTCGAAACCGCCTGCAGCGACTTGTGTGCCGTTAGCGTGGAACGAGACAGCGAAAACGGCTACAGTATCTCCCTGTGTTGTTACGAGGCGTTTCCCGTCTGCTACATTATAGATACGTACCTCGCCTGCGGCACTACCGATAGCGATACGCTGACCATCCGTCGAGAATGCGACGGCTTCAATCGAACCCGCTTGCGCTTCAAACGCGCGAATGAGGTTAAAATCCGTGTTGCCGACATCCCTTCGGATTTCACGAAAAATCTTGTAGAGCCGCGGTATCCGGTCTTCACCACCACTTATCACCTGTTCGGCAGCCGGATGCCGTGCGATGGTGTTGATCTCCCCGTAACCTTTGTTACTGGAATTGATGTCATCAACGAAAGAGCCTGTGTTCACCTCAACCAACTTGAGAGCGGTATCGCGTCCGGCACTCACGAAATGTGAGCCGTCCGTAGAAAAAACGGTGCCGAAAACCCAATCGCTATGGTTATCAAATTTAACGAGTTCTTTTTCATCTTCAACGGATAAGACGCGCACTGTTTGGTCTGAGCATCCGAAAGCGACGCGACTGGCATCCGGTGAGAAAGAGAGTCCATAAATTGTATCGTAACTGGACCGTATGGCTTTGATGAGCGTGTTGGTTTCGGTATCCCAGAGTTGTACTTCACCGAATTGTGCGGGGGATCCGCCTGCTACGCCTAAAATTCTGCCATCCGCCGAATAGGTAAGCGACTGTATCCGGCGTGCCTTGCCTACAAGTCGCGCCTTGAGTTCAAAATTCACGGTGTCATACAACAAAACTTCATGGAAACCAGAAATAGCGAGTGTACTACCGTCAGGCGAATAGGCGATAGCAGAAACCACTGGTGGGACTGTGTAAGTTGGATAGTTTCCTTCACGCATATCATCGACTTCTTCGGGTGTATCGTCGTCTGCGCCTTCAAGGATCCAACGTCTGAAGAGTGCGACCTCTTCAGCAGAGAGCGGTTCCATGTTTTGCGGCATTGCGGGTTCATCACCAGAAATGAGTTCAATGATGAGACTGTCATCGGGTTTCCCCGGGACGATTGTTGCATCACCCGCCATCCCGCCTTGTTTGAGATCGGTATAGGTTGTGACAATCAAGCCGCCGTTTGGGTCGCCCGGGTGATGGCATCCTTGACAACTCCGTTTGAGGATCGGGACGATTTGTGAGTGGTAACTCACGGGTGTGTCTCCAGCGTGGTTGTCTGCTGCTACCAGCGGGAGCAACATCACAAAACAGAGCAGACACACAATTAGATGGACTGTAAACTTTGATCTCAAAATGTTCATATCCGTCGGAAACCCTCCCATTTATCAAGGTGAGGTATTATAGTTCGCTGTGTCAAAATGTTGCAGTTAACATATTTCTCTAATAATTATATCACATTTTTATAATGTAATTCAAGTAAAAATCAGATTCAAGATAGAGATCGTCAGTTATCAGAATTGGAAAACCCTGATTTTCGTTGACATGTTTTGAAAAACACGCTATACTTGTTTTGTTCTTATGTAACAGACACATTTTTTTAATGAAACTTCACCGTAAAAAAGGAGATATTTTTTCAATGAAGATGAATTTAGGACAGAATTTGCAGGTTTTCAGTATCGGCAGCCTTGTGCTATTACTACTTCTCGGTTTTGTGGGTATTACGCAACCTATGGAGGCAAGCCTGTATGAAATTGACACCGCGCATTCAATGATACTTTTTCGCGCAAAACATAATAACGTTAGTTACAATTACGGCAGATTCAACGAGTTTACTGGGCAAATCATGCTGCTCCCAACGGCTATACCTGAGAGCACAGTGGAATTTGAGGTCAAGGCAGCGAGCGTTGATACTGGCAATGAAAAACGTGACCAGCATCTCAGAAGTTCCGACTTCTTCAGTGCAAAACAGTTTCCGGTGATTGCCTTCAAAAGCACAAAAGTCATCGAGAAGGAAGGCGAAGAAGATGTGTTGGAAGTCACAGGCGATCTTGAGTTACACGGTGTGAAAAAATCAATCACAGTGGATGTCGAAATTACGGGGCGCGCTACAGGGAGAGATGGCGCATCTCTCATCGGATTTGAGAGCATCTTTACAATTAAGCGGAGTGAATTCGGGATGACCTACGGAATGGAAGGTATCAGCGACGACATCCGACTTATCGTCAGTATTGAAGCGAAACACGAATAGGTGCACATTTTCGATGCGCTACGGATGCACTTAGGAAAAAAAAATCGTTGGTGAGGTTGCTTAGGGGAAACACCTAAGCAACCTCACCAATGGGGGTAGCGGCGATGCTAATATTCAAACAACTTGTCTTGGGTTTACTTCTACCAGCCATTGTTGGTGGCGGAATCTTTGTTCTTGCCTCTAAAAGTGGGCGTAACCAGGCTGCGGAAGCGAACGGTTTGTCTTTCGGATGGCTTGTCGGTGTCGCATTGGGTATCGGTTACATCGTCGGATACATCGGTTTAGAAGGGATTCCGCCGTTTCCGCCACGAGAAGGTGTGCATTGGCTCTGCTACCTCGCGCTTATTGGACTTATCTTAGGTGCCTTTTGGCATCTCTCGCTATTGGGACGCTTGGCTGCACAGGTAGTCGTATCCATCGTTATACCGAGACTGCTTTTGAGTTCAATGTTTAAGTATAGCTGGGGGCAGGTTGAAGGCATCATCTGGTGGATGTGCCTCGCCGTTGTGATCTTCATCTTTTGGAACATAGTCCAACAGAGTTTTACGGTGTTGCCATCGGGCGGTTGGAGTCCGTTTGTCTATTTTGGACTCTCTGGCGGCACTGCGCTGATTCTTGCGGTCTCTGGCAGTCTACGCTTAGCACAGCATGCTGGTATTCTGGTAGCACTTTTTGCAGCGATCTGGATTATCAGGCTTTTTCTACAATCTGACGACAAAGTACCCGTGTTTCCGCTCGGTGCATCCCCGGTTATAGCACTTGCGTTGGCAGGCATCTGGCTGAACGGCTATTTCTATGAAGAAGTTCCGGTAATGAGTGCTATCCTGCTATTGTTCTCATTATTCTTAGCACCCGTTGGACAGATAGCAGCAATTCGTAGGCTTGGTGGCAGGCGTTCTGCTTTTGTTCAGGTAGCAGTTATTGCGTTGCCCGTTCTTATCGCAATAGGTATTGCTGTCGCGCTTTCCGGACTTTTCGGCGAAAACAGTGGCTATTAGATGCGAACAAATCATCGGGTGTACCTGCCTAAGTGTTTGGAGTTTTTTTATTAAATTTTGCCCGATTTCGTGCAATCGGGCGTGATATATGCCCGATTTTGTGCGATTTTTGTTATACATTTCGCCAACAAAACCGCTAATAGAATGGCACAGAATTTGCTACATCAGATGTGAATCTCAATTCGATAGTAAAATGCTCAATGGCGAGGTTCCAAACCTCGCCTGCAGTAGGGATGTTGAAGCGCACAATAGCGAAGTCCAAACCTCGCCTGCAGTGTGGATGCGGAGAAGGATTTTCAAAAAACAACAACGATCGGAGGTAAAAATGAACTTCGGACGGAATCTGAATTTTGGTGTATTTTTTAAGCCGACACTCGCTTTTAGGAGCCTTGTCATAGCCTTTCTGCTTGGTGTGCTGTTCCTTTTTAACGGCTGTGTCAAGATGGAGGCGACGCGGAAAGCGGATTGGGAGACGCATTTCACAGATCTCCACTTTATCAACCATAGACAAGGATGGATTGTTGGCGAGGGTGGTCTGATAGTTCACACGGCAGATAGCGGTAAGACGTGGAAGCAGCAGGAAGTTGATACAACAAGTCCAAGATTCCGTATGCCTGACGCCTCGTTGGATTTCAAAGCGGTTTACTTTACAAACGCGAACTACGGTTGGGCAGTCGGCGATGAAGGGTTAATAGCAGCAACTGACGATGGCGGTAAACATTGGACACTGCAAAAGAGTGGCACCTCCGCGATGCTCCTCGGTGTCTACTTTGCGAACTCAAAAGAGGGTTGGATTGTTGGCGAAGACTCGGATGTTCTCTATACCCAAAATGGTGGTAAAGAGTGGAAACGTTTCGAGTATGTTAGCGAATTTATGCTTAATGGGGTCTGGTTCGTTAATGATTCAAAAGGTTGGGTTGTCGGGACACATGATAGAATCTTTCATACACAAAACGGTGGCAAGTCGTGGCGCGAACAGAGTAACCGCTTTGAAGGTGAACGCGATCGCATGATCAATGACAATAAGCAGGTCTTTTTCGTCAGTGACAACGAAGGTTGGATCGTTGGCAGTGACGGTTCTATTTTTCATACGACAAACAGCGGTATCACTTGGACGCGTCAAGACAGCCGTATCCCTATGATTAATGGACACGTCCGAGATACTATCAATAGCATCCACTTCACAGATGAAAATTACGGTATCGCCGTGGCGGATGTCGGTTTCATCACACGGACGCAAGACGGTGGCGACAATTGGCAATTGATGGAAAGTGGTACCGAAAATAATTTGACGGGTATCCAGTTTACGACACCGACAGAGGCGTGGGCGGTTGGATGGTTTGGTACGATCCTGCACACAACGGATGCGGGTGCAACGTGGGAGATGACGAGCGGTACGACAGCGAACGATTTACAGAACGTCCAATTTACGGATGCCAACCGCGCGATTGCAGTCGGCAGGCGCGGCACGATGGCGATGAGTAACGATGGCGGACAGACCTGGACTGAACTGGAAACGGATATCTGGGACGGTATCTGGAACATCTATTTCGCGACAGATAAACACGGTTGGGCAGTCGGTGATCGCGGGCTGATTGTCCATACGAACGATGGCGGCACGAATTGGGAACGTCAACGTGGACCTTCCTCCTTCACGCTCCGTGCTGTCCACTTCGTGAGTCCTAAAGTCGGCTGGATCGTCGGGGACCTCGGTAGTATTATCCATACAATTGATGGCGGTAAAACATGGTTGCCACAAACTGCGACAGGCGATTTTCTCTCTTTGATGTTAAAGGGTGTATTTTTTCTTGACGAGAAGAGAGGTTGGGCGATCGGATGGCCCGGTGTCTGCCTCGCGACGGAGGACGGCGGTCTGACATGGAACCAACAAGACACCGGTACCTTTAATGAACTCTACGGTGTCTATTTTTCGGATGAAAATACCGGATGGATTGTCGGGCAGTTCGGCGAGATTCTACACACAAAAAACGGCGGACAGAAATGGAATTTCCAACGCAGCGGCACACAAGAGAATCTGAATAAACTCTATTTTGCGGATGCACATCACGGTTTAGTCGTCGGTGATAACGGCGTGATGCTGACCACCATCAATGGTGGAAAAAAGTGGGAAATGCAGGAGAGCGGTACGGAAAACGACCTTTACGGTCTCGCGCTCTCGCCTGATGGCGTTGTCGCTGTTGGTAAGGGTGGCATCGCGATGCGATACTCTATCGAAGAGGCGCAGTTGCCTGCGAAATTACCACCAGTTGCTGAGGAGCCCGAAGTTGTCGAGGAAATTGAGGTCGAGATTGAACCTGTTGTCTATCATTGGGACATTATCCGTCAGGCAGCATGGCGCACCAATTTCTCGGATACACATTTCGTAGATACGGAGAACGGTTGGGCAGTCGGGTCAGACGGTGTCATCGCGCATACGACAGACGGTGGTCAAACGTGGTTCCCGCAACATAGCGGTGTGAGCGAAAATTTGCGTGAAGTGGAATTCATTGACGCGAAACACGGTAGAGTTCTCGGTTCCAGTGTCTTACTCCAGACCGAAGACGGTGGCGAAACGTGGAAACCGATCCTTCAATCGACGAAGCAGAACCTGCCGCGCGTTAGCACGATGCATTTCCTAAACGCCAACGAAGGTTGGCTGGGTGCCTCGATTGGTCAAATCCTGCATACGACAGATGCTGGAAAGACATGGCAAATCCAAAAAACTGGAACAACAATGGCAGGCATCACCGACATACATTTCATCAACAGCAAGGTCGGGTGGGCAGTGACACCGCAACGTCGAGATGGCGGGTTCATTCTGCATACTGTTGACGGTGGTAACTATTGGAAAATTCAGGCGAAAACGAATCAGCCGGGCGTTGCTGTCCACTTTGCTGATGAAAACAACGGCTGGGTGGTTCTCGGTAACGGGAATTCTTTGTTGACTGCAGATGGCGGCGAAACTTGGAGGTTACAAACCACAGCGCAAGGCGCGCGCGGCTTGCAGCGTGTCACTTTCCGTTCTGATACGTCCGCTTGGGGACTCGGCGGCGGTGGTGCCTACATCACCGAAGACCGAGGCGTGACTTGGAAATCCGTTCCCGTTCGTACAGGCGACAACACAGAAGACAATCTGTTCGCCATGTTTATGGAACAGGCGAATCCGGAGTTCTCCGAAGAACCCGAAACAGAAATGGAAGAGGAGACAGAAGAAGAGACGGAAGAAGGGGTTACAGAGGGACCGACATTAACATACGACGAAACACCAGAAGAAATTCAAAATCGGTCTCGAGCGCAGAGACAACGTCCAGGGCGTCTCGCGCCTGAAGGCGAACTCCCGCCGAATGCTGAACGTGCGAACCCTCCGCCGCCAAGACAGCAACAACCGCCGCCACCTCCGGAATCTGGAAGACGTAGACGCGGCGGTGGCAGTCGAATTGCGAGTGTATACTTCCTTGACGCGGAACACGCATGGGCAGTCGGGAGTGCTGGTAGTATCTACCGCTCCGCAGACGGTGGTGAGACTTGGGAACGCCAACTCGGTGAACAGCAGGCTAACAATTTCCGAGAGGTGCTCTTCTACGACGACAAGAACGGTTGGATAGCAGGCGACGGTGGCGTGCTATGGGAGACACAAGATGGTGGACAGACATGGGAGACGATTCCGATCCGGACGCGTCAACGTCTCATCGGTGTACACTTCGCAAGCTTAGAACCGAAATGGGGCTGGGCAATGCAACGCGACGGTACGGTGCTGTATACGACAGATGGCGATACGTGGACAGCGGGTGACAGGCCTGAACGTCCGCCGTTTATGGAAGGCGATCCGCCGGGTAATTTCTCACTGAACGATGTCACTTTTGGTAAATTTTCTGAAGGTTGGGCAGTCGGTCAATTTGGGGATATTATCCATAACAAAGATGGCGGTCCGACATGGACACCACAGCGAACGACTGCGAACGATAGGCTCTTGAGTGTGGATATGAAATTCGCGCCGCTCGGCTGGGCGGTCGGACAAGGTGGTGTCACACAACGTACCATCAACGGTGGTGAATATTGGAAGATGCATGAAACGAATGTCACCTACGATCTCAACGCTGTCTCATTCATCACAAAACGTAAGGGGTGGGCAGTAGGTGAGTCTGGCATTGTGCTAAGGACAACCGACGGTGGCTTCACGTGGGAACCTAAGTTAACTGGCATTCCCAAAGACCTCCACGGTGTCGTCGCGCTCTCCGAACAGGAGGTCTATGCGGTCGGCAATGAAGGGACGATTGTCCGTTCGACCGATGGTGGTGAGACGTGGGAACAGGAGCATACCGATATTGACAACAACCTGTATGTTATCACACGTTCCAAGGACGGTAAAGCGTTGTGGGTTGTTGGGCAATGGGGTGTTGTGCTGCGTCGGAAATCAGAAACACAAGAGCGGATGTCAATGCGTTAACATGGAGGCACTCATGTCATCTATTACAGCAAGAACTTATCTGACACCCGAAGAATACCTCACTTTTGAACGCAAAGCCCTTACGAAACACGAGTACCTCAGTGGCGAAATCGTAGCGATGTCGGGGGCAAGTTTCGCACATAATTTCATCACCGGAGACATTTTTGGTGAGCTTCGCGCCCAATTGCGAGGCGGGAAGTGTAAAGCTGCCACAAGTGATATGCGGGTCAAGGTCAGCGAAACGGGATCCTACTTCTATCCGGATGTCGTCGTTTTTTGCGGTGAACCCCAAGCAGAGGATAACAGATCGGACACACTGCTCAATCCAACTGTCATCGTAGAGGTACTTTCTCCATCAACAGAGGCACGTGACCGAGGCGAGAAATTTTGGCATTATCAGCAGCTTGCGTCCTTGCGAGAATACGTCCTTGTCTCTCAAGATCGGGTTTGCGTCGAACATCGTTTTCGCGAAGGCACCGATTGGCTGCGTACCGAATTTCGGGAATTTGAAGATGTAATGCTGCTCGCTTCAATTGAATGTGAACTGTGCCTGCGTGACATCTACAGCAGCGTTGATATAAGTCATTAGACCCTACAAAATCAGAGAGATCTCAATACAATGAAATCAAAATCCAGCAAGGCATTCCTTATTTCAGTTCTCTTACACCTCGGTATTGGGGTGCTTGGTCTTTTCTATTGGTTTGGCACAGGACCGATGCGTGAAGAATCAAGTATCAATGCGCTGTTTGTCAGGGAAGAGAAACCGAAAGTCAGACGCGTAACGCCGCCGAAGCGTGCACAACTTGTCCAGAAAAGGACACGCGATGTGAGCCAACAACGCCTCAAAATTCTCACAAGCAACGCGCCTGTCAGTAGTCGTGGTGTCGTCTCGGCATCGGAAGCAGCACCATTTCAGCAATTTGACAGCGACACCTTGGGGGAGCCTATCGGACCGACGGCGACAGCTGTCGAATTCGAGGACGTGCCGCGCGTCCAAAAGGTCATTGAGCGTCCATTTGTGAAAGAAAAGAAAGTTGAAACCCGATATAAGAGTCGATTAGTGAAATTTATCGAAGCGCAAGAGGGACCGCAGCGGATTGTCTATTGCGTGGACCTGTCGACGAGTATGCAGAACCTCCCGCCTCACAAACTGAAGAAGGTTATAGATCTCATGCGGGACTCGCTGACCTTCCTTGAACCGCACGACAGTTTCAATATCGTGGCATTCAGCACAGAACTGGTCGTTTATCAGGAAAACTTTGTTCCTGTGAGTGATGAAACAGTTGCCGCGTCGTCGAACTATCTCGCTGACATCCAATCCCACATCCACACAAAAGGGACAGATCACGATATGCTAACGGCATTGACAGAAATCGCTAAAGCGGGTCCGACGCTTGTCGTCCTCTTCAGCGATGGTATTCCTACGACTATTGAGGGACCGGATCTGACGCTTGTCGGTCAATACGCGACAGGTAACGGACGCATTTTCGCTATGGGTACCGGAATGTCTCCGAATTTCCCGGGTGCGGTGATGTTGAAGCGTCTCGCCACTGTCAGCCAAGGAGATTTGTGGCTGGTTGATAGAGGCAGATAAATGGAAAACAGGATGCATGATGCCAGTCTCGTACGTGCTGAAGATATTGCGAAAGGTCTATATCCACATCAGATAGAGGGTATTGCTTTCTTGCTGGGTCGTCGTCGTGCGCTGCTTGCCGACGATATGGGACTCGGGAAAACGCGTCAGTCTGTTATCGCGATGGTTGAGGCGGAAGCAGAGGGTCCCTACCTTGTGATCTGTCCTGCCTCTATTAAACGCAACTGGGCGCGCGAAATTGAAATTGTTTTTCCAGATGCCGAACCTGCCATCGTTGGTCCCGCGCCACTCCCACCGATAGATTACCGTGGTTGGATTATTGTCAACTATGAAATCCTGGGTAAAAACCTTGACAAACTCCTTGAATTTGACTGGAAAGGCGTTGTTTTTGACGAAGCGCATTATCTAAAAAACTATCAAAGCCAACGGAGTCGAAACGCATCAAAACTGGTTAAAGAAATTCAACGGGACCTTGTCGTCCATGCGTTGACCGGTACGCCAATGACAAGCCGTCCGCGCGATCTTTTTCCGCTGTTGCAGATTTTGGATCATCCACTCGGCAAGAGTTTCCTCAGTTTCGCCAAACGTTATTGTGATGCGTATCAAGGCGATTTCGGGTTGGTGGCAGATGGTGCAAGCAACATCGAGGAATTGACTGTGCAACTACACGGTGTCATGCTGCGCCGTACAAAAGACGAAGTGTTAGACCTTCCACCTAAGATACGAACCTGGATGGACGTTGAACTGCACCCTTACGCCATCCAACACTTTAATCGATTGGTCCAAAACTTCATATCCAAATTTGACACGCCTGAAGCCATTGATGAGAGATCAGAATCCGTGGGGCTATCATCAGAACGTCGCGATGAATTAGATGACGCAATAGACACTACAGATTTAGGAACTGGCATGGGTAGGCTCACCCAAGTGCGTCGAGCGATTGCATTTGTCAAATGCCGTCACACGATTAAATTCGTGGAAAATGCGCTGGAACAAGGCGAAAAGGTAATTATTTTCACATCTTTCCTGAATACAATGCAGCGTTTCCAAAGGCATTTTAAGGACCGAGCGGTTTATGTTTCCGGCGAAGTGCCTGTACATGAGCGGCAGAACAGGGTGGATCGTTTTCAAAACGATGATAACCTCAAACTTTTTGTAACCAACATGCACATAGCAGGCGTTGGTATAAACCTCACTGCGGCGCGCCAGATCGTTTTTAACGATTTAGATTGGGTCCCCGCCAACCACTGGCAGGCAGAAGATCGCGCGTATCGCATCGGGCAAACAGGGACCGTCAATGTCACTTATATGATTGCGACTGGGACAGTTGATTCGTTTGTTAAGACAGTCTTAGAGACAAAAGCAGCACTGATGGATTCCATCGTTGAAGGGTCAATATTGATACCGGACGGAGAGACGGCTCTTCAGTTAGATGTTCTTAGTGAACTCAAGCGTCTGATGAATGCGTTGTCTATCCAAACAACTGAACTTGGAGAATCCGAAATCCATGATGTGCTTCAGAAAGCAGGGGAGGCATACCTTGAAGAGAACGCCGCCCACCTTCGCGAGGGGACACGTGCGCAGCTGCGTCCGTATTCCGAAGAAGCGATTCGTACCTTAGCGCAAGTCCTTACGGGTCCTGAACGGAGTGTCTATCGCGCTGAGAGTTCATCACAGAAAGGCAAGTTTTATACGCTGGAGGTTGTCGGTGTAGATGTAACGTGTGACTGTCCGGGTTTCACGCACCGTGGCAGTTGCCGACACGTCCGTCCGCTGAAATCTGCGCTCGTTGCTGGAAAACCGTTGCCAAAAGGTTATAAGAAAGTTGACTCCAATTAGAGAGTACAAAGATCGCGAGCACAGCTCGCTCCTACCCAAATTTTCTGCTTGACTTCTGGCTGGAAATCTCTTAAAATGGGGTAAGCCAAATCTGAACAGAGAGAGGAAAGCAGAGATATGCCACAAGATGCCAATCAACCGAATGTTATCGTTTTTTTTACTGACCAACAGCGGTGGGACACCTCTGGTTTACACGGTAACCCACTCGACCTGACCCCAAACTTTGATCGTATGGCACAGCGCGGGACACATGTCCGGCGTTCGTTTACGTGCCAACCGGTCTGCGGTCCTGCTCGCTCATGCCTCCAGACGGGGTTATATGCGACGCGTACGGGCTGCTTCCGAAACGGTATCCCGTTATCCCCGAACCTCAAGACGCTTGCCCACCATTTCGGTGAAGCGGGCTACGCTACCGGATATATCGGTAAATGGCACCTCTACAGCCGCAGTGGTGCTGGACCGGGGCCTGTGCCTGCGGAGCATCGCGGCGGGTATGATTACTGGTTAGCGTCCAACGTCCTCGAATTCACCTCCGATGCGTATCAGACGACACTCTATAATAACGACAATAAACCGGTCGACCTTCCCGGCTATCGCGTAGACGCGCTCACCGATGCGGTTATCCGTTATGTCGATCAGCACCAAAACGATCCGTTCTATCTCTTTACGTCATACATCGAACCACACCACCAGAACCATTTGGACGATTACCCGCCACCGGACGGCTACCGAGAACGGTATACTGGGAAGTGGATACCGCCGGATCTCGCCGCGCTCGGTGGTTCGACGCATCAGCATTTAGGCGGTTATTACGGTATGGTGAAAAGGTTGGACGAAGCACTCGGTCGCCTTCTGGATGCACTCAAAAGCCTCCATCTGCTTGACAACACGATTATCCTCTTTACGTCTGACCACGGGTGTCATTTCAAGACTCGTAACGGCGAATATAAACGTTCATGCCACGAGAGTTCCATCCGTGTGCCGACAGCGTTCCACGGCGGCGAATTCATCGGTGGCGGGCAGCTCCAAGAGCTCGTCAGTCTTGTAGACCTTCCGCCGACGCTCCTTGATGCAGCGGGTTTAGAAGTACCGCCTGAGATGCAAGGTAGGTCTATTATGCCGCTGGTACGTGGGGAAACGGAGGGCTGGCCAGAGGAGGTCTTCGTTCAGATTAGCGAGGCACAAGTCGGGCGCGCCGTGCGGACACAACGTTGGAAATACAGCGTGGATGCCCCGAATAGTAACGCTGGTAGAGACGCTGGATCAGACCGATATGTAGAACAGTATCTTTACGATCTTCAGGCGGACCCGTATGAGTTGCGGAATCTCGTCGGACTTCAATCGCATGAACCGGTTACAGAGGTGATGCGAGAACGTCTGATTCGGCGGATGTTGGAGGCAGGCGAAGAGGCACCAACGGTCGAAGCGGCACCGACGCAGCGGAGCGGACAGCGGAGTGTAACCGAAGCGGAGGCGCGAAGTTAGTATCGTAAATTTTCAGAAATTGTGTACGCAATACAATAGTTTGGACAGTTAGAACAGGAAACCAATAGGTTCCTATGCTGTAAGGAGAACAGGCTAACAGCCTATTTTACAGAAGATTGTCCGAACTTTACTATGCAGTATAAAGGTGTATGAATTAAAATATGAAGATTACAGATGTGAAAACTTTGGTGATGGGGACGAGTTGGCGGAACTTAACCTTTGTCAAAGTTGAAACCGATGAAGGGTTGACCGGCATTAGCGAGGTACGGATGAATAACCGTACGGATGCGCTTGTGGCTTATATCAACGGTGCGAAGAAACGGCACGTTATCGGGAGCGATCCGTTTAATACGGAGGACCTCTATCAGCGACTTTTTCGCGATGACTACGGTCGCGCTGGTGAAATTGTCGCGACCGGCATTAGCGTTATTGAGATCGCATGTTGGGACATTATCGGCAAAGCGTTGAATCAACCTGTCTATCGGTTGCTCGGTGGTGCCTGCCGCGATAAGATTAAGGCGTATGCAAACGGTTGGTACCGCGTTGAACGCGCACCGGAAGAGTTCCACGCTGCAGCGAAAAGGGTGCTTGAGAAAGGGTATCGGGCACTGAAGTTTGATCCGTTTGGTGCAGGCTATTACGAGCTTTCTTATGAAGAGAAGTTGAAATCTGTCGGACTTGTTGAAGCGGTGCGTGATGCGGTCGGACCCGATGTCGAAATCCTTGTTGAGATGCACGGTCGGTTTAGTCCGTATACGGCGATCGAGATTGCATCTGAATTAGAGAAGTTCCAACCGAGTTGGGTTGAGGAGCCGGTGCCGCCGGATAACATCGCCGCGCTCGCAAAAGCTGCCGATAAGATTAATCTGCCTGTTGCTACGGGTGAACGGCTTCACAATAAGTATGAATATCGTGAGTTGATTAACCTACAGGCGGCGGACATCCTACAACCGGATATTACACAGACGGGTGGCTTCTTGGAAACCAAGAAAATCGCAGCGATGGGGGATATGTGTTATATGACTGTCGCACCGCATAATGTCGGTGGCCCGGTCTCCACAGCAACCGCCTTGCACTTTGCTGCTTGCACGACCAACTTCAAGATTCAGGAACATTTTAACGATTTCTCTGAGGCATGGGTTAAAGAGGCAGCGACGGGATGTCCCGAAGTCGTTGACGGCTATTTTAGTTTACCGGATGGACCTGGACTCGGTATGGAACTCAATGAGGATCTCATTGCCGAACACCCGTATCGCGAAGGTTCGTTCAATCTCTGGGAAGACGATTGGCATAAACGCGAGTATTAGTCTGAACTGTGATTTTTTGTGATTACGGGATTTGTGTGATACTGAACGGGTAAATCAAGGGAATCTGATAATCACATCAATCCTGGTTCTGACAGATAGGAAATTTGTGCGGAAATCTTGAACTTCGGAAGCATCGTATGGTATGCTTTAATAGGAATGTTGAAAATAAAATATCATCATTTAACAATCCCAAAAGATTTTTTGATTTCGCTGCTCCTATTAGGAGAAAGAAGATGAGACACACGACAAGAATTGAACTTACAAATCTGTCAGATCTCAATTTAGCAAACAGAGGTATTATCACGCCTGAAGAGGTTCGTTGTGTCACTATCGAAGATGCCCTCGTTGATACGGGAGCGACGCGGCTATCCTTGCCGAAACCGATTATTGAACGACTCGGTTTGGCACCCTTCGGCAATGCCAAGGCGAGAACGGCGGCTGGCATCGTAGACCGGATCATTTATTCAGAAGTCCGGTTTACGGTATTGGAGCGGGAAGGATCTCTCCCAGTAACAGACCTACCAGCGGATGCACCTGTCCTTGTTGGACACATGGTTTTGGAGCAACTTGACCTCTGTTTAGATATTAGAAAGGGATTAACCTATAATCCAGACCACGATAACGACTGGATTGAAGAGGCATATTAACAATATTATGAGTTTTCACTATAAAGACGGGTATCTCTACTGCGAAAAATTGAGAGTTAAAGACATTCAGGAACAGGTACCCTATAGTCCGTTTTATCTCTACAGTTTAGCGCAGTTGGAGGCAAACTACAGCGCATATCAGGAAGCCCTTGAGGGGATCGACTCGATTATTGGCTATGCGATTAAAGCGAACAACAATCTGACCCTACTCAAACGTCTCAACGAACTCGGCAGTGGCGCGGTTCTCGTCAGCGGAAACGAACTGCGGATGTCGCTTGCAGCGGGATTCGATCTGAAGCGGACGATTCTAAACGGGAACGGTAAGACGCTTGAAGAATTGAGCCTTGCTGTTGAACACGGTGTGCTGATTAACATTGACAGCGAATTTGATTTGGCGCACATCCAGCAGACAGCGAAAGCCCTTGATACACCTGCCAATGTGCTTATCCGCATCAACCCCGATGTGGATCCAGAGGTACACCCGTACGTTTCTACAGGCATGAAAAATTCCAAATTCGGTATACGCAATGAACGGTTGGATTGGTTTTTAGACGAAATTCGCAAAGATCCGTTGCTGAAGTTGGTCGGTGTGCACTGTCATCTCGGTTCGACAATCAAGAAGGTGCGTATCTTTCGAGATGCGACTGAAGTGATGCTTGGTTTCATCCGTGTGATTGAAGCGGAAGGTTTCTCGTTGCGCTACCTGAACATCGGTGGCGGTCTCGGAATCGACTATGAGCGTACGGGTGAAGAGATTCCGACTCCGTCCGATCTTATTGATTCCATCCGTGATCTGTTACCTGAAGACATCACGCTCATTATTGAACCGGGGCGTTCACTCGTCGGGAATACCTCTGTCTTTGTCAACAGCGTTATTGGTGTTAAAACGAATGGAAACAAGCATTTTATCGTCACCGATGGTAGTATGTCGGAGCTTATCCGTCCGAGCCTCTACGATACCTATCAACATATCGAGTTTATCGAACCTGTAGACGGCAAGCCTGAAATGTATGATGTTGTCGGTCCCGTTTGTGAATCCGCAGATTTCTTGGGCAAAGCGCGTTCACTTCCGACACCGCGTGAAGGTGCAGGACTTGTCGTCTGTGATGCAGGTGCTTATTGTCACGCCATGAGTTCTAACTATAACCTGAAGATGCGCCCACCGGAATATCTCGTTGATGGCGACAGTTTCAGGTGTATCCGCCGGACAGAGACGTTAGACGATTATCTGAAACTTTTTGACGTTTAAAGTTAGGTATCGCGAGGACAGTTTGCGCCTACAGAGGAGATTACGGATCGCGAGCCCAGGCTCGCTCCTACAAAAGAGACTTAAATTTCTGAATCTTCATCAACTTCCATTTTCAAAAGGGTTGCCTAATGTTTGGGCAGGTTTCTGGACCTGCCCATTGCTTTTACAATCGTTCCTGCAAGAACTCGATTCCGGTTTCCAGATTGATTTCATGCTCACCTTGAAAATGGTCCAAGACTAACCTGTCGCTTCGCCCCGATGCGGCGTAGATTTTCTCTACCTGTTTGAACGCTTGTAGTGCATCCGCCTCAATAAAACACATATCGTCCGAACCGATTTGCGCCATACATGACCGTGGTGCGATGAGTCCTGCTACATCAGCGATGTCGCCTGCTTTCCGTAACCCGAACATAAATTGTGAACCGCATGTATTGCCGCGTCCTCGGTCATTGAGTGCGTCTGTGAGTGTGCTGAGATAACAGACGATGACCGCTGCCTTGACGCGTTGATCCAAAGCGGAGATGTAGGTTGTCATAGTACCACCAAAGGAGCACCCCATACATCCCAAGCGATGACTGTCAACTTCAGGACGCGATTGGAGGTAGTCTAAACATCGTTGTCCATCGGAGATGTTGAGTCGCAGAAGTTGGTATCCGAAATATCCGAAAGCGAGATAGGCGACGTTGCATCCGTCTCGACTCGGTCGTCGGACCCACTCATCACGGTCTTTCCGCTCGCCGAAGCACCGCCAATCCGGTGCGAGTGTTACAAACCCACGTTTGGTTAATTCAACGGCATACTGTTTTTGATAGTCCTCCACAACGCCGACTGCGCCGTCTTTACCGATACCGTGTCCGTGTGCACAGAGTACTGCGGGGGCGGGATTCTCTGCGTCTGCACCGTCTGGCGTTAAGATGTATGCTGGGATTGAAGAAAACGGATCGGGGTTAAAGATAATTTTTTCACGCGTGTAGCCGTCAAGTTGTGTGTGTTCCAAGACCTCGACCTCCAACGGCAACGGTTCTGGTGCCGGTCCGAGGTCTTTAACGAGATTGCGCCGGAATCTCGTCCGCCATTCTTCCCAGTCCCGCTTATTTGCGCCATCAAAATGGAGAGGTGGTGTCGCTTTCAGAAGTTGTTCAACGCTCTGCTCTGCTGTCAAAAAACGTTGTACCGCCATAGTTGTCTCCTTTCACGATCATCCTATCTATATTGGGTCATTCGCGTATCACCTAAGATTTCCACTTCATTATCTATACCGCAAAAGAAAGAAAATGTCAAGTTTTATTGAACTTTGAGGGCAATCAACCATCAGCAGTAGATAGCATTTAGCAGAGATGTAGACGTTTGCTGCGGTTTTCAAAACACTGAACACGGAAAAAGAACGGGCAATGAATTGCCCTACTACAAATAGGAGGCACTTTGAATCTGAAAATGGATAGAGCAGTAGAGTGATTTATTGAATGTGACAAAACGCTTTACTTTCGCTTTATTTTTCGGTATAATAAACAAAAACGGAAAGAGAGAAGCGGAGGGTTCCTCCGACTTAATGGAGAAAAGATTTTATGGAACTTTACGAAGCCGTCAGTCCACTGGATTTCAGATATTACGGCGGCGATCCAGATTTTATGAAACGGTTGCTGCCTTATGTCTCTGAAGCGGGATACGTTACGTCCCAGGCGAAGGTAGAGGCGGCGTTGGTACGGACTTTGGCAAATTATGGTGTGTGTACTTCTGCGATCGCTGATGAGGTGGAAGCGGCAGTGGATCTGGTAACAGCGGAAGAGGTTTATGAGGAACAGTCTCGGATTCGGCATAACATCCGTTCGCTTGTCAATGTGATCCGCCGAAAGATTAGTCCAGAAGCGCGTCCTTATGTGCATCTGTTCGCCACTTCTGCAGATATTCTGGATACTGCTACCGCGTTGCGGTTCAAGGCGTTGACTGAAAATGTTATTGTCCGTGATCTGATTGCGTTGGTGCAGCAACTTATCACGTTGGCGCGTGAACACGCAGAGACGGTGCAAATCGGTAGGACACATGGACAACACGCGGAACCGATAACGTTTGGTTATTCCTTGGCACTTTACATCAGTCGCCTCGGTACCCGAATCGAGAAGATTCACGAAGCCGGACAAAATCTGCGGGGTCAATTTTCAGGTGCAGTCGGTGCGTTTAATGGACTCACACTGATCCATGAAAAACCAGAGCAGATTGAAGCGGATTTCCTTGCACTGCTGGGTTTGAAACCGTCCGATACGCACACATCAACACAGTGTGTCGAACCGGAGTTTATCTCGGATTTGGCATATCAGGTTACTGCGGCGTATACGGTGCTTGCGAACTTTGCCGACGATATGCGGCACCTTTACCGTACCGAAATCGCCGAGGTAGGCAGAAAATATAACCCACAATTGGTAGGTTCGTCAACGATGCCGCACAAAGTGAATCCAGAAGCCTACGAGAACATTAAAAGTATGTGGAAGGCGTTTGTACCACGTATGCAGACCGTCTTTATGGATAGTATTTTAGAGCATCAACGCGACCTGACGAATTCGGCATCAAGCCGTTTCGTGACGGAGTTGTTCACTGCGTTTGATTACGCGATCTATCGACTTCGACGCGCGTTAGACGAGATGGATGTCAAAGCGGACAATATGCGACGCAACCTCGCACTCAGCGCGGAGGATACGATTGCGGAGCCGATCTATCTGTTAATGGCGTATTATGGATTCCCGGATGCTTATGATCATACCCGGAAATTAATAGGACAGGTACATCAGACTGGGAAGAGTCTAACGACGCTATTGTGGGAGGATAAGACGTTCCAACCTTTCTTGGAAAAGTTGACGGAACCGCAGCGTGCTGCATTGCAAGATCCAACAAACTATATCGGTGCTTCGGTTCGGCGGACGCACGCGACATGCGACGAATGGGAAAAACGGATTTTTAATTTACCTTGCGGTTAAACCTCGTGCGTTTAGACTTTTACGTGCGTTCCTGAAATCCGCACTCCACTTCGTTGCGTGCTACGGTCTTTGACACTTTTTAGAGTGGATTTTTAATTTACCTTGCGGTTAAACTTCGCGTCTTTAGATTTTTGTGTGCGTTCCTGAAATCTACGGTCTTTGACACTTCTTAGAGCGGGGTAAAAAATGTTTGATATTACTTATTTAGGACGGAGATGCTTCGGTTTTATTAAACGCCATCCGCGTATATCTACACTTGTTAGTTTATTATTCGTCTTCTATCTCGGTATTTGGGCAGGTCGGACGGTTGAGTTTAGCAAAATAACCGGCTACTTTCATTCCTATACCGACCCGGAACGGAGTGATGTGACGAAATCGGTTGCTCAGGGTATCGTCCATCGACAGATATTAGACAACGGTGTGCTGACGAACATCCTTGCGGTATCAGCGGATGCAGCGGATGTCCGACCCTACCGTGCGCTGAGTGCGGGTATCGGGACAGAATCGTTGGTATCGCTTGCCCGACGGCACAAGGCGTTCGCTGCGATCAACGGCGGTTTCTTTGAGATGTCGGGGACGTTCCGTGGAGAGTCTGTCGGAGCATTGAAGATTGATGGCGAATGGATTAGTGAACCGGAACAGGGCAGAGCTGTTATCGGTTTTAGGACAGTTGACGGAAAAATTGAGGCGTACATCGACAGGATCGCCTTACTGTTGGAACTCGTTCTGCCGAACGGAGAGAGGTTGCCAATTGACGGTATGAATCGGAGTCGCGGTAGAAGCGAATTGGTCATTTACCGTCCACATTTCCATGCGGTAACGTTGACAACGCCAGATGGTGTAGAGGTCGCTGTGAGAGGCGGGGCAGTAACTGGTATCTACAATCAGCAAGGGAGTTCGCGTATTCCAGCAGACGGGTATATCCTATCCGCAAGCGGTAAGAGACGTGCTGATCTATTAAGACACCTCAAGCAAGGTGATGTTGTTGAGATTCGTGAGACCGTCATCCCTGAACGTGTCGGGGACAGTAATTTATGGGCAAGTTTTGGGCATATTATCGGCGGCGGTCCGTTGCTACTACGGGATGGTGTTGCCCCTCTGACGCAAGCGTACGAGGATGAGGGGTTTGATCAAGCATTTCACAGTTTTTGGCACCCGCGGACAGCAATCGGTAAAAAAGCAGATGGCACGCTCCTGTTTGTAACAGTAACGGCAGCAGAGGCAGGTGTCCGACGGGGTGTTATGTTAACTCGACTCTCGGAACTGTTTTTGGAATGGGGTGCGACGGATGCGCTTAATCTCGATGGTGGCAATTCATCGATGTTGGTCATTCAGGATGAAGTCGTGAGTGTCAAGAAGGCGGATGCTGCTAAGCCTGGCGCAGATGAAGCTGTGAGTGTCAAGAAGGCGGATGCTGCTAAGCCTGGCGCAGATGAAGCTGTGAGTGTCAAGAAGGTGGATGCTGCTAAGCCTGGCGCGAAGGATCAATCACAACGGGTTTCGCGCGGCAGACCGAATCCAGGATTCGTGGATCGGCCACAACAGGCTTCGCGTGGCAAACCGAATCCAGAACGGGCGCGAGCATCGCGGAACACGAGACCAGCTCGCGGGAACCGTCGAATCCGTCCGATGCCGCAACAACAGGGACGCGCAATTGCAGATGCGATCTTGATTTTTTCTAAATCTTAAGGTATAATAGAGTTAGAAACATTTCATAGAAAATAAAAAATACGCATTACTTTAAGGTGAAAGAAACCAATTAGAGACAGAAGTTTGCAAATTGGCACTCAAATGTGGAAAATTTATCTTGATACCTGCTGTTTGAACCGCTTCTTTGATGACCAAACGCAAGCTCGAGTCCGCAGTGAAAGGGAAGCCGTTGATACAATTCTTGAAACCTTTCGTTCCGGACAATGGGGATGGATTATTAGTAAGGTTTTGGAAATCGAAATTAGCAGAAATCTTAATTTCGACCAATATCTCCGAACAAAATCTTTATTAGCTCGTGCAAATCAAACTGTCCTACTCACGGAAGCAGAAAAATTACGTGGATTGGTTCTTGAATCCTTAGGATTTAAGTCGTATGATGCCTTGCACATCGCCTCCGCCGAAAGTGGTAATGCTGATATTTTACTAACAACGGACGACCGTTTACTAAGAAGAGCCAAGCGAGTCTCTACACGACTCTGGGTCCCGGTGGAAAACCCTCACGTATGGCTACAAGAGGTAATTAGAAATGGACGTGCACAAAATGACAGACATCGAGATTTATGAATTTGGTATCGAACTTCTGATTGATAAACTTGGTCCTGCTGGGATGATGCGTTTCTTCTGGCAAAACGAGCCTGGGAAGGGTAATTACTCTGTAGACCGACATAAACTACCCCAACCAGATATAGAGACAATCATAAAAGAGATTCAAAAACTCCAAGAGACAGAACAGCCGCGTAGAAAAAAATGGGCATCTGATTCTTGCCAAGTGAATTCTCAAATGAATTCTGAAAAAATGACAGATATTGAGGTTTATGAACTCGGTATTGCCTGTCTTAAAGATGAACTCGGGACGGTCGGTTTTTCCCGGTTTCTTTCACAATGTGAACCTCTGACCGGTGATTACGCTGTAGACCGACACAAACGTCCAATGTCAAGTATTGACATGATTGCAAAGCAAATTGAATTGGAAAAAAAGAGGTCGGAATAGGAGGAAAAACCGTGTTAAAGAATAGTAGAACCCCGGAATCTATTGGGCAGAACCGAACATCTGATGTAGCATCAAAATCAAATTTACTGTCGAGACGCTCCTTTTTCAAAGGCTCTGTTGGACTTGCTGCCTCCGCGATTGCCGCGGGTGGACTCATTTTGCCTGCTGAGGCTCAGTTTGGCGGTGGGTTCCGAGAATATCTCCCGTACGATGCGACACGCGATATTCATTACGGTACACGATACGGCGTGATTGAACATCACTATCCTGAGATGAATCCGACAGGCGAGAAGTTCACGTTTGTGCGACTTAAGTACCCAGGCGGTGATTGGTACACGAACATCGTCAACTATTACCGGGGATGGCCATCGGATTTAAAATTCGCGGAGATCCTCGCTGAAAATACGACAATTGATGTTGAGGTTCGTGAGTATCCACAATACGTTGACATAGATGATGAAGGTCTCTTTGCGTATCCGTTCCTCTATATGACGGGCCACCGTGGGATTCGGCTTTCCAACGAACAGGTGCGTAAGCTGCGAGATTATTTTGAGCGTGGCGGTTTTCTTCACGTTGAAGATTGCGATGCGCGTTTGAATGGCGGACGCGGCGGTTTACGTCCACACATCTATGATATGCTGCGCAAAGTTTTCCCGGAAAAGAAGTTGGAACGCTTAGATATAAGCCATAAGATTTATCACACGCTTTATGACCATGATGAGTACCTCGGCGGCGATAAATTTATTCCGGGTATCTGCGATCACGACGAAGCGATTATGGATGGCGACCGCGTGATGGTTTATTTTTGTCCGAGCGATCTGAATTGTGCGTGGGAAGGTAGACCGTGCAGGCCAGGCGGCAGGGATCAGATGAAATGGGCATTTGAACAAGGGATGAACGTCGTCGCTTATGCGCTGTCCCGATAACGACTCAAAAACGAGGGGAAAATTATGAAAAAGCATTTTAGGCTGGCTTGTAAGTTAAACCAAAAACGGACGTTGTTTTGTCTCATAACACTGCTCATTTTTCTTGCTTTGCATGCAAACGCGCAAGAACTGTTCTCGGATGCAGTGGGTACGGTTCCAGTTCGAGAAGTGACAGCGACGACACCCTGGACAGTACCCTATATCACATGGGGCGGTGAAGCGGCACTTTTCCATGCGAACGGCGGGGTCACGACGCGTCCGGGTACTATCATGGCAGAACTCGGTATGAATCTTAAGTTAGTGCCGGGTGATAACTTCGAGCAACAGGTCCGCGACTATCTTTCGGGTAAAACGCCATTCCTACGCGGTACTTTTAGGATGATCGCACAGGCAAGCGAAGTTGTGGGAAAGGATGCCCGCACAAAACCGGTTATTTTTGGACAATTGACTTGGTCAGCGGGTGACCATTTCGTTGGTCGGTCTAACATCCGTAAGATTTCTGATCTCCGCAATAAAAAGATCGCCATACAAAAGGGTGGTCCACACGTAGGAATGCTCTATGACATGCTGAAAACTGCGCGTCTCTCAAAGTCACAGGTAGAAATTGTCTGGGTGGACGAGTTAACAGGTGCGAAGGGGCCGGCAGAACGTTTCCGAAACGACGCGACGATCGCTGGATGCTTTGTCATAACGCCCGATATGATTGGATTGACAGGCGGTCCTGAAAACACAGGTACAGGTGCTGAAGGCACAGTCAAAGATGCCCGGGTCGTCGTTAGTACTGCGACGCTTTCTCGTTCTATTGCGGATGTCTATGCCTGCCGCAAAGATTTTTACGATGCCTACAAACCGTTTGTTGAACGCTTCTTCGCCGGTTATCTAAAAGGTGCCGAAGAGGTCGTGACGCTGAAAAAAGCCTACGAAAGGAGTGGATCCGCAAAATATACGCAGCTCCTGACGATGATGCAGAACATCTACGGTAAAGAGGTATTGCCCACACTTGAAGAGGATGCGCACGGCTTAATTGCAGATTGTACGTTCGTTGGACAACCCGGCAATATCTCCTTCTTCAACGATCCGAGCAACACGATTACAGGGTTTGAAGGTTTCAACAAAGCAGGATTGGACATGGCAGTCAATTGGGGTTTTGCAAAACAGAGATATGCCATGATTCCCTCCGATTTAAATTTTAATGCACCCACCTTTAAGAATCTACTGGCAACGACTGTAACGGCTCCGACGCAACTGAAACAGACGCGTTTCAAAAAAGAGACCGTTCGTGCAGAGATTGAATCGTTCAATGAAGATGCTGTGTTGGACGAAAAGACGCTTATCTCGTTTACAATTCAATTTGATGCGAACCAAGACACCTTTAGTGATGCGAAGTATCAAGAAGAATTTGACAGGGTTGTTGAATTGGCTTCAAAATACGGGAATGCTGCGATAGCGATAAAAGGGCATAGTGACCCATCTCGAACTTTGAGTGTCTTGGTTAAAACCGGGCTCAGTACAGGTATTTTGAAACGGACGGGCACACGAGGCAGCTATAGATATTTTATGGAGGGTAAGTCGTTTAGTTTGGAAGACACTGCAAACCTGATCCGTCTGATCCAGCAGAAGAAGTTTGATGATGGCACCAATGTAGAAAGTCCGTATCAAGTCATGCGCGCGGCTCTGAAGCTTTCTGAGCAGCGGGGTCAAGCAGTCAAAGATGCGATCATCGCCTACGCCCGTCGCAAAAACGCACGCATTGATCCAGAGCAGATTGTGCCGGTAGGTGTCGGGATTAAGGAGCCTGTTATAGCAAAGCCGACGAGCCCTGCGGAGGCAGCAGAAAATCGGCGCGTTGAATTTGCGCTGATTAAAGTTTCAGCGGAAGCCGTTGCAGCCTCTGATTTTGATTTTTAACAGTTATCGGTTGTTAGTTATCGGTCATCAGTTAAAAGAATCTCTGAAAACCGATAACTGATAGCCACTCCGCGGATAGGGTACCTTATGAAATGTATTATGGCAGCCGGATCCGGCACACGATTGATTCTGCTACTGAGTCTGTTCATTTTTGGTCTCCAGATTTGCAGTGCTGAGGACGAGATTCATAAAGATAACATCGTTGTGATTCTTGATGCCTCCGGCTCAATGCAGGAGAAGTTTAGCGGTGACCAGACAAAGTCGAAGATGGAAGCCGCGAAGGTGGCACTCTTGGAAGTCCTCTCGAAAGTTCCAGACGATACACATATCGGATTATTGGTGTTTAGCGGTGCTAATATCCAAAGCGAATGGGTGTACCCGTTGGGAGCGAAGGACACGCAAAAATTGACAGCAGCGATTCAGTTACCACAGCCGAGTGGTAATACACCGCTGGGGAGATATATCCGCATCGGTGCGAACCGTCTCCTTGAACAACGCGAAAAACAGTATAACTACGGCAACTATCGGTTGTTAGTTGTCACAGATGGCGAGGCATCGGACACCGACAAAGTCAGGCATTACACGCCTGAAATCCTTAATCGTCAGATTCGGATTGATGTGATTGGTGTTGATATGCAAACCGATCACATGTTAGCAAAGGTCGTAGATAGTTACCGCAAGGCGGACAATCCGGGTGAACTGGTAGCGGCAGTATCTCAGATTCTTGCGGAAACGGGTGATACGAGTACAGACGTTAGCGGTGAAGACGCTTTTGAATACATTGCGCCGCTTTCAGACGAAATCGCCGCCGATCTGATTCAACGGCTCACAACGCCGCCGCGCAACACAGCAATCGCTGTAAAGCCCACGGAGACGCGCCCTTCACAGACATCAACACCGAGGCAGACCCCAACGCCACAACGGCAGGATACTGAGAACCGAGGCATGCGATGGTTTGTTTTCGTCTTGGTCGTTATAGCCGCTGTCGGTTTCTTGGTTTTCAGAAATAGGAAATAAAACTATGGACGCAGGAAAGAAAAAACGGATTATCATCGCAGCGGCAAGTTGGCTGATTATCATTGGTATAATTGGGTTGGTTTACAAATTTGTTGTTGAACCGTGGCTTCGCGGTGATCTCGTTAAAGAGACGAGTACCCAACGGTATGCCCACACCATCAAGGTTGCACACGACTCGTTTCCTGGGTATGCGATACTACGTTCCCCTGCTGTTCAGAACCTTTTGGATCGTCAAGGAATTAAACTGACATTCGTTGATGATAAAGCCGACTATGTAGGTCGCGCGCGCGCGCTGAAAAGTGGCAAAGTTCAGATGGCGGTGTTCACTATTGATGCTTACCTGAAGACGGGTAGCGTCATTGGTGAGTTTCCGGGTTCAATTGTCCTTGTGATTGATGAATCTAAAGGTGCGGATGCGATCGTTGCTTATAAGCGCGGTGTCCCGCAAATACCGAGTTTGAGCAATCCGCGAGCGCGTATTGTGCTGACTTCAGATTCGCCGAGTGAAACGCTCGCTCGGATTATGATCAACAAGATGAGTCTTCCGAGTTTACCTTCTTCGTGGGCAGTAGAAACAAACGGTGCTGAAGATGCCTACAAGAAACTTAAGTCGGCTGACCCAGATGACCCCTACGCCTATGTCCTCTGGGAACCTTACGTGACAAAAGCCCTCACCATTGACGGTGTGCATCTACTACTGGACAGTTCAAAGTTGAAAGGCTATATTGTCGATGTGTTAGTGGTTCAGCGTGAATTTTTGGACGCACAACGTGAACTCGTCACGCACGTTGTTCAAGCGTATCTCCGCGCAAACTATGACTACAACAACCAACCGGATGGGTTAGCCGCCTTGATCCAAGCGGATGCAAAGCAGTATGGTGACCCACTTAACCGAAACGAGACGGATAAATTGGTCAAGGGCATTGAGTGGCGGAACACTGTTGAGAATTATGCGCATTTCGGTGTGATTCCGTCTGCGGAAGCGAAAGACGCAGAACGGCTGGAAACAATGATCGCTAAGATCACGCAGGTGCTGGTTCAGACGAATTCAATCCCCGCGGATCCGGTATCAGGAAATTACGAGCAGCTTTTCTTTGAGGGTATTTTGCGGTCGCTTCATCACGATAAGTTCCATCCCGGTATGTTGAACGCGAGTGGCAACGATGGGTTAGGTGATATTTTCGCTGGATCAACGCCGATGGAACAGGTTCGAGAGGAGGCGGCACTGAACCCGCTTTCTGATACAAACTGGAACACACTCGCGCCTGTGGCGGCGATGAAAGTAGAGCCGATCCAATTCGGACGTGGTAACGCTCGGATTCTTCCAGGGAGTGAACGTGCGTTAAAAGAACTCGCTGCAAATTTGAAATCGTTTCCGCAGTACTATCTCAGAGTGGTAGGGCACACACGTCAGGAAGGGGATCCTGCAGCGAATCGGGTTCTTGCTTTACAACGTGCTGAGGCAGCGGCAGCAGCTCTGAGAAATTTTGGCATCGCAAGTCATCGCATCCGCGCTATTGCAAGCACTCGTACCTCCACCGAGATGCGCGGAGCAGCAGCACAAAGCGTCACATTCGAGCTCCTTGGAAAGCCGTATTAAGGAATAGTTTTCAGTTTCCAGTTTCCAGTTTCCAGTTTCCAGTTAAAGAGGAATACGATTTAATCACAACGCTCTTGTTACTGGTTACTGGTTACTGGTTACTGATAACTAATAAAGAAATTGATTGATCGGAAATTGTTTCGGAGGAAATTCTTACTCCATCTTCTCGGTACCCCTTCCGTTGTCTTCCCTTTTGCTGGGGGAGTCTCCATCGCCTTTGCATCTTGGATACTCAACTTAGAACCGCAAATTCTGTATCTATTCGGTAGTGCTATTCTCAGCACCTTAGTTCCTATCGGTGCTCTGATTAGCAAGTGGGCAACCGGTACGGACGATATAGCGCAACAGGTGCATCGCGAGATCCTTCAGGAAGTGCAGCACGATCAAGAGACAGAACTCAACATTTTACACGAACAACTTGAAGCCGATGGTGATACCCGAACAGAAACGATGCTTGGCGAGCTCCGTGCCTTGCACAAATCCTTTCAGGAGGAAGCCGGTGGTGATGGATGGATGGGTACACTTCCGGTTAACGTTAAGGCTGACATCACAGATAAAGTTTCAGAACTCTTTACACAAGCGGTGCATTGTCTGAAAGATACACTTAAGATGCATCGAAAATCTACGGATACACAACTCGGTACTACTGTCAAAAGCGTCCTTCAACAACACCGCGAACAACAGATTGAAGACGTTCAGCAGACGATTATTCAACTCTCACACCTCTACGCTCGGGTGCTGACACTCAACCCCGAAAGCGATGAGACAGAACTCACACGTCTGCGCACCGAGCTTGATGAGAGTCTCGCTTTTGCGAAACAGGTTGACGCGAAGATACGTGAATTAACACCAACACAGGATTACGACACACTTCAAAGGGAAGATGAAGAGTAAAGGACGAAATTTATGGAAGTTCGTATACGGCACTACGACAACATACCCAGTTCCTGGGAACCCGTTTTAGAACGTTTAAAGCAACTTGAAGATCTCACGCAGCAAATTAAGAAAACAAAAAAGGAACAACAAAGCGCTTCAAGCGAGACACTCAAAACGTTCTATACACAGCACAATGCGTTACTGGCGGACACGCGCTCTCATTTGCAACACGTGCCATCCGACTGTGATGAAGCGACTTTAGATATCGCGTTTGTTGAGGCTGTTTGGTTGGCTCTTGAACACTATCCATCTTTAGTGCATCATCGAGAAATAGAAAATTTAGATACCGCCGGTTCTAAAATCTTTACACTCTTTAAACCGGATGCACCAGCATCTATGGATGTGCGCGAGCGACTTAAAAGTGCACTCCAACAAGCATTCAATCTGGATGCGGAAACAGTAACCAGGCTTAACCGGGACCTGTCTATACGCACCCGTCCACTCCACTATCGTCATCAGATTATGAAGAGTTTAGAGAAACGCTTCAACTTGGTGTCGGATAATCCGAAATTGGACGCGGATATTTTACGAATCTTTCGGGCTTTGTATCCGGGTGCTCCGTTTGAAGTCGGTGAGGTAAAATTGGTGAAAACATCCTCCGCGCTCTATTTTTGTCTACCGACTGAACCGATAGCACAACCACAAGAATCCAAGCAGAATGAGGACAACAGCACATCAGAACACTCAAAATCCCATTATGAAAAATTTCTCCGAAAAATTTGGGAGGTTGAACCTTTCGCACACTTCCCAGTGTTCGGAACCTTTAATGCAGAAGATTTGGACCTAACCCTGCGTCAGGGGATCGTCACTGAAACGAAGCTGCCTCTGGAATTAATCACGTCAACACTGACACGGATGATAGGCGTGCTTCCTTTAGCAGAACTTGACAAATATCTAATCCACGATACTTGGGGCCATCAGTGGCAGGAAAGTCTACTCGATTTTGAAGTGCCTTATACGGCATTGACATTATTCCAACGTCCACTCTCTTTAACGGAAACGGCATCGGTTTTCGGGAAACAGACTTCGTTCGCTGACACATTTTTCAAAACAGAGTCAGGAAGTTTGGAACTTGATCCTGTCAAACTGCAGCAATTTATTGATGCGGAATTATACGAGCGCGAAATCATAGCTTTTACACCTATTCTTGCAGAACTGTTGGCGGATGTGGTAGAATACAAGTTCTTAGAGCTCTATCCTGAACAAGAACATCTACTGCCGAGTTCTTCCTTACTCAAAGCGTTTCCGAGTAAATTAGACCTGACACTTTCAGATCTACGGACCTGCTTTGTACACGCCGCCGAAGTCTTCCAAAATTGGGTTGCCTCTGAATTGACGCAACGGGAATTACACAAGGAAATATGCGAGAAACTTGATATTCCAAATGATGAGATAAGACACAAGGAACTCTCACAAGTCCTCAGCACCGCGGTCGAACTTTGTAAAGCGCAGCTTCACGCCTTTTATCAACCGGAATGGTCTTGGGAACAAACCGAGGACGGTCGATTGAAACTGAACGCTTTTAGTTTCGCTGCCCTGAACTTTCTCCGAATTCATACAGCACTTATTCAGACATACAAGGATCTTTCACAGATTGAGAATCCGTGTGGTTTCAAGGATATCTTGGTATTAGCGATGGGTACCTATTTTGAAAGAAACCCACAGCAGAATATATGGCAACTTGACAGTTTTTTAACAGAGGCGTTTCTCCCCCGCTGGCAAAAATTGGCCGCGATAGGCTGTACAGAGCGTTAACAGATAATTCAAGATTACCAGCACTATTTTGTATCTGCACGCCGCTTTTTTCGGATAATTTCCAAAGCAGGAAATCATAATTTGTTCTTATATCTCTTGAATAGTGGAATCAATTCCAAGACTTTTTTCTCACATAAAACTTCTAAAGGTGATATCAATCATAGGAGCACGAAAAATGCTAAATAAAGCTATTATTATCAACAACGAACATGTACTTAAAGATGTCACCGGAAGACCAACAATCATAATTGATAAATCCACTTTAGAGGCTTTATCAAACGTTGAATCCGGTTATCTAGGTCGATACTATAATACTGTGAGCACTCATATTCTACTCAGTGAAATTGGGGCTGATCTTAAAAAAGAATTTGATGATGGACGAAACCCTGAAGATGTCGTATCAATACTTTCTAATCGCATGCACGGACTTCATCGATTTAATACTGAATGGTATACATTACTCGGACTCAGTTTATTGGCAGATGAAATCCCGATAGACAGTATGGTTCCAGTAGAACTTGGCGGTATGGAAACTTATGCCCCCGGAATGGGACGTGGCATTTACTTTGGCGAACAAGAAGAACGAAGAACCTTATCTGCTTGGGCAAACGGTGAATTTAGCGAATCTGACTATGAGACAGCTAAACAATGGCGTTTAGAAATTAAAAAGATAGATTTAACATCATGGCATCGAGATTTAAGTAATCAATTGAAAATTCTAAGAGTAGAATCCTTAGAAGATATTCCGGCAATCGTTGAAAACCTACTGAACAATCCAGAGCGTTCATTTCAGTTTGAACTTTTGAAAATTTTGGTAAAATTGGCAAAAGTCTCAGAGGAAAATTCTACAAAAATTTTCAACCGTTGGAATAAAGACAATATGTCATCAATGCAAGACTTTTCTCAATATGGATATTATTGTTTGAAAGTTTACTTGATTTTCTGGTTGGCATTATTTAGTGGATTGGTTGGCACTAGAGCAACAAACTGTATAGACTTACATTATCTGCTTGAGTTACCATTTTGCCGTATCTTTAGTTCAAATGACAAATTTCATAAGAAACTGGCTCCCTTACTTATGACTGATGAGCAAAAATTTATTGAAGGTTGGGACTTAAAAAGTGATCTCAAACGAATAGGAGAACACATAGATTCCTTAGGCGAAGAGGACTTTACCGATTCTTTTCCTGTCCCTTATCCGCCCGACTGGGATGATTCATTTACAAGTCAGGTTTGGCGAGAGTGTGTAGTACCTCGTGAAAAATTTACACCTTTCACACAAGAGGAAAAAGATAATATATTAGAGTGGCATAGGAGGCATCAAGAACACAACTTTGGCGAATAAAGAGAACATGATAGGGGCTTAGCGATAAAAGACATTAATTTCAAAATGCGGGTTAAAGCTCTCTTTACCCAGTAGAATAGGGTGATAGGATTGAGGCCCGGAAGAAGCGTATTTTCGCGTAGCTGCGGTCAAGAAGCAAGTGAGGGACAATTTGTCTTGCAATTAAATTTGATAAATAGTAGAATTTATAGGTAAAGAACCCGTACTCAATCCCCTAATCAATAACTTTGGAACATGAGCACTTTTGCCGTGTACTCACAGCGAAATTATTAAATTTAATATCTTAGTCTCCATAATTACCAACCTAAATTTGGGATCGCAAATTTACCGAGCTTGGCATCCCAAGGAAAGGGCTTTAGAATTAACGAGGGACAAATGAAAACTACAATTCCTCCGTTGGCTAACAACGAAATCCCAACTAATAGAGCAAATGAACTCAAAGATGATCAACTTGAAATGTTTAACAAAGATGTTTCACTAGAAAATCTTAAAGCAGTGAAAGAATTTGGGATTCCTGTTTCAAAGATCCTATTAGCAATGAGCGAAACATGCCGTCATGAAGCAAAGCAGACACTGAATATTGAAAGTCGACCAGAAGACAAGTATTCTGATCGTAACAAACTTAACGATTTACCCGGAAGAGTCTGGATTCAGGAAACAAAATCAAACTGGCGGCAAAAAGGATTAGGAAAAGGGCACCCGCACACTTCCTACGAGCGACTTCATCCTGCCCCTTTTTCTTATCAAGATGTTGGTCGGTTAATTCGCTTTTTTACAAAAAGTAACGATCGCGTTCTTGACCCCTTTTGCGGAATTGGGTCTACACTGAAAGCATGCTCGTTCTTAAACCGGAAAGGGATCGGCGTTGAGTTAAGTCCAACGTGGGCAGAACTTGCGTCGGAACGCCTCACTGTCGAAGTTGGAGACAATCACGGTCAAGAAGTAGTTTGTAAAGATATTCGCGATGCTCTTCCTAATTTTACAGATGAACAATTTCAATTTGCGGTAACAAGCCCTCCATACTGGAATATATTAACAAAAAATGGAGATCATAAAGTCAAAGAATCTAGGCTTGCCAAAAATTTAGCTACTCAATACTCAGACAGCCAGCAAGATTTAGGAAATATTAAAAAGTACGAAAGTTTTCTGCAACAATTAACAAACATCTTTCGGCAAGTAGCTGCCAAAGTTGAAAATAAGCGGTATATGGCCATTATCGTTAGTGATTTTCGGCATGGTTCAGAGTTTTACCCGTTCCATTCTGACCTATACCATCGTTTGTGTGATGATGTAATTAAATTAGTTGGAATTTCAACGCTTGAACAAACACATAAGAAATTATATCCGTATGGATACCCGTTTTGCTATATCCCTAATATCCATCACCAGTACATTCTCCTATTCCGAGTATTTCATCAGTAATATGAAAAATACAATTATTCACGGAGATGCCCTTGAACTCCTAAAGGGATTGCCGGCTCAATCTTCCGAGTTGATTATAGCAGATCCGCCATATAACATAGCCAAAGATTTTGGGATAAACCAAAATTTTGAAGATGTAGCTGTCTGGCGCGAGTGGTGCCAACAATGGTTGGTAGAATGCCACCGGATCCTGACAGACCAAGGTGCTTTATTTGTCTATGGTATCCATGAGTACATTTGTTATTTACAGGTTGACTTAATGGAAATGGGCATGAAGTACGGCCGACTATTTATCTGGAATTATGAAAATGGTTTTTCAAGATATACAAAGAAGCCAGCTGCCCACTATGAACCTTTGCTCTGGATGACGAAAAGTAATGATTTTGTTTATAAACCAATTCGAGAGCCTTATAAGAGCAAAGAACGTTTAAAATATAAAATAATCAAGAACGGAAAAGTGTGGGAACCGCACCCAGAAGGAAGGTTAGCTGGTGACGTATGGAAATTTCCTACTCTCGCCGGTCGACGGTTTGCCGAGGAAAAAGTGGATCATCCAACTCAAAAACCTTTATCAATCTCAAGACAGATAATCAAGCACTTTTCCATGGAAGGAAACTTGGTTTTGGTGCCTTTTGTTGGCAGCGGAACCGAATGTTTAGCAGCTTTGATGGAAGATCGCTCCTATTTGGGATTTGAGCTTAATTCCGAATACATCGCAATTGCCAACAAAAGGATCCATGAATGGAAAAGCCAATTAGAACCTACTTTTGACTTTCCATAAACCCAGGGTAACCCTCCGTGATATTTAACTCCCTACCAAGTATGCGCTCAAATTTATCTCTTAAAGTGTACATGTCTGAGTCAGCGTATAGAATTTCCTGAGAATCAAGTGATATTTTACTCCTATTCCAAACTAACAAAACCAACATTCCGATAGTAACGGAATTGATTCGCAGGTCTAACACTTGTTTAATATCCTTTATGACCCGCCAGTATTCTGAACGTTGACTCGGTAGTGACAGAGTGACAACTAATGGTATCATGTTGTTTTTGCTAATCTCGTATCTAGAAACCAAAACCGCTACATTGTCTAGTAAGTTTCTAGGGGCATCTAGGAACTCACGCCCCAGCTCAACTTCACATGTTCCTGATTTCTTCCCACTTTGTTCAAAAACTATATCCATTCGAAGGTAAGTATCTCCTCTTCTACGCATCAATGCCTTAATTCCTACCTCTAACATCAAGTTGCGAACCAAATGGTTAGGAAATTGAGAACTGTGTTTTTGCTCAGTTGCAACGGATTTAAATTTATCAAAGAAACGCTGGAGTATATCATCATCTTCCGAGATGAAAATTCCACTCTCAGAAACTTGCGAAAACAGGTCGAGTAAAAATTTCTGTGTCGTTTCAGAAACTTCCTGATTCTGAAGCAGGAAGTACCTATTTGGCAGGTCGTTTAGAATTGCTGTAGTTTTGTCTGGATCAAGGTAAATCGCTGCAACGGGACACCGACTGACACATATCCCACAAGAAATACAAGCCTCACTGTCTATGATCGGCGAATCACTTTCTTGAGGCCAACTTATTGCTTTGGTTGGACACACTTCTGTGGTTTTATCTGAAGGGAATTCCTTAAATATTTCTAATCCAAGTTCACCCTCAGTGTATTCTAAACAAGGTGGATTGATACAATGGATACAAGAACCCGGTGCACGCCCACCATCGGAGAATTTTACTATAGATCGTTTTCGATCCTGATTCCATTCAATAGAAACAGGGTAGACCCCCGCCGCTAGAGTTTTTAATTTTTTAGAGGTTTTCCTTTGTTTAAGGATCCGATAATCTGATAAAACCACGTATTTTCTCCAATTGATCTCTATTATGTTCCTTTTTCAACAGTAAGTGAGACCCAGCGATCTGCAGTAAAGTTCTAAAATCTATAACCCCAATAACTATGCCATAAACTTCAAACACATCATTAATTAACGAACCCACCTCGGAACGGTCGTTTGGCAAATTGTAGCAGACAACAAGCGAAGTGTCTTCAAACTCTGTAGAGAACACAGCACGAGCAAGTAAAATGACTTTGTTTTCCAATGCCTGCCTGATAGCTTTAACAGACAAGAATTTTTCTTCACCTGGGGACTTTATCTCTATTGGCATCGAATGCTTCGGGCTTTTGATAATAGCATCCCATCTTTTATAGTTTACTCCGGCCCTCGAAAGTTCACAATTGTATCCAATTGCTTTAAACAACTGTTCAACGACTGGATAGAATATATCTTTGTTCGCATCAGCATACTGAGACATGATATACTCTATTGATGTTCCTAGATCCCAACCTCGCTCCATTGGCTCCTTGAAAACATCAAGGTTTTCTCCTTCAACATTTTGACGACCAGAAACTGACTCCCCAACAAGGTGATCTGTTTCGCCCATAAGTTCCACACTCGAATATTGAGTTTCTGCAGTACCACTATGAACATGAGAAATGCGCAATCCTATAGGGGTTTTGGAAGGCTCACTACCAGGCAAGTTCGGGAAAATAGAATATAGATAATCAGAATGCAATTCCTGAAATGGAGAAAAAAGAATAGGATAGTCGGCAGATCCCAAATACTTCTCAATCAAAACCTTATCTTCAACAAGCATAGACTCAACAGGAAAAGTATCAAAACCAGCCCGTTCCAAGATTTGGTAGAAACTTAGTCGAATTATTGCATCTTTTGTCGCTCGATCAATTCTTTCTAAGTCAATTTTCCTAATGTCTTTACTTCCTTCGATTAATTCCAGGACTCTGTATCCCTTATCTGTTAATTTTTCAAACTTCATCGACTTATCATAAATAGTTTTGTTGGTTTCATTTTTGGTCCAACCTGTCCAGCGTAATACAGCTAGAGGGAATCGAGTATAATTCCTCATTGTGTTAAGCACTATATTTCTTTGATCAGCGACTGCCTTCATCTTGTCATTTAAGGCTTCCCATGAACCTCGTAAACTCTGGATTTCTTCAACCATATTGTCGAAAAGTTGATTATCACGGTCATTAGCCAAGCACATAGGACCGACTATCAGTTCATCACGCGCTAACAAACCATTTAACGCCCCTAATGTTCGCAAGAAGGCTGCAAACGGCCTTAATTGATTGTCCCCTTTGGCATTTAAAATTTCGTTTGGGTGAACAATTCCTAAAGCTGATTCTTCTAAAATCGCCGATGGATCCAGTATTGCCTCAACAACATGTGCCCCGAGATAAGTGAATTGATTTAATTTGCGCTTGAGTGGATGAATCCAACCTAACATTTTGAATAATTCAGAGTACATTTTTGATTGATTGTACAAAGGATCCCGGCTTCTATCCGGGCGGGTTGAAAGCAAAAGAGCTTCCTCGCCCATAAATCCACAAGAAGTAGCCAAATCTCGCTTAATCAGAGTTAACGACATGTCGTCAAGAGAAAAAAAGCCTTGTGAATTTAAGGCTTCAAAAACCTCGTAAAATATTCTGATAAGACTGTTGATATCTGAACCAGGATTCGGAAAACGTATCAATTTATTAAACCTCTTGAAACTTAGTACCAGAAAATATTTTTCCATCCTATATTTCAAGTACGGGTACGTTACTTTGTATAGGGTATAGGACCCATTTGCAGTATTTTATTGGTTTTTATAAATTTTGTCGTGCAAAAAACACCAATCAGAGCCATTTAGACTTCAGTACTCTGCTTATCTTAAAGTCCTGCTTGGCAGATAATATCACAAACACCTAAGTAATGTTTCGCGGAGGCGTTCGTAAGCGAGGCTCGCGCCAGCGATGTTACCCGAAGCCGGTCCTACTTGGAGTTGCGCGATGGTGCCGGAACCGAAGAGGTTTTGGACAGGACGGAGTTGTAAATCGCCATCCAAACATGGTAAACCTCGGACGAGAGGCATCTGATATTTGGAGATCAATTCTTTTAGGAATCCGTAACGACGAAGATCAAATTGATACCCCGTTGCCAAAATGACGCGAGACACATCTGTGATGGTGCTTCGCGTCGTCTCAATTTGTAGCCTTTGTGCCGATGCGGATTCTTCTGTCGCGACGATGTTACGGATACAGGTTTTAGGATACAGATCAATGTTTGAAGTACTCACCAACGTCTCCATAATATCAGGGGTGATGCTCCCTTCACCCCTATTTTGTTGAATGATGTCGTAGCGCCGCCGAAAGTCGGTCTCGTTTGCGAATTCGGTGAGTGCTTTGGGACCTAACCAGATCGGTGGAAAATCGAATTGCTCCGTTTTCAGCTCTTTTCGTGCGATTAACACGACATTATGCCCGCGTTCACCGAGATTTCTGGCAAGTGTTCCCGCCGTTAACCCACCGCCAACAATAACAATTTTACCCCCACTGTCTCGCTTATCTTTAGAATCGACTGTAAATTGCGATGCGTGTAAAACCGTTTTAGGATATTTGCGTTGCCACTGCGTAAACTCTGGCGGTATATAGGCGCAATCGTCGGCACCGATAGCGAGGATGACACAACTGCTCCGAAATCCAGTATGGTTCGTTGAGATGAGTCGGAACGGAAATTTGCCCGCGCCTTTGTCCCATCGTAATTTTGCCACCTCAAACTGATGATAGACTCGGTACGCTGCGAGTTCAGTAAGCATCGTCCTGCAGAAATCCCAAAAGAGTTGGGTCGAAGGTTGCGCGTATGGCGGCGCGAACTCGTCCGTTCGGTTATGGCGTTCTGCGTATTCAACAATACCGAGTGCGTCCGGCGTAATATGATGAACGGCGGGGGAGCGGAGGAAGGTCATCCCTTGGCGTTCTGTTTTGCGTCGCCACTGGGTAAGCGGCAGTGGATAGCGATCAACAATTGCGAGGCGGTTCGCTGCTGTCGGGATTTCGCGGAGTAAACGAATGGCAATAGACACGCCGTGTATTCCGCCACCGATTATGGTAATGGGGATATTCCGGTGGGCAAGGGTTTTCATCAAAATCTTGGGGATGGAAGAATGGAAGGGTGGAAAAAGAGTCTCTCGTCAATCTTCCAGTCTTCCAATCTTCAAATCTTTTCCTTCTATTTTTAATCGGTATTCGGTCCGGGTAGATGGAAACTTTTGAGAGCGAAGGTCTCTGAAAACAACGCCTCGGTTGCGCGGTAACGACTGTATCTGTATTGGACGACACCGATAGAGGGTGCGACCCAGTAAATTGCTGGCGGACTAATTAAGAAGCTTGACGGCTCCGGACTATCGCCATAAACAACCTCTTCATGAACAACATAGGTCATATAGCTTCCGGCAGGGACGCTAACTTGTACATCCTTCTCTGCGACATAGCGTGTGACTTTGACGGGTATCCCCGTGGTTTTCTCAAAAACGACCCACTGTTTTCCGACTTGCAGCGGAAAATCCCAGAGACGGCGCGGCGGGAAATGTTTTTCGTGTTGGACTATAACGGTATTGGCAGAGGATGGCAAGAAAATGTCAAAAGCGGATTCCTCCAATGCCTGTGCGGTCTTAGAGAAGTAGGTCGCAAAAATTGGGAACGGGAATACATCCAAGAATTCAGCATCTAATCGTAGGTAGAAGGCATTCGCGACCAAGTGG
Source organism: Candidatus Poribacteria bacterium WGA-3G (assembly GCA_000406005.1). Taxonomy (GTDB): domain Bacteria; phylum Poribacteria; class WGA-4E; order WGA-4E; family WGA-3G; genus WGA-3G. Next base: position 186,949 of record ASZN01000001.1, read on the forward strand.
TCAATAGCCTGATAGTTGAATTGATCAGTTTCGACGGGATTGAGTTCGCTGACAGTCATCTGCCGATGCGTCGTTCCGCTGATATCGCGTGTTCCTTCAACCCGGAGCGTGAATTCCTGATCGGTGTTCACGTTGATATACGTCCATGCGGAACCAGTATCTGTCGGGAAGTCAATCGCGTGGAGTCGTCCGGTTGTATTCGACGGCGGCAGCGTGATTTCACCGTGTGGGTCAACGAGTCCTTCGTCGCCGCAACTGCAGAGAAGTAGCAAGAGAAATATAATAATAATGGTTTTCGGTCTTCGGTTTTCAGTTCTCAGTAAAGGAATCCTGATAGGCATCAGACTTCTCTTTAACTGACAACCGATAACTGACAACTGATAACTGTTCATCATTTCACCACACAGAATTTGCCGGTGCTTTGGAATCCGTTTCCATCGGTTGCCCGGAAGAAGTAGAGTCCGGTGCAGACCATTTCACCGCGTGCGTTTGTGCAATCCCATTCGGAGGCGTTGTCGATTACTTTAACCAAGCTTCCGAAAGCGTCGTAGATTTCAACGGTTAAGCCGTTTGGATAGAACGACAGATGTTTTCCTTGCGCTACATAGAGTGGGTTGGGGGCAACTGTGACAATTCGTTCTGCGCTATTCGCGACATAGTTGAATGTTTGCCCTTGCCAGATTTGGGTGCCTGTTACACCAGAGGGTGTCTGTCCCTGAATTTTGTATAGATAGATACCTGTCGGTGGAAATCCGTTAGTGCGAAGCGTTCCGATCCATTTCGTCGCCGTTTCCTGTGTGAGAAAAACGGTATAATCGTCTTTATTGGGACTTTCTACTGTTAGGTTTGGTGCGCTTTGTAGCGGCTGTGTGCTTTGCACTTCAACTTGCCACTCACCTGTACCGCGCGGTTGCGTCTGAATGAAAAATGCGGGTGCTCCATTCACTGCGTCAATCTCTGGAACGATACTGTTCGGGACAATGCTCGGTGTTCCGATAATGCCCATTGCGTCAACAGGTACAACAGCGTAATAGTAGTGGTATTCGCTATCAATATTCATCGTTTCAAAGACGGTTGTATCTTCAAATCGGGTTTGTGTGCTGCCCACGCGTCCAACGATCTCTATATCGTCTTCAGGAATACCGTTGCCGTCTCGGTCAGCGGCGGCGAGGACTTCATCGGCATTCTGAAAGGGTTGCGGAACATCCGTTTCGCTCTGTAGGCGGTAGCGTTTTCTAACGATTGCCACTTCTCGAATACCGGCGGGGTCGTCAACTTCCCACGTCACGACGGGTCCGGTGCTACCTCGCGAGACCATAGGGTTGGAGAGTATCCCTGTCGGTGGCGCGCCTGCTGTATAACTGACAGCGCCTCCGAAAGTGCCACCAGGAATGATAACCTGTTCGACATCGGGATGCATATTGATTAAAACGAGCGTAATTTCTTGAATATCTCCACCGAAATCTTTGAAGGTCATCTGTGCTTCTTGAGAACGTTGATAAGTGAACGCCTCTCTGATTTCTGTTGTGCCGTTCCGTTTTCTGACGATAAATTTTGCAGCCCATCCACGCAATCCGGTAAAGGTGTGTCGATCCAATTCCGACTGAATTTTTTCTTGATCGGTATATGTCAGGCTCCGCATATCTATCGGTGCGAGGTCTGCGCCATCAATTTTGACTGCGAATTCCGGCATAACCGTGGTGGGTCGGAAGACGATGTACCTTGATGCGAAATGCTCAGGCATGGATTCAGAATCGAAATCTGCGCGGACCGGATAACTGGTGTGAACATCGTTTGGATGAATAGCCACTGGTGGGAAGCGATGTGCGTGCGTGTAACCGGGTAAATCTGTTGCTGTATTGGCGCGGTTATGGGTGAAATAGTTCCATACCGTGAAAGTCTTGAACGCCTCAGCGAGGGTGGTGCCGTTATTTGTAAAAACATCGTAGAAGTTTCCCATCTCTCGGTAGCTTCCATCGGTGGTATTTCCGAAAAACTGTCGGATAATATCGTATCCGAACCGCTCTGCCATATACAATGCCCAGATAACAGACCCGTATTCATGGTCGCCGATACGACTCTCAAGCGAGATGTCTGGAATGAGAAACCAGCGACGGAGTTGATGGATGTAATAGTTATAGGAATCGGTTTCGTTGGGTTCATCAGGATCGGGTAGCGTGTCGCCATCGTCAATGCGTCCGCCGTCGTAGGTCATAATTTCTATCCAAGTTGCAGACGCTTCCATGAACCATATCGGCATATAAGCGTTGTATCCGAATTGGACACCGTGCAGGAATTCGTGGGTGCAGGTTGTCTGAAGATAGCGGATACCTTCGGCTTTCCCGACATAATCGTAGATACGGGAATTAATCATGAAATAGGGAGCGACGGTTAGTGCATTAGATAAGACGCGTCCTTCAAACCAATCCGCCGTGGTAATACCGAGTGCGGGGAACGTGAAGAGATAGACATCATATTTATGATCGCCGCCGTTTTGTGCCGCCCAAAAGTCGATATAGGGGACCTTGAATCCCATCAGGTCGATTTGAACGTGATAGGCGCGTTCCATTGCATCGGCACAGAGGTCTATGTAATCAGGGACACCGTTTCGTGGATGAAAATCCTCAAGCGGCGGTGCGTGCGGTCCGACGCGTGTGTAATGGAGTCTGAAGTGCGGAGTGGTAAATTTTTCTGGTAGCTCTACGTCGCCGAAGAAGCTGCCGGGGAGTCCGGGACGTAGGAAAATCGGTTTGAACTCCTGGCGATACATCGCCGGTAAGTTGTGCCAATTCTTGGCGAGGGTGACAAAACTGTCGGTCGCACATTCTGTGATTTCGCTTTGGGTGTACCGAGGTTTCAGGTTCGTGAACTGCCGTGCGGTTTGGATTGCATGCTGGAGTTCGGTATCCGGTGGAAGCGTGTGTGCTATGGATGAACATGTTATAAAAAGGACGATAGTGAAGATAAATGACAATTTCATATTTTTTAATAGTTATCAGTCTTCAGTTGTCAGTTTTCGGTTAAGAACGGCTTTCAGCAATCGGAAACCATCAGCCTTCAGTAAAGAGGGGTTTTTCTGATTGCTACTCTTTCTGATAACTGCTCAAGCGAAGTGCGTTGGTTTTCCATCAAGGCTGATGTGGTTAGTTTCTTTCCAATAGGTCTCTACACCTTCTTCGCCTTTTTTGGTTGCCCATGCGTTTAATTGTTCTCTTTCGCCGACGTAGTCGTAAAGCGGGACAGCCATTCCACATGAGGTTTGCACGAGATCGATGTTGAGATCAAAGATCTGCCTTGCCCCCGGTAGTGGTGTAAACAGCGGGAAGAGGAGCTGCCATTCAGGATCGTTGTTGTGGATGGCTCTTGCGGTGCCGTAGAGTCGGAGGATTAAGGGGTTATCCTCGAAGGCGGTGAACATAAGCGTCATCCGTGGGTTTTCTTGAACGTGTGCGGCGGTTTCGTTTCCGCTGCCTGTTACGTTCAACCAAGCGACACGGTTTGAATCAAGGACGCGCAAGGAATCCATGCCCTTCGGAGATAGATTAATTCTACTGTCGGCTGTCGCGGTTGCGACAAAAAATATTTTCTGGTCTCCGATAAATTGCTGTAGTTTCGGTGAAATTTGTTGGTATAATTTTGCCATTTTATTCATTACTCCTAAAACGACTTGAGTGTTGCCCAGATGGTTGCTAATTTATCTGAGGGTTCAACTGCTTGTGGCTCAGCACCTTCAATGTCGCTTACATATTCGCCTTCGTAGAGGCGGATATGGTCGAGCCAGACATCGACTTTCTCTGCGCCCATGATGATGCCAGCACGCGTACTCACATCATCTGCTGTCATTTTGAACGTGATGAAGAATTCTTTCCATTCTTCAGTCAAACCGATTTCTTTTCTGGCGTATTCATTCCAGGGATCCCCTTGATGGAGGATACGCATTACGACATTCCGGGGTTTCTCACTCTTTGCCCACAAATTGTAGGTATAAGTCGTGCCTTTCTCCAGCGTGAAGGGTTGCTGATAGAATTGGATGTGCCATAGTGCACCTGCCTTGCTGATTTTGACATAGACAGCGTTTTTTCCGGCGATGGGTTCAGCTTTTTTGCCTTCGGTTTGGTAGAGTGCGGCAGCATCGGCATGCGTCCAATGGTGCCATCCCTGAAGGTGCAGGTCGAAATCACCGTTATTGAGGATATTATCGGGTGGTTTTGCACCATAAGTGAGCGTTGAGAATCCAACCAGCAACATTGACACAAATAGAGAGATATAGGTTAAAGTTCCTTTAGTGGTGTTCATCTTCCTCCTCCGTATCATGTTCACCGCCATGTTCTGAGTCCTCCTTATCGTGCTCACCACCACTGCTGTGTTCACCTTCTCCAACTTCCGGATGCGCTGTCCATCCATCAAAATCCGTGCTGGTTGCGATGAGTTGCACATCTCTTTTTTGAGCGGGGGCAAGGTCAGCTGCGGGCGTTGGTCCAAGCTCCTTTCCGTTGGATAAGTGGACTTCAACTCGGACCTGCTTCAATGTTTCGCTTGTGGTGTTTTCGACGGTGCCTTTGAAGGCATTGCTTTGCGCGTCGTAAGTTAAGATGAGTCGGGCCCCGTTTCGGACCTGATCGTAGGTTTCGTTGAGTGCAAGTTCAGTGCCTGATTCTTCGCCTTCTTCACCAATAGATGGTTTGTCCGTCCTTGAGCAGCCGACAATAACAGATATGGTAAATACAAAAACGATTGCGGTGCGAATTATATGTAATTGGTTCATGGATGTCCTTTCTAAAGTTAAGTTTCATGTTGCGGGGTCCATTTCCCTTGAAAGGGGCAATAGGTTGCAGACAGAGAGATTGTAACACAAAAAGAGGTAAAGTGTCAAGAAAAAGGGCGGGTTATTACAGAAGGGCGAGGAGCGGTAAGAAATCGGTGCGAAAAAAGACGACATTAAGCATAGAGACTCCGGTTAGAAAAAGGAAGGAAAACAGATATTTTCAGTATAGAAATTGTAACACGACGTGAGATGCCGAGTCAAGAAAAATTCAGCGACCTGTAGGTTCGCACTTGCCTCCGTTAACAAAGGCAAGGCAGGCGGGTTGCCTGCCCTGAGAGAGGAATTCCGGCAGCGACTTACTTTCCCGCGGGGTCTCCCCCGAAGTATCATCAGCGCTGAAGGGCTTAACTACCGTGTTCGGGATGGGTACGGGTGGTTCCCCTTCGCTATAGCCACCGGAAAATTTTTTGTATGACTCATTGTATTTAATTGATTGAGCCGTTACAAGAATATTTGACAATTGTATAGGTGTGAGGGGATCAGTAGAAGAAAAGAAGTTATCAAGCCCTCGACTTATTAGTACCAGTTAGCTGAACCGTTCACACGGTGTACACATCTGGCCTATCAACCTTCTTATCTCGAAGGAGTCTTACCAACTTAACGTTGTGGGATATCTTATCTTGAGCGAGGTTTCACGCTTAGATGCTTTCAGCGTTTATCCTCTCCGCACATAGCTACCCAGCGGTGCCACTGGCGTGACAACTGGTGCACTAGAGGTACGTCCACCCCGGTCTTCTCATACTAGGGGCAGCATCTCTCAAATATCCTACGCCCGTACCAGATAGGGACCGAACTGTCTTACGACGTTCTAAACCCAGCTCGCGTGCCACTTTAATCGGCGGACAGCCGAACCCTTGGGACCTGCTGCAGCCCCAGGATGTGACGAGCCGACATCGAGGTGCCGAACCGCACCGTCGCTGTGAGCGCTCGGGTGCGACTAGCCTGTTATCCCCGGAGTACCTTTTATCCTTTGAGTTACGGCCTTTCCACACAGCACCGTAAGATCACTAAGCCCTGCTTTCGCATCTGCTCGACGTGTCCGTCTCGCAGTTAAGCTCCCTTCTGCCTTTACGCTCTGCGCGTGGTTTCCAATCACGCTGAGGGAACCATAGGGAGCCTCCGTTACATTTTAGGAGGCGACCGTCCCAGTCAAACTACCCACCTGACACTGTCCTCGGCCCGGATTCACGTGCCGGAGTTAGAATTCCAATGCAACAAGAGTGGTATTTCAATGATGACTCCACTGAAGCTAGCGCCCCAGTTTCACAGTCTCCCACCTATGCTACACATGCAGCATTAAAACCCAATATCAAGCTATAGTAAAGGTTCACGGGGTCTTTCCGTCTTGGTACGGGTAACCGGCATCTTCACCGGTATTACAATTTCGCCGAGTCTCTTGCCGAGACAGTGCCCATGTCGTTACGCCATTCGTGCAGGTCAGAACTTACCCGACAAGGAATTTCGCTACCTTAGGACCGTTATAGTTACGGCCGCCGTTTACCAGAGCTTCAGTTCAGAGCTTCAGGTTGCCCTTAACTCCTCACCTTAACTTTTTGGCACCGGGCAGGCGTCAGTCCCTATACATCATCTTACGATTTAGCAGAGACCTGTGTTTTTAGTAAACAGTCGCACGGGCCATTTCACTGCGGCTTTTTTCAGTATCACGTAGAAACGCAGCACTTACTCAAAGCACCCCTTCTCCCGAAGTTACGGGGTCATTTTGCCGAGTTCCTTAGCAAGAGTTCTCTCGAGCGCCTTAGGATTCTCTCCTCGCCTACCTGTGTCGGTTTGCGGTACGGTCACCACGAGTTGTCCACTCGAGGTTCTTTTCTTGGCAGCCAGTTGGGACAGTTTGCATCCTTACGGAATCCTGTTCACCGTCAGGAGTTTGATGCACCGGATTTTCCTGGTGCGCTCCATCGGGCTTAACCCAGCATTTCCATCAGCTGGTAGTCCTTTGTGTCTGCGTCTCCCCTAGCTTCATCCGTATCATGGTGGTGCAGGAATATTAAGCCTGCTTCCCATCGCCTACGCCTTTCGGCCTCGGCTTAGGTTCCGACTAACCCTGAGAGGATTTACCTTCCTCAGGAATCCTTAGGCTTTCGGCGAACAAGCTTCTTACTTGTTTTATCGCTACTCATGCCGGCATAATCACTTCTAATTCGTCCAGAGCGTCTTACGATTCTCCTTCAATCCTACTATAGAACGCTCCCCTACCATATCCCTTACGGGATATCCACAGCTTCGGTAACACGCTTAGCCCCGGAAATTTTCGGTGCAAAGTCGCTTAACCAGTGAGTTATTACACACTCTTTAAATGATTGCCACTTCTACGCCAACATCCTGGCTGTCTGAGCAACAAAACATCCTTTACCACTTAGCGTGTATTTAGGGACCTTAGCTGGTGGTCTGGGCTGTTTCCCTTTCGTCAATGGAGCTTATCCCCCACTGACTGACTCCCATGCTTAGGACAATGGCATTCGTAGTTTAACTGGAGTTGCTAACCTGGTGGGGCCGCGAGTCCAATTAGAGCTCTACCGCCACTGCCGAACACATGAGGCTAGCCCTAAAGCTATTTCGGGGAGAACCAGCTATCACCAAGTTTGATTAGCCTTTCACTCCGATCCACGGGTCATCCCCCAAGTTTTCAGCCTTGGTGGGTTCAGGCCTCCACACACTTTTACGTGTGCTTCACCTTGCCTATGGATAGATCACTTGGTTTCGGGTCTACTCCATGCAACTCAACGCCCTATTCAGACTCGCTTTCGCTACGACTCCGCATCAAAGATGCTTAATCTTGCTACACAGAGTAAGTCGCCGGCTCATTATGCAAAAGGCACGCGGTCATGCATGTCACTTTCGTGACTTAGCACTACCACAGCTTGTAGGCTATACGGTTTCAGGGACTTTTCACTTCCCTAACAGGGGAGCTTTTCACCACTTCCTTCACAGTACTTCGTTCACTATCGGTCGCCAGGGAGTATTTAGCCTTAGGAGGTGGTCCTCCTGGATTCCTACAGGTTTGCCTATCCCGTAGTACTTGGGGTACCCATCCAAAAGTTCGCCGCTGCTTTCGCTCACGGGACTTTTACCCGCTCCGGTTGCTCTTTCCAGAGGCATTAAGCTAGCAGCACGTTAACTTTCGGTGCGCCTGAACACGCACCCAATGGACCCCGCAACCCCCGGTATACAACGTGTTCAGACTTGAACATATACCGAGTTTAGGCTGTTCCCTTTTCGCTCGCCGCTACTGGGGGAATCGAGGTTTTCTTTCTTTTCCTCAGGGTACTGAGATGTTTCACTTCTCCTGGTTGTCCCTCGTGTAAACACGAGTAGCAGGGATTAACCTGCTCGGTTGCCCGATTCGGGAATCTCCGGATCAGAGCCTATTAAGCGGCTCCCCGAAGCTTATCGCAGCCTGTCACGCCCTTCGTCGACTCCTGGCACCAAGGCATTCACCGTAAGCCCTTAGTAGCTTGATAAGTAATATCTATCTACCGATTTACCCTCTCTATACAATTGTCAAAGAACAGCACCTATTTTTTTCATAGGTGATGGAGATGAGCGGAGTTGAACCGCTGACCTACTGGTTGCAAACCAGTCGCTCTCCCAACTGAGCTACACCCCCGTGTGGTACGTTTTTAAGTATACCACACTCTGATATAAATGTCAAATTTATTTTCAAAAAAATTTGCCAACGGAGGAATCGCACCTCACCTTCGATCTTTCAACCGATGCTCCTATTTTGAGCATTTGGCACACACGCAAGATTAAGTATACCACAGAAAACTGTGAATGTCAAATTTATTTTGCGAAATCTTACCAAAAAAGTGGATTTTCCGGTATTATCGTTCGCAACGCTATTAAGTATACGACAAATTTTCGTAAATGTCAAGTTTATTTGAAAGTTATCAGTTATCAGTACTCAGTTTTCAGTAAAGAATCTGTATATCCAAACAATTAACGATACATCTATAGAAGGGGTGGGGTACAAACCCCGCCTGCAAAATCGGAGGGCGGTTCGCAACGTCTATAGAAGGCGGGGTTGTAAACCCCGCCTGCAAAGCTGGAGAATAGTTTGCATTAATTGCCACCAAGTTGCTCGCCTGGGTTTGTGTCTGGCCGGCTTCCGAGCCACAGTTTGATGGCAGGGCTGCTCGCTACAATCCGTTGACCGACAGAGGCATTGACGACAATGGTATACGGACGCGACTGCTGTGTACCGATGAACGGATTACGACGCAACTCATTACTCCCACTGCTAACAATATTTGGCAGAAGTCTTAGGGTTGCCTCTGTCTGATTTCCTCGGAGCAAAGTGTTTTGTCGCTGGAGACGCACACCGAAAGGCAGACCGACAGCCGTCAGGTTCAGGTTCTGCCGATTGCCACCTTGCCTATCAACTGTGACAACGACATCAATGGGTGTATTCGGCGTTACCACTATCTCCTCTAATTCCGTCGATACGATAACAGGGGAGGTCTCCGTAACACTGACGACAACGCTTTTTCGTTGGACCGTCTGATCGTTGTTCTGAATCCGATAGACTTCAACCGGGGTTGCTGCACGACGGTATTCGTTACCGGTAGCCGTCGTGACGGAACCGACAACTTGAACGACACGATGTTCAAGTTCGGCATCAGGTGCAGCGGTAAGCGTAATATAGCCTTGCGTTGTGCCAGCACCAGAGAGGATTGCGCTCTCACTTGCCGTGATGCCGGGTGGCAAATTTTCAACGGAGAGCAGTATCGGCTCTGTAAACCCGACACGGCGTTGGAGCGTCACGTTCAACAAAGCGGTTCCACCGCGTCCGATATTTGGGTTATCCGGTGTTACGGAGATCGCAAAATCGGGTTTTGTTGGACGGGCATCTAAATGATAAACATAGCCTGCGCCGCCGTTTCCAGTAATGTCCTCAACTCTAACGGCATACTCACCCGGTTGATTGAAACTATAATCGATAATCGCGTTGCGTCTGCCGCCGATACCCGCATTATTTGCCAACACCCGCCCGTTGGCATTAAGCAAGGTGAGAGATGGGCTCAGCGGTGAGTTCAGACTTTCTGCAGAAACAGTGATTGAATAGCCACCTATATCTGCGAAAAACCCCCACGGTCCATAACCGTTGGTAATTTTGACAAGGACCTTGTTTCTGCCTTTAGAGACAGGCAGCTGGATGACATCATCGGCACGGCGGAGGGCACGGTGGACGTATTTACTGAAAACGAGTTTATCATTCACCCATATCTTGATGGTATCATCGGAACCGAGAGATAAAAGATAGTTCTGATCTCGCTCGGATTCGAGATAGGTCAAGGCATAACCCGTAACATCGTCTTCGGGGACGTTTGAGAAGACGTTCTCACCTCTGCGATTGGTTTTATACCATCCGATTTTTCGACCGTCTTTGCCGATGTATTCTTTGTCGAGATCAATCTCGGTTTCAGGGGGATAGACGGTGTCAAACCCTTTTTCATCAACGTTGTCAAACGGGAAGATCACCCACCAAGGACCGAGGGTCGTGCCTTCCGAAATCGTAAAGCGGTAGTAATCCACTTCACCGGGTTCAGAGATACGTCCGCTAATCGCGCCAGGTGTTGTGATGTGTTGGGCATGTTCAAGTTGGCGTGCAATGAGTCCACCTAACCGTTCTGCTTCTTGGGCAATAAAAGCCATAATACGGTCGCGTTCAGTGTTTGTAATGTCGGCGTTCTCTTTATTCGCCATACGTGCAATGGTGTTACCCCATTCCTCAGCAGAGAGTGCCCGATTGCTCGGTGAACGGAGTTCGTGACAGGCGCTACACTTTGTTTGGAAAAGGATTTCGGATTCGGAGGATTGTGCCGTAGCATCCTGCGTCGTATCCTCGTCTGGTGTCGTCTGAAGGTCAACATCCATTTCTATAGTTTCTGGATGCGCGTTGACGATGAACGGAAAGATACCGTACGGCGTACGAATCTGTTTGAGACCGGGCTGATCATCGGCTGTTAACTTGACCTGCCATTCAGTTTCGGGTAGATTTTCACCGCCAATAACACACTGAACCCTATTGGTTTCCGGTGGAGATGGCGGTCCGTATGATACCTGATCGGTCTCCTGTGCGGTGCGTGTGCTATCCATATTTTCGAGAGGCAGCGTTCCACCCGCAGGGAACAGATAGGTATTGTATGGGAGCACCCCGACCATTAAGCGATAGACAGAATCGGGATTTCCACGGTGTAATAGATCACGAATACGCAGGAGATAAGGGCCGTCGTCAGGAAGCGTAACATCAATGAGCGGATCGAGGCTATAAAAACCGTTACTGCGTGCGAGTTCGACACCGTCCGCGCTGAAAACAGAGAGCGTTGGATTGAAGAACTGTTGGCTGATGTTATTAAGGCGATATGCCTTGACGCTGAACACACAGCGTTGCCCCTTAGTGCCTTCAAAGACGTAATAATCTTCGTCACCACCGGGATTAACAACACCATTGATGAGGCTTGGTAGTTCAATAGTGGTGGCGGATTCTGGGTCATTGTTGGCTTCGGTCTCAATAACATTCGGCGTGTGGCTTACCTCGAAGGGCCACGCGGTGGAGGTGCCGTTCTTACTGACAATCCGAACTTCTCGAAGCCCGATGGGTGCGTCAGGTGCGATATATAATTCGGCGGTTAACCCGGCACTCGCTCGCGCTGCAGATGCAAGATAACCTTCGATTTTCGTCTGTGCGTCGGCACTAATTTCGGCACCTTTCTCGGTAATCATCCGTTGAACAGTTGCTTTCCACTGTGCGGGTGTCATTGATCTGTTGCTCGGAGACCGGAGTTCATGGCACTGCCCACAATTGGCTTCAAAGACAGGCTTATGGGTATTATCAACTTCACCGCCAGCGGGATGAAGTTGCGCGGTAATCCCGGATTCACCTTCAATAATGACCTCGTGTGGGTCGTCTAAATCGGAACCTTGGATAGCGATCTCAACAGTTGTACCGGGTTGTCCGCCTGCTGGAAACAGTGAATTGAGTCGCGGTGTCCCTTGCGCGAACGTAGGAAGCCCCAAGGACATAAAGAGCAATATGAAAAACGTTTGGCGTATACTTGTGAGACCATATCTTCTCGCGAAAACGGACATCGTATCGGTACGCATCGTGAAGTCCTCCAAGATGGCTATCGGCAAGATGGCTAATGGCTAACGGTCTTTTCAATCGCCGACACTCATATTAGAATTCGTGTGTTATGGCGCGTCTACGAAGATTCCAGAGCCGTACTTTTCCATCGCGCCCTCCCGCTGCAACGAACCGACCATCTGGACTGAATTTTACTGCGTAAACAGCATCGGTCGATTCATCAAAAGTGCGGAAACGGTTTCCTGATCGGATATTCCAGATAATCACTGAAGTGTCTGCACTACCGGAGGCAATCATTGCCGCCTGATTGTTCTGTCTGAGTGAGACGAGTGCTGCGTCAACACTGTAAACAGCACCTTGATGCCCGTTGTATTCGCGAACGAGGGCACCAGTCAGATCTGATGCATTCTGACTGACAGGAATCTCCTCACCCCTGCCTGTCTGCGTAACGCGCCACGTACGGACGGCATTATCCGCGGAACCGGAAACTATCACATTTTCATCAACTGAATAGGCGAGGCTATAAACAGCATCATCGTTTGCATCAAAGTTCACCAAGACGTTAAAAGTTTCTGGGTTCCATACTTTTATGGTTTTATCTTCACTCCCTGTGACAAAGTATGCGCCACTCGGGTGATACAGGGTACACAGGACTCTCCCAACGTGTTGGGTCAACCATTTCGCCTGTTTGTCTATCATTTCTTCGGTATCTTCAAGGCGTTCCACATCAATGACGGCACTGAATTCGTCCATACTTGCAGTGAGCAGCGTTTTGTTACTTGGGCTTAGGGCAATAGATTCAATGGTATCAGCATGAATCTCGAAGCTTTTTATCAGTTCTTCGGATGCGACATCCCAAATTCGTATTTCGCCGCTTTGTGCTGGAACGCCGCTGCCGGCATAGAGCCTTAGCGGCGATGCTTGGTCTGTGGACGAGAATTTAAGGCATCGCACATCGCCAACGTGCGGTTCATAGACATGAATAACACGTTGTGTATCGAGATCCCAAAGTTCAACCCACTGATATTTTCCGACAGCAAGCGTTTTTCCATCAGGGCTAAATTCGAGTGACCAGATCGGCGACAGCGGTTGGTCTGCAAAACCGACAGGTGTCGCACAGACAACGCAGAACGCTGCTATCAGGATCCATATATTGCGGAGGGTCAGAAAAAAAGAACGAAGCATGCGTATTTATTATAAGTTTTCGGAAGAATAGTTATAGGTTAACAGTTATAAGTTAAGAGGGTTCAGGAACTCCCAACGGCTCTTCTTATAACCTACTATTTATAACCTATAACCACTCCTCCGAAAGCTGATAATTCTCTAAGCAAGGACGCCGCGAATCGGTCTGCCGCCGCGCGAGAGGACGATTCGGACACCATCTGGTGACTCAAGGTGCTGATTGTAATCAACACCGAGGGATTGATAGAGTGTCGCTGATAAATCTTCGGGACGTACCGGCGTTTCAGCAGGCTCCATCCCCAGGGGATCGGAAGCACCGATGACTTGTCCACCTTGGACACCGCCGCCGGCTAACATGATTGAGAAGACCCGTGAATGGTGGTCACGTCCAGCATTTCTATTGATGACAGGCGTTCTGCCGAATTCACCCATAGCAATAACGAGGGTGGTATCCAACAATCCACGATCACTCAGGTCTGCGATTAAGGTCGCCATCGTCTGATCGAAAGCGTTGAGTTTCCCCGGCAAAGATGAGAAGATATTGTTATGGTTATCCCATCCGCCGTTGGTGACAGTGACGAAGTTGACTCCAGCTTCGACGAGTCTCCTTGCGAGGAGGCAGCTTTGTCCGAAAGTGTCGCGTCGGTATGCGTCTCGAGTTTTACCGGGTTCGGTATTAAGGTCGAACGCTGCGCGTGCATCAGAGGAGCTCATGAGGTTATATGCGGAAGTATAGAAACTGTCAACGGCTTCAGCAGCGGGGTTTCCTGCTTCGTACTTTTTGAAGGCGGCATCAACGGCTTGACGTAAAGAGCGTCGCCGTTCAACGCGCTCAACAGAGACACCCTTGGGGGGTTCTAAGTCTCGGACCTTGAAGTTCTTGCTTGCCGGATTTCCGCCGGGCGAGAACGGTGCAAGCGATGCGCCTAAGAACCCACCACCCCCATAAGCGACGGGTGCCGGTACAGAGATGTATGGTGGTAAAGCGCTCCGCTGTTCTTTGAGTTTGGAAATAACAGCACCATATCCCGGAACGGCAAAGCCGGGTAAGGGTTGATACCCCGTCATCATATAGTGTGTTCCACGCTCGTGCGCTGCCTCAGGAGAGGTCATCGAACGGATGATGCAGAGTTTATCGGTCTGTTGTGCGAGTTTCGGGAGATGTTCACTAATTTGGATGCCGTTTACGTTTGTCGCTCTCGGCTTGAAAAGCCCACGAATTTCTTCAGGTGCATCCGGTTTGAGATCCCATATATCGAGGTGGCTTGGTCCACCCCCTAACCAGACGAGAATAACGGATGTTGCGGTGCCGGCAGAAGTTTTCGGTGCGTTGACGCTTGCTTCTGCGGCGGTTGCGGCATACGCTTTGAGTCGAAAAAAGTCTGTGAGGCTCAACCCGAACAAACCGAGTGCCCCTGCTTTAAGAAAGTCTCGACGGTAAAATCCTTCACAATCCGTGTGTATGCATCTGTCTTTAGCCATGATTCTCTCCTTGTGTTACAGATTCACGTGACGAGTTACTGGCTATCGGTTAGACTCAACGACACTATAGTCAGTGTTGTCACGCTGTGGAGACCACGAATCAATTTCGCGTGGGTCGCTTTCGCAGCCTCTTCATCCATCTTTGCGCTTTTGCGATGTTGGTATCGAGTGGTTCTTTCATCTCAAAATATTCTGTATGTCCTGCGTAGATTTGATGCCAATCAACGATACACGGCATCCGATTTTGTGTCAAGGTTCGCATCAGGAAGGACCGAACTTTTGCTCGGGTATCCTGTGGTGCGTTGTCAATAGCATATTCGATCTGTTTATCAGTGATAACACGCTCCATCTGTCCCTGCGCTTCCAGAGCGTAGTAGAGTCCATTTTCGGTATGGATATTATGATATTCTAAATCTTGACTTTTGATCCAAGGATCATCCCAATCGAGTTTCTCTTCAGCGACGAAAGCCTCAAGCATCCATTTTTTTGCGGCCCAATCAACACGGGGGATGACGTTTTCCCAACCATCTTCGAGGTCATCAAGCATAGATTCCCATGCAGCAAGTACCCAATCGGTTTCTTCATCTTGTTCGGTGATGAAAGTCTGAACGAAGTTGAGATACTCTCGTTGTAAATCGATCGCTGAGATTGTTTTTCCGGATTTAAGTTCAATACGCCACTTAAAAGTATTATCGCGTGAAATGTGTCGAATCGCGTATACTGGATCGGCGAGTTCAAAACTGGGGAGCGGTAGTTTTTCTCCATGCATTTCATAGAATTCTTCGATTGCGGTGAGCAGTAGTGCCGTCGTGCCGACTTTGAGTGCGGTCGCGTATTCCGACATATTAGAATCACCGACGAGGAGGTGTAGTCGCCGATATTTTGTGTAATCACTGAGCGGTTCGTCGCGTGTGTTTATAATCGCGCGACTGAACTGGATCCACTCATAAATTTCGGTAACAATGTGATCTGCGCGTTGCGAGATTTGATAATCTCGTTGTTCACTGAGTTCCGGTTGAAAATCGCCGAATTCAATCATTTCGTCATAGACCCCGACTCTTCCAGCCCCGGCATAAATTTGGCGGGTTACAAAAAACGGCATGAGTGTGGGGATGACGACTTTATAGAACGGGACATCTCGGCTAATTTGAAAATTTTCGTGACATCCAAAGGTTGCACCGGTGAAATGATCGATATTATTTTTGAAGAACGCGGTCGGCAGTCCTGTATCCGTGAGGATGCTATTGATGATACGCTCAATGGCTTTATCGTAGGCGACAAGATCGAAGAGCGTTCCGCATTCTGGGGTTGCATATTCCAGATGCCCCATATCAATGTAGAGCCTACCGCCGTTGAACAGAAATCCACCGTTACCGGGGGGTTCGCCCCAGTCTCGGTAGTGAATATCGCGAAGTCCGAGTTCTAAGACATCAAAAACGTAGTCTCGAACGCGTGCTGCGACCCCTTCCGAGGTACCACGAATCCGCTCGGTATCTGTCATGCATCCAAATTCGGTTTCGATTCCAAAAATGCGTTTGTTCATTTTTTAACAGTTACCAGTTATCAGTTACCAGTTATCAGTTACAAGAGGTTTTCGATAGTTCCAAAGTCTCTTAACTGAAAACTGAAAGATTTTTTCGTAGAAAAAATCGTACTGAAAACTGTTAACTTCCTCTAACTGACAACTATTCCTCCGCTCCCTATTTCAGTGCGGCTTCAACCTCCTGAGAGTTAAGGAGCCGGAATTTGCTTGTACCTTGCTGTGTTATTTTTAGGACCCCTGCTTGAATCTCACCGTCTTCGCGGGCAGCGTCAACAACTTCGTACATCTGCGTAGTATCCATTTGCGTCTCTTCTAAATCGGTTTCCTCTGGTTCTCGTGTGCTTAATCCCTTACCGACTGCCCAAGTTTCCAAACTCAACCGTATTGCAGCGGTCAAATCCGTGTCTGCGTCAGCGGGTGCATTCGCCAGATAGTTTTGCATACCGGTTTCAATCACTTCTGTTCCGCCGATAACTGCGAATTTTGTGTCGGTTCGGACGATGCCATCGAAGTTGATTGCAGTAAATAGATTTTTTTCAGGCGTACTGCCGAGTTCGGCGAGTAACATTTTGATGATATAAGCTTCACCGACAATAGACTCAAATGCCTGCTTAAAAGTGTGTGCAAGGACATAGTTGGTGAGTCGATGGAGATTCACATCTTCAGTGGCATTTTGAAATCCTTGAACGCTTGCGGTATCGGTAACGAGCATTCGGAGGCGTTCGATATCAGCCGGGTGTCCGATTGCGGAGAGTGCGATTCGGTCGTGTACCTCAAAGATTTTACGTTGTCCCTTACCAATCGTCAAGAGCAACATACCTTCGTTATAAGTGATGCCTACGACGGGACTGCCGGGACGGAGTTGGTCTTCAATGTAATCTCGTCGGTCTTGAATCGCTTCTATCCATCGATATGGTTCATCTCGCATTCTTTTAAATTTTCCTTGCGGTTCGGTTAGGTACGTTTAGACGATGAGGTAGGCTTCCGTATATCTGAAGAAACACTCAATCAAAACCCCTCGACTACGTTAGGGACTACGCGCTTTCCATGATGTGGCTTAGCAACTTGTATAGACAAGCGGTTAAACCCTCTCTCTATATTCAAACTACGTTTGCTCTGGTTGTGCCTCAGCGTACCATATAGCCAAATCATCATCAGAAATAGTATCAACGCCGGACCGTGTTACAACCTTGACATTTGGGAAAATATTGACTTTAGCGTTGTATCCACTCGTTGCGGCATCGTACTCACTTGCGATGTCCAAAAGTCGCAGGATTGTGATTGCGGCTTGCTGTTGGTCCATTTCGGACAAGGGTGTATCGCCGAAGCGCGATAGGTAGCGTAAGACCCCACGGATCCAGACAGATCCGGATCCAGTTGTTGCGAAATCGACGTTCTCAAAGTGTGCGCCGAGTCCATCATAGAAAAAGATTTTTCCGCCGTTATCGTCCTCGTCGGCATTTAAGTCGTAGAGTGCGAAGATTGGGATAACGCCGCCGATGCCTTGGAGTGCCATTGACAAGTTGTCTCGGATAAGTCGTGACAACATCCGAAGCTTCCCCTCAAGACTCAACTCTTGGAGCTGGCTGCGACGAAAGTATTGGAACGAGTGTTCCAACACTCTCGCAATTTCATAAGCGATTGCGGGTGAACCTGAGATGGCAAGCACCGAATGTCTATCAATTTGCAAGACTTTCTCGGCGCGATCATAAATGATAGAGGTCCCCGCGGTAGCACGTCGGTCGCCTGCCACCATGACCCCGTCTCGGTAAAGCACAGCAACGACGGTGGTGCTATGTGCAATTTCGATATCGGTGGCATGTTGTGCAGTCTCCGATGGCAACGCCGTCTTCAATGGATAGTTCGCCTGTTTCAAGAGATTGAGGAAATCGCCCTTGTGGTTCACCACGGTCTGTAGTGCGATATCCTCATACACAGCATCGTTTGGGTTGAGGAAATGCCCCTTTAAACGCATCACTCCCCCGTTCTTTGGCGATAGCGTCGGGACTGATCTTTGTCAACACGTCGCATCCGTTTAAGGAGTTCTTGCGTATCTGGGCGACTCACTTTTTGGCGTTTTGGTCCGTCGTTATCCCCGTCGCCATCCCCAGGTCCGATGGGTTTTGTATCTCTCTGCTTGCGCTCAAGCTGAGCAATCATATTGGCTGCCATTTCAATTCTCCTTTTTAGTGGTTATCAGTTGAATTAGTTATCAGTTATCAGTACGCTGCGCTTTCGGTACTCAGTTAAAGAGGTTGCTCGTGGCAGTCGCAAGAGAGACAACCGACACAATTAGTTATTCGTACGCAGTACGCTGCGCTTTCAGTTATCAGTTAAAGAGGTATCTGATAAACTACAGTCTCTTAACTGACAACTGTTAACTGGTTACTATTAAAAAATCTATAACCCCAATTTTTTAATTAGTATTTCAACGGTTGGCGATTCGTCAAGAGCCTCATTATATTGCTGTGCGATCTCTGCCTCAGCAAGTGCGTTGAGGTTAACCTCCCGAGTGCGTCCATTAACGGTAAAGGTAATGCTATCCCACTGTATTGCCTTTATAGATGCCCCGAACCGATCAACGGCACGTCCTCTAAAATAAGCACGTGTGCCAGCCGGTGGGTTATGAAGTGCTGCTTCAATCTGTTCGTCGGTGACAACACGACGCATCGGGATTCCGTAGTATAGCCCTTCATCAATATTGATGTTATGATACTCTAAATCCAAACTCTGGAGCCATGGCTCGTCCCATCCGATTCCTTCCTCTTCAGCGAAAGTCTCAAGCAACCATTTCTTGGCTACCCAATCGAGCCGGTCTACGAGAGCCATCGGATCCGTTTCAAGTGCGTTGAGTGTACTTTCCCACTCCGTGAGTACCCAATCAGTTTCAAACGCTGTGGCATCAGCGAGATATTTTTCTGCGAGTGCGAGATATTCACGCTGATGGTCAATAGCAGACATCGTTTTCCCGTCAGTTGTTGTGACCAACCATCGATACGTTTGGTCATGCGAAACCGTTTTGATGGTATCAATCGGATTTGCGAGTGATAGACTTTCGGGAATTCTTCGTTGTTCAATTAGCGTGATAACGAGTGCTGTTGTTCCGACTTTGAGTGCTGTTGCGTATTCGGACATATTCGCGTCGCCTGCGATACCGTGCAGTCTACGGTATTTAGAAGCGTCGGCATGCGGTTCGTCTCGTGTATTGACGATAGGCCGGTTGTGCATCGTATCAACACTCGCCTCAACATGAAAGAAATCTGCGCGCTGCGAGAGTTGATAATGTCCGGGGGTCGCGAGCCCGGCTTCAGTTTCAATACCGAGTTTACCTGCGCCTGCGAAGATTTGGCGTGTGATAAAGAAGGGCATAATCCCCTGCTTCAGCATTTCAAAGGGGACATCGCGTGCCATGAGGTAATTATCGTGGCAGCCGTAGCTGTGTCCGTGAAAATCGGTATTATTCTTGTATAAGAGTACGCGTTTTCCAAGTTTTTGACTCCGCGTTTCAGCGCACCGTTGGAGGATACGTTCGCCGGCCTTATCGTGTGCGACGAGGTCAAATATTTTGCTGCATTCAGGCGTAGCGTACTCCGGGTGTGCGTGGTCGTTGTAGAGTCGTGCGCCGTTAACAAGGATGTGGTCGCTCTTAATTTCGGCAAAAGAGAGTCTCTCTTTTTTGTTTCGTTCTCGGTCGCGTTTTTCCTCTTCCTTTTCATCAGGGTGATTAGAGAGTCCGTCTGCCCGAAAGCCTCGTTCATCACGAAACGGGTCTTCGCCGCGATAGTCCCATACAGGTCGAAAATCTGCCTGCCGGTAACTTTTTATTAACTCGATGGACTGCTTGACAGCATCAATATGCGCTTCATTTTCGAGTGTTATTCCATATTCGGTTTCGATTCCAAAAAGTCTATCCATTTATTGGTTATTGGTTATAAGTTATAAGTGGTTGGTTAAGAAGGTCACTGTGAACCTTCACAGGAAACCTAAATCGTTTAAGAAACCTTTTAACCTACAACCTCTTAACTTACCACCCTCTTCCTCTTAAATGACACGCGAGCTCGACGCTTTACGCCGTTCCCGTTTTTCAGTTTTGATAGGTGTAACTTTGACGACATTCGCTGGATCGTAATCAAGCAGTTTGAGCCAATCTTCGGTTGCTTCTGTAGGCGGGAAGATTTCACTTTCACTGTACTCCGCAGCGAGTGCGTCTAACAGATCTGCCCGTGAGATGCCGACCTCTTTCTCTGGGTTCTGTATTGCGCGTTTGAGCGCCTTTTCCTTTGCGCGTTGTACGATTGACTCAATAATTGCGCCGCTACAGAGATGCCCACGATAGAGTATATCACGTCTGCCGCTCCTGAGAGAGACTTCGAGGAATCGGTTGTCTTCGTCCTCACGAAACATTTCATCGACGATCTGTGCGATAAGATCCTGAACGGCTTTTTCAGCGGGGATAACATCGGGTGTTGTATCCGCTTCGTCGCTATCCGAGAAGGCTTCGGCGGCAATAGGCAATTCAGGTGTGAGATAGATTCGGAAAATGTCCTTCGCAGCGTCTGCGTCGGGACGGGTTACTTTAATTTTCCTGTCAATACGTCCTGGACGCAAAATAGCGGGATCAATCAGATCGGGTCGGTTCGTTGCGAGGATAATAACGACATCCTGTAGGGATTCGATACCGTCCATTTCGGCACAGAACATCGGTACGAGTGTATTAGAGATGCTGTGTGATCTCAGTGCGCGGCGCGTCCCTAATACAGACTCAGCCTCATCAATGAAGACGAAAGCTAACTTGCCGGCGTCCTTCTTTTCGCGGGCGATCTGAAATATTTCTCGGACTTTCCGCTCCGATTCGCCGAGCCACATATTTAGGATTTCAGGACCTTTGATGTGAAGGAAACAACCTTCAACATCCTCACCGCTTTCCTTTTGGAGCTGCTGCGTCAAGTTATATGCGGTCGCTTTCCCGATGAGCGTCTTTCCACAACCCGGAGGCCCGTGGAGAAGGAACCCTTTTGGGGCACTGTATTGGAACCGCGAAAAGAGTTCAGGATGCAGAATTGGGAGTTCAATCGTATCCTTAATCCGCTGGATGGTTTCTTCAAGTCCGCCTACCTTGGACCAAGGGATATTAGGGACTGTCTCGAGGGCGTAAGCGTCGTTCTCTTTAGCGGCGATGTGCTCAAGTGCGACTCGGAAGTTGGAGTCAACGCGTACCTCATCGCCGGATTTGAGTTTTGCATCGATGAGATCAGCGGAGCGTTCAAGGATGACGGACTGTGCGTTAGGCTCTTGCCCGATACGGAGTCGTCCATCCGGCATAATATCGGCTATTTTGGCAATGGGACCTGCATCGTTATACCCGAGTTCACCGACGACGACAAATGCGTCGTTGAGGAGGACACTGTACCCTTTTTTTAAGGCTTTCGGATCAATCTGTGTATCAAGGTTTGCGTAGTATTCGGAGCCGCCGACAATGACCCGAGCGATGTCGTCCTTCGGTAACCCGAGTAAGGTGCCGATACGGTTCGCAGGTGAAGTGAGTTTTTCGATCTGCGCCTCCATCTCGGCGTGGATACGGAGTGCCTCCTGCTGAATCGCTTGGATTCTTTCCTGAAACTCACCTTCATCGCTGAGAATCGAGCGACGGAGTTCCATGAGCCATCTACGACGACGGTCCTCTGGAGGTGTCTCGGTGATAAGATGGTGAACCAACTGTAACGAATAACCAGAACTCGCCTCCTCTTCGGGGTCGAGCTCTTCTTCAACGTCTTCGTCATGTTCGCCATATTTGAGATCATAAGTATCAGTCTTTGTGCCGACGTATTTAGGATTCTTCTTATCGTACATTTGAAGGTCTCCTCGGGCAGAAGCGGATGACTTTACGATAGAGTTTACCACACTCCGCACAATTGTGCTAACAATTATTTTCAGCGACACTGTATATTATCTCTGCTCGCTGGTAAATTTTGCTCTAACTGCGGTCTGTCGTGATAATTTGTAATAGTGTAGCACAATTTGCAACATAAATGCAAGAAAAAAAATAACTCTAAACGGAATTTGGGACCGGAGTGGCACAATTTGGGATGCGTCGCGTTAACGATTAACTTGACTTGCATCGCTGTGTATGTTAATATTTTCGCAAACAACAGCAGAAGGGGTGATCCATAATGACACTAATATCTATGTTTGAAGACGCGGTTCAACAATACGGCAATAAACCTGCCTTGGCACACAAACCGAGGGGTGGCACTTATCAAGATATTTCTTATACCGAATTCGGTGCATCGGTGGATGCCTTTAGTAAAGGACTCAATGCGCTTGGCGTGCAAAAGGGTGATCGGATCGCAATCCTATCTGAGAATCGTCCAGAATGGGCAATCTCGGATTTTGGTATCCTCAAAGCAGGTGCGGTGAATGTTCCGATGTTCTCAACGTTGACCGCGGCACAGGTCGGTTATATCCTGAAAGATTCCGGTGCCAAAATTATCTGTGTGTCCACAGAAAAACAGTTGGAGAAGGTAGCTTCAATTCGAGATGAGGTGCCAACACTTGAGCAGGTAATCATCTTCGATGCCGTTGAAGGTGAAACACCAGCGGGTGTTATCCAATTCACGGCAGTCTGTGAAATGGCAGAAGAAAAAGTTGACAGTGATTTACAAGAAGATGAGGTTGCAACGATTATTTACACGTCAGGCACAACGGGTAACCCGAAGGGTGTCATGCTGACGCATGCGAATTTTATTTCTAATCTACAAGCGTGTAAATCACTCATTGATGTCGGTGAAACAGATGTGTTGTTGTCGTTTCTACCGCTATCGCACGTTTTTGAACGGCTCGGTGGACATTACGTGCCACTGTTCTCTGGTGCGAAGGTTGCTTATGCGGAGAGTACGTTTACGGTGGCGCAGAATATGAAAGATGTCGCGCCGACGGTGATGCTCAGCGTTCCGAGACTTTACGAGACGATGCACGAGAGGATCCTACGCGCTGTCCAAGAGGGTTCGCCTCTCAAACAGAAGATTTTCCACTGGGGTGTTTCCGTCGGTTCAGCGGTGAGTTCGGCGATTCAACAGGGTAGAAAACCGTCTGCGATTTTGCAATTGCAGCAAGGTATCGCCGATAAACTCGTCTTCGGAAAGTTGAAGGCGGCGACGGGTGGACGGCTGCGCTTTTTCGTCTCAGGCGGCGCGGCGTTGCCGCAATCTATTGCCGAGTTCTTCCATGCAGCAGGGATTTTGATCTTAGAGGGGTATGGCTTAACGGAGACCTCGCCTGTTATCAGCATGAACCATCTGGGGAAATGGAAGTTCGGAACCGTCGGTGTATCTGTCCCAGGCGTGGAGGTTCAGATCGCTGAAGATGGTGAGATCCTAAC
The DNA here is from genome assembly GCA_000406005.1 of Candidatus Poribacteria bacterium WGA-3G. Classification (GTDB taxonomy): domain Bacteria; phylum Poribacteria; class WGA-4E; order WGA-4E; family WGA-3G; genus WGA-3G. Next base: position 210,467 of record ASZN01000001.1, read on the forward strand.
ACGCGGTCCGCACGTGATGAAGGGGTATTTTAACAACGAAACCGCGACAGCAGAGGTTATTGACGAAGATGGCTGGTTCCACACAGGCGACATCGGCATCATTGATGCGGACGGGTTTGTCAAAATCACCGATCGGAAAAAGAACATCATTGTGCTTTCCAACGGTAAGAACGTTGCCCCGCAACCGATCGAAAGTGCCTTGGTGCAGAGTCCATTCATCAGCCAGATTATGGTGATAGGTAGCGAACGGAAAAATCTTGCGGCATTGATCGTCCCGAATTTTGACGCGCTGAAGGCGTGGGGATCTGAGAATGGGATTGACACGGGCAATCTTTCAGCGATGCTCCAGACGCGTGAGGTGGAGCGGCATATTCAGAGCGAAATTCGGAGTCGTCTGACAGATTTCGCTGATTTTGAGCAGGTGCGACGGTTCACGCTCCTCGAAAAGGAGTTTTCTCAAGAAGAAGATGAGATGACACCGACGCTGAAGCTGAAACGGAGCGTTATTATGGAGCGATACGCGGATGCGATTGAGGGGATGTATCCAGAGGATTCTTAACGCCACAATGGTTCAGAGTCATTCTCAGGTTTGTGTTCATCAATAAGCGGACAAATTCCTTCAAATTCAAGAATGGTAGCGTCTCTGATTGGAAAATACTGGTGCCGTCGCCCTTTGAAGCGAACCTTTAACGCAGTGCCTTTTTGCATCTTTTGATAGCGCGGATACCGATGGTTTTCGCCATTAGAGTGCCCTGGAAATTCCGCTGATGCTTGCAGTTCCAACTTTAATTGAAGGATATCTTCAACTGTGTGTGTCAATTTCAGGAAAAGCACAGAAACCAGACGGGCAAATTTCAGGAACTGTTCTGGTGTTTCTTGAAATGCCCGGTAAAGTTGCGGGATGGGGGATTCGTGAACCACAAGTCCATTCTTATATTGCTGTGAGATTCCGTTCCGCACTCGATATTCAAACAACCAGGGACTGGCAACGCCGAGTTTTTGATTCAGCAGAATCCGCTTGGCTCGTAGTTCGGCGAGCTGGTCTCCTGTCAGTTCACCGAATTTAGTCTCGTGATGTCTGCCTTGTTCTCTACTCTTCTCCAGTACAATTTCCCATCCAGACGAAGTTTCAGCAACCGACTGTGGAACACCCCATGCAGCCTGGTCACGGTACGCGAGCGCAATATCGGCACCTTTCCACTCTTTTAATGCGTTTAAAAAGTCAATTTCTTCAAGAGATTCTGGTAGAAGCGTGAGAGAAATTTCAGAGGAAGTTGTATAAACCTCTTGTACTCGAACGAAATACTGGACCCGCTTTGTCGTCCGTAAGAGCGCGAACTCACAAGTCTTACCCTGAATAGTAACTGCAGCAGTAGAGGTATCGCCCCTTAATTGAGGTATCGCTTTTTGGTACCTTTCCACGAAAGGAAGTTCATAAATATGTTGTGGCATTTCTTAAACACTCCTAATTGTGGCTTGATAACGCCGAAGAAAAAAAATGATTTGAGACCTGTTTCCATTAGAGTTCAGTTGACACGGGTGCCCGAGAATCAACAATCCTCAGTAGATGACTGGCCAAAATTATCAGCTCTGCTGCCTCTTCCGCAGTGATTGGAATGTTTCGATGACTATACGGGTTTTTGTAAAGTCCAATTGATCCTGCAAACAAGTGAGCTGTAGCCTCTCTTTCGGGTTTCGGTTGATTGGCATCTGTTAGTGTTCCCTCTTCAGCATCAAATGCCTGTCGCATTAAGCGGACTCCATAGTTTACGGGGGAATAACCACCGGTCCCACGAACGGTTACCTCCACCTCTTTAAACGCTAGAAGTACAGCAGACTCGTAGTTACCTCGCGAAAAGGAAAGCCAGACTTCTGTAGCAATTGCCGGATGAAGGAGTTGTCTGGGTAATAAATTCGCCCGACGATAGGCTTCCAAGTCAGTAGCATTTCTCACGCGCAGGCCTTGTCTTGTAATAGAAACCATATCCGGATGAAATCCTGGGGTAGGTATAATCAATCCTTCATTTTGGAGCCACATCCATGCTTCCCTGAGTGCTTTGGTAATCTCCTTTTGCTGTTCATTCGGGTATTGTGCCACTGTATGGGGCAAACTAAAATTATGGAAACTAAATTGACTATCCGACTCTGGAAGGGAATGAAGGTATTCCAAAACAACTCCTGCTAATTCTTCAGGTTCAAGGCTGAGCAAGAGCTCATGATCTGGAATTAATTCATAGATAGACGACATATTCATTCCTAATGGACAGACAGATTATACACAGGATTCTTATTTTATGTTTAACTTATGTTTAGAATTCATAGGAGACATCCTCTTGCTTAGCACATTCACGCCTATCCTTTTCAATCTTTGCTTACTGCTCACGAAGATCGTCTTTGATAGGGTCAAGAACACACCGAAAATAATAACACAAAAAGTATAACCTTGTCAAATTTTTCGAGGCGTTATCTGACGGATTTTGCTGATTTTGAACAGGTGCGAAGGTTCACGCTCCTCGAAAAGGAATTTTCTCAAGAAGAAGATGAGATGACCCCGACGCTGAAGCTGAAGCGGAATGTTATTATGGAGCGATACGCGGATGCGATTGAGGGGATGTATCCGGAAGACACATAAGGCATGGAAGGATGGATGATCGGAAGGTTGGAAGCACAAGATAAGTGCGATGTCAAGCGTGTGGTGCAGTCTAAATCGGCGATGACGATGACGGTTAAGAGCGTACAAACGCGGAGGACAGCGTTTGCTTATTTTTCTGGTTCTGTTGCGAGATATTTCGGATGTGGCTGGATGTCGGGTGGATAGTGAATTTCCCAGACCTTCACGTCTGCATTCAAGAAATTGTCTTTTGGATAAACAGGGAGAAATGCCTTGCTCAATCGTCGACGAAGTAAGGTGTATACAGGCTCGCTTGGGGTTAACATAAGATGTGTTGCCCCGTGGGTTTTTAGATATTCAAGTACCTCGCGTTCGTTTGCAGCGTGGTAGACATACCGCTCGTAGAGGTATATCCAATTCTGTATGTAATGGTCTTGGTCAATGATAGTTTTAACACCAGCAAGGACATTGAGTTGACTGCCATAAGGCCAGTGTGCAGCGACGACTGCGGTACCGGGAAGTTCCGTTTTCATCCACCCAAACGCTTGTGCCGTAGGACCCTTCCCGGGTTTCGCAGTGCGCATCTGTGTTGATACCAAAATAGCACGTTTGGCATGCGCGCCTATAGGTGTCCAAAACAGAAGAAGAATAAGGCTTATCACTGTTATCCCTATTTTTAGGAACTGTTTGGACATCTTTAAAATACCAAGTTTCATGCTCAAAGAATCCGATATAAATTGGATAAGCATCGTTGCAAAGACAGCAAGGGGTATTCCGAGAAAAAAATCATATCGTACTGCACCTCTTGTGAGAGCGGCCCATAAAATAAACCATGCCGTGATAGCGACATAACAGTGTTCATCTTTTGGATTTACATTACGTTGCCACGCAACGATAAGAAATCCAATGACAACGCCTATGATAGATACCGAAAACAAGATATCGCATGAAACATTCCCTAGGTACCCATCAAACTTTTCTCGAAAAAAAGTGGTAAGAGTAAACAAAGCAAAAGGCAATACTAAAACAGTCCCGAGCTTCCTCCATAGATGTATACTAACACCTATAAACCCCAGACTGCCTAAAAAAAAGAGACTGCCGTATCGAAAGACCCAATAGTTATAATCTGGATTCTTGAGTTCACTAATAGTTCGCATGAGTCGGTTTTGATTTAGCGGGACAGTGGTGCTGGCAAAAGTATCTAGTTGAGTAAAAACATAGCCGAATGCAAGTACACTGCTAGCAAGCGTTAAGCCGAGGGCAAGCGTTCGGGCATGTAGGCGGAATCTTTGTACTTTTGATATCAGGAGAGACCGGAGTGCACGGATGCCTAAAAGGGTGAGTGGTGGAACCAACATAAAGGCAGAGAGATGTGTTGAAAAACCTTGTCCGGTTCGATAAGCGGCGGATGCAAGGTAAAGGGTCGGTACGAAGGTGCATACCCACAAGAGGTAGTACCACAAGCCCTCTTCTGTTTCTGAAGTGATAAATCGCCACAGTTCTACAACGAGAATGATACTGAGAAAAACACCGAAGCCCTCCCAAGAGATTCCACCGAGAAATACCAAAACTCCACTCGCGAATGTCCATATCAAGCGTTTGCGTGTATGGTGCGTTTTTAGAGAAGCAAGATAGGTTGTAACAACGAGGATACCCAGCATAAGGCACCAACTATCCCGATCACTGAATCCTGCGATACTGCGATCAATGGTGCCGGGAAATGTCGCTAAGAGTACGCCTACGATACTAGAAAAAAGGAAACCGTGGATATGGTAAAGGAAAAAACAGAGCGTAGCGAGCCCGATAACAAAACAGACGGGGGGCGTGTAAAGCGTCACTTGATAAAGCGAAAGACTTGGAAACAGAAGAGAGAATACCTTGTGGGCGTACGCGAGCGCGTAAGAATAGAAATTGAGAGTCAGTTCTAAATCTCTACCCAACGGCAACCACCTATGCATGTCGCGTGCTGGTAGTTGTTCCTGTTCCGAGATAACTTGAGCTTGCCAATAGTAGAGATAGGCATCATTCCCGATAAACTGTCCGTTAGGGATAGTATTTACGCCTTGAACGCGAAGCCAGAACGCTAAAAATAAAAGTATGCAGAACCCCATCCTTATGCTAATACAGGTAAGTTTCCCAAAATTTGTTTTCATTGAAAGTTGCTTTATCAGTCGGATCCTGCAAGGATACCGAAAAATGGCACCCGCAAAGTTGGTTGAACGGAACTGGATGTCTTCACAACAATGTCTCCCGAAAGTTCCCCAGGTTTTGCTGTTGGTGCAATGGAGATTGTAATTTCATACCGCGTTCCACTTTCATCCTTTGCTACATTCGCTACAACCTCTTTTGCGCTAGACTTCGCGGACGTAATTTGAAACGGTTGACCATCGTGTGTGGAAATCGTAATTTTTTTCGATACCACTGATGGTTCTTTTATCATGCCAAAAAAGAGCCTATTTGGCGCAACATATAATTCGCCGAGAATCTGCCCGAAAGCAATTACATTGTGAGTTGTTTGCTGCCCGTGATAGGTGTAGTGTATTAAAAGGTTGTGAGAAAATTGCCCAACAGGCTGGGTAGGTAAAAGTTGCACATTGACGTAAAAAAACGCCTCGTCGGTTCCCTTTTCCAATGTTGCCTTTAGGTGCTCTGAATCGGTTCTCACGCCAAGAACTTGAACTTCGTCTGCAAGGTGCAAGGAGACACGTTTTGTCAGTTGCTTTTGCAGAGGTTTTTGATTTCCAATCGCGAGCCTCTCGGGAAATGTTGTTAGCGGGACAAATGCTTGCCCTTTTAATGTGAGAGTTAAGACACCTTGCGTCGGGTCATTGGTGAGGACAAGTAGGCTTTCTTCTACGGTTTCATTTCCAGAGGGCACAGTCAGAACAGCAGATATGCTTCCTATACCGTTCGCGGGAATCTCATCTTGTGAGACAACTGTAGCAGTGCATGTACATGTTTCTTTCACGGAGAAAATCTTTAGCGGTTTTTGTCCGACATTTTTGATAGTAAAGGTGTGTTTGATTTGACTACCTCCGAGAGCTTTCCCAAAATCATATTCTGAAGTTTCCACCAAGGCAAGTGGTTGTTTTGCCTTTCTTTTTTTTGCTTCGTTGGGATCAAAAATGAGGAGGTCACCGCTCCATATTTCCGAGATTTGATTCCATGTGAGGTACGGGTCGTATTTCTGTGCGGGATCCAGGATTTCGACCCCCCTTTTGTTGACTGCCTCAAAGACGAGGAAATGGTTCCCTTCCACATAAGCGATGGCAGGCAGCGGCACCTTTTCCTTTCTAAGGAGTGATACGGAGGCTTTGACACCTATGGGTCCAATGTTTTTAAAAGTAGCTGCTTGTTTTAGTCCAAGCATGGTTGTGCCGCGGTCAGGGTTAAAACCCGTTAACTTAATGAGTTCACCTATACTGGTTTCGATTTTTAAAATTTCACAAATTCTTAGCAAACTTTGTGGACCGCAGAGCAAAATGAGTTCCTCTGCGTCGGTTCTTGGTGTTACTGGGGCATGTCCAGAATCTGGTAATTCAGGAGGACGACGCGGACCCGGTTGGTAATAAAAATCTCGGTCAATGTGAAAAAAGTCCTCTGGAAATTTAACATTAAATTGAGCCTCTATAATTTCAACCCGGGTCTCGGTTTTAACAGTGCCATTTTTCCGATAATGGATGCCTTCTCTGACTTTTGGAAACCAAATGTCCCCAAACTGTTCAAAATCTTTATAGAATACTTGATTTATAAGGGTATCAGATCCTAATCGGACTTCTTCTTTCCGAATACAGAAATCTGTGTTGGGATCAACCCAAATTTGTCCGTGCCACCCGGATGTATCTGTAGATGCAAGAATGTAGCACTCTGCCCCATCTATCTGTTCTTTTCCAATGAGTTGCGTATCTGTCCCGATAGGAATAGAGGAACGCCCAAAGATGTCAAAATCCCAGAAACCGCCATGCTCACTATCGGCACCAAAAAATTGAACCGTATCTCGGGGTGCCGTTACAAACACTGCGTTTCCTATATTATGCTTGACCTGTTTTTTTCCATCGTGCGTAAGAAGATAGAAGTTACTGTCTTGTACATGTTGAGCGTTTTCACTGTCAAGTGAGAGTCCTTTTACTTCCTGTCCGGTGAGTTTATATTGGTATAGAAAGTGATCAGTGTCAGGCATCAAAAGTCTAAAAATGGTGGTACTATTCTCAGTTTCTATCCGTTGGCGATATCGATCAGCTTCAAATTCAGAAACGGGTTCAAGGAAATCCTTCTTGAATTCCTTAAATCCGACATCTGGAAAAAGCGAGTGGGGCCTAAAATTTCTTAATTCGTTTTCTATTTCTGTTTGTTTCCATTCCACTATTTCCTTTTCGGTTTTTTGGGCAGCACGTTTAACAGTGACGTTGGTACGGACTTCACCACTTTGAATAGTGAGACGTGCTTGATTAACCCCACGAATAAGCACGTCTAAGGTGAGTTCTTCGGCAGGGCACAAGTGACTCAGGCAGACGAGTGTTAAAGCGAGTAGAGATGTAAGTTTTGACATGTATATACTATCTCCCTTGAAAGCGAAAGCGATAGTGGTGGACTGGCTTCTTTGTGAGGCAGCCCACCGCTAACTTTGTTAGGGTTACGGACATTTGCCATCGGATTTCTCACAACTACTCAAGGGTGGACCTTTCGGCACACTTTTAAAATCGCACCGATACTCGTACTTGTCGTTCCGATTACGCCGCCAATAGTCATCGCACCAACTTTTTATTTTACGGGGGCGGTTATTCTGTGCAAGCCATGTGTATGCACTGTCGCCCCTGGTGTAACAAGACACACAGGAATACAACGCGGGCGTATAGGTATAAGTGTTCTCTGGACAATCAGTCACACTGCAGCTAGCGTTTTTACCTGATGAACCTGAACTGGGCATGTTGGTTTCCTTCCCACCTATCCGCTGTGACAGAGCTGTATCGGTGAGAACAACGAGATCCTTGGGGGTGTTTGCACCCTGGGTAACAAAGGCACCAGTACCACAGAGGACAGCAATCGCGACGATTGCCAGTATTGACATTAAGGTTTTCATTTTAATCAAACTCCTTTTTTTAGAAGAGCTAAGAATATGCTTTGGCAACATACACTGTCATTGGGATGTTATACCGGAGCGTCTCTCCGGGCATTCACGAATCCACCGTGTTTTCGGCGTTTTCGTGTCAAGTTGTTATTATTCCGTTTTCCAAACTTCATAAGCATTTCCATGAAGTTTATCAAATTCGTGATAAGATGAAATACCGTAGGTTGCCAAAAGTGTTGAACGTTCATTAGAAAGTAGAGTTCTTTTCTCGTGAAGTTCAAATATTGTCGGTTCAACCTCGTCATTCCAAGCCTCTATTTCAGCCATTTCAGCATAAAATGCCTGTCGTTCCGGTCCATCAACGGAAGCCGGTAAGTCGTTTAAAAGAATCTCTCTTATCCGGCGGTTTCCTAAAAGGTGCTGGTCAAGTAGAGGCCTAAGTACCTTAGAAATTTCAGTCACTTCTTCATGAACAGGATAATATGCTAAAAAGAGTTTCTCCAATTCAGAAGGGAGTCGAGTTTCATCAGGTTCAGGTAATTGTTCAACGGAGATGTCTTCAAAAACTAAATTAGTTACCGGTGTGTTGGCACCTTCCGCTATGATAATTGCCGAAGTATCAGATGTATCCTCCGATATATCTGCCATGGATTCATTAGATTCCGTATTTAAGGGCGCTGTTGGCACAGGTTCGAGGGTGCTGTCCAGCTGCCACAATTCAGATTTGGGCAGTTTGGGCAGATTCTGGATGAACTGCTTTGTTTCATAATGTAAATAAAGTTTCCATACTACCATTGCAAGCACAAAGACGATACCGCCAAAAAGTAATTTTCGCATTTCAAAACTCCTTTTAGTCTGCATCCTTTGCACACCGAAAACCGAGGGTATAGTGTCGATATGTTGGCACGGTTTCCTCTCGGGAAGTGCATTGGAGTTGTAGCCTAGTAGCGTTCCACCCACCTCCCCGATGGACTTTGTTTTCACCTTTGCCATTGGCACACCATTCTGCAACGCTACCTGCCATATCCATCACACCGTAAGGACTTGCACCTGTGAAAAAACTGCCCACATGCAAAAGCTTCTGATGATGGGGAAAGTAGTTAATTTTGGAAAAGTCGAACGCGTTGCCCCAGGGGTAAAGGCGTGCATCGGTGCCTCTGGAAGCTTTTTCCCATTCTGCCTCAGTTGGTAGTCGTTTCCCTGCCCACTTCGCATACGCAGCGGCTTCATACCAACTGACCCCAATGACCGGATGGTCGGGAGCGGTGGAAATACTATTTCCCCCGAACCCCAGCGGCTTGTCAATACGATACTTTTCCTTGCCCGGGTGGACATAGAAGAAACGTTCTTTTTGAATGAAGGCCCATCCTTCCTTCGTCCAATATTTCCGTTTGTTGTATCCATCTGCCAAAATAAATTCTTCAAATTGGGCATTCGTAACTTCATGTTTATCAATGTAAAAAGTATCGACGTGGATTTCGCGTGCAGGATGTTGGTCAGCAGGGGCTTGCGGGTCGTCGGTTCCCATGGTAAATTCACCTGTTGGGACCAGCACCATCCCTTTTGGCGGTTCGCCTATGGCAAATCCGGGAACCAACACTATCAAAAGAAAAAGGATAATCGGTTTCATATTCAATTCCTTTATTAGACAATATTCAAAATTAACCACGTACCAAGCCCGAAAAGCAGAATGCTTATTCCGACTTTCACAGCAACGAGGTGTCTCTGTAAAACACCACCGAGCTGCATGCTCGTCGTGCCCCAATAGACACACCCGAACACAACCAGCAACGGCACAATAAACATCACATTATACAACAGCAGGTAGGCAATCGCATCCCCGCGTAAACCTTCAATATTGGCGACGAACGTTAGTGTGGGCAGGTAGACCTGTCCGGTACACACCAACTCCAATGCCGAGATAACAAATCCGATGACCAACGCACCCGCGATAACGCCGGAAGTGCGCGTCCGTTCTCGGATAACCTTGTGAATACGTAACTTCAACGCGCGAGGTAACTGCAACAAGATGTCTTTTGTTTTGCCCTGCTTTGCCTTGACTGCATCGTAGAGGCTCAGCCCTGCTAAGGCAAAGGTGGCAGCCGCGGCGATCAAATAGACGCATTTGGCAACCCCGGAAAACTGGTTGAGATAATTCATGAACGACAACATGCCGAGGCCGACCAAGAGATACGTCACGAATACAGCCAAGGCGAACGCGCCACCCGCAATGAGCATCTCTTTCCGTCCACGTCCGACGAGGTTCATATAGGAGATGAAGAATACGATGGTGGCAAACGCACACGGGTTGATACCATCCAGGAACCCCGCTCCAGCGACTGCAAGCGTGCCGAATCCGTGAAAGCGGTTGACAATCTCAGATTCAGCGGTATCAAGATGTGATTCAGCATCATTCAATCGAGACGCAACGCCTGTTTCATAGTACTTTTGAACGGCAATTTCGAGACGTTGTTCATCTAATTCGCCTATCAACGCGATATCGCCGATGAAAACAGCAGGTGTTACCAGCCGTTTCGCTTCGGGTGCTTCGTAAAGGTTGCCCATCGCTTCCAAAAGTGTCTGTTCTGTTTTGGCATTGCGTTGGTCAACGGCGATGTTCGGATATCCTTCTTTTAGCCTTTTGAGTATTTCCACGGCACGGGCACATTTTTGGCAACCGTGCTTGTGAAAATAGACGATATGAACGGCATTGACGGGTGCATCGGAGGCACCGGTATCAAAAGCTGTCTCGGCACTGCCTGTCAATGTCTGATACGCTTCCAATAGACGTGCAAGGTCGGGGTCTGGCGTTATCTTTTCAGTGACAGCATGGTAATCGTTTGTGAAAACATAACCTTGCGATCCCGCATCGTGTTTCATCTCTAACACACCGACAGCGGCACCCTCTGTTTCATTTTCGACGATTGCGGTCTCTTCGACAAAGGCAGCGGCTTTACGAGATACCGACGGATCCTTTTGTTCGTTATCGGAAACCACAATCAGAACGTCTACCCACGGCACTGTTTCTGCTAACGCGTGCACTTCCGATTGTGTCCCATGAAACACAACAACGACGGCATCACTTTTGCTGAGGATTTCGGCTTTGCGTTCGGCTAAGGTTGTCTGCGGTGGCGTTAAACCGACGGTAGTGAGTTCTGGCGCGTGCCTTTCGGATACCAAGCCGACAACCGCTACATTCACTGAAGAAACAGTCCGTATCAGATACGGTGTTCCTATCGGTGGTGTCGCATTCGCGCAGATAACCCTGACTTCTGGATAACTCAGATGAAATGCGGTGAGTGTTTCAAGTGGGATGGATAATTCGTTAGGTCCCAAACACATTACATCTACCTTCATTGCTGCCAATGCGGAGAGGCCAATCTGGTAAATCCACTCGGCGTTCGGGTCCGATGCGTCAATGAGGTTCCCAGTATGCAGGTTCAATACTGACCTATGTTTTGTGCGAAGGTCATCAATAAGTGTGTGTCTGTGTGCTAACCCGCCCACTTGTTCTGTACCGCAGCCGTGTAAGCCGAGTTGTCCGCGTTCCTCACCGGAATAGAGAATTGTGAGTGCCTCGGCTGGTTCAACTACAAACGTGAACAATGTNAGAATAGCAAGGAGTCCGTAGATTAGCAGATGGTTAGGGCGGAAAACTTTCCAAAACGCCCGCCACTGCAAACTTACGGAAAGTGGGACGCATGTGATAGCTGTCCTGTGTAAAGCATAAAACCCCACCGATAGCATCGCGAATATACTTAACTTTTGACAAGTTGATAGAAGGTAAATGGACCTTGCGTATATAGTGCGCAACAGCGACGCACCGAGGCAAGCGCGGTTACCAATACCGGCACCAGCGGCCCCCGAAACATCCATATAGTTTGATATGTTCACACTGCGTCGTCGATTCATGTTATCATAACTCCTTGCACCAGCCGCGACAGAAAACTGGGCTGAAGCAAGACATATTCGCTATCAAACTAATTCAAGCTGCTACCCACAAGATTTTTCAAGCTGCTACCCACAAGATTTTGAGTATGCCAACACCGTTCTTAATTGACCGTTGCGGTCATAATGATTGAACGGAACTCATTACTAACGTCCCGGGACTTAACTTACACCCTATATTAAGCAAGAATCGTGCCAATGGGTGAAAACGTTCTTATCATTGCCTGTTATACTTTGTCCGTCAAGGCGGTACGCGGGATCCAGGCTGTACGTGGTATGATCGGATCGCTTAAAGTTGTTTTTTTTGAGTGTCTCAAAATGAAACACGTTTGGAAGCGGTGTGGCTTTCGGAGCCTTTGATAACACGGGTTCCGGCGTTGTTTCTCAATATGAAACAGTGTCCCATATTGAGACAACATTTTTACTGTTGCAGGTTATATTGCTTTATTTTTCGATAAAGTGTGGCTCTACTGATGCTCAATGCACGTGCTGCATCAGGGATATTATTGTCCGTCACTTTGAGGGCGTGGACGATGGCTCTCCGTTCTACTTCGTCAAGCGGAAGAATAGTAGTGGCATCCGTCGGGCTGCTTATGGCGGATTGGGAACCCTTTTCTTTCGGATGCAAAGGGAGACTTTGTTGTTGCAGCAGGTCTGTCGTCTCAAGCAAAACGGCACTTTCAATGATGTTTTCCAGTTCGCGCACGTTGCCGGGGAAGTCGTACTGCATCAACACTTGTAAGACATCAGCAGAAATAGCGCGAATGGATTTTTCGGCGGCTGCGGCATATTTTGTTAGGAAGTGATCTGCCAAGATAGGAATATCTTCGCGCCGTTCTCTAAGTGGCGGAACCGTGATGCGGAATGCCGAGAGTCGATAGTACAAATCCTCACGGAAATATCCGTCTCTGATAGCATTTTCTAAATCCTGATTCGTAGCAGCCAGGACCCGGATGTCAATGGAGATGCTGCTTGCGCCGCCGATCCTCTGAAATTCTCGTTCTTGTAGGACGCGCAGCAACTTCGCTTGCAAAATGAGTGGCATATCCCCAATTTCATCAAGAAAAAGTGTCCCGGTGTTCGCTTGTTCAAACTTCCCGGTTCGTCGCTCGTTTGCCCCGGTGAAAGCTCCGCGTTCATTGCCAAATAACTCACTTTCAATCAATTCGGCTGGTATTGCAGCACAATTGATTGCAACGAAGGGTCCCGCTTTTCGCTGGCTGTTATCGTGTATTGATTTTGCGATCAATTCTTTGCCGGTCCCGGTTTCGCCTTGAATCAGGACGCTAATAGATCCTGCTGCCACCCTTTGAATCTGGGTGAACAGGTGCTGCATTTTTTTGCTTTTGCCGACGATTTCGCCAAAAGAGTGGTTGTTTTCAAGTTTGGTCTGTAATGCCATAATATCCCTTTCATGAAAATAAAAATTAACGTGAGTTTGATGGAAGTTACGGATTTTTTCACGAGTTCCTACGCGATACACGATGTGGAGCGGGGTTACAAACCCCGCCTGCATACGGGTTTGCGTAAATCCTGTTCGATAGAACCGTTAGTTTGCTGTAAACGGATCTCGTTCCGTAAAGCCACAAATTAACAGATTCTGCTTGAAAAAAGTTTCATCGGACGCTTATAGCCCAAGGATTGATATTTATCATTGCGGGCATATTATCAACTCTCTTTGTAATTACAATACCTTCGCCAAAATTATTGACTAAATAGGGTAAATATCCTAAAGTTATAGGTGAAAATACTAAACTTAAAAAGGATGTTTACCCATGTCAGAGATTGTATCATTATTTACTATTTTCAGTCCACATTTATCAACAACAACGCTCCGTCAGTTCTGCCGCATCGTGTTCGCCGTGCTTGCGATGACCGGGGGTGTGACGATGCGAAATATATCGCGTTGGACGAAAAAAGGCGGAAGTTATCGCACGATCCAACGATTTTACAACACACTCATCCCTTGGGGAACCCTTTGTTGGGTTTTCTTTGAGGCACATCTGTATGATCCCGATGACGTCTATTTGCTTGCCGGGGACGAAACGGTTGTGCCAAAATNAGGTGCTGAAACATACGGTTTATCGCGTTTTTTCTCATCAATCATCGGTAAAGCGATACGGGGTCTGGCGTTTTTTGCGGTGTCAATCATCAGTGTCAAGAAGCGACGTTCATATCCGATGCTCATGGAACAGATCGTCCGGGGCGAAGCATCAACGACACGGAAAAAAGTTTCCGATGTTTCAGAAACTCCGAGAAGAAAAGGAAACCCACCGGGACGACCGAAAGGCAGCAAGAACCGAAACAAAAACGAAGTTGTTCTCAATGACACCTTGAAACAGGTTCAATCTATGCTGAAGACAGTTTTAGCAACTCTTAGAGGCACCCTAAAGATTGAGTACTTTTTGCTTGATGGATACTTCGGAAACAATAAGGCACTCCAGATGGTCAGAAACTGCGGTCTCCATCTGATTTCAAAACTTCGGAGAGATGCTGCCCTGTATTTGCCACCAACGATGCCTTATCAAGGGCGCGGACGACCGGCTATCTATGGTGAAAAGTTCAACCCCAGAAAGATTGACAGCAAATATCGCGTCTCGACACAGACACAAGGAAACGTCACCACGGAAGTCTATCAAATAGAGTGCAGACACAAACGCTTCCCGGACCCGTTGAATGTCGTCTGTTTGCTAAAAACCGACACAAAGACAGAAGAGAAATCACATGTTTTGTTATTCAGTTCTGATCTCGGTCTGGATGCTGAAACACTCATAGATTATTACTCACTCCGATTTCAAATCGAGTTCAACTTCCGAGACGCAAAACAGTTTTGGGGGTTAGATGATTTTATGAACGTCAAGGAGACACCGGTCAATAATGCTGCGAACCTGTCAATGTTTATGGTCAATGTTTCAGCCAAACTCCGAGAGATGTTCGGTTTCGGACATCCCGGTTTTGGTGTTTTAGACATCAAAGCACGCTACAGAGGACTCAAATATTTACACGAAACATTAAAAATACTTCCGCAAAAACCTGAAACGATTGTTATTGACAACATCGCTGAACATCTCGCGTCTATCGGGGCTATTCATTACACTTCAAATCAAATCAGACCCGGATAATTTGGCAAAGGTATTGTACCTACTAGACTTATTTCTTTCGCGTGTACATTAAGACGGTTACTTAGCCACCAACGAACAGATTCATATAGTGCTGGACAACGGTTGAATGCATGTGGAATCCCTTCCGATAACCATAGTCGCGCTATTGCATTCTGTGCAGGTTCTCCTCCTTTCAACGCTGCATTCAATAGGACTTTTGGATCTGGATAGGCATCAACCAGTTTTTCGAGAGAGGTTACAATTCTGAATGGTTCCATTTAGTTTTCCTCTATACAATCGTAAGTGTTTATTCATGCTGTTAGTTAATCTTATTAGATGAAGTCCCCTATTATGAATGATTCTGGAACGTTCAGCATCACATTTTCGAGGCTCCGGATATTTCAGACGTGCTACAAGTTTAGCAGCTTCAAATCCACTAACTGCTTGTGGATCAATCTGCAGTCTTAAACACGCTTGCCTAAAATTGTTCATTCGCCAACCATAGTATCCAATCCATAGATAGAGGATTGGCAATCGGTTTTTAGGAACACGTTTTGATAAACACACGGCAAGGAAAATCTCAACAAGCTTACGCTTTAAAGTCTTTTCATAACAACCAGTAATTGTTCTAACGAACTGCATAGCAATTGTTGAAGCCCCCTGGCGTGAACCACAGAAAAGGGTTTTCCAAATAGCCCTACAAAGTGCTAAGGGATCCACCCCAGGGTGGAGATAAAAACGACGATCTTCACCAACTATTAGAAATTCACACATCTGGAGGGTTGGGCTCGGAAAATCGCTTCGCGCGATTTCTTGCTCTAATTTATCAATCGAATCGCACAATTGCTGCCATTGGGATTTAATTGACACTTGCATAAAAGTATTTCCTATCTACATTACTAAGTTTTCGACAATTTTCAGTGGGAACCCACCCCTATGAAAGGGACATAGCACTCCGCTGGAGTGCAGCATCTTCCATTTTGTGTTCTCTATAGATATATTAACTCTTATAGGGTGAAACATCACCTGAAAACCGATGCTCTCACGCTTTTTGTGCCGCCATGCTGGCGAGGATGCCGAGGACTTTGTCGCACTGGGCGATTTGGTAGGTCGTCATATCAATGTGCAAACACTTTCCCTCCAACTTAAGGAACAGCCAATTTATTCCTGTTGTGGCAGCTCCATAAACGCAGGGGATATCATTCTTTCTCTCTGCATTAAAACGTTGGGCGGCGAGCATCTCCGCGACACACTGTCCCATACCAAGCTTCAGGTCATCCTTCTTCGCTTCAACAAGAACGATAACGGGAGCCTGTAACAAATGCTGCACCGGCGATAGACTCACTAAGAAATCGCACACCCCGGTTAATCCGCTTTCCTCATCAACACTGAATTCAATACCTGAGAAAAAACTGATGCGATGATTGAATTGCTCGCGGAGTTCAAAGAGAATATCGGCAACAATCAGTTCTGACTTTGCCTTCTCTGTACCTATGGCGATAGCCAACTGCACCTTTTTGGTCAATACCTCTGTGAGATAGGCACTTGGAACGACCGCTTCTATTTCAGCAAAGAGTGCCGCGGATTCAACGATTTCAAGTTGAAACGTTGTTACGACTGTATCCAGCGTAAAATTGCTATAAGCCATATCTGTGTTCTCCTACAGTTCCGCTGTCCCTCATGCTTTCTGTGCGACCATACTGGCGAGGATACCGAGGATTCTGTCGCACTGAGCGATTTGATAAGTCATCATATCAATGTGTAGACACTTTCCTCTCAACTTAAGGAACTGCCACTCGATACCTGTCGTGGAGGCACCGTAAATCCAAGAGATGTCATTCCCTCTTTCAGTGTTAAAGCATTGTGCAGCGATCATCTCTGCGACACACTGCCCAAGTCCAAGTTTCAGATCAAGATTTTTTGCTTCAACAAGCGCGATGATAGGTGCTTCTACATAAGATTGCCGAGGCGACAAGCTCACCAAAAAATCACACACACCGGTTAATCCGTTTTCAGCGTCAACGTTGAAGTCAATTCCGGAAAAAAGACTGATTTTACGATCAAATTGCTCCCGCAATTCAACGAGAATAGGGGCGACGATCAGTTCTGACCGGGCTTTCTCTGTGTTTATAGTCGCGGCTAAAGGTACATTTCTCGCCAGCGCATTTGTGAGTTCGGCACTTAGGGTCACAGATTCGATGTCGGCGAAGATACCGGTGTGTTCAACCGATTCAAGCTCAAATTCTTTTTCCACTGTTTTAAGAGTAAAGTTACTATAAGCCATATCTGTGTTCTCCTACAGTTCCGCTGTCCCTCATGCTTTCTGTGCGACCATACTCGCGAGGATGCCGAGGACTTTGTCGCACTGAGCGATTTGGTAGGTCGTCATATCAATGTGCAAACGCTTTCCCTCCAACTTAAGGAACAGCCAATCTATTCCTGTTGTGGAAGCCCCATAAACGCAGGGGATATTATTCTTTCTCTCTGCATTAAAACGTTGGGCGGCGAGCATCTCCGCGATACACTGTCCCATACCAAGCTTCAGGTCATCCTTCTTTGCCTCAACAAGAACGATGACGGGAGCCTGTAACAAATGCTGCACCGGCGATAGACTCACTAAGAAATCGCACACCCCGGTTAATCCGCTTTCCTCATCAACACTGAATTCAAT
>ASZN01000002.1 GCA_000406005.1 Candidatus Poribacteria bacterium WGA-3G
TTATTGACAACATCGCTGAACATCTCGCGTCTATCGGGGCTATTCATTACACTTCAAATCAAATCAGACCCGGATAATTTGGCAAAGGTATTGTAATTAAAGACACAATTTTGGAGAGAAAAGGTGCATCCGTGCCGAAATCGGTATGCACAGACTAACAGTCTATGCTACAAGTGAGAGGTATATTCATCACAAATGATATAAACATGCGTCCAACACTATCTTATATAGACCCGTTTTTTAAGCCCTTTTCGTGCAAAAAATGAAAAAAATGTCATAAATTATCCAAAAATGATGGAAAAAAGTAGCGTATCTTATAAATAGTTGGTGACAGGCACATCAATTGGGTTTCCAAGGTTTCGCTCGAACAAAATAGTTTTTCAGGATTGAATGGCTCTGGGGGTAGGCGGAATCAAGAATTGACTTTCACACCGGTATCCGATATAATACCCGTGTTGACCATTTCAATGCTAACGGAATTCAGGAGCAAAAAATGAGATATTTTGAAACCCGCGGCCCCGTGTATCCTGAAGCCAACTACGTCGTCGCTCGTACGGAAGAGCTCGCTGACTTCATCGATCGCGTGAAAAAAGGGCGATACATCGTCCTTTTCGCGCCGCGTCAAACCGGGAAAACAACCTTCTTTCAACACGCACTTGATACGCTTGAACAAGAGAAGCATTCCTATTTTTCAGTCCAACTGAATTTTGAGACGTATGCGGACCTAACACCCTCTGCTTTCTATGACTACCTCCGCCAAGACCTTCGCCAAAAAATTGAGGAGACGTTCCAGAGCCGCGGTGATGCACCAACTGCGGCTTTAAGTCAGTTTTTGGATAGTACCGAGATGACGGATCCTGTTTCAATGCGAAGGTTCTTTGAGCAACTGGGGCGGTTTCTGGTAGATCAGAAAGTCTGCCTCATCATCGACGAGTTTGATGGGATCCCACAAACCGCCGTTGGTGGTTTTCTGCACTCGCTTCGCTATATCTATCTCTCCAGGAGGATTCGCTGTCCACACAGCGTTGGCATCGTTGGTGTCAAGAACATCACACAGCTCAACTACGATCGTTCTATCTCACCCTTTAATATCCAAGACGAGTTCAAATTACCGAATTTCACACGTGAACACGTACGAGAACTCCTTGCCCAATATACCCATGAGGTCGGGCAACCCTTCGCGCCGGAAGTCATCGAAGCACTTCATAAACAGACTGCTGGGCAACCCTTTCTCGTCAACCGATTAGCGCAAATACTCACAGAGGAACTCGACATTCCAAAAACCGAGATGATTACCGACACCCACTTCGTCAAAGCACACGTCCAACTCCTTGAGGAAGATAACGTCAACATCGCGCATCTGCTCACCAATATTCGCAGAGATTCTCGCTTTGAAACCCTTTTAATGAAAATCGTTTCCTATGACAGAGGTGTACCGTTTACGCTCCGAAACGACATCATCAGTGAACTCGCCACCTACGGTATCATTGCCAAAGGTGAAGACGGTCTCTGTGAGATTGTGAATCCGATTTATCAGCATTGTATCCTGCAGGCTTTTAAACCGCTATTGAACGGGCTTGAGAGCGACTACTTCCCAGAAGAAATTGACACAGACTTTATTGATTATCTGACACCTGATGGGTACCTTGAAATGGGAGCACTTCTTGATCAGTTCGCTGATTTCATCGCACGCGTGGGATTTAGGATATTACAGGTGCCAGATACGCCACAAGAATTTGTCGGGCAGTATCTCCTTTTTACCTACCTGGACCAATTCGTCCGCATCGCGCGCGGCAATATGTATCTTGAAGTGCAAAGTGGTCGTGGGCGGATAGACCTGCTCATCATTCACAATAATCGAAAATATATCGTCGAAACCAAGATTTGGGAGGGCAACAGCCGCTATCAAGCTGGCAAAAAGCAGCTGTCCGCATATCTTAAGTTGGAGGGTGCTGCTGAAGGCTACTATGTTGTGTTTGACCATCGCATGGACCCCGAACATCAGGTAGAGACCGAGGTGATAGAAGGGGTCAAGATCCGCAGCTACGTTATTCCGGTGCTTCAAACACGCCCGTCAACAGATGCCCCTATTACGGTTCAGTAGCCGTGATCTCGTCATCTTACGTGCCACGCGGCGACATCACGACCAATCCATCCTTGATGATCTCAATTGTGGCGGGTGTTTCGCACATCGGTTCGCCATCTGCATAGAGGAGCATTGGTGGATCGGTTTCGATTTTTAACGTCTCGGTCTGGTGTATGGATACGGCGGGATGCTTGACATGTCCACCCCAAAAAAGTGTTACTAAGAGCCGGAGGACCGTCACGGAAGATACCGGACGGATGATGCAGACATCGAACAGTCCGTCATTGATGCGTGCATCTGGGACGATTTTGAACCCGCCGCCGTAGCGATTTGTGATCCCCGTTGCAGCGAGAAGAAGCGGTCCCTCGTAGGTACCAAAATCGCCTTCAAGACGGACAGACGGCGGGTCGTAGTAGAACAACGTCTCTACGGCTGCATAAGCGTAAGAGGCGGTTCCGGCAAATAGGGGTGTCCCTTTGGCAGCGCGGCGACTCACCTCTGTATCGTAACCGCAGGTGGCAATGGTGGTGAAGTAGTTTTTAATTATACCTTGCGGTTCGGTCAGTGGCGTTTGGACATTAAAGTGCCCTTCCGTAGATCCGCCCTCCATTTCATTTCGGGCTACAGATTCTGTTGAAAGAGGCTCTTGCTGATGGCTAGCTTCCTGATGGCTACTATAGCAACATCCTAAATCTACATGGATAGGCGTGCCGGATAGGAGTGTCGCAATCGCGGCTTCAGGCTTCAGTGGTACGCCGGCTGCTGCCGCGAAATCGTTGCCGCGCCCGCACGGAAGGACACCGAGGGTCACATCTGGGACTGTCGCGATGCCGTTGACGACTTCGTGGAGTGTGCCATCACCGCCGCAAGCAATTATGAACCGAGTTCCGTTAGAGACGGCTTCTTCCGCGAAACGCTTCGCATCGCCGGATGCGGAGGTTAACATCAGTTGTCCCTGTTGTCTGGACTCAGTCAGCGCAGTGTATGCCTGTTCAGCAACATTTTTCGCGTTGCCTTTGCCGGAGATTGGATTTGCAATAATAACAAAATTGTTCATGGGTTGACAACTACTTAATCACTGCGATTTTGCCTATCTTTTTTTCGTTCTCAAATTCAAGCACGTAGATATAGATACCGGTCGATACGTCTGCGGTGTTATCGCTTGTGAGCCACCACTGTTTACGATTTCGATCCTGTTCGGTTATATCTAACGTTTCAAGGAGTTCACCGTTGGGTGTAAAGAGTTGGATGTGCGTGCCGATAGGGAGTCTGTCAAAGGTGATAGCCCCTTTATCTGCTACGTTGGGCCGTACTGGATTTGGATAGACGCGGGCTTGCCTCAAATCCGACACCATCGGTTCTTTAATCCCCTCCGGTATCTCAAGCGGTTGTGTCGCCGCGCGTATCGGGTTTTCATCAATATCGGCTACATTGGAAACGCTAATCTCATACGGGGCAGTTGTAGCCGTAAGGGGTTGCCCGAAACGTTCAATTACACTATCGGCATCAAATGCCAGAAGTGCGCGTCTTCCCATACGGTCTCGTATAGCAGATACAGGATTTATGCCGTCAATCCGTTGCATTTCGCGCAGGATGTATCGACTCTCGTCGGCGATGCCGAGGTTCATGCGTCGGTCATAAGTAACAATCACCCAGACATTTCTGGAGACCGGACTTCGCTGTGCGTCCATCTGAAATTCGAGTTGCGTTGTGTCATCTTCTTGTCCGGGTTGATGATAGGTTGCGCGAATGAGTTGTGGCGGTTCCCGGGGTGTTGCAGCAACGGGTTCAGTGCGCTGTGTTTCGTTTCCGTTATCCCTCTTCACCGTGACGGTGTACCAGTAGGTATTATCCTTTGTCACACGCCTATCCAAGAATCTCGTAACAGTAAGGTTTTCCGCGACTTTCTCAAACGTCGCACCCGCAGGAGCCTCCTCCTTGCCACCTTGCGCACGATAGACAGTAAATAGATACGTTAATCCCGATTGTCCCGCAACTGTTTCGTCGTCCTGCTGAGCGTCCCACGTAACCTGTATGGCTTTCTCCGTTAATGGTCTGGCTTCAACATTCCACGGCGTGAGGAGGTCAACACCGTCTGGATCCGTTGCGAGAATCGACTCTAAACCTGAAACACTATCTTCGAGGTTCACGTAAAATTCATTAAACCCATTTTGATTGTGTTCAGCAGTGAAGAGCGCAGGTGTTGGATCTACCCTTCGGTGCCACAGCGGTCTCAATGCTGTCCCGTCCCACGCTGTCACGTAGAGGTTAGGATATGTAGCGATGATCAGGTTGTTGACACCATCACGATCCACATCTGCGATGGCGAGACTGTTAGCATTCCGTCGATGGGGTGCGATTGCGAGTGTGGCATCGCGTGTCCCATCTGATAACAAGGCGTAACCGTGCGGTGTATACGTAAAGACAAGGAATTTCCAAAGCAGAGGCCCGGAAGGGTTATCCGGTAGTGAAAGTAAGCCGCCAACGACAAACTCCGGGCTGCCGTCGCCGGTGAGATCCCCGGAAGCGAATTGTGTAATATTCTTGAGTGGAAGTTGTGTTTGCCATTCCAACTGGAAGGTATCACCGAACAGCGTAGGTTGATAAATAAAAATTTCGCCTTCACTGTCCCCCGCCACCAATTCTGTGTTTCCATCGTTATCGAAATCAGCAATAGCGAAACGTTGTGCGAATACGTTAGAACCAGCGGTCTCATTCACTAAAACGGCTTTTTCGATATGCGTATTCGTGGCATTGTCGTATCCAAAAATTAGGAGTCGATCGTTGTTGTTATCTGCGCCGATAATTTCTTTTTCCCCGTCACGATTCAGGTCGGCGATGGTGCCACCAGAGAGGAAGGGTGTCTCCCAGATAATTCGGTCTGGGTAACCTCGCGGCGTGCTACTTTCAATGAGAAAGATTCGTGAATCGTCAGTCGCGAGTATTTCAAGTAGACCGTCGCCGTCCGTGTCGTCTACTGACCACGTAATAAACTCTTTGAGGTTAGAGAGATTCTCGACACTTTCAACGGTATGTGCGAGTTCATATCTACCACTTGGTAGGCGTTCATAGATCGCAAAGATTGCTGCCTGTAGTTCGGTGTCAGGCGTATCCTCGGACAGTGGACTTCCGACGATTTCAGTTTGACCATCCCTATCGAAGTCGGTTGTTACACTGGCGATATGGAGTGGCGGGATATCAAGAGATTTCTCAGTGAAACCGCTCGGTGAAATGTAGCCGGAGGTAACATCAACGGTATAATAGGTGCCGCCGTTGTCTTCCCTCGTCTTGAGGTGCGTCATATTTTCCGATTCAACAAAAAACTGGTAAGTTCCGATATCGAAACCCAAGGAGAGTGAATGTTCTGTGCCGAGGTCTGTGGTGGTAATAGGTGCGAAGGGGGCGAGGCTACCTTCGCGGCGATAATAGAGCGTATTTTGCGTGACATCGTCTGTCGCCCAAGTAAAAATTGTCAGACTCCGTTCACCGTAAAGCGTTTCCGTTGCTGTGAGAGAAATAATTTGCGGCGGCGTGCGGTCTACGCTCAGAACGACTTGGTCATGCGTCTGTCGTCCATCGGCGGCGGTTACCGTTAATCGGACGGTATAAATATCCTCTGGCACGGTTGTCGTATCCCAAACAGTCAACGTTTCGCCGATTTTTTGTGTCGTCGCTGGTTGTGTGAAGGGTGTAAATTCGGTGGGTACTGTCGATTGACCATAACTGAGGTGCCAAGATTGAAACTTATAGCCGCCTGCGGTACCGAGGATTGTAATGACATCGGAACCGCCGCTGTTGGTTTCAGGTTCGAGGATACGTGCTTGTAGGACACCGCTTGCGAGTAGGGCGCGCTCAGCATTGACGGTGCCTGCACCGACGAATCTTTCGTCCAACTCATCACTATCCTCTCGATAGACGGGATCGGTGGTGTTAATCAGGATGTGCCGTATTTCTTCGTGTGTTAGTGTGGGTCGTTTTGCGAGTAGGAGTGCTGCGACACCCGCGATGTGAGGCGATGCCATAGAAGTACCGGTGAGGAGCCGATACTGGTTATTAATCTGTGTGCTGAGAATGACGTTGCCTGGGGCACCGATATCTATAGAGGCACCGAAGTTGGACTGATAGAACCGCTGCTGGTTCTGCTCGGTAGATGCGACGGCGATAACCTTTCGGTAGGCAGCGGGAAAAATTGCCTCCGGTTTTTGGGAGTTGCCAGCAGCAGCGACTAACACCACGCCGCGCGAGTATGCGTAATCAATTGCGTCTTGAATAACGAAAGAGCGGCGTTCGCTGCCCCAACTCATGTTGACGATGCTTGCGCCGTTGTCAGCGGCATAGACGATGGCTGAAGCGGAGTCATCGTCTTGCATGCGGGAACTTCCACCGAGCGAGAGTCCTGCACGTATCGCCATGAGCGGGCATTCCCATGCGACACCGGCAATGCCGACGCCGTTATTTGGC
Organism: Candidatus Poribacteria bacterium WGA-3G; assembly: GCA_000406005.1. Lineage (GTDB taxonomy): Bacteria > Poribacteria > WGA-4E > WGA-4E > WGA-3G > WGA-3G. Next base: position 6,548 of record ASZN01000002.1, read on the forward strand.
AATGCGCCAGCAATACCAGCGACGTGTGTGCCGTGTCCGCTTTCATCAATCGGTTCGTTATCGCCTTCGAGATAATCGCCTTCTGCCTGTAGGTTGGGTGCGTCGGTAAAATCCCAACCGTAGATGTCATCAATATAGCCGTTTCCGTCGTCATCGAGTCCGTTTTCTGGGATTTCATTTGGGTTTATCCATGCTTTGGGTGCCAAATCTTCATGCTTGTAATCAATACCGGAGTCGATGACAGCAATTACGACATCCCTGTTCCCTTTTTCGATTGCCCACGCCTGTGGTAACCGCATGAGTGGTAGGTTCCACTGTTCCGAGTATTTTGGATCGTTTGGAACGACTGTGTCTGCGAGTGTAGGGCGGAGGTAGTTATACTCGACCGCTTCAACGAGCGGATTTTGCTGGTATGCGATTTTGAGTGCTTCAAGGGGTGTATCGGGCGAAAATCGTAACAGGTAGATACGCTTGAGATTCGGATTGAGTCCTGGCCGCGCGAGGTATGGAAATAGTGGGTGCAGCGATTCTACATTGTGTTTTGCGTGCAGAATGGAGATGGGTGCGTTTGTATGTAACTGCTCAAGTTCTGTTGCTGCTTCTGGTGTCAAACGGATTAGGAGTTCGCCGGGTGTGATTTCGGAGATGATGTCTGCGAACGGCAAGTTCTCTGGCAGGGATTCGGTGCGAATGGCACTTAAAAGCAAAATGCATAAGAACAGAATTCTTAAGTGTTTCATAATGGCTGTCAGCGTGTTAGCTATCGGTTGTCAGTGTATATGGCAGACAGAGGTTAGGGATCTGCCACAGGTTTATGTTCCTGATGGCTAATTTGCTTTTAAGTGGAAGAGCCTGCCATCAGCAATGACTGATGACAAGGCTCTGGTTATATTTATCCAACAGTGAGGTTATTCAAAGAGTTGAAGTGCGCCGTCCTTGACCATAAATACGATTGGGTCATACACTGCTTCACCGTTGGGGTCAAAAGAGAAATTGCCTAAAATCGTGGTAAGATCGGTTGTCTGCGCCAATGCGTCCCGAATTCCCATTGCATCTGGTGATTGTGCGTTCATAATTGCGTTGGCGAGAATATGGAGGGTCGCATACGCTTGCGCTGCCCACGGTCCAGGTTCAGAACCATGTTTCTCTTTGTATTTCTGAACGAAGGCTTGGTTTCCGGGTGTGTTAGCCATACCAAACCATCCGGCAAAAGTTATTGCCCCCTCTGCGGCATCGCCGACCTCTTGGATTTCTTTTCCCGTCAAATCTGGAACAACAAGCTGAGCAGAGATACCACTACTTTTCGCAGCAGTGATAATCTGGGTCATCTCCCCTGAAAGCGCAGAGATAAAGAGTACGTCAGGCTCCATGCCCATTATACTGGTTAGTTGGGTAGAAAAATCGGTATCGCCGGTTTGGAAGGTTTCCACTGTCAGAATCTCGACACCGATCTTCTTGAGGGTTTCCTCAAATGCGGCGTTGCTACTTTTGGAGTAGGTATCCGCGGCATTATATATCAGTGCGGCTTTTTTATAGTCGAGTTTCCCGTGAGTCACCATCGTCCCATTTGAATTCAGTACACTTACAGTGAGACCTGTGCGGAAGATATAATCCCCAAGGCTGCTTAAACCTGCAGCGGAAGAGATCGGGCTAAAAGCGACTACCCCGGCATCTTGTGCGATCGGAAAAGCCTGTTCGAGATGCGTTGAGATACCGATTCCGACGATAGCAGGTACGCCTTGGTTTACCAATTCCTGAATGGCTGCCTTTGCTCCGTCTATGGTGCTCTCAGGGTCGGCAGAGACGAACGAGATGCTCGGACCACCGAGTGCATTAATCTCTTCTTGCGCTAACTCAAGACCACGTTTCATTGGGATCCCATACGGTTCGGCGAATTCTCCTGTCTCCGCTAGAGCGACACCGATGGTAATCCCCTCGTCCATCATAGGTGGCGTTTCATCATCAGGCATCATTGAAGTCATTCTTTCGCAACTCGAAAGACCAATAGCCATAGCAGTCATTGATGCCAATACGAATATGAATGTTATGATTCTTCTTATGTTCATGTTGAATCTCCTCTATTATAAAATGAAAATTCAGGTGGCATAATAAAGAAAAACCACCTTTATAGTAAAGTTTATAATTATTTTTTCACTTCTATAGCGCAAACTATATGAAGATTGAAAAAATAATTCGATAATTTCACCAGACATCCGGCGCAGTTACAAACAGTACCTGCCTTGGTTGGAGAAATCGGAATTACCGATTTAAACAATTAAACTTCATTTACCTCGCGCATCGGACGACACAAACTAACAGTTTGTGCTACAAGGCACAGCAACAAGCATATTTTGAAACCATGCCTACTGAAGTACCTACATATATTTCAGGTTTACTATAACCTAATACGAAAAACTTAACCTTTATCTATTATCTCACACCTAAAAGGTATTGTCAACTAAAAAACGGAGAGATGAGACAAATTTAGTTTTCAGTTAAAAAACTGTGCCGGTTCCAGAATATCCTAAAACATGTCCAACACTTCTGCCGTTTTTTCACTGATAATTACAATTGCGATAACACCACGACTGTGATTAGAAAAGCTGACTATCCACGCGAAACCTTGAAAAGACGGATATGCGTGAACGCCGTTTTGACCGACTAAAGCCGCTTTGACCTGCGCGTCTGATTTTGCGATCTGAAGGATCACACCTGCTGCCAACTGAGAAGCGTTGGTCTGAACGGCAAGTGAATCAAGGATTTGCTTGCCTCCGTTTACCTCTGGTGGTAATGTTTTAGGGTTCTGCTGCGCGAGATCGCGGAGGTGAGATGCATACGCTTGATATGCCTTTAGATGTTTCTCGTAGTTTCCGAGTCCGTAGGCGATTGGGATTCGTTCATACTGTGCGGCGCACATTTCCATCGCATCGGCTTCGAGTTGGAGTGCTTTCACATAATTACCTTCCCGTTCCGCTCTCATCCGTTGTATTCTGAAAAAGGTCGGATAGATACCGAACTCGTAAAAGCGATCTGGATAGTGTGGCAGCCACATTGCGATAAATTTTGCGATGTTTTCACGCTCAGCGTTTAGAACAGGTTCCGGGGTCTCCGACTTCTGCCACGCAATTTTGGCACGCTTGCGGTGGTATTGATACTTCTCCTGAATCTCACGTGCTTCTTTGTTTGCTCGTGCTGCCCATGTTGTATATCCGTGCCGTTTGTAGTAGTCGTACGCAATCTCGTTCATCGGGACAGAGATGCGTTTAAGGCACTCAGCGGCGGCTTCGTGCCAGAGCGCGAGCCTACCGAAGTCTTCAGATCGCTCGTAGCGTTTCATAAAAATTTCGGCAGTTGCTGTGCCTTCGCGGATTGCTACGCACGGTTGCACAATTAGAAGGAATAAGAGAAAAAGCAATGGTGCAATAATTTTCATGATATGGACGGCAGAACGGAGTCTGCCTACTACTTTAACATAAAGCGGACGGTTCCTGAAAAGGTTTCATTAGGTGCCAGCACGATTACACCTGCCGAAATTCCACGCGCCTCAAGGTTGATAGCGTCTGTTGGACACGTGTAAGGTTCAAAGCAGATAGCGTCCCTACCCGGAGGTGTGTAGACGACCAGTTCCCTGAACTGTGCATCCGATTCCATCACCATACCGTAACCGGTATCCCGATTCTCAATGACACAGCGACTCACACCGTCAACCAATTGAACGTCTGTGAAGACGTGATCCAGTTTCAGTTGTGAAAACGGTTGTCCACTTTGTAGATCAAGTGTTCCGGTAACAGTGTGCTGTTCTCCGGTTGGAACGAGGACTTCATCAAGTTCCCAGTACTTGGCGGCGGGAACAGTAATGACGGCTTGCGATGCGTCTGCCTCGGTGCCGAGGTCTACACTGAAATAGGGGTGGATACCGAAACCCATCGGCATATTCTGATCGCCTGTATTTTTGATGGCAGTCCGCATCGTCAACACCGCATCTTTGAGGTTATAGGTAATCTCAATTTTAAATGGGAAAGGATATTGACGAGTGATTTCGGGGAAATCTTGAGAGTTAAGCGAACAGGTTAGTGTAGCACCGTTTTGATCGGCGGTATGACTTTCGACCTGATAAGGTCGATTCAACAGCAGACCGTGGATCGTCGTTGGTGATTCTGGTGCTTTGTCGAACTGATAGGTCTTTCCTTCAAACTGCCACGCACCGTTCCGTATCCGGTTCGGGAACGGGAACAGGATCGGATTGCCGTAAGCGGTTGGACGCGTTTCCAATGTTGCAAGATCGGGTGGTGCGTCTATCAAATTCAGCCAAGTGTCGTCAACTGCTACCTTGAAGGCATAGCAGTTATTTCCGAGTGCAGGTACGATCTCTGCAACGGCTTTGTTATCTTGCTGTATATAGTAAACTTGAAAACCTTCAACCGTTTTTGCTGCGACTGCGTATGATGTTTGTGCCATCGTTTCCCCTTTGTCTGCATTTACGAATATCGTTGAAAATAGTAAGAGAAGCCAACACGCGCCAATACGGTGCAAGTGTCTCCGAAGTCCTTTGGATTGATGGATAGAGAAGAGACTCATCATTTTTTAGTTACGCTCTGCTTTGGCACACCAGTGAATGCCGCGTCGTAGTACCTTCCGGAAGTTCGGATTAGAAAAGGTGATGTCGTCGTGTCCGCTCTGGAGACAGAAGACGCGAGATTTTCCGTATTCACGCGCCCAACCGAGGACATCCATACTGTTTGGGTGATCGACAGTTAATAGGATTGCGCTATCAGTGCCAGCGGATTTCATCGTATACGTCTCGTCACCCATCTCCCAATCGGTAAGGTCTTCAGTGATAGGGTGTGTGGCATCAGCGACTTGCACGTTTAGCGTTTGGCGTGGATAGTATCCGAATTCGCCGCGATCGCCCACCCCACACATTTCAGAATAGGCATCCCATTCTGGAAACGCGAGGATCGCGTGATGTAGAATCACCATGCCTTGCCCGCGTTCCGTCAATCCGAGAATTGCGCGGGCTTGCGGATCCGTCGGATAGGGACGGTGGAAGTTGTAAAAGACTACGGTGTCGTAATCTTGTTGGTTCGGATCGTTTACAAAGTCGTCGAGATCTTCTCGGACGAATTGAAGGTCTTCCATACTCTCAAAAACTGCATCAAACTGTTTTTCTTGAAACCCGTGTTCACCGGTTACAATTGCGATTTTCATAGCGGTTTCACCTCCTATAGTTGTGTTTAGAGAGAACATTCTCCGCTTCATAGTTGGATGGCGACTGCTTGATACCCGTTCTGAGTAAGATTAATGGCTTCTTCACGGTTAATCTCCAGCATTTCAGCAAGCGTAATTTTCAGAGTATCCAATAATTCTTGACGCGTTCTCTCTTGGCAATTCACGCTCGGTAATTCTTGGATCCGTCCAACCCACCATTCACCACGTTGTTGGATGAGAGCTGTATAAGTATGTGTCATCCTGTTCTCCTTTCACGGTATTTTAACAAATTAGGACTTACGCACTTTTGACGATATGACGCTCCGTTAGCGAGTAAACTCTGAAGAGACCGAGACATTCTCAGGGCACAGGCTAACAGCCTATGCTACAAAAGAGCACGCTGCGTAAGTCCTACAAATTATACACAATAAGGCTCCAATTTTCAATAATAAGGTCTCTAACGCGCGCGGGATCTAAGCCGTAATTGCCTGATATGTGAGGACTCGGAATTGGGCATGGAACGGAGAATCGCCGATCAACTGTGTCATTAGGATACCGATTAAATCTTCGACAGGGTCAATCCAAAATGTCGTGCTCGCGAGGCCGCCCCAACTGTAAGTGCCTACTGATCCGAGACTATTGGTATCGGCGACATTCGTGACGACAGCGAATCCGAGTCCGAACCCGCATCCTGTTCTCTCAAGCGGATGCCAATCGTCAGAGATATGATTCATCCGAATGAGTTCGACAGTCTTGTTTCCAAGGAGTCGTACGCCATCAAGTTCGCCATCGTTGAGCAACATCTGACAGAATCGGAGATAATCCGCGGCGGTTGATTGGAGTCCGGCACCACCGGAGTGGTGGAAGCTTAAGGGTCCGCTGGAAACAGGCGCGTTTTCAATCACCTGAATCCCACCATCTTCTGAGGGTTCATACAACGTTGCGTAGCGAGCTGCCTTTTGCTCTGGTAGCGAGAACGCAGTGTCATGCATACCTAACGGGTTAAAAATTTGGGTTTTCAAAAATTCCGCGAACGGCATCCCGGATACGACTTCTACGAGGTAGCCGAGTACATCGGTAGACATACCATAATTCCATCCGGCACCTGGATGGTGAAGGAGCGGGATATTTCCGAGTTCTTGCGCCATGTGTGCGAGGTCTCCGCCGTAGAAATTGGCTTCATTATACCGCTCATTGATCGGATGCTCCCAATCGCCACCGTAGATAAGCCCAGAAGTGTGTGTAAGCAGGTGTTTTACCGTCAACGCGCGCTCCGCATCAACAATATCTTCACCGTTTTCTGTGTAGACCTGCATATCTTTGAAAGCAGGAATCAATTGGGATACCGGCGTACCGAGTTGAAAATGTCCTTCTTCGTAGAGCATCATGACAGCGATACTCGTAATCGGTTTCGTCATCGAGTAGATACGGAAGATGGTATCAAATTCCACTGGCTTCGCGGTGGCGACATCCTGCGTGCCGAATTTTTCAAAATGGACGAGCCTGCCTTCACGTGCGATCATTGTCAATGCGCACGGGATTTTACCGTCGTCAACCCAGCGTTGCATGACCGGAGCGATGCGTCCTAACCGCGAAGTAGACATGCCGACATCTTCCGGTACGGCTCGCGGTAATCCTTCATATAATGTCATTAAAAAAACTCCTATAGGATAGTTGCCAGTTGCCAGTTGCCAGTTGCCAGTTGCCAGTTACAAGACGGTTGTGATTAAATCATATCCCTGTTTAACTGGTCACTAGCGAGAGATAAAAGAGGTTTTCGATAATTCCAAAGTCTCTTAACTGAGTACTGAAAGATTTTTTCGTAGAAAAAATCGTACTGACAACTGTTAACTTCCTCACTCAGTTAGTGCCTGATAGGTTAGCGTCCGAAATTGTGCATGGAATGGACAATCGGCGTTGACCAATTGTGTCATCAGGATGGCGATGAGCTCTTCCATAGGATCAATCCAAAATGTGGTGCTCGCCATGCCGCCCCAACTGCAAGTACCTACGGAACCGAGGCTGTTGGTATCAGCGACATCCGTGATGACGGAGAACCCAAGTCCGAAACCGGTACCTGTTCTCCCCGGTGCCAGCCAATCAGGTGGTACATGGTTCATCTTGATGAGTTCGGCGGTTTTTCTTCCGAGGAGCCGTACACCGTCAAGTTCGCCATCGTTGAGTACCATTTGGCAGAAACGGAGATAATCCGCAGCGGTCGATTGTAGTCCGCCGCCCCCGGAATGGAAGAAACTCAGCGGTCCAGTTGCGGCATGAATCTTCTCAATTTGTTTAAGTCCACTGCCCTTCACGTAGTCATATATTTTTGAATATTGGTTCGCATTTTCAACGCGCACTGAAAAACCGGTGTCGTGCATACCCAACGGTTCAAAAATACGGGTTCTCAAAAACGTTGCAAACGGCATCCCCGATACGATTTCCACGAGGTAGCCGAGTACATCGGTAGACATACCGTACTTCCACGCGCTGCCCGGCTGGTGAATGAGAGGGATCCTTCCGAGCTTTTCTATCATGTTCGCGAGGTCGCCTCCATAGAGATCCGCGTCTTCATATCTTTGATCAATGGGGTGGTCATCCCTATCGCTTTCATAGATAAGTCCAGTGGTATGTGTAAGCAGATGTTTTATTGTTACCTCGTGTTCCGCATCAACAATATCCTTGCCATCTTTTGTGTAAACCTTCATGTCTTTGAAAGCCGGAACGAATTCGGAGACGGGTGTGGTGAGTTGAAAATGCCCTTCTTCGTAGAGCATCATGACAGCGATACTCGTAATCGGCTTTGTCATTGAATAGAGTCGGAAAATTGTATCAAAATCCACCGGTTTTTTGGCGGCGATATCCTGCATACCGACCTTCTCAAAATGTACGAGTCTACCACCACGTGCGATCATTGTCAATGCACACGGAATTTTACCGTTGTCAACGTAGCCTTGCATGACGGGCGTCATACGTTCTAACCGTGCGGTTGACATGCCCATATCTTCAGGCACAGCCCGCGGTAATCCTTGATATGTTGTCATCAAGTTCTCCTATATTAGCCATTAGCAAACAGCCGACAGCCGACAACCATTACTCAGTTAGTGCCTGATAGGTTAGGACTTTAAATTGTTGTTGGAAAGGGTGAGGGTTATTGAGGAGTTGTGTCATGAGCAAGCCGATCAATTCCTCTTGCGGATCAATCCAGAAGGTAGTAGCGGCGGCACCGCCCCAACTGAAGTTCCCAACAGAATCCAGGATATTCGGCGGGTTTTTACGCGTAACAACGCTAAAACCGAGCCCAAACCAATCATCGTGATGCGGGTATCGCATTAGTTCAACGGTTTTCTTGCCCAATATACGGACTCCGTCGAGTTCACCCCCATTGAGTAACATCTGAGAAAAGCGTATGTAATCCGCAGCGGTTGAGACGAGTCCACCACCGCCCGATGGGAAAAAGCTGACCTCATCGTTAGCGAGTGGTGCATCTTCTCCTACCCGTTTCATCATCCCCTCTCTTCTGTTATGTCGATACAGTGCCGCAAACCTGTTCACCTTTTCCGGCGGTACTGAAAATGCAGTATCCATCATACCAAGCGGTTTAAAGAGACGGGTTTGAAGGAATTCTTCAAACGGCATCCCTGAAACAACCTCCACGAGATAACCAAGCACATCAACGGAGACTCCATAGGTCCACCTTTCATCCGGTTCGTGAACGATCGGAATATCGCCGAGTTTCTTCACCATGTCCGCCAACGTCGTGCCGCGTTCAAAAATTTTCGCCGCTTTATAGCGTTCATCAACAGGTTTATTGCCCCAACCATAAGTTAATCCTGCGGTATGCATGAGGAGGTGCTTGATGGTTATCTCCTTCTTTGCATCCAAGATTTCCGTCTGGTCCTCGTTGTAGACCTTCATGTTTTTAAATTCAGGAATAAACTTGGAGACGGGTGTGCCGAGTTGAAAATGTCCTTCTTCATAAAGCATCATCACTGCGACACTGGTAATCGGTTTTGACATAGAGTAGATACGGAATATCGTATCCGGTTCAACGGGTTTTTTATTTTCAACATCTCGCATACCGGTGGTTTCAAAATGGACAATTTTCCCGCGTCGCGCCACAACCGTTAGAAAACCGGGTAGGCTTCCCTCATCAACATAACCTTGCATCACAGGACGGATGCGTTCAAGACGCTCGGTAGAGATACCGACCTCTTCTGGCACTGCCATCGGAAGTCCTTGTCCAAATGCGAGTGTCGTGATGCAGAAAAGTAGTAAGTATACACACGTAAATTTTCTCAATCTATTCTCCTTCTTTAATTAGCTATACACTGGCACCCCTTCACAGTAACAGATAGAATGTTCTTCGTTAAGGAACCCCGCCAGCGGAAGCGGATGTTTATTATTCCAATAGTGCCTGATAGGTTAGCACTTTAAATTGATCGTGGGAAGAGGACACGTCACTGATCTGCGTCATGAGCAGACCGATCAATTCCTTTTCGGGGTCAATCCAGAAGAGAGTACCGGCGGCACCACCCCAACTGTAACTTCCTGTTGATTCCGGTGTGTCTGACGACTCTTTATCGGTGGTCTGTTCCTTATCGGTAACGATAGAGAAACCGAGTCCGAACCAATTATCATGATGTGGGTAGCGCATCAGTTCAACCGTTTCCTTCTTTAATATGCGGACCCCCTCGAGTTCGCCACCGTTGAGCAACATCTGACAAAACCGTATATAGTCTGGAGCCGTTGAGACGAGTCCGCCACCGCCGCCTGGAAAGAAACGGATCTCATCGTTCTCAAGGGGTGGGTCTTTCTCAACGCGTTCCAACCTCGTTTTTGGGTCTTTATTTGCTTTTATCCCCTTTTCTTTTTCTTTACGAGTGTCCGTCTTTTTTTCTTTATCTTTATCGCCTTTCATCCCGCCTTCTTTGTGAAGTTGATACAGTGCGGCAAACCTGTCCAACTTCTCTAAAGGTACTGAAAATGCGGTATCAACCATACCGATCGGTTTAAAGAGCCGCGTTTGGAGGAATTCTTCAAACGGCATCCCCGAAACCACTTCCACGAGGTAGCCGAGGACATCAGTAGAGAGACCGTAGGTCCACCTTTCACCCGGTTCGTGAACGAGCGGAATAGTACTCAGTTTTTTCGCCATATCCGCCAACGTCGCGCCGCGTTTAAACATGTTCGCCTCCCGGTACCTTTTATCGACGGGGCCACTGCCCCAGCCATAGGTTAACCCTGCGGTATGCGTGAGAAGGTGTTTGATGGTTACCTCGTTCTTTGCCTCCGAGATTTCCGTCTGGTCCTCGTTGTAGACCTTCATGTTTTTAAATTCCGGGATGAAATCGGACACGGGTGTATCGAGCCGAAAATATCCGTCCTCATAGAGCATCATCACTGCGACACTGGTAATCGGTTTTGACATGGAATGGATACGAAATATTGTGTCTGTTTCAATGGGTTTTCTGTTTTCAACATCCCGCATGCCGATGGTTTCAAAATGCACAATCTTCCCACGTCGCGCGACGGCTGTCAGGAGTCCGGGTAGGTTTCCTTTATCAACGTAACCTTGCATAACGGGTCGGATACGCTCAAGACGTTCGGCAGAGACACCGACCTTTTCGGGTACCGCTATCGGAAGTCCCTGTCCGAATGCGAATGCTGTCATCCATAAGAGCAATAAAGATATGTACGCTAATTTTTCCAATCCGTTCTCCTTTTTAAATCTATTTAGGATTATGCGATTTTCTATGCTTTATCTGTGGAAAGCGGGGTTACAAACCCCGCCTGCATCTGTGGAAAGCGGGGTTACAAACCCTGAAGAAACACCCAAGCAAAAACCCTGCAAAGGGGCTTGCGTAAATTCTACCAATTATTATTTGACGATCTTGAGGTATCCCCAGCGTGTTGCGAGTTTCCCACCGGGTTCGACACTGAGAATTTGTGCTAACCCGACATCCATCGCTTCTTGGATTTCTTTTTTCGTTCGTGCGACATTGGAAATACGTATCTCATCAATGATACCTTTTAACCCATTTGCGTTATCGAGGTTCGGCACACCGATCGTAATTGGGTCGTCGCTCTGAAACGACTCAGCGTTGGGTGCTTTGGTCTCCAATTCGCCATCAACGTAAACGTGTCCCATCTTCCCATCGTAAGTAAAGGCGAGATGATGCCACCTGTTGTCCGTGATAACAGACGTGCCATCGATATTGAATGCGCACGCGCCATTTGCACCGATTTGTGCATGTAAAACGCCCTTATCTACCTGCACCCAGACACCGTAGTTCCGGTTGGTACATCCAGCCTGCTGCTTGCAGACTATGCCTTGCCACTTCCCTGTACCCTCTTTCACTTTAACCCACATTTCGATAGTGAGTGTTTCCAACTCCAGTTTTTTGGTAGAGTCCACGACGACGTAGCCGCCAGCATCCCCGGGGAATTCCAACCCTGTCCCGAACTTCGCCTTCACCCACTTCGGATTGCCTTTGAATTTGCCATCGTTTCTATTTCCAGAAGCGTCATTGACGATCCTTCCGTTCCCTTCCTCAAAGAGCCAAACGGCGACGGTATTTTCATCTACCGCTGCATCCGATTGTCCAATGCCAGTGAGGATCGTAACCGCGAGCATAAAAAAAACACACACGACGCTATAGAAAGTTTTCTTATCAGTGATATGCATAGCCATTTTTGTTCCTCCTTTACCTCGGTATTCTATCAAGAAAGGCGTTTTAAAGTCAAATGTTTTAGTGTAATGGACGTAAATATTTTTTCAACGAAGTGTCCGGACAGGGCCATTCAATTTTAATAAATTATTGGATTGGACGTCTCTCTAGCGAAATGCTGCGAAATGCTGCGAATTTTTCGAGGGTTTTTAAAAAAACATAACAGATATTAAGTATTAACACCTTTGAAAAGGACAACACCAAAAACGGACAATTGAATGCCCCTGAGTGTACGGAGAAAAAACGTTGACATCAGACTACATATCACATATAATTCGCATATTCCGTTAGGCGCGTTAGACGCGTAAATCACGATTGAAACAGGCATATAAGGAGACTTAAATGGCAACCGAACGAATTAAAATGGGATTAATAGGCTGCGGTGGTATGTCCGGCGCACACATGAGAGCATATCGGGAACTCTGGTCGAAAGGGTTGAGGGATTTTGAGATCGTTGCGGCGTGCGATATCGCGCTGGAACGCGCTGAGGAACGCGCGAATCAGGCACACGAATTTCAAGGTGGGACAAAGCCTGCTGTGTACACAGAAGTTGATGAGATGCTGGCGAAACACCCTGATTTGGAATGTGTTGACATCTGTGCGCTTCACAGTGCCCATCACACACTCGCAGTGCCTGCGCTGGATGCCGGAAAGCATGTTATTATTGAAAAACCGTTCGGTATCACAATGCGTGCCTGTCAAGTAATGATGGAAGCGGCGGAACGTAACGGCAAGATTATCTCTGTCGCTGAAAACTATCGTCTGGCACGTATCCAACGTACACGGAGCTGGGCAATCGCACAGGGCCGGATCGGTGAGCCGCGTATGTTCTTCTGGATTGAAGTCGGTGAAAACTTGGGAAAATGGGGGTGGCGCAACTTTAAGATGGACGCTGGCGGCGGCTGGGCATTAGATGGTGGTGTGCATTTCACTGATCTGATGCGCTATATCCTCGGTCTTGAAGCTGAAGAGGTTTACGCCATCAACACGGCTTATGAACCTTACCGTTACGACAATCCGGGTGAGCGTGAAGGTGGCTATTCGGTTGATGTTGAAGATGCGATGATTGCTACTATCAAGTTTGAACAAGGCGTTACGGCGCAGTGGACATGGGTCGGTTCTGCGCCGGCACACGGTTTCGGTCAACATACCGTCTACGGCAGTGAGGGTGCACTTGATTGGGGTAGAGGTTTAGTCCCGCGCGGCGGCGAACCGATTTCCAACGAAGACCTGATGAAAGAATTCACGGATAGCCTCAGCGATTCGGAACGGGAATACTACTTCCCAGGTGGTGTCGAAGACACTGTCGCGATTGAGTTGAAATACTTCGCTGATGCAATCCGAAGCGGTGGCACACCTGAAGTGGATGCTGTTGAAGGGATGCGGTCTGAAGCCATCTGTATGGCAGTCTATGAATCCGGTTGGTTCGGTCGTCCTGTGACGATTGCCGAGATCGAAAACTGCGAACTTGAAGGCTATCAGAAAGAAATCAACGATAAACTCGGAATTGGCGTGTAATATAACCTCTACGATAGGATGTTCGTATTTGTATCGGATTGGAAGATTGGAAGGTCGGAAGACTGGAAAATCTTCCATTCTCGTAATGGGTTGAAACTATGGATCGATTGAACGGAAAGGTCGCGATTGTTACAGGTGCTGGTAAGAAGGGTGAAGTTGATGGGACGGGTTACGCGACCTCCATGCTTTTTGCGAGAGAAGGTGCGAAAGTCCTATTGGCAGACATCTCCGTTGAGAATGCTAACGCTACACTTGCCGAAATCGAGGCAGAAGGTGGCGAAGCCTCGGTGTTCATCGGGGATATGTCTACGGAGGCAGCCTGTGCTGGAATGGTAGAGGCTGCCGTCGAACGTTTTGGAAAAGTGAATGTGCTTTTTAACAACGTTGGACTCGGCGGCTCTGGAATGGTCACAGAAGTGGACGAGGCGAAATGGGACAGAGTGATGGATGTTAACCTCAAAAGTATGATCATGGCGTGCAAGCATGCGGTGCCTCGGATGGCTGAAGCCGGAGGCGGCTCAATTATCAATGTTTCGTCAATTGACGCGTTGCGTGCGGGTTCCTCTCGAAATGTGCCTTATGCAGCAGCGAAAGGTGGCATGATCTCTACAACGAAAGTAATGGCTGTTCATCACGGACGTGACAATATCCGAGTGAATTGTATCGCACCTGGTCATCTCTATGCGTCGTTCCCTGCACCTTATCTGAGCGAAGCGGAACGGGAACGACGGAGACGCATCGGACCGCTTGGTACTGAAGGAACCGCATGGGACGTAGCGTGGGCGACCGTTTTTCTCGCCAGCGACGAATCAAAATGGATTTCTGGTGTTGTTATTCCTATTGATGCAGGTTTACTCGCTGCGACACCCCTCGCTGTTGTGCATCAACTGGACGAATAATAGCGTCATTGCGAATTCCACAAGTAGTTTATGTTGAATTTCACTGGATCCTCAGCAGCGATGACCCCTTCCATCTGCACCTGTAGATCCAAAAGTTCCGCGGATGTAGTTTCATAAAAGAACTGAATGCCTACTTCGTTATTGGGGCCAATGAATTGTGCAAAACCCGTTATATCATCGTCTGTTAACTGTCTTCCATTTATCGTAATTGTTACGCCGCTCTGGCTAAGTGTTGGTGGATCTTGGGGAGCTGTTCCCTCTGGGTAGTATACCCAGATAATCCATCCGTGTCCGTCATCAGAATTATCCGATGGATCGCCGTTGCCGTTGCCATCGCCGTTACCGTTGCCATCGCCGTTGCCATCGCCGTTACCGTTGCCATTGCCGTTGCCATCGCCGTTGCCATTGCCGTTACCATTACCATTACCGTTGCCATTGCCATTGCCATTGCCGTTACCGTTGCCGTTGCCATCGCCGTTGCCATTGCCGTTACCATTACCGTTGCCATCGCCGTTGCCATTGCCATTGCCGTTGCCGTTGCCATCGCCGTTGCCATTGCCGTTACCATTACCGTTGCCATCGCCGTTACCATTGCCGTTACCGTTACCGTTGCCATTGCCGTTGCCGTTGCCATTGCCATTGCCGTTACCGTTACCGTTACCGTTACCGTTACCGTTACCATTACCGTTACCATTGCCGTTGCCATTGCCATTGCCGTTGCCGTTGCCATTGCCGTTGCCATTGCCGTTGCCATCGCCGTTGCCGTTACCATTACCGTTACCATCGCCGTTACCATTGCCGTTGCCGTTGCCGTTACCATTGCCGTTGCCATCGCCGTTACCGTTGCCATCGCCGTTACCATTGCCGTTGCCATTGCCGTTACCGTTGCCATCGCCGTTGCCATTGCCATTGCCGTTGCCATTGCCGTTGCCATTGCCTACCCTCGCTGCGCGCACAATAGGGTTCCCTTCATGATAGAACAGATAAAGTTGTTTCTCAGGATAGATGTGGATGGCAGGTCCGCCGTTCTGCGTTTCTGGTATAAGATTTAGACAGGTTGCGTCGATACCGTCCTGAAAGCAGACGGCATTTCCATCCGTTGAGACAAGATAGCGGTCTACCTCAGGAGCAGTTAGCACTGAACCTGTATAAGGCATGTCGGAACAACCGGTGACGATGAAAAGG
The DNA here is from genome assembly GCA_000406005.1 of Candidatus Poribacteria bacterium WGA-3G. Taxonomy (GTDB): domain Bacteria; phylum Poribacteria; class WGA-4E; order WGA-4E; family WGA-3G; genus WGA-3G. The sequence continues at coordinate 22,086 of ASZN01000002.1, forward strand.
GTAATTAGGATTCCTACGATGAATCTTAAAGTTAAAGGTTGGATTTTTCCCATGACGTTCCTCCTGCTTAGATACTATTGTAGTGGGCGTAACTGGAGAATATTTGTGTCATCGTCAGATTCTACGCTCTCTGCACTGACGTGGAATGTTGCTGTATTGCCTGGAACTAACCCATTCACTTGAATTGTTATCTCCGGTGCCTCAGTTTCGACGGAAAATTGAACACCGCGCCTGCCATCATGTTTATCCGTTTGCGTAAAGTCGATTATCTCCAGATCTCTTCGTCGATTGGTTCCAATTGTTGTTCCCTCAACGGTCCTGATGTCGAGTCCGCTGGTTTCAGGTGTGTGCCCACGATTTGCTTCGGGGAATGTGTCTGGGTAGTATATCTGGATAACCCAACCTTCGGGAACATAGCCGGCATTACCACTATTGAGATTATCAACATCTGACGGGAGTTGCGCTCTGCCTGCCGCTACCAATTCCTGTACAAGTTGGGTGGTGTCCATGAGTCTCTTCGCTTCCAAAATAGGATGCCTTTGATAATCAAACACATAAGTGATATTTGTTGGATGAACGTGGACGGTAGGTGTATAGTCTATACCTGTCGCGTCGATTGCTGTTGTATCCAACAGAAGTTTTACACAGACTGTATCAAATCCATCCTGAAGGCAGACCGTATCTTGGTCAATTGTGTTAAGATATTGGTCTACATGGCCGACAGTCAGCGTTGGACCGGTATAAGGGACATCGGTGCAGCCGACTATGCCGATAAGTATAATGAGAAGGCTGCTGATTAGAAAGGATATATTACTGATCTTTATTTTCGTCTTTTTCATAACGTTACTCCTCTGTGGGAAATATTGCGGCAGATGGCACATTTCTGCATAAGGTCAAACGTTACAGATAAACGATAGGTACCGATGTTAAGTTTCACATTTATAGTGGATTTCAGACTTGTGTAAAATTTAAGATTTGTTTGGAAGTAATTAGTGCACTGACACCCGCGAAAACACTACAGCCTGTTGAATCTTCGATAGGTGATGTTTCCGTGGCTGTCGATGACCCGGATTTGGATTTTCTCGTGAGGGTGTTGTATTTTGATGGTTGTCCGGTTTTCGCCGTTTAGTTTTCTGTAGTGTTGGAAAATGTAGCCTGTATACTTTCTCCAGCGGCGTAAGTTGTTTTTCTCGTTTTGACTAATCGCATACCCCGGCGGTGGACGCTCATTTGTCGGTGGAACGAGCCATTGTACTTGATGGATTCCATCAGCATCAAAGATTTCGACTTGGAAAGAGGAGGAAGTGTTTTTCCTATCAATGGTGGTAGAGTTATTGAAATTGGGTTGATTCGGTTGAAAAGCGCGATGTTGCTGCAGCCAATGTGCTGCAGCGGATGAGAGTTTTGATCTGCCAGTGCGTCCATAGGACATGATATAACTGGGGCGGCGGAAGTCGTGTTTGAGTCCAAAGGCGTGTCCGAGTTCATGTGCAATGGTTTGCCAGTCAAAAGCATTGTCAATGGTTGGAATATACGCTGTTCCCGCGTGTGCGTGCCATCGTTCTCCATCAATATAGGTGCTTTCCAACCCAGCAACGGCTAAAGTATCTCCAGCGATACCGTCTATAGCACTTTCTAAAAAGACCAAGAACACATTTTGGGATATATCAAAGTATTGCGTGATTTCCGCGTCGATTTTCGTGGTTGTATCTTCAAGATAGTAATCGGCTGTAAACTTCCCTTGTACCAGATGAATTTTTATTTCACCATTCGGGTTAGTTTCGAGATTAAAAGTGGCTTTAGCGTATCCGTTTTTTTCCATCTGTTGGGCATAAAACTGTTGTACCTTGTGCATTATTTTCTTTATTTTTCTCTGTATGTTGAGTTGTGGCGAGATTCCATAGGGTAAGAAGTAAATTATTCTGACTGCATCCTGATAGATTAGTTGTTGATGGGTATCGGGTATTGGGATATCCCAGATTCGGAGTGTTCCGTCGGTATCTCCGGTAGCAAAGGTGAATGCGTCTGGTGCGAAACCGACAGCTCTCGGTTCTTGTTTAAATGAGAAGAGAGGAGTGCCGGTCTGGATGTCCCAGAGATTAATTTTATCCCATGCAGCGGTGAGCAGCGTTTTTCCGTCGGTTGAGCAGGCAAGGTTTAGGACGGTCCCTGTTGACATGCTGCGCTCAACTTGATAGTCGGTGGATCGCCAGAATTTGATACTTCCGTCAGTTCCTACGGTCACAAAGCGCGCCTCTGTTGTGTCGTTTAAGAACTTAATGTCCCGAACCCTGCCTGTTCCTGCTTTTAGCGGTCGAATTGCTAAACCTTGCTTTTCTATGTCCCAAACTTTGATGTAACCGTTGTCATCACCAGCGATCAGATACTCTCCGTTAGGTGAAAAAGCGAGGGCATCTATCTGTATATCGTGTGTGCGATGTTCAAAGAGCGTTATTTTGATGAAGTTATCCGTGTCAGTGATGTCGAATAGATTGAGGTTCCATTTTGCCGCGGCGAGGTAGCGGTTATTAGGTGAAAATGTGAGTGTGTTCGCACTGTCTTCAAAGGTTTGAACGGTCTGCTTCTGCTGGGTGTCCCATAATGTTATGGCGTTAGGACTTCCGGCGGCAAGGTACTTTCCATTGGGTGAAAAAGCGAGGGCATCAATGTCATCTCTGTGCTGTTTAAGGTGAAGTGTTTCTGGTGTTTTTGGCGTGTTTTGGTTCCAGAGTTTTATGGTGTTGTCTCCGGTGGTCGCAATAACATCTGGGTCGGTGGGCGAAAATACTAAGGCATAGACGCCATCTCCATGGTTTAATTCCAGAGTCGGTTTCGGTATTTCTGGTGGGGCAGACAATTTGGCGTATAGTACCTGTTTTGAAAAACTGGTTATGGCGGATTTTGTGATCCGGAGGATACCATTTACTTGATGGTCAACAAAAATGAGGAGTATAAGGGCGAGGCTATGTATCCAAACAGCATCTTTTAGTTTTCCTTTCGCTATACCGATGCGTAGCATCCATGAGAGGGCACTCCACAGTAACATTATAGCACCGATCGAACTCAAAGGCGTTATGCCCGGATCTCGTGAAGCAATTCCTATAACCAATAAGAGTAGCCCAAAGTTTCTAACATCTCGTTGCCGACGTTTGTTAGTTGATAATATCCGGAATTTCATTTAATATCTCAAATTCAGAATTGTGCGGGGAAATTGCCGCGGGCGGCATCCATAACTTCGCCGGTAATTTCATCGTGTCCGTTGTCTTTGGCAAAGCTTTCGATGCCCATCTTTGCCATGGGTCGGACAAAAGCGGGGATCCGATCTAAACGTTCCAACGCCTCCGCTGTCCAGACAGGACCCTCCGGCTCAGTGGGTGCTGCATCTTCTTGAAACGCATCCGAGATAACGCCAGTAAAGGGGCATTTGCCGCCTTCAGCAGTTTCGCCTGACTCCGTTTCAGTAGAAAGCATGTTCGGCATCGACCCACTCTTTGCGGTTTCTAACTGCGAGCGCAGGAGCTGCATCGGTTGTGCCGCTTCACTGGTGCCACCGAGTTTAAGGTCCAAGGATTTTAACATCTGGGTTTCCGACGGGTTGAGGAACATAGCAATCTCTGTAAAACAGTCGGGACATTCAAAAAGTGCGGTTACAGAACCTTGTTCAGGACGGGTCACGTCTTTAAACTTCATCGCCATATCACAGTCTGTGCATAAAAATTTCATGTTTTTAATTTTCCTTGCGGTTAAATAACGGGTAATTAGCGTTTTACACCTTTGATTAAATCCGCCCTCCATTTCATTACGGGCTACGCGTGCTACAACTAATACCAAATCTGAAAAATAAAGTCGCATTATAGAGATTTTGAAACGCTATGAGGTCTCCGCGTGTAAGCGCGCAATGAATTGCGCAACTACGAACCGGTTTTCGTTAACGAGAGGCGTTTACTTAGAAATAGTATAAGATGCTACGAAAAAGGCACAAACTAACAGTTTGTGCTACGGACTATGTATCTTACAATTAAGGCATTCAGAAAAAACACAAACTAACAGTTTGTGCTACGGTTAAAAAAGTTTTGGATTTTTTCAGCGACTTTCATGAGTGCCTGGCTTGTCGGAGCATCTGGGTATTTGTCAATATAAGGGGTTCCATGGTCGTTACAGCGTGCGAGTTTCGAGTCAAACGGAATTCTGTCAAGGATTGACTCTTGGAATATTTTATCAAGCGTTTCATCAACGGAAAAGAGCGGTTCTTCTTCACCACAATGTTGACAGACATAGAACGCCATATTTTCGACGACCCCGATGATAGGGACCTTGAGAACATCCCTCGCCATAGTGATTGACTTTTTGACAATCAACTGCGAGACTTCGGAAGGGATCGTGACAACGACGACACCGCCGAGATTAGGAATAAGTTCTACGACATTTGGAAGGCGATCGGTTCCGGGTGGCAGGTCTAATAGAAGATAATCCAAGTTGCCCCATTCGGTATCAGCGATAAATTCCCGGAGCGCGCCGATCTCCATTGTGCTTCGCCATGTGAACGCATCTTTCTGTGTATGCGCATTCCAGAGCACAGGTGCGTCGTCTTCAGCAAGGAGTAGGTCCATAGAGATAAGCTTAGTGCCGAGGGCGGTCATCGCCGGTTTGACCCCTGCAGGCGTGTATTCGAGCGTCGCGTTCCGAACCCCCATCATCTTCGCAAGCGTTGGTCCATTGATATCCGCATCAACGACTCCGACAATGTTCCCTTTCAGCGTAAGGGCGGTAGCGAGGTTTGCGGTGAGCGAACTCTTTCCGACACCCCCTTTGCCGCTCATAATTGCGACTGTGTGTTTGACGGAAGCGAGTCGTTGCTGGAGTCGGTTCGCTTGCGCTGTGACCTGCCCGATAATATTGGAACCGGCATCGCCTGGAAGCTCCTTGTAACTTTTCATTTCTTGGCACCAATGGCGTAGAGTGCTTGATAGCTGCGGAGATAGAGTGTGCCGTTTGCGATGGCAGGAGATGCAGCGATGTCTTCACCCATGGCATTGCTGGCGACGATTTCAAACTCACGTCCTGTCTTTACAACATTGATAATACCGTCACGAGATGTTAGATAGATGTGTCCGTTCGCATAGACAGGCGAGGCACGGTGTCGGTGTCGATGTGTCCGCTCGCGATAGAGCTGCTCTCCGGTTACAGCGTCAAGACATATCAAATCGCCTCTTTCTCGACAGAGATAAACCAAACCGTCGTGAATAAGCGGGGAGGGAACATCGGGGGTGCCTTGTGGAAGTTTCCAGAGTTGCCATTTGCTGTTAGTGATGTCACCCTGTGCAGATGGATCAATACCCAAAACGGGTCCGTTTTTCGCGGAGGGGACGACGATGAGTCCCTCTGTTGCAACGGGTGAAGCCACGAATCGGAGAGAGGGGTTATAGCTTGCTTCCGGGTTAAAGCCACCACATCGCCAGATTTCGCTGCCATCTTCCAAACTATGTGCGGTGACATAGTCCGCGCCGTGGACAACAAGATATTCACGCTCGGCATCACGGTAGAGGATTGGGGAGGTGTAAGCCTGTTCACATTCATCAGTCGCATCACTGTCGCGATTATGCTTCCAGATCTCCTCACCGGTCATTTTGTTAAGTGCGAGGACAACCCAGGCGTTGCTGTGGATAAGTTGGAAATAGAGGCGATCTTTGTCAAGGAGTGGCGTCGTTGACATAACGAAGTAGAGGTTAAATTTACCATAACGGTCAGCGAGATTGGTGTGCCAGACCTGATTTCCCTCGAAATCGTAGCAGGCGAGGTCCCCGGTTCCGAGGAACGCCCAGACGTGTTCACCATCGGTTACAGGAGAGGGTGCGGCAGAGTTGCCTTCGCCGCCGCGGACGACTCGGTTGCCGTGTCCTAAAGTCTGCTTCCAGAGTTCTTTACCGTCGGTGTTGATACACATCAAGACGAGTGCATCACCTTCAGCGGAGGTGAGGAAAATTTTGTCTTCCCAGATGACAGGTGTAGCAGCGGCTTCACCGGGGAGCGGTAAACGCCACTTGACATTTTCGGTTTGACTCCACTGGATGGGTACATCGGTTTCTTGGCTGATACCGTCGCTGTGCATTCCACGCCACTGTTGCCAATTGTCGGCGAAACCGTTAGCGGTTAGGATAGATACCATAAGCAGAAATGTCAACGTATTTCTCAAAACATGCCTTTGCATAACGCGCCTCCATTTTCGGTGAACTTCTAACAAATTTTAACGATCCTCGTCTGTCCATAAGCCTCGATCAGGTCCCTTCCACTGGTAAGGGACTATTTTTGATAAGGTCCCTATGCTGTATTCCAGAAACTCATATCCTGCCTCTATCACATAACCTTCATTTGTAAAGATGGGTAGCTCCAGTTTTGCGAGAGAATCAAAAGGTTCAATTTCGAGCCATACATCAAGATCACCTTTTACTGTTTTATAAAAAAAATCTGCAGAATGGCTTTCATGTTTCAGAATCACAATCACACCGGACTGTCTAACGTTTCCGTTGGACGAGCGTACTTTCAGACAGACGACAAGATCATTTGCTGGTGGCGGATCTGATTTCACCTTAAACCACAAACCTTGGAGTGAACCATCGGCAACGCCTTCATTCGGACCGAGTATTTGGAAAGTGACCGTTGGAATATCGCTCATTATTTATCCTCATATGAATACTCGGCAGCAATAATCATGATCGTTCCGTTTTCACTGCCTATTTCCATTCTAAAGGCAGCTGTGCAATACGCTCTTTTCCCGTTGGCTGGTGAATGGGTTTCCCTAAGGGGCGGAGTGGTAATTCGCCCTGTGCGAACTTCTGTATCCTCTCACGGGTAATAGCCACATAGGTTAAATCCTGTTCAGCAGCAATTACTTTTCGGTTATGTTGTAAGGCACCGATGGCCGTCGATCCGACACCACCATAAGGGTCTAAAACAATCCCTTCAGGATCTGTGAGTGCTAAGACGCATCGCTGGACTAATTCTACCGGAAATTGACATGGATGTTCAGTTTTCTCTGGATGATTCGCTTTTACGTTTGGAATATCCCAAACTTCATCTTCCCAGTCCTGTTTAACTATGTCCCAGATATCAGAAGGGTTCTTGCCGAGTGGGTTTCCTGAAAGCTGCCCTTTCTTCGGGCCTTTGAAGTGTCGTTTGCCTGGGTATTTTGCTGGAACTCGCACTGGGTCGAGATTGAAAACATATTCGTCAGTCTTCGTAAACCACAAAATAGTTTCATATCTACCTGAAAATCGCTTTGTGCAATGCAAGCCGTGATTAAACCGCCAGATGATCCGATTCCGCAATTTTAAGCCAAAGCGTTTGAAGATTTCATAAAAGTAAATATCAAGTGGAAATACCTCACCCTTTTGGACGTAATTTCCGACTTGCCAACAGAGACTTCCAGTACCAGCGATCACCCGAACTAACTCCGCAATTACAGGCTCCATATCCTTTAGATATGACGCTAAGGACGTTTTTTTCTCGTATTTTTTGCCTATATTGTATGGTGGTGATGTGATGACTAAATCCACCGAATTTGATGGAATATCCTTTAGCAGATCGCTACAATCCCCATTAAAGAGAACAACATCCATATTAGCCTGATATGTATCTGAAACTGTAACTCGACGTGGTTCATTGAAGACATCCGTCGTAAAGTTAACTGTTTCAATGTGAGAATTTTGGGATCCCATGTCAACCTCCTAAAGAAGAAAAAGAGAATCGCCAGTTATGGAAGTTGGTGACTCTCTGGAGTCATAACATTATTTTTTAGATGTTTTTTTTTCGCGGTGCCGGAGGTGGCTCCGTGAATGGTTCGCCTCGCGTCTCGGCTTGCTTTCTACGCTGATCCCAATCTTCGATCTCTTTGTAGACCTCATTTTTCGCCTTAGCGATAAGTCGTTCTTCTTTCTTGAGGGTATCTCTGATACGCTGAAACATGATGTCCATTCCTTTGAGCTCTTTTCTTCTCGGACCTTCTTGTAGCAGATATACACAAGGATACCATATCCTACACAAAAATTCAAGGAAAATTACTCAATATAGACTAACAAGCGATTTAGAGGATATCAATCCTGATCCGGCTGTTGATAATACTGCCCGAGTACCTCATTGGCAAGACTTCTGCCGTCCTCAATGACGCGGGCGGCGAAATCGAGTGTCACCTGTTCGATACTATTTTCCTGTGCGCGTTGCTCGATTCGGGTTTGCGTGATATTCCGCATAAAACCAGCAGGCACCAAGTTCAAACGCTCAATCGCTTCCTCAGTCCACTCTACCGGACTTTCAAAACCTTGTGCGACACTTGTGTTTTCGGAGTCGGAAGCCTGCGTTTGCATGGCTCTGAGTTCTGGTGCGTCCTCACGGACAGCGGCGGCTTCACCCATACTGTCATTAATGATTTGGGTTGCGAAAGCATTCGTGATCGTGCCGATCTTTTTGGAGCGTGCGGACTTTTCGATGCGCGCTTTAACGTTTCGGCGCATGTAGCCGCGTGGGACACCCCGCAACGCCTTCTTCGCCTGTTCCGACCACTGAAGTCTGACACCATCAAACGTCTCTTCCTCAGCGGCACCGCCTTCGTCTACGGCAACGTTCTGCAGAGAATCCTTATCCACCCTCTGAAAACGTTCCGGTGATGCGCTACAGACAGGACACTGGACAGGCTGCTGGTTATGTGCTGCGTAGCCGCATTCACCACAAATGTATGTCCTGACAGCATCGGATTCCAATACTTTTTGCTCGGCGATCTCTTTTGCGACGCGTGTGAGTTTTTCCGAGGCGCGTTGCGGCATAATCGCTTCCATCGCCATATCAATGACACTTTCGGTAATCACAGAGTGCCCGCGTTCTATGGCGAACCGATGGACGGCTGTCTTGGCAATACCCCGTACCAAAGGCGGCGCCTTCTCCATTCTATCCAACGCCTCCTGCGTCCAGACGAGTATCTCCTCCGCTTTCACATCTATCTGCGGGAAGTAACGTTGGCTTGATAAGAGGACATTGCAAGGCGCGAGCCGTAGTAGATTCTCGGCAGTGCTCCCGATGTCTGTGTCTTGTTCACTGTGGACACCGATTCTACCTAAGACGAGGAGCCATGGGTCTGTTTTTCTGGCGTATTGTAGAATTTTTTCGTAGGCTTTTCCATCAAGAAGCGTAATTTTTAAGGCGTAATCGTGTTCTTCTTTTGCGATGGCGCGTGCAACTTCGAGATGTGACTGATAAATCTTCGCTAATCCGGTATCAATGACCTCTTCGTGGAGCTGCTCTTGTTCTTTGAACCTGAAAGTTCTTGCGGCACGCTCGGTTAGGACGTTGACCACCGAATTGAAGACGATGTAGTGTAGATACGGATCGTAGACACCGACAGCCTCGACCTGTTTGTTGAACTTCCGTCCGAGTTGTATAGCGGTTTTCAAACCTGAGAAAGATTCTGGACTTCCGTCAATACCGACGAGGATATTTCCGTCGTGCGATTCAATGGGTTCAAGGTCCCGGACAACGAGGGTATCAGTATTAATACGTCGGACGACGCGTTCCGTGACACCACCGATAAGGCTATCTTTGACTGCCCCCATGCCGAGTGCGCCCATAATCACGAGGTCGTAATCGCTTTCCTGAATGTCTTCAACAAGTTTTATATAGTGTTTGCCTTCCGGCATTTTGGGTTCAAACGGGATGTCAAATTCGGTACACTTTTCCTTCATGACCTCCAGATAAGAGTCAGAGATGAGCTGCAGTCCCATGGTAATAAGCGTATCGTGGATTCGGCGTTGCTTTTCAAGCTCGACCTCGTCTTGATACTCTTCAGGAAGGGTGTATTCCATCTGCTTGAAGCGGACATCGTGCATCTTTGCGGCGTAGACGTGGGAACCCACTAATTGCGAACCGAATTTCTTTGCGAATTCGACGGCTAAAGCGATACTTGCATCCGAATAGTCGGAGTTATCAACGGGTACGTAAATTTTTTTGATCATTTTTTCCTACTTGTTATACCGTATAACGTGAGTTCGATTTAGAGGAGTGATTAGTTATTAGTTGTCAGTTAAGAGACTTATGATAGACTTAACAGTAAACTATAATACCAACGAATTTCTCTTTCTGAAAACTGATGACTGACAATTACGCCTCTGACAGCTGTGTTAGCCTTCGTCGCCTTCAGGCATGGCTTCGGCATCTGTGTCTTCACCATCAGTTGCGTCATCAGCATCTTCTTCAGCAGCGGGCTCGGTCTCCGTAGTCTGGACCGGGGGTACTTGTTCACCCATAAGGCGTGCTCGTCCTAACTCCAAGAGAAGTTCCGCTACGAAAACACTATCGTACTTGGCTTTTGCGTGGCATCCGTGACACCCCATACTCCCACGTTCAGTACCGTCGCCAGCTGCCGCGACAAACGCATCTGTTTCGGAATCACGTTCATACTGGACGTACATCCATCCATTGTGATCAGCGTACATCGCATCGTCAGTTTTTCTCATAATTGCTACGCGCCAGACAAATGTATTGGTAGCATCCATAATTTCCTTGACGAGAGTATGTCCAGATGGAAAAACAACCGGGGTGCCGGCATCAACGGCCCCCAAAAGAGTGAAGTAAAATCGATGGTCGGTCGCATTGATGTAAACGGTACGGTCCCCTAAACCGTGTGCGCTGCCACTGTCCTTGGGTTCTGTGAACGTAGCCGGCGGTGTCGGTAAAGGTTGTCCATATCGCCACGATTTATAGGTTGCTAAGGCTTCTACCATAGCAGGATCTACCATAACACTCATTGTTTCTTCTGTAGGCCCCTCGTCGTCAACTGTCGTAGGGGGTTCTAATATTTTCGATATTCTGTCACAGGATATGAACATGACACAAGCGATTAACATTAAGGTTAAGGCTATCTGAAATTTCAGCATAATTCAATTCTCCGTTTTTAAAACTCCCACGCCTAAATCCGAGGGCTTCCTTTTTAGTTATAATCCGATTTCTGTTGCTTATAACGAGATCCGAGAAAACCGCCAAGTATGTGCGCAATGAGTGTCGCTGGCCATAGGTAAACCATCGCGGTCTGCCATCCCCAATTGAGAATAAAACGACGGACGACGATATTAATAACAATAGGTATGTAGAGGCATCTGCTCCACGGTCGGCTGAACCTCTTAAACCGTCCACGAAAAAATCCGAATGTGAAGTGAATTACAAAAGCCGCGAAAGATATTAGGAGATTCAGGTCAAAGTCTCTCATTTTTTCAGGAGTGCTTTGACATCTCGCCGTAGGCGGAGCATTGCGGGTTTGCTCCGGCTATCGTAGTGCCCATAAATTTTACGATCGGGTGTAATGAGAACAAAACGTGTGCTATGGAGTATTCCTCCGCTGTTGTGCCCCGCACCTAAACTAAACCCGTGTTCGGCTAATTGGTAAATGGAAGCCTTCTCACCCGTGAGAAAGTGCCAGCGTCTATCGTCAGCACCGTAAGCCGTTGCGTAGCGCGAGAGTGCATCTACGGTATCGCGTTCTGGGTCCACGGAGAACGAGACGAAATAGACAGGATCCGTAACAAATTCGGATTGTAGGCGCGCCATCTCCTGTGTCATCGCTGGACAGATCGTCGGGCAATTGGTGAAGATGAAGTCAGCAACCCAAATTTTACCCGCCATATTGGACAGGCTTAACGACTGTCCTTGCTGGTTCGTCAACCTAAAATCCGGTACGCTGGCTTCAACTATCTTAGGCGATACCTGTGGCTTCACATCAAATGCTGACCACAAGTTAAGCCCTGCGATAGCGATGATGATGCCACCGAGTCCGACCCAGATGAGGGTGCTTTTGTCAATCCTTTGCTTTTGGCTGTTGGTATTCGAGGATTCCGACATCTTTTTTACCAAGTTCACGTTGTTCTATGATTACTAAAACGTTGGGTTTCACTACTAATGGGACGATGTATCAACGACTTCTGCCGCCGGTTTTTCGATGTTGTGGATTCGCGTGTCTAATGTGAGGTCAGGCATCAGCATAATAACGAGAAAAACGCAAATAATAAAAGGCGTTATCACGATAGCTGCCAATGTTTTCCTTTCAAATTTCAGGTGCATGAAATAGTTAGCGACCAAAATAGCTTTAGAACATGCCATGCCGATAAGCAAGATGGCTTTGAGTACTATAGGGAAATCGGGTATCACAACCAAAACCTCAGCGACTGTCAGTCCCAAGAGCCACCAGAAGATATTCATGTATTTCGGATGCTCTTTGTGTCCGTTTTCTGCCATTTCCATATCCTCCTACAATAGATAAATGAAGGTGAAGACCATAATCCAGATAAGGTCAACGAAGTGCCAATAGAGTCCGACGATTTCTACTTCGTGGTTAAACTCGGCGGTATACCTGCCTCGCAAGCCGTGTATCAAGATAACAGCGAGATAAATCACACCACCTGTCACGTGCAATCCGTGGAAACCGGTAATCGCGTAGAAAGTCGGCCCGAAGAGCGTTGATCCGCTAATCGCTTGACCTTTCAAGGCACCGTATGATCCGTGGTCGGGGATACCCGTAAGTGTCAACCCATGGTGAATCAGCTGATACCATTCATAAGCCTGTAGTCCGAGAAATATGATACCTCCTGCGATTGTGAGTCCAAGGAACAGGCACATGCGCGAAACATTACCGTTCTGAATAGACTCCAGTGCTTTTACCATCGTGACACTACTGCATATCAACAGGAATGTCATAAAGGCTGTTAGGTTAATGCCGAGGATTGCGTCGGGGGGTGCCCAACCGATTGCGCCTGCACCCGCTCGGAGCGCCGCATAAGCCGCCAGCAATGCGCCAAATGACATGGTATCCCCGACGAGGAAAACCCACATGCCGAGCTTACCGAGGCTATCGGGTGTAAGCGAAGGTTCGTATACGTCTTCAGTGTGGTCTAAAGTCGTAGCGTGTTCCACTATATTTAAACTCCTTTATTCGTTTTTCTAATTTTCCTTGCGGTTCGTTCAAGTGGGTTAGAACTTTTATGTTCCTTCCCGTATATCCGCTTTCCATTTCATTCCAAGCTACGTGCTTTTTCTATTGTTCTGCTTTACTGATAACTGAAAATCGCCAGCTGATGGCTACTTTCGCTGGTAGCCATAAAGCCGATAACAGATAACTAAGGACTGACAACTATTTTGATTGATGGCTTCTTAATCCATCGGTTTTCTGCTTGCGCGCCGGTAATGCCAGAAAACTGTGCCACCGATGACTGTGAAAACCACAAATGGCATTGCCATCATAAAGAGGATACTGAAATTAAAGCCTTTACCGATAGGATCATCAAGTGTTTTACAAGCCGGACACGCCTCAAGATATGACGGTACGATGAGCATAACGACTATCAAGAGGGTAACCCATAAAAAAAATCTGGACATTCTGAAACCATTCCTTTCATGCACTACAAACGGGGTTACAAACCCTCAAGAAACACCTAAGCAAAAACCCCGCAAGAGGTGTGTAAACCTTACGAAAGATAAACCAATACGTAGAGAATTGGCCAAAGTGCGACAACAAAAATCCAATAGATTGTACAGGTATCAACACCGGTGTAACGTTCTGCTGAGAACCGTCCAGCCATCGCCATACCGAGGACCGTGAACAACCAGATAACAGCACTGAGTACATGAAGGGCGTGGCATCCGATCAGCACATAAAATATACCGCCATAGACCCCGGATTGGAGTGTCAGTCCTTTGCGAATGAGTTGGACCCATTCACTTCCCTGTATACCGAGAAAGAGCAGTCCAAGTCCCCCTGTGATTAAGAGCCAATTACGGAGCTGCTTTACTTTGTTTTTCTGGATTGCGCGCCACGCTTGAAACATTGTGTAACCGCTGATGAGAAGTAAAGCAGTATTGATGCCGGTTACGACACGTGGAAGTTCAATCCCGATATGCGATGGTGGGGGCCAGGTGACGTTCCCGACGCGAAACACAAGAAATGCGCCGATAAGCCCCGAAAACAGCATCGTCTCTGCACCGAGCAGAACTAATATCGCCAATCGCGCGTTACTCAAAGGTGGACGTTCACGAACATCAACGTTATTCTGTGCCATTTTCACGTACTCTGCTTTTTATAACCCGAAGGACAATCTCAACGATTGCCACGACAACAAGGAAAAACCCGACGAACCACAAAACTGGCGTTTTAACGCTCTCGATTGTGCCTTCAACAGCAGGAGGTACTTTGCGTCCTGTAATCATTATCGTTGTTGCGATAATAGACAAGACAACAAACAACAGCGATAAGATAATACCGAGGCGGAGATTTCGCTTGCGATGCTCTGGTGCATTCATGATTTTCAGGTTCCTCATCAAATTTTGTCCAACGCCATAGTAATAAATACCAACGGTAGATAGAGCAACGAGGCGTATAATAGATAGCGTGCCGCCTGCATCGAACGTGTACGCGCCAAATAAATCCCGATTGCGAGGAACGCGCCTCCCGCCAATAGTGCTGTGAAGAAATAGACGCTACCGGCGATGTTGTACCATGTCGGTAACAAGCCTATACCGAAAAGTGCGACACAATTAACCACAATTTGGCGACACGTGCTTGCGCCATCTGGATGTATAACCGGTAATAGACGGAACCCGGCTTTTGCGTAGTCTTCGCGATAGATGTAGGCGATTGCGAGTGAATGGGGCAACTGCCACAAGAAGAGTATCGCGAATAACACCCACGCTTCACGTGTTAAGGTGCCACGCGCTGCGACCCATCCGACAACAGGTGGGAGCGCGCCCGGTACAGCACCCATTAGCGTACACAGAGAAGTCTTTCGCTTCAGCGGTGTATAGAGAAATAGATAACTCACGACTATCAACGAAATGATGAACCCGCTCAAGGTATTGACGATGAAGGTCAGGTAAAGCATACCGCCGCCCGTGAGAACAGCGCCGACGAGCAGTGCTTCCAATGGACGCATTCTTCCACCCGGAAGCGGTCTGTCCTGTGTCCGTTTCATCTTTGCATCTGCATCACGTTCAAGGTATTGATTAAGCCCTAATACCCCAGCTGCGGTCAGCCCGGCACCGATCATGGTATGCAAACAGAGCATCCAATCCACTGTCTGTTGTGCGCCGAGATAGAAACCTGCGGCGGTCGTAATGAGGATCATCACAACCAAACGTGGCTTGACGAGTTCGACATAGTCAGCGGCGCGCTGTACGAAAACAGCGTGCTTCGACGGTGGATTTGCTGTATCCGTGCTGTCTGGTAAGGTAACTGTTGTTGAACGCATGATGTTCATCTCATTCCGTAGCCAACGCGCCACTTGCAGGTGCCTCAACACCTACCGATGCATCAGTGAACCGGTAGATTTTCAAGGTAAGCACAAAGCTGCTCACCAACATGAGTGCGCCGACTGCGACGTGTGCAGTGGTAATTGTGACGGTAAGTGCTGTTGCGAATGTCTCGCCGAACGCCGTTAATCTTGCAAAAAACGCTCCGGTGCCGAGCATCAACTGAACAACAAGCAAGCCGAGGAGTCGCAAAGGCATCGATTGCCCGATCCTCTCTGCTTCACCGTTTATCATTAAGATACGTCTTGCCAATAAAAAGATATGCAGCGCGACCAAGAAAGCGAAAAGTAGATGTGCGTCGAGCCTGCTCCCGGTATGCCGCAGAATCGCACCAAAGATAAGTTGTACATAGATGAGGCACGTCGTAATCAGGCTTAAGCGGTGCAACTTCCGTGCCGTCTCGCCTGTAGTTGTAGACATATCCTGCCACCAATCTCGCGAGGTGAACCAAGCGATGCCACAGAGGAGTGCGAAAAACGCTTGCGCCAGACAGGCGTGGACGATTGCGAAGTTGCGGTTAATTTGCGTAACCCGAAGTCCACCGAGTACACCTTGTACAATCACAGCGATCAAGGCAGCGAGTCCGAGCCACTTTAGCCATTTGCGTGAATCTCTTACCAATATCAAGACGAAAAGAGCGATTGTCAACATTCCGACGAGGGACCCCATGAGTCGATGGCTATGTTCATATAGGATACCGCCCACCATCTCTGATAGCGGATAGAGAAACATATTGTACCCGAAGGTTGTTGGCCAATCAGGTACCGCCAATCCGGAGTCCGTGCTTGTTACAACTCCGCCGATGACAATCAACAAGAACGTCGCGCCTGCGGTGAGGCGTGCCGTTCTGTGTAGCCATGGACTATAACTTGTGTATTGCTGCATGCCAAATTTCCAAAAAAAAACAGAGACGAAAAGCCTGGAAGGCTGGAAGATTTTGGTTGGAAGGTTGGAAGATTGGGTTCCCATCCTTCCATCCACTCTTCCTCAATCTTAGTCTCCGCCTGTTGCGGGTGCGTGTTCAGGTTGTGTCTGCGGAATCCAATCAGATTCTTCGCCTGGTACACTATATTCATAGGGACCGCGGTAGACAGTTGGAATTTGATCGAAGTTGCCATGCGGTACAGGTGTCGGTGCTTCCCATTCCAACGTATTGACGTGCCACGGATTCTGTTCAGCAACTTTACCTTTGTATATGCTCCAGAAGAAGTTGAAGACGAGTATCAATTGTGCGAAACCGAGTGTGAACGCACTCATTGTGATAAAGATATTCATGCCTTCAAACTGTTGGAGGAACTCATACTGCAGCGGGTTAGAGATTCGCCGCATGTGTCCACCGACCCCGAGAATATGCATCGGGAAGAAGGTGCAGTTGAACGCGATGAACGTCAACCAGAAATGAATTTTGGATAAGGTATCGTTCATATAGCGTCCGTACATTTTCGGGAACCAGAAGATGATGCCACCGAAAATAGCGAATAGACTTCCACCGAACACGACGTAGTGAATATGCGCCACAATGTAGTAGGTATCGTGGAAGTAAATGTCGACCGGCGTATTTGCCATGTAGATACCGCTGAGTCCGCCAATCACAAACATCGAAACGAAAACGATACCGTGAAGCATCGGCGTTGTAAATCGGATAGACCCTCGGAACATTGTCCCTAGCCAGTTAAACGTCTTAATGGCTGAAGGTACTGCGATGAGCATGGTGGTTGTCATGAATATCGACCCCATACCGGGACGCATCCCGCTTTGGAACATGTGGTGCCCCCAGACGACCCACCCCAAAAATGCGATAGCGATCATTGCGTAGACCATGGAGCGATAGCCGAAGATCGGTTTCCGTGAAAAGACAGGGATCAATTCGGAAGCGATACCCATACCGGGCAAGATAAGGATATAGACTTCTGGGTGTCCGAAGAACCAGAATAGGTGTTGCCAGAGCAGCGGATCTCCGCCACCTTCCGCTGTCGCAGTGAAGAACGTTGTTCCGGCAAGCCTATCAAAGACGAGGAGCACAATTGCAGAGGACAGGACCGGGAAAGCGAGTAGCAAAAGGATTGCAACGATGAAAAGCGACCAGATGACCAACGGCATTCGGAAGAACGTCATTCCTGGTGCCCGCATATTGATAATCGTCGTGATGTAGTTAATAGACCCGACGAGAGAAGAAAGTCCTTGAACAAACAGGCTAAGTCCCCAGAGGATTTGTCCTGATCCGACGCCTGTCCACTGCGGGTCTGCCGAAAGCGGTGTATAGCCTGTCCATCCTGCTGCGGCGTGTCCGCCGGGTACAAAGAACCCAACGACCATGATAATCGCTGCGAGGACAGCAAACCAAAATGAGAGCATGTTTAGGATCGGAAACGCCATATCGCGTGTCCCAATCATCAACGGAATTAGGAAATTCCCGAAAGCACCGACCAAGAGCGGTACGACGACGAAGAACACCATAACGGTGGCATGCATCGTAAAGAGCATGTTGTAAAATGCGGGTTCAACGACCCCGTTTGGCATATTTACTTCGAGCCATTCTTCTTTTTCGGATTCGTAGATGCGTTCCCACATCTCGTCGGCACCGGTGACGACTTCACCTTCTTCCATGTATTGTTCGGATGCGCCGATAATGGGTAACGGTCTTTCAGGATATGCGAGTTGCCACCTAAAAAGCAGTGCGAGCCCGCCGCCGAGGAAAAACATAATCAGTCCGTAAATAAGGAACTGCTTACCGATCATCTTGTGGTCGAGCGAAAAGATATATTTACTTAGAAAACTTTCTTCGTGATGATGTTCTGTATGTTCGTTATCGTGCATCTTTATTCTCCTCCTTGAGCCTACTGAGGCCATCTTTCTTGCACCCAAGCATCGTAGTCTGCTTGTGTATGCACATTAAGGTAGCCGAGCATCCCAGAGTGTCCGAACCCACAGAGTTCAGCACACGGAATTTCATAGCGTCCTGCCTTTATCGCCTCAAACCAAACATCGATAAATCTGTTGGGCAATGCGTCTTGTTTAAGTCTTAATTCTCGGACAAAGAAGCTGTGAATGACATCTATGGAGGTTAACCGGATATGTACGACCGAGTTGATAGGTACATGTAGTTCATTTTCCAATGTCAGGTCATCGTCCGTCTCGAATTCGTTATCGGGTCCCGGATATGTCATATCCCAGTTAAACTGTTTCCCACTGACTTGGACGACAACATCTGGATTCTCAGGAAAATGTGTAGGTGATTTAATATTGTTCCACTGTGGGTAGCTGAACATAGCAAGAACAAAGACAATCACCGTCGTTGCGGCTGTCCAGACAATCTCTAAGGTTGTGCTACCTTCAATGTAGGTTGCCTTCTTCCCTTCCTGATAGCGATATTTAATCAAGAACACAATCAGGGTTGCCATCACAAGGATTAGCACAGTGATTGTAATGTAAAAAATTGCGTAAAAGAGGTTATCAACGCCTTGCCCGTACGTTGATATGTTCTCAGGTAGCCATGGAAGCATCAAATCCTCCTTAACAGTGCGTTTCGCTTATTATAGACGAGAAACGCAGATAAAGTTTTTGTTTTTAACAAGTCTAATTGGCTTGTGCAGATGCGGTAAACGTCGCGCCTACGTAAGCCAAAGCACAAAAGAGGCCGGTAATCAGCATAGAAAGTGCCCAAGATGGACCTTCGCCAAATGCTTTTGTCGTGGTGTCAAGGTAGAGGCTGTGTCGAAAAACTGCAAGCCCATACGTTAACGGATTGAACTTCATTGCCCATGCTAACCAACCCGGTACACCTGTACTCGGGAAAAACGCGCCCGAAAGTAGCCAAATCGGAATCAGCAAAAGATTCATAATCGCGTGAAACCCTTGTGTAGAATCCATCCGCCACGCGATGAGGAGTCCAAGGTTTGTGAGACCGAACGCCAGAAGCGTCATTACACCGATCGAAAGTAAGAGTGATGTCACACCAAACCGAATGCCTATAGTTGGTGCGAGGAGTAGCAGTAGTAGTCCTTGTAAGAGCGCGAGTGTTGTTCCACCCAACGCCTGTGCAAGGACGATCTGCCACCGTGGTACAGGTGCGACGAGTATACTCTGCAAAAATCCTTCGCGTCGATCATTCACGACAGAGATTGTAGCGAAAATAGACGTAAAAAGCAAGACTAAAACGACGATGCCGGGATAAAAGTACGTCATATATCCGGTTTCGCCCGATGCGCCAGCGGGTTGAAACGAGGCACTTAATCCACTGCCGATGAGGAGCCAAAATACCAGAGGTTGTGCGATAGCACTGAAGAGCCGGCTCCGTTGCCGATAGAACCTGATGATTTCGCGCCACCATATCGTTGTAATCGGTAACAAACTTTTAATGTTCCTTGCGGTTCGTTGAGAGACATTAAACCTACACCCGCCTCCCCGTAGATCCGCCCTCCATTACATTACGGGCTTGCAGTCTTAGTTCTCTTTAATTCTCCGTATCCTCCCTCTCCACGAATGGGTTTCCTGTCAATTTCATGAACACATCTGCGAGCGTCGGTTTCCCGAAGCGTACAGACTGGATTTCATCAGGAAATTCGGCGACCACGTCTCGAACAAACTCATGTCCATGTTCACATTCAAGGCGTAGTCCGTTATCTGTTAATACCGTTGAAACGCCGCACCACTCCGTAATAGCAGTGCCGAGGGTATCGCTGTTGGTACTCTCTATAAGGATCACATCGCCCCCGACTTCTGCTTTGAGTTCGTCAGGTTCTCCGAGTGCGACTAACCTACCGACATCCAATATCCCGACCCGATCACACGTTTCGGCATCTTCTAAGAGGTGTGTTGTCATGAATACAAGAATATCTTCTGTCTGTGCAAGCACACCGAGATAATCGTTGAGTTGTTGGCGTGCGGTTATATCCAAGCCACTCGTAGGTTCATCAAGCAAAAGCACACGCGGGGAATGCAGGAGTGATTTCGCGATTTCAACGCGTCTTTGTAAACCTCCGGATAGGATTTCTACACGTTCTTTGGCTCTATCGGAAACGCCAAAACATTCAAGGAGTTCCGAAATCCGGCGCTGCAGCACTTTACCAGAGAGACCGTAAAGATGACCGTGATGGCGCAAGTTCTCAACGATGGTAAGTTTACCATCTAATCCTGGGTGCTGAAAAACGACCCCTAAGAAATCCCGAATCATTCTCCCTTCAGTAGCTAAGTTATATCCGAGGATATGAACAGTGCCCGAAGTTATCCGCATCAGCGTCGATAAGATTTTAAAAAGGGTTGTTTTCCCACTTCCGTTTGGTCCGAGGAGTCCGAAAATCTCACCGCATGAGACGCTCAAACTGACATTGTCAAGTGCGCGTCGTTCTGGATAAGCATAGGAAAGATTTTCTACTTCAAGCCTGTTTTCCACTGTTAAAGAGGGCGCGGTTACAAACCGCGCCTATAAAAAGTTTGAAAATTGTGTACGACCATCTTACTTAAGTTTCAGCGTGAATTCTTGTGTAACCGTGCCGCCAGCCTCTACCGTAACCGTAACAGGTGACGCACTGTTCGTGCCACAGGCTTCATGCCAATACCCGAGTTTATATTCGCCTGCGGGGACATCTTCAAGTGTGAATTCACCTTTTTCGTTGGTTACAGCGAAATACGGATGCGGTACATAAGCGATCCAAGCGGACATCCAGCCGTGAATATCACATTTGACGGACACAGGTCCTTCGGCTTTCTTCACACCAGCCAGCGGCATTTTCCTACGGTTCTTGGTCTGCTGCTTGTTAACCGGTGTGTTGATGTTACTGAAGATATGGACGTTGTGATTAACTCTATCGGTATTGAGCATCGTTAATCGGGTACCGACCGGAACAATCTGGACATGCGGCGTGAATTTGCAGCCCTTTTGGTCGATTTCCAATTTCGCGTCTTTGTCAAAATCCTTGCCTTCAGTAATGTCAATAAGATAGACGATTGTATTTTTTAGTGCGTTGTCTTCACCGACGACAACAGATTCATCGTATTTTTCGGTAACACCACAGACCTCAACATCTTTGGTGACTTCGAGCATTTTCATTTCAGGTTTGTCGCCTTCAAACTTCACCATGCCGCTAATCATGCCACCATTGTTCACTGCCATAGGTTTATACTTTTCAGGAAATACTAACATTTCCATTTCACCTGCATCAGAGTCAGCAGCGAAGGTGATACCAACGATACCAACGTAGCAGCACACGAGAAGGAGGGTGAGACTTGCCAACAAATAGGTTTTCATTTTTGTCTCCTTTAAGAGTTATCAGTTATCGGTTGTCAGTTTTCAGTTAAAATGCCATTTGATTCATATTTTTACACATCTTCTGTATTTCTGCGTTGTACGAACGCTCGTAGACCGAAGAGCAATCCGACCGAGAGAATCGCGATTATCGGCGGATAAACGAACCGTCTCGAAGACGGGACAGGTTCAAGGGTAAAAGCATACCAGCTCGTCATCGTCCGCTTTGTGTCAACATCCCCGTTGGAACCATCCCAAGCAGAGAAAGCGATGGGGACAAAAACACCCGGTTCAAGTTGCAAATCTTTTTTGTCCTCCGTTTTCAAGGCACGTTTTACCCACAATTTGTATTGTCCATCTGCGTAGGTGCTCTGTACTTGAAGTTCGCCTTGTGCTTCCTGAGTTTCGGCGTTGTTGATACCCTTAGCCGTGAGTTCAGTCACCTGTTCAGGTGTCGAGGCTTTCCAGTGCCAGAGATAGACCGGAAGTCTACCGCCCCATAAGAAATACGGTTTCGGAGCCGTCGGGCCTTGTGGCACCTTAACAGGAAATTGAACTGCCAATGCATCCTCAAGCGGTTTCCCGGTTGTTTCATCCGTTTCGTCGCCGGTTGTATGTGTCCGGTCGTCCCAGACGAAGAGGAAGGCGACCTCTGTATCATTGTAAAACGATTTGACGTGTACGCCATCAATTGTCGGGTTAAACTGCCGAGGCTCAATGACCACCTGTCCAACGAGCGGGAAGTATCCGGCTTCAAACGTTTCCCAAGCAGCAGCATCTAAAGCAGGTAATGCGCCTTGAACATACTGCGAACGTAGTACGTTATTGCCAATAGCCGCTTCAGGACGTTTTTCAGGCATAAGCGACTTCACATAGTTCGTCAGATGCCAACTCTTTTCATAGACGATTTTCATTGCGTCATTATAAGTCTGTATATCATCTGCACTGACCTCACCACCTTCCTTGATGGTGAGTGCGATGTCAACAGCGGCATCCATTTTCTCGTAAAATTGTCCAGATTCCTCTTCTTCCGCCTCTGTCATCTCGTCCTTATTTTCCAATTCGATGAGACGTTTGGATTCCTCAGTCGTTAACCCAAAATTCAGGAAACTATCGCCTTCAAACGCAGGCATTGGTGAACCAGCGATGCCACCGATAAATCGTTTAAAGATGTCTTCGGTGTCAAAACCGCCTCGGAATGTCCAACCTTGCGTGAGATTTGCGGGCCAGGTCTGGAATCCCCAACTATCCGTTAGTGTTGGTGCGGAGGTACCATCGCCGCGTCCGACATTTCCGTGGCACTCAACACAACCGAGTTCAACATAAAGTTCCTTCCCCGTTTCGACGCTCTGTTCGGAGTAAGGTATTTTTCCTTCCAAGGTAATCTGTTTTGGTGGGTTTTCATTTTCTTTAAATCCTGCGTGGAAGGTTTTGATATACGCGACCACTTCCCAGCGGTCATTTGCAGACAAGGCAGTTTCCCAACCCGGCATAGATGAGCCGGGCATCCCTTCGGTGATGATGTCAAACAGGTCTTGATCTGTTGGGAGTTGCCCAGTTTCTGTAGACCGGATTTTATACAAACCGCGTGTGAAATCCCTCGGTCTTGGGAGGAGGTTCTCAGCGGCGGAGCCGTCGCCTCTACCTTCAACACCGTGGCAGTGTGCACAGGAATTTTCATAAACCTCTTTTCCTCTTTCGGAAGCCTCTGGTGCGTTTTGTGCGTACATAAGGCTAACCAAGACCAGCGTTCCAAATAGGATAAATAGGAGAGCAATTGTTCTGATTTTCATTAGTGTGCCTCCCCAAAGGTTCGTGGTTGATAACCGGTGTACTCAGATAAAAACAGGATAACGTCCCAAATTTCTTCTTCTGTCAGGTAGTCTTCCCAGATAGGCATCGCTGAATCCCAGGGTGTCCCGGCTGCTGGTAATCCTGGACCGCCCTTGGCAATTCTCCAAAAAAAGAACGATTCTTGGAAGTTCGGAATAATGCCTGGGTCTTGGAAATTAGCCGGTAGCGGTTGAAGATAGGGTGCAAAATGCCCCTGTCCATCTAAATGGTCTCCGTGGCAGACAAAACAATTCTGATGATAGACGCGTCTGCCATTTTCAACATGTGCTTTGAACGCCTCGGGATCATCTTTTTCGTAGTGCCGGTACGGGTTAACGACATCTTGCATCGTGCCGATGACCTCATCTTTGTAAGTCAATTCAAGCGGCGGTGATGGGTGTGCGTCGCGCGGGCTTCCCGGTGGATTCGCACGCTGTGCAATAATCGAGTAGGTATAACCGAGCAGAAAGAGCGGGATTAACACCACAAGAACTCGGCGGTGGATACGTCGTCTGTCGTCCACGAGTGTTTCGTGAATAGGACGTAAAAATTCACGGAACTGCGAGTCCTCAACGGAGATATGCACCAAGATAGCGATTACAATTAACCCCATGTACATCGCAATCACGCTATTGGGTATCGGTACTGAAATGACGCCGCCCACGACGAATTCCAGGAAGACCCAAGACCCGATCAGAATTATGAGACATATTGTGAAAAGCGACAACTTTTTCATTCTTTTAATTTTCCTTGCGGTTCGGTCAGGTGGGTTCAGGGTTTGACGTTCCCTGACGTATATCTGAAAAAACACCCAAGCAAAACCCTTCCATTACATTACAGGCTAAGTTTTCTATTTTTTAGACTATTCTTTGTCTGTTATTCCGCCGGTACCTCAGCTGCCTCTTCCGGTACTGCCTCTGCGGTTGCACCGGTGAGTGTCCTTAAAAAAGAGAGTAGATTGGTCATATCCGCCACAGATAAGATTATTGGGAAGTTTTCAGGCATCGGTGATGTGACAAGGAGTTTCTTCCCACGCGCACGGGTCATGGTAGCTTCCTCAAGATCGAAGGTATCAAACATCTCTTCACTTCCGTCCACCATTAAAACGATCTCATCGTCGTCCATCGTTCCTGAAACATGGTCACCCACAATTTCATCGCCATCGAAAATGATAACGGTCATCTGACTCTTTACATCCGTTTTAGAAAAACTTTTATTTTCGTCGCCGACCTTGAGCGTCACGGTTTCATCGGTTTCCGAAACGATCTCTCCTGTTACGGGTGCCTCGGCATCGGTAGGCGTTAGCGTCAGTGTAAAATAACCTCTCGCCTGTAGGTTTGTGAGTTCTTCAATCGGCTCGTCATCGATTTCAGTGAGTAAAATCGTATGTTCCTCTTCTGTTCCGTCAGCAGCTTTGGTGCGGACAACAATTTTTTCGGTGTCTTGCGAGACGAGTGTTCCTTGGAAGGTCGTTCCTTTGGCACGAACGGTAACGGCACCATACCCGCTAACAATCTGTGCAGCGGGTAGCAGGATCGATTCTTCAAGGTAACGCATGTCGTTAAAGGCTGCGATTTCGGAGAGGTCTGGTGCGGTAACGACTTCAAAATCTTCATTTGTTTCACCGGCAGCGGGACTCTCTATACCCGTCACGGCGTGGCATGAGATACACGCGGCATCCACAAAAACCTTTTTGCCGAGTTCTGAGTCACCCGTAAGCAGAGGTGGGAGTGCTTCAGCAGTCGTCCCTACGTCCGCTCTATCTATAGGTTCATCAAACGGTGTGGGGTCAATTTCGCCGCCTAGACTCTGAAGATAAGCGATGACTGCTTCAATCTCCAATTTTGAAAGATTAATAGGAGCCTTCCACACCTCTGGCATAATCTTGCCGTAGCCGGGGACAAGAAAGTTCGCCGGTTGATACATGGATTCAATCAAATAGGATTTCGCATCCATACCGGGTACACGGGTTGCAGCGTTAACACCGATGTCTGTCAAGTCGGGACATCTCCCCGGCGGTGCAGAGGTATCAACAGTATGACATGCGGCACACTGTCCTTTCCCATTAAAGACCAATGCCCCCTGTTCAGCAACAGCGTCCGGGTCGCTCCAATCAAGTTCGGTTAAATTCACTGCTGTGGAACTTTCTGGGACCAGTCCAGCGACAAAAGCGTAGAACCATATCACAGCAAGCGAAAAAGTCAGCAGTTTGACAACGTTGGACCACACTATAATGTTTACGATTACCGCGATGAGGAACCATGCCGACCAAGGTAGCAGATTCTCCGAGGCGATCGGGAATGCAGATGCGCCAGCAATATAGGCGATGAAACTCACCACCATTAAAATTAGACTTGCGATTTTTATGAGCGTGCTCTTTGACATTTTATCACTCTTCACGCCAAAATCCAATTTTTTAGGTTGGGGATGTAGGCGTGCTCTTTTTCCTTGACAACATAAGCCAAAAATGTTAGAAAATTCATTAGTAACTCGATCACGCGCTCGCGTGTGAGGTTGTGATCATGCGTTCTGGACGCTATAAACCGATAGGATACCTTTTCCAAATTCATTCTTTCACGCTAATCATCGCTCTCCACAGCAACTTCCGCTTCCACAGGTGCCGCTGCCGCTTGTTTTTTCTTTTCACCCCACAAGCCGAGCCAGAAGATAAACCCGACGAGCGCGAAGAAGGCTACCATAATAATGGCTACCATGTTCACCGCTTCACTGAGCAGTGGTGTAAATGCGTCAACGGACGTATCCTGCATGACACCGAAGATGTGCCACGCCTCTCTGAGTCCTGAACGTGCATATCCCATGAGTCCCATAAGCGATGTGAAGGTAATGGCGATGAGGATCAAAACGTATTGCGAGCGGTCTGTCATCTCGCCCCAGTTAATGGCACCAGATGTCGTGGCTTTGCGGTACATGAAGATGTCAACGATAGTGACAACCGCCATAACAGCAAGCGCGATGAGCACCTGATACGGGGTTAGGATATTGACGCGCAAATCCGTTGGAACGCTAAACCCGACGATACCAATCACCACAATTGCGACAGTTGAGAAAAAGAAGATTGAGGAAATCGCTACGTTTCCGACCTTTCCCCAACTGACTGTAGGTGTTTTTCCTGAACGCCGATAGAATAGAAAACTCAAGAAAGTGGTAAGGATAATGATGTTAACCACAGTATTTTTGGCAGTCATTAATCCGAACAGTCCGAGGTGTGGATGGTTTGCACCGCCCATTGCGCTCAGTTCACTGGCACTTGAGATTTTAGAGAGGGTTCGCGGTGTCATCCAGACAGCGACACAGAGGATGATAATCGTAATCATATACGGACGGTAGCGTGCATAAATTTCCGCGCCCTCAATGCGCCCCATACCGGACCAGAGATAGTAGTTCGCGCCGATGAATAGGACACCGATCATCACCGCTTGAATGATAAACAGCCAAGAGAAGAGACTCCCCATCATGTTGATCCCCATCGTGTTATTGAACATGTAGATTTCTCTACCGAGCCAATAACCGAGGAAAGGCAGCGGGATAAGTCCACAGAGAGCGATGAAGTTTCCGGTATACCCCATCCAATCGTAGTGCGCTTTGTCTTCTTTCGTCTTGGCAACGAGGAATCGGAATGCGGCGTAAGCTGCGACAATAGAGCCGCCGAAGGCGATATTCCCGACGAGTCGATGGATATTAATCGGCATCCACGTAAAATTGTTGACAGCGTCCCAAACGGTTCCCATGAACTCACCTGTTGTCTCGTTGTGGAGCGGTATCGTTGAATGGTCTGTAACACCCTCCATAACGGTTTCCGGGGTGAGTGACGGATCCGCAGCCAATTGCTCTTCCATCCAAGATTTCTTACGCATCTCAGACAGAACGCCGTGCTGTGTTGCTGGACTCGTCTGGTAGCTCAACCATGAGTTAGAGACGAACATAATCGCGGTGCCCCACACGTTTAATAAAACACCGAGGAAGAGGTGCCACCCTTTATGTCGCCCTTGCATTTTATCCCATCCGTAGGAATAAAGGTAGAGCGTAAAGGTTTCGCCGAAGAATAGGACGACATAAAAAATCATCGTCGGTCCGAATATGCCGCTGAGTTTACTCATCACCTTCGGATAGCACCAGATGAGGATAAAGACGAGGACACCACCGAGCAAGGCTGTTGTCGAAAACGCGCCCATACAGAGTTTAATAAACTCCTGTGCCATCCGGTCATATCGCGCGTCCTTGGTTCTCCAGCCGATGAATTCAATGATAACAGCGAACATCGGGACACCAAGAATAAAGGATCCGAATAAGAGGTGGAGTTGTGCGGCAATCCACGCTGCGTTTCGGCTGCCGATTTTCGGGAACTCTCGGTATTCTGCCTCGGTCACGTCCTGTGCGAACGCCGGTGCGATAGCCAACACGACATAAATAGCGAGTAAACAGCCAAGTACGAGATAGAGTCTCTTTTTAGATATTTTCGTCATCAATTATCCCGGCGTGGAACCCAATTTAGACATCCGTTGTGAACGGCATACGGAGTCTATCTATTATCTTAGGGAGGAACGCCGCCTCTCTATTTTGGATTTAGGCGGGTGTTAACCGACCCGCGGCGGTTTGTATAGAATCTGCTGTGAACTATTCTTTTTTCTTAAAGTCAGCACTCGTAAAGTTGACGTTGACATCACCATCGGCGGTAACTTCAACGGTTTTATTTGCCGTGCCGAGTTCTTCGTGCCACGCAATGACGCGGGCTCTACCGGCAGGAACATTTTCGATTGTGTATTTACCCGTATCTTCAGATTTTTCATAGGCATCCGAACTGAGCCATTCGCCTTCGGCATCTTTGTAACCCGTGACGGTGAAAAAGTTGTTAGGAACAGCGACGATATAGCCAGTCATCCAATCGTGGATGTCGCAGGTAAATTTAATCTGTTCTGCTTTTGTGATTTCATAAGGGATCACTAGACCCGGCTTCGGAATCTGAATGTTCTTCGCCTTGTTCTTCTGTGCATAGGAATGAACGTTGTGTGCGACTGGATCCTGAGAGGTTAAGTCCACAGTAGCCCCGACAGGAATTGCAAGTACGTGTGGGTAGTAAGCGCAATTCTTCTGGTCCATCACAGGGTTTTTCTCAGGTAGGGCTACTTCCGCGCCGCGAACGCGTGCATAAATAACAACGTTCTTGATACCTTTGCCTTTTGAGACAACGAGTGCTTCGGATTTTGTGCCGTTTACAGCGTCAACGCAATGCTGGTCTTTGGTAGCCTTTAGTGTTGGACGTTCCGGGGCATCACCTTCATACATGACGGTGCCGGTAATATTGCCAGCGAACGCAACACTTGCGAGCATCCCAAAAACGAGCAGAGCCATTACGGTTTTCATGATTATTTTCTCCTTTTCTGGTTTAAATTTATCTTGTAATATATTAACATCACATAGATAGGGAACGCAAATAAAAAGACCGAAAATCCAAGGAAATTCAGTTTTTAGTTGTCAGCAGTTCGTGAGAGTCGCGACTGGAAGATCGTATCTGTAACGAAGACTCGATAATTCCGCCTAAAATTCGCTTTTTAAGGACCCCCTCATTGACACTACGGACGAAACATCTCTTTAATATAGTCGAGAATCTCACGTTGTTCTTCATCATTGAGATAGTAGTGAAATGCTGGCATATCGTCTTTTCCGTCGTTAATACTATCCAGCAATTGTTCGTCGTCGTGCATCTCCCAGAGATTGTTGTCTGTTAGATCCGCTGGATCCAATTTTTTGAACCGACCGATCCGTCCGTTACCTTGTCCATCGTTTCCGTGGCACCCTGCACAGTATCGGGCGTACTTGTATTCAATGTCCGTCGCATATTTCGTACTCGGATCGACCTGTCTACCCAACCAGATCAAACCGTTGAGCCACACAATAATCATGACAATGACAACAGCAAGGTGTCTCATATTTTTTAAAATTTCCTTGCGGTTCGGTTAGGTAGTTACGTAGTTTTCGCGTTCATCTCCGTAGATCCGCTTTCCACTTCGTTCCAAGCTATACCCTCGCGAAACGCAGTGGAAGGATGTCCAGGGGGCTATAGTTCAACGGCCCAACGAGATGAGATAATCTCGGACGAGTTGGATCTGTTTTTCAGCGTCATTTCCAGCATATCCATCGACTGCCATATATTGTCCCCCGACGAGTGGCCAGGCTTGTGGCATGGCCGTTCCGGGTTGGAAGGATTGCGGATCCTTCATCCAATCAATAAGCCAATCCGGTTTGAGTCGTCCGTTCGCCAACGAGAGATCCGGGCGTCCTGCTTTGTCGCTGCCTTCAGGAATCACTTCACCCTGTGAAGGGTGGCAAGAGATACACTGGAGCTCGTCAAAAATCTGCTTACCGACGCGCAATTCAGCAGTCGTCGGCGTTGGCGTTTCGAGCGTTTCATACGGGAACGGCTCATCGTCGAGTGCGGAGAAGTATTTAACAAGCGTTGTCGCCTCATCATCAGACAGGCCGAATGTCGGCATCCGGACTTTGAGTCCATAGCGAATATCAGACGGCTCTTTAAGGAATTCAAACAACCAATCTGGATAGACTCTTGCCCCTTGCGATTTTAAGGGCGGTGGTGCGAATTGCTTGGCAACCATCTCACCGAGTCCGTCATGTGCGATGATAACGTCTCGATAATCGCCACCTGTGCCTTCGATTTCGTGGCAGCCGCTGCAATTATATTTTTTCACGAGTCTTCTACCGGCATCAATGCGATTCAATTTCTCGGATCGGTTATGGATATAACTGAGCGGATATTGTTCGGGTTGGAAACTCTTCAGCAGCACGGCGAGTGCTTTTGCCTGTTCATCGTCAATCTGGAAAACAGGCATCCGAGAGACAATACGTCGGGTTTGATAGCGTCGTGGGTCGGTAATTTTACCGATTGTCCAACCTGTCCAACTATGTTCAACGTCTACTGTATCACCAAAGTCAAGTTCGTCAGCGAGTTTGGCACCGAATTCTCCGAGGTCTGCCCCGACTTTTGATTCGTTTTCAAAACCGGGAATCTCGTGGCAACCGAAGCATCCGTAAGTTCTAACAAGCACCTCGCCTTCCTCGGCATCAACTTCACCGATGGATTCACCGGATGCGTTAGGCGTTGCTTTCTGTAAACTCATCAGATAAGCGACGACGTTGTCAACTTCGCGGTTAGTTAACCGCAAACTCGGCATACTGGTATCAGGGTCATAAGCCTTCGGATCGCTAATCCACTGATGCAGGTAATTCGGTGTGACCTTCTCACCGACACTATCGAGTGCTGGCCCGAAATCGCTCCCTAAACCGTCCACAGCATGACATGTCAGACAACCGACGGTTTTAACGGTCTCCTCACCTGCTTTAATGGCACGTTCAGATTGCGAATAATTTTCTGAGGATTCATCGAGGTTTGTATCGTTCATTGTTGCGAGGTAAGCTGCAATAGATTTCACCTCATCGACGATCCGAACAACAGAACTATCCGGATACGGATATTCGGTTCCATCGTCTGTTTTAATCACGATACCGTTGGCGGTTTTTGTGACAACACCGGTGCGCGTTCCACCGTTTTTGAGGTAGACGACTTGACTCATACCATCGGCGGGAAAGAAGTTCGGCATTGTTGCATTTGGCAGATAGGCATCCGGTTTTTTGATCCAACTCTCAAGCCAAGCGGTATCTTTCACCTTACTGCCGACTTTCGCAAGTGAGGGACCGACTTTCGCAATATTATCGATAGCACTATAGCCTTCTACAGCATGGCAGCCGTGGCAACCGAGGTCTTCAAAGGTTGCTAACCCTTTTGTGAGATTCGGTGCGTAGTCTACGGGTTGGTCCGTATTAGGATCAACACCGTGATCTAACATCATCACACCATCGTGGCAACGCCGACAATTAGACTCCATATATCCTTTGGTTTCTTCGGACGTTCTGCCGGTATGTTCATCTAATCCGAGTACAGGGCTGAGCCAGTATTCGGCATGCGTTAGTGCGTGGGCTGCTTTCGCTGTCAACGCCTGTCCTTGTCCACCGTGGCAAGGTGTACATCCGAATCTATCAACCGGATGTTTTGCGAGAAGGACATCTCGGTGCGGATGCGTCTGGAGGACGGACCGATAACTGGTGTCATAAGAGATTTCGACTTCACCGAAGACATCGACATCGCTAAAGGTGAGGGTCCCGTTTTCTTCGAGTGTATATTCGTCTGCTTCAGCATCAAACCCATCAATGACGATATTTTCACTACCGACCTTGATACTTGCGTGTTTTAGGCGGTGTACAACTAGATTTTCGCCGTCCCCTTCTATCTCAAAGGTCTCTTGAGCGGACTGCTCATATCCAGCTCTATCGGCAGAAAAATGGCATGTCGCACACCGATCCGCGGTATAATCAAAATCTTCAAGATAGTATTGTGTAATGCTTCGGGTTTGACGGAACGGGTTCTCTAATAGACTGCCGAGGAAAGTTCGCTTGATACCCCCGACAGAACTTAGTTTTTCTTGTAGACGTACGACTTCATCGTATTTCGCTTTGTCGGCTTGTAGTGTTTGAAGGGATGCTTGTGCAGCATCAACACCGCCAAGGATTTCAGGGTCCGTAGCGTTATATTTCTGTGCGATGAGGTAGGTGCTGAGGGCGAGTTGTGGGTCGTCATTGGCTTGATAGAATTGCGCCAAGTCTTTGTTAGCATCAGCGAAAGCTGCCTCCGCTATCAAGACAGCCTCCGTCAGTTCGCCTTCAATGCTGGATTCAAGTTCAGCGAGTTTCTTTTCCCATTTGTCAACGGTCTCATCGCGTTTACCTTTTGCTTCGTGGAGGCTATGCTGATACTTATAGTTAATCGCGTCGGATTCGCTCTGCCGGAATTTTCGTTCCTGGAGTGCTTCGTCCAATGCGACCTGAGCTTTCTTGACCTCTTCCGTCAATCCGCCTAATTCTTTAGCATCCGGTTTTTGAGGCGTGGTGAGTTCGGGCAAAACCAACTTTGCCTTTTCCAGTTCCGCATAAGTCTTGTCATATTCATATTGATAGAACTGCTGCTGGATCTGTTTCCATGGACGGCGTGTGATCATTTCACTCCAGAATCCCCAGAGAGTTACAAGTCCTAACAGTCCTGACAAAATAAAGAACAAAGCAGAATACGATTTATTTTCAGCGGTAATCTCTTTTTTGTTCTGCACGAACTTTACTACCTCCATGTCAATTGATACGATATGATGTCATTGTCTACAAACTGCCCGCGTGCGAGCCATACCTGCTAAATGTTGAACCATGGTGACACCCAGATGTATTGCACCTTAAAAAATATTCGCAAGATCATTTTTATCGGCAGTGAGAGCATAGTCAAAAATAGAAACGAGACGATGATATATCGAACGAGACCCAACTCCTGCAAGAAATCGCTGGTTTTATGCTTCCATAGATAGACGATGGGTCCGAGTGCGAAATAACCGGCGACGACGACGAACCCGAAAAAGTTCGCAGTATTCGCGTCACGGATCCCGAAAAGATACGATAAATTTACGTTCGTTAACGGAACGACGAGGTGTGGATCCCATGCTTCCCAAGGTGCGAAGAAGTTCCATCCAGGTCCCCTGAGGAATGTCCCGACGACCATCAAAACAATCCATAAAACAATAAACCCGAAGGAGAAGACAGCGAGCGCGAATGGACGTTCTTTAATTGTATAATACCCCTTACCCTTTGGGTTTGTGTCAATGTAAGGTATCGCGATCAAACCTGCGACAATCAAACCGGGGAGTACAACACCAGCGATCCAGGGATCGAAGTAGACGAGCATCTCTTGAAGGGCGAGGAAATACCAGGGTGCTTTAGACGGGTTCGGCGTTTTCGTCGGGTCGCTCGGTTCTTCAAGTGGCGCATCAATCATAATTGACCAGACACCTAACACGAGCATAACGATAATTGCGCAAACAAACTCGTTTCTGCAGAGATACGGCCAGACATAGACCTTATCGTTAAGATGTGCATCCGATGGTACACCGGCTTTATCTGTCTGGCGTGCCTGTCGGTATGAAAGCCATATAAAATAGGGTATCAAAAAGAGAATAGCAACAATAGGGACATTATCGGGTTTCGTCACCAGTGCTATAAAATGCTCCATATTATTTCTGCTCCTTCAAAGATAGGGTTCCTTACCCGTCCGAATAGAAACCGCGTTCCGCTGCAAAAAGATTCATTCCACAATCTTGTCTATAGCGGCCCGGAGATACCTCCATCTTTACGTACACGCCAGAAATGGAGTGCCATCAATGCACTCGCCAAAAGCGGGACCGCGACGCAGTGTAAGATGTAGAACCTCAAAAGCGTTGAGGGTCCAACGATTGTGCCTGCCAATAGTGCGAATCGAACATCGTTTGATTGTGTAATCTCGCTGGGCGCAAACGGACCTTCGTGTCCCAAAACGGGGGTAGCACGTGCCATGTTTGTGCCGACAGTCACAGCCCAAAAAGCCAATTGGTCCCACGGCAGTAGGTATCCGGTGAAACTCAAGAAAAATGTAACGAGTAAGAGGATGACCCCGACTGCCCAGTTGAATTCTCGCGGCTTCTTATACGACCCCGTCAGGAAGACCCTGAACATGTGTAACATGACCGAAATGACCATGCCGTGTGCTGCCCATCGGTGCATGTTGCGTAGGAGCATGCCGAACGGGATATCAAATTCGAGGTACTGTACATCGGCGAAAGCATATTCGGCTGTCGGGCGGTAATAGAACATCAGGAGCACACCCGTGACAGCAGTTACAAGGAACATAAGGAAAGTGATACCCCCCATGCACCACGTAAATCTGAAGTTGAGTGCATGGCGAGAGATCCGGGGAGGATGGAGATGCAGCCAGACGTTTTGGAGGATTTGTAAAGTATAACGACGCCCTGTATTTTCGTATCCGTGGCGAAAAATAGAACGCCAAATATCGGAATTCGTAATCTTTTCTTTGAGCCCTTTACGTTCTTCGTTCATATTTTTAATAGCAAGCTCCGAGGCGCGCGTTGCGCTATAGTCGTTTTCGAGATATGCGACATCTCAGAAACGCCTTTTCTACCTGATCGGAGCCAGGTGCGAATGCTCTCCTTTCTTCAGACCTTCAAAAAGGAGCCTGGGTCAGTCCACTGCCCCTTCTCACCTAAGAATTTCACAGACTTATCAATCTCTATCTGTCCATCTTCTGCCAACGTAATTCTAACGCGCTCAAGGGGACGTGGTGCGGGGCCTTCGTAATTAATGCCTTCTCGGTCGAAACCGCTACCGTGGCAGGGACATTTGAATTTGTTTTCAGAACCGAGCCAACGCGGTGTACATCCGAGATGTGTACAGATGGTCAAGAGCACGTAGAACTCACCATCCTGTTTTCGGACGATCCAAACGCCGTAAGGCTCTTTTTTGAATTTCTCGCTAACACTGCCCAGCGGATATTCCGCTGGAAATCCTGCTTTAAAAATAGAAGACGGTTCAAACAGCACACGCGGATATAGATACCGAACCAATCCGGGTCCCAAGGTCAAAGCCAACGCTGCGGTAAAATTCCCCCAACCGAGAAATTTGAAAAATTTACGTCGAGATTCCACTGCCACCCCCGATTTTCTAACCGACGCTCACGCGCCGATTCTATGCGATTAACTCATAAGGTAACTACCTACCAATATAGACCAATTTTAAATAAATTGTTACCAAAATTTCCTCGCAGTTATGCAAGCCTGTGCTACACGGGCAAAAACACTCGCCACCCCGAAATCAACGCTAAATTAAAATAAAAGACACAGGAGACATCCAAAGCGATTTTGCGTCGTGAGCGTTAATATTATAACATCTATTCAATAGTTTGTCAACCATTTTTTTCAATTTTCACATAGAATTTAACAAAATTTAGAAAATAGCAGCACAGAATGTGTCCACCTACATAGCGAAGTGTTGAGACAACGGCATCGCCTTCCCCTTCAAACCGATGTCTTAGTGCTGTAGGAGCAACCTCTAATCGCGACGCTTTTAAGAGGTGCAAGTCAATCAAATGCTGCCCTAACGTTGCAAGTTTACGGAAGGACTCAATATCCCGTGGCATCGGCGATCTTGATCAAGGCACTCTTTCGCAACAAGCCCAGAACCCAGAAACGGGTCTAACACAATATTATTAGGTTGTGTTAACTTTTCTATCAGAAATCGCCAGGCCTCAATTGGCTTTTACCCCAATATTTGTGGAAGTTGGCAAACCCTTTGTAACCCGTTGGTAGGGGCGCGTCATAAGCACGAACCGGAGGTGCCTGAGTACCAGCATTTGTGTCTATATCAAAATCAAATGTGGCTTGCAAGTTTTCCAGCATTTTTAATTTCCAAAGTTCGTTGATTGATCGCTATTTCCAAATTATTTTTCAGCTTGTGGATTTTCCAAAAAAGCATTCAAAAAAGGGTGAGTCTCGGAGTTTCGGCTGCCTCTTGTAGTTTCTGAACTGCTTCGGCAATATCGTTGATGAGGATTTGTCGCATCGCCATGAAGTTCTCATCCTCTTGTCTCAGGACGTAAGCCGGGTTAAACGTCGCCATAACAAACGGGGCATAGTGTGTGTCCGCAAACCAGATACCGCGTTCTTCGGTGATGCGGAAGCTTCGACGGATAAGGACTTTCGCAGCAGGCGCGCCCATACAGAGGATAACCGACGGTTGGACTAAGGTGAGTTCACCATCAAGCCACTTCGCGCACGCCTTGATTTCCGATGCCTTCGGTGGACGGTTTTTCAACCTGTCGCCTTTAGGGCTTGCTGCGCGACACTTAATGATGTTGGTGAGCCAGATGTCATTGCGGGTTAAATCATTCGCCGTCAGGACTTCGTCAAGCAAATTCCCGGCAGGTCCCGAAAACGGCAGCGTCGTGTGATTATCTGCAGCGGATGGCCCCTCTGCGACAAGTACCAGTTTTGCGGTAGCATCACCACTTCCGAAAACGACGTTCGCGCGTGTCTTCGCCAAGTCACAATCCGTACAAACACTCGCTCGTGTTTTGAGCGTCTGCATCTGTGTCTGAGGCGTGTCCATAGTCTCTATCCTAAGCGGTACCACCTGAAGTTTTTGCGAAGTGGATGCTGGTGTGTACTAACTGTTCCGGTTGCGTCCGTGTAAATGTTAACTGATAGATCGGTCTGTCCCAAGTGTACTGATAATCGCTGCCGTAGGCTGAGACGCTTATCGGTAGATAATCCTCTGGTACATGGACGAAACAGGTGCCTTCAGCCTGTCTAAGCGGTTTGCAAACGATCAGAAAACTTTGGCTATGATGATCCCAACCGGCAGACAAGATATCAGCACCGCCTTGCGTATAGTGCATATCGGTTGCGAGCAATTGGGGTACGTCCTGTTCTTCACGGAAACAGAAGAGTTTGGCGGAGCGGGGTGGAATATTTAACAGGTTAACGTTTTGCGAAACCTTTCCGAGGTATTGACGCATCCAGAAGTCGTGGACGAGAAAATCCTTAGATTCGGGGGATTCGAGCGCGTCAAGTTTAAAATAGACATCATCTTCATAGTCGTTCCAATTGAAGATAGCGGCGAGATACCATGTTTCATGCGGTGTCGAAACAGGCAGGCACCAGATTCTCGGAAAAGGTTCCTCGTAAAGGTCTATAGGTGTGGCGGGTTCCCCTACAAGGGGCAAGATTTTTGCTAAGGATGCCGCTCGCGATGGCGTTAACGTTGCAATCTGGTCTGCGCAGAAAACTGCGCCGCCGCTTAGTGCTGCGGCAGTCAACTCAACGATTGCTTCGTTGACAGGGCGCGGTTCATCAACGGAAATTTCGCCGAAAAGATGTCGCCAGAGGACGTTATGTTCTCGTAGATGCGCTGCATATCTGGTCAGACGGTGTTTTATACCGCGTTGATGGTGCCACTGATCGCTGGCACGGTTGGAAGCACCGGCAGTTGGAAAGGGTGAATTGAGCAGCGGTGCGTTGATGTCAATACGACCGATCGACACACTTGAGATCACATTGTATCCAGTGAGCAGGACCTTCTCTTTTCGTGAACTGTCCTCTAAACACGCTGCATCAACCGTCTCCCTCAAAAGTTCTACAGCAGAACGGTAGAGTTGTAGGGCAGTGAGGTTGTCGTCATGCCATCGCAGATCGTGTGAAGCATTGGTGAGTCCAGTCGTATATCCTGTGAAATCCACATTAATAAATGAACACCCATAATCGTTGACGATATGCTTAATCTGTTGACGAATCTGTGCTTGTACTTCAGGGTGTGAAGCATCTAAGAGTGCGACCTCTTTACCGGTGTCTGGGAGATGGATTGTAGCGGGTTTGTACCCGTTACGCGCTGCACGTCTGCGCGAGCGTCCTTTCCCATTTTGACTGTTGGTCTGTTTCTGTATGCAACGGTCTGGATGGTTCTGAACTAATTTTGAATCAAGGGCGACACAGAACGGATTGATTCGGACCCCTACTTTGAAACCGGTTTCTTGAACTTTTTTTACAACCGCATCGGTTTCCGCTGGGGTTTGCAGTCCTGAAACCGTGTCCACTTGAATATAACTGACACCGCCCGGGTAACTTGGTTGAAACAGGGGGTGATCTGCGATTGTGTCTATTTGCGTTAAGACAGCCTCCGTGTCAAGTGGTTCGGAAGTACTGGAAAAGCTCCACGCGGTAAGCGGCGTAGTACGATCTTGCGTGTTCAACGTACTATGTTGTGCTGCTAAACGCGCAGTATAGTGCTCATAAGCAGCCTTAGCACCCCCGGTAAAGTTAACATAAGCCGTCTCGGAAACAATTTCTGCGCCAGCGTCACATTCCTGTTCACACTGATGATAAAGTTTCCAAAGGTTAACACCGGATCCCTTCTTATTATTCGATTGCGAACCGCGCCTACCCCTCCCTTGACAACCGACTTGAATCCGGGGCCACCATTTCTCAGTTGTCAGGAAGCCGAAGACAAGTGCCTTGCCACTCTCCGTATTGTGAAGTACGCCATCGTGGCTCGGATGCATCGTGTCGGTCTCGCTGAGTAGGAATCCATCATAGAGTTTTTTACTGACACCTGGAGAAACCGGTGGCATATTAATAAAGAGGTGACAATCCGTTGGCGTTCCACCGAGCGACACAACACCCCGGTTCGTGGAAACGCCAAGCACTGTAACGCTAT
The DNA here is from genome assembly GCA_000406005.1 of Candidatus Poribacteria bacterium WGA-3G. Lineage (GTDB taxonomy): Bacteria > Poribacteria > WGA-4E > WGA-4E > WGA-3G > WGA-3G. The sequence goes on from ASZN01000002.1 coordinate 60,661, forward strand.
CAAGTTGCATAGGTTCAGTTTTTAGATTTTCGACGCCAACTTTGAGGTGTATCGCTGGTTGATCACCGTAGCAATTGAGATAGGTATTTATTCGGACACCTTTATCCGTCGCTTCGCACGAGAAACAGATCTGATGACACTCTCCAAAAACATCTGTCGTCGCCGGTTGTGTCGCAAATTCGCGGGTGCCAGCATTCTCAGTTTTGATGACACTGCCATCGCCAAGTGTAACTTCCGTACAACCGTTTCGGATAATCGTGTCCCCGCGTTCATCAATATAATCCCAGGTTCCTCTTGCGAGGTTGAACTTAATCTCGAACTTACTGTGATTTATCACGACCAGGTTACCCTGCCGTGAGACTGCTATATCATCTGGTCTCATCCATTAACTTCCTTTTCTCGTCTGTTATTCCGTGCACAAAGATAAAAAGAGTCGTTCCGTTTCAACATCCTTGTTTCCGCGCGGAACCGATCTTTGCAGAGAAAACGCTATAGGCACTGCCACTTCTCTTCCGACAGACACTCAACACAATAGAAAAAGGCGTAAACGAACGCTGTCTTACACCATAGTTAGCGAGCGGTCGCAACTGCCCAACACATTATAATTGTTGTCGGTTCGTCCCCCGTATGGGAAAGTGAGAAGGTATCTCCGGCGGAGAGGAAGAGGACATCGTGGTGTTGCAGTGTCTGCGTTTTATCGCTATCATCTGTTACTTCAGCGCACCCATCTTTTAGAACATAAATTGCTTCACTGTCTATCGGCTCGTGCGTCAAATGTTGTCCATTGTCAAGACAGATGTAATCCAATGAGAGATATACGGCACCTTTCTCTGGTGAGACGACGCTTCGCCACTCGGCAACCGATTTTCCGAACACCGGACCCGATCGCGCCATATTAATCACTTGCACGTTGCTCCGATGCCCATGTTGCGGCGTAGGTGCTTCACCGGGTGTATCGCGTTCACCGCGGTAGAGTGCCATATCTGGTGGTGCCTGGAAACTAATCAAACGTGCCATATTCGGCGTCGTATTGACAGTCCCGTGAACCTCTCCTGCGGGGACAAAAATAACATCCCCGGCGGCAATAGGTGTATAGACGCTCCCTTGTCGGATGGCTCCACCGCCTTCTAAAACGACAATCGCGTCTTCTGAGGCATCGTGATAATGTTGTGTAAACTCTTGATCCGGGGCATGGAGACCGTGGTTAAGTGTCAACTGTGTTGATCCCATATCGGGATGGACAACACGNCAATTCTTACCTTTTCCCATTTGAAAGGGGGTTCCGGATTGAAGATTTAAAATTTTCATGTTTCGTCTTTACGGTAAAATGATACGATTGTATCGCTATAACTGGCTATTCGGTTTCGCGTCAAACTCCCAATTTTGTCAGGCATCATAGACCGTTTTGCGTGCTCAACGAGCAGCGTACCGTCTGGACTGAGCAACGCCTTCTCAGCCAGCAGTGTCAAACAGGTCGCATATAATTCCGTGCTACCCTCTGGACTTTTGCTATAGGGTGGATCGAAATAGATAATCCGAAATACGGCTGCCTGTTTCTGGAGATATGAAATTCCTTTCACAGCATCGCGACGGAGCAGGTATGCTTTAACAGTTGACTTTTGCGGTGTACCAAAACACCTTGTGTGAGGTTGCCCCGGAAGACCACAAGTACGAAGGTTTTTTTCTATAACTCGGATGCATCGCGGGTCGCGTTCTAAAAAGGTGGCATGCTTCGCGCCTCGACTCAACGCCTCAATCCCGATACTCCCAGTACCCGCACAGAGGTCGAGAAAATCCGCGTCAATCACCTGTTCCCGTAGAATACTGAAAACCGACTCTTTAACCCGATCGGTCGTAGGGCGGACGATACGACTGCCTTTCGGTGCGACCAACCGTCTCCCTTTGAATGCACCAGCGATAACTCTCATTTTTAGTAGTTACCAGTTATCAGTTATCAGTACCCAGTTAAGAAGACACGTTGTTAGCAATTTCCACTCTTCACTGAGTCCTGAAAGGTTTTCGGAGAAAACCGTACTGATAACTGACAACTATTAAGCCTTGAACAACTCCTCTATAACCGTTCCGTCGTTGACGACCCGAATTGGTCGGCCGGAGCGTGAGTAGTTCTCTTCGTCGCCATCAATTCCGAGTGCGAAGCAGAGTGATGCAAAGAGGTCAGGCACACCGACAGCACCACTAACGACCTGACTGCCATCTTCATTTGTGCCACCGACGACTTGTCCACCGCGTACGCCGCCGCCTGCGACAACAGCCGACCAACCGTTCGTGTGATGATCGCGTCCATCGTTTTCGTTGATTCTCGGCGTACGTCCGAATTCACCGAGCCAGAGTACAATCGTCTCGTCAAGGAGATCCCGTTCGGAGAGGTCCTTTAGGAGCATAGCGTACGCTGGGTCTACCCAATCGAGAAGTTCATTCGTGCGTTCAAAGTTGTTTTGGTGCGTATCCCATCCATCGAGTGAAACTTCTACAAATTTGACCCCGGCTTCGACAAGCCGACGCGCCATGAGACAGCCTTGACCGAACCGGTTCATACCGTACGCTTCGCGGGTAGCGATCGGTTCATCATCAAGGTTAAAAGCATCTATTTTCGGGGAGTTAATCAGTTCGTCCGCTTTCTTGTAAATCGCCTCGTGTGCTTCCGTGCTGCGTCCGGTCCGTTTGGCGATAAAATCCTTTTCAATGGTTCTGAGCATCTTGAGCCGTTCGCGAAAACGGTGCGTGTCCATCTGTGCAGGATAGGAGATGTCTTCGACAGGCATCATCGGGTTCTTGACGACAAACGGATCGTGCGTCGCGCCGAGGAACCCGCCTGAGTATGTCGGTGAATTGATGTTCACACAACTCGGCAGGTCCAAAAATTCATCTTCAAGATAATGAGAAGTGATGGAACCGAGCGTTGGATGCCTGACGGCTCCGCCTGGCGCATATCCGGTATGTAACAAATAGCGGGCGCGTTCATGATTTCCTTCTCGCGAGACCATCGAACGGATAATCGAAAGATGGTGCGCCTGTTCTGCGACGTTCGGGAGATGTTCGGATATCTGTATACCTTTAGCACTCGTCGGAATCGCAGCAAAGGGACCGCCGTTCTTAGTGCCGGGTTTCGGGTCAAACGTATCCAACTGACTCGCACCGCCACTCATAAAAAGAACGATACAGTGCTTCGCGCGCGGGACGACACCTTCGAGTTGCGCGAAGCTACTCGAACCGAAGTGCTGCATCGCGATCAGTCCGAGAAAACTGCTAATACCCGTCTTAACAAAACTGCGTCTTGAGATCTCTTTATGCCATAATTCTGGTGTATCGTATTCGGGAACCCACAATTTTGTGTTCATCTTGTCCTGTTAGTAAAAAACTATGTTAATCTATGTCCATCTGAAAAACACGGTTCTCTACGGGATTCCTTAAGTCCCTTTGTAGACACCGTCGTGTCTAACCT
>ASZN01000003.1 GCA_000406005.1 Candidatus Poribacteria bacterium WGA-3G
GTTCTCTGAGCCTTTATCACTCGAAATGTTTGAATCTCCGACTCGGATGTGCGATGGCAGTTGATTTCATCAAAGACACGGAAAGTAAGAGTGCTTCAACGCAATCGCGGCGGTGTATCACCGTCAGTATTGATGATAGCAATCTCCCGCGCGAAGGCGAGACGTTATCTTACTGTTCAAACTACTACTCGAAAAAACACAATACGCCGATCTACTGCCAGAACCTCTTAGGCATCACACTGAAGTGCGGAGATCGCGTGATCCCCTTAGATATGCGTCTCGTCAGTAAACAAGGACGCGGCAACACCGATAAACCTACTCTCGTTATCACCATGCTCCAAGAAGTCTTAGCGTTCTTTGATACCCACGGTATAGACTTGAGAAAGTATCCGATCACCTTCGATTCATGGTATGGGAGCCGTAAACTTGTTGATGCCTTATCGGAGGTGGGGTTTACCTCTATATTGATTCACGGAAAAAATAACTACGTCATGACTATCGCTGATACAAAGGCGAAACTTTCGGTTCATAAAAGACGCGTGGAACTATCTGCGGATCAATGGGGCTGTGATAAACCCGCCTGTCGCCTCAAAGCAGAAAGTCCAACTTTCGGGGAATGTGTCGTCCTATTTTTCCGAGATAGAGGCAAGATACGAACCCTTTTAGTCTTTGGAAGACCCCTACGCACCTGTGAGGCTCTCAGGGTTTGGTCCCAACACCACGGTATTGAACAGTTTTGGCGGCACTTCAAATCGAACCTCCACGTCTCTGCCATGAGCCTCGAAAGCAGACAAGGGGCGTATGTGAGCCTCGGTATAAAAGTTATGAGCTACCTCATGTTGCTCCAAATCAGTATTTCAGAGAGACGCACATTTCATCAGATACAACTTCAACTCACTGGAGAAAGACAGACACTTACAGACTTCATAACGCATTTTCATACAATAACACCAAAAGAACCTTGATAATCACTGCTTTACAATAACTTTTGAGAAATATCAGTTGGATAAATTTGATTGTTGTCACGACTCAGGACACGCGTTAAAATTTATCACTTTTCGTTTTTTTTGACTTTTATTTTTATTTACGATATAATACTATTAACCAGTTTAAAAAGGAAGATAATTTGGGTTCTGAGTCCTTAAGGAGACACTCATGGCAAATAACACACCAATGACTCACGAAGACCACTGGAGCCGCCCGGTGGCTATGACCCCCAATGGTCAATGGATTTCTTTACGAGAAATGGTAGAAGAAGCACCAACACAGGTTCCATTTAATCGCTTGTCCCTTGAGGAACAGTCAGAATTGGTCGCGGAACGCATTCGACAAAGCCCTGAATTTGAGGTAGGTATCCTAGGTCAACAGATAGTGGACAAGAAGCACGCCATTGACGAAGTGCAGAAACGAACATCTATAGGGCGCGCCTTAATTGACGTTGAGCAGCGCATGATTAGAATGTTAATCAAACGTGCTCTTGAAGGAAACCTTTAGCTAAGAAAAAATAACAAAAGGTAAAACGTCGTCTGAAACAAAAAACGACGCGTTGAATTGAACCTGATTTGAAGATTCTCGCTATTGATTCCAGTTACGATAGGATAACACAAGCTTCCTACGACTATCGAAATCGGCACGTTTATCCTTATCTGGAATCCAGAGGGTTTGAAATTGTACGTTGTCAGGGCAAATTGGCGTGTCGTCTTCACGTTAAACCGAAAGCATGTCAAAAAGACATCATCTACATGACAGGTGTAGGGCATGGGACTGATACGACCTATATGGGAGAACATGACAACCCTATTTTTGATATAGGGAGTTATCAACCCGAGGAATCAGATGGCAAGGTTGTTCATTTTTTTGCTTGTCAAACTGCTGTTGAACTCGGTCCTGACTTTGTGACCTATGGATGCCTTGCCTACTTTGGGTACAATGAAGAGTTCATCGTTTTGATGCGTATTTCCGATGCTTTTTTTGATTGTGACTCTGAAATAGATCGGGCGTTTGCTGACGGTTTGACTGCAGAAGAAGTATACAAACGCGTGATTGGACACTATAATCGAAGAATACACGAGTTGGAAAATGGAGGGCACTACCGTGAGGCCGCCGCTTTGGAACACAATCGCGACTGTCTTTGTGCACCTTCTGTTGATCCAAAATGGGGAAATAAAAAAGCAAAACTCTTCTAACCAACCCCCTCCATTTTGTTAGTATTCACGCTGTTCTTTGAAGGCTCGGTGCAGGAAATACACTGTAGAGATGCCAAGGCCGATAAGAATAAAGAAAATAACAATCGCAGTACCGAGGCGACTCTTTGACTCAGTGTTAGTTTGGGTTTCGGATGAGGGTGCTTCGGGTATTGTTGTTATTGGCGGTGTTCTCGGTGTCGGTGTTGTTATTTCCGGGGACGGTCTACGAGGCGTAGGTTCGGGCGTTGTTATCCTGTTCGGTTTCGGTGCGGGATCTATTTTAGAAGGTGCTAAAGGCACAACCGATTCCACCTGTGTGTCGAAGGACGGCGGTAGAACACCAATGCCCCATCCTGTTCCAGTTGTTTCACAATAATAGTAGGTTGTACCACCGTGGGTGACCGAGGCTCCTGTAAAATCGCCACTGACCCCCAGTGCGATGTGCCCCGGCGTGAAAATCAACGCAGTCTTTTCTCCTAAACCGCGTAAAATCGCTGCGACCAAGATAGTCGTATCCTCACAATCGCCACCACCCTCAATCAACGTCTCAACCGCGTAACGCCTAAATTCATCATATCCTGTGGTCACGTCGTCGTGCGTATAGGGTAAGGATTGAACGAAACTGAGCACGAAGTCTACGCGATCCTGTTTTGACCATTCGCGACGCTGCCTGAATATATTCTGAAATTCACGCGTCAGGTTTCCGAGCGTTGTTCTCCCTTCTTCGACTAATTGCGGAATATCGTAACGTTCTTTACCGTCGTAGGAATTATATTTTTCAATGTCGATTATCATTAGTACGGTATAAGATTTTCCCTTAAAATTCCAGACGTACCGTTTACCAAGTGTCTGTCGGGTATTCGGCGGACGCTGTTGGACAATTCCCTCCACAATCCGAACGTCGCTGAGTGCGTCTTCCGCAGTACTACTTGCAGTGATGAGAAGGCCACTCAGGAGTAAGGCGATAAGCAGTCTCATGTACATAGCGAACTATCCTTTTATGGAGCTGCTTGCTCAAGCCGATAAAATAGCAGAATTTCAATGCGGCGGTTTTTAGCTTTTAACGCACGATTACTATTATCCTGCCTGAGTTTCTGTCGGTTATAAGTGCGATCATTAGTCAAACGTCGAACAGGTTTGTACTCACCGAAAGAGGTTGCTGACATTAGATACTTTGCTGGGTCTATCCGAATTCTGTTTTGTAGGAATTTATAGACCTCAATTGCGCGTAATGCCCCGAGATGTAAGTTAGAAGGCACATAAGCAGGACGGTCAGGATCGGCATGCCCTTGAATCTGTATCTCCTTGATGTCCTTTAAATGCTTTTCTATTTCTTGACCAACAACCCAAAGTGTTTCTTTCCCTGCTTCTTTCAGATCATATCTATCCGGTTCAAACAGAATACGGTCACTAAAACTATAACGTTGGAGTGTTGCCTCGTTGCGAATCAAAATTTCCGTGTCACCATCATTTCCAAGGCGAATTTTGAAAGAATCGCTCTCGCCCTCTTCATAGTCAGTGCGGTACGCCGCAGCGATTTCTTCAATTATCTTTTTCTGTTTCTCTTTAACTTTAGCGATTGCTTCGGCTATCGCTTTCTCTTCTTTTTTAACTTTAGCCATTTCTTCTTTAGTTTCTTTTAGTTCTGCTCTCAGATCGTCTGTTCCGATGGAAAATGCGGCAATCACAGCAAACACAACAATCACTAATATCAAGACAAGCGTCAGCATTAAGTCTGAAAAGGAGGGCCAAAAATTGAAATCTAATGTATTATCTTCCATCTGTGTTCCTTCGGAAAAATGAAAATGGGTTGAGTTTTCTCAAAAATGAACGAATCTTCCCAGTTTGTCCTGAGCCACTCGTTCCTGATGAATCTATCTGCCTCGTCAACCGGTTAACAGCATCTGCTAAGGTTCGAGAGTTCTGAGAAATTTCATTGATAGCCGTATTGAGTTTCCCAATATTGGCAGTCAATGGAGTAACATCGGCTTTTTCCACTTTTTCCACGAATTGTTGTGAAGCCGTGCCTAACGTTTCAACATGCCCCTTAATTGCTCCGACCGACTGGCTGAGAGTCCCCGAATCTGATGTAAAAGATTTAATNGCAGAATCAAGGCTTTGGATATTTGTCGTCAGTCCGCCGACATTGGTACTCAGCGTATGAACAGCGTCTTTCTGATTATTACTGTTCTCATCTAATTGTGTCAACAAGCTTTTAACACTCTCATTTAGACGTTTGACACCAGTAAGTTGTGCCTCGTATTTTTCGTTCTGTTCTTTTATTCTTTCATTCTGTTTCTGGAACTCTGACCGTAGATCATTAACAATTCCTTCCATGATCCTCGTAAAACTTCCGATAACACCTTCAATTTGATCAGCAGTTCTTTCAATCGGGAGTTGGAAAAACTTTAATTGATCGGTGAGTGCTGTCAATTCTTCATCAAGTGTCCCTTGGACTTCCTTGAGATCTGTCGTTAATTGATCGGTCAGCGTCTTTAACTCTTCTTTTAAAGTAGGTTGAATAATTGCAAGATCTGTCTTCAGCTGAGTTTGGACTTCCGAAAGCCATTCGCGGTTACTTGCATTTATTCCTTCAAGAAACTGCTCATTGGTAGTTTCTATGTGTGCACTTGCTTCAGTGGTCTTCTCAAGAAATTCTTGAAGTGTGTTATCAATTTGCTGACAAGAATCAACATAGAGTTTTTCACAATTCTTCAAGACTTCTACGGTTGTAGCAAGATTTTGATCCTGCTTATTTAACGTTTTAATCTGTTGGTCTAATTTTTGGTTCGCTGCTTCTTGAAACTGATTTAATTTTTGGTTCGCTGCTTCTTGAAATTGTTGATGGAGGTTACGAATCTCATCTTGAAAACCGGTGAGGTGGTTGACACTCGATGCAAATTCTCTTGAAAATGTATCAAGGTTTTCCGTAAAACCTGTATTAAGCACCTCAGCAGCAGTGCTAATGTCCGATGCCGCCTTGTTGATTTGTACTACCGAATCGGAGAGAGGTTGTGTGATCGCACTGGCTTGCCTGAGGTTTTCATTGAATTCACCTATATTGTCATGTACTTTTTTGACTGAATCACTAAACTGTGCTGCGGTCTCAAATCCTTTTTGCATCTGAGATTCGCTTTGCTGAAGGGTTTGGATTAATTTTTGGGAGGTTGTCGGATAGAGTTGCGGAATCCAAACGGTTAGTGTTGATCGCTCCAGGATAGATTTAACAGGATGACAGGCAAGTTGTAAATACATGCCGTAAAGAATCACACCAATAATAGTAAAAATGATGCCCCAAATGCTCGGTGCAAGAGCCCCTTTCATCTTATCAAGAAGCTCACTCAATGCTTGGGTCATCTTTTTACTATTTTCTGTGGAGGGTTGGTTTGCAGCCCCCTCTTCGTTATTTTCTCTGGTGCTTTCGCTTGCTACATTTTCTCTCAAAGCAGGAGAGAGTCCTGTTAGACTATCGGCGAGTCCGAAGAGCGTCCCGAGGAGTCCGATCACGATGAAAACTGCCAACATGGAACGAAAGAGGTTGTTCCATTTAAATAGCTCAGATATGGTGTGATTAATTAACTCACTGCCTTCAAGACGACTTTCATCCCAACCTGCCACGAAAATTGCTTTGAGATGTTTTGTGATCGGAGAACGTTCGTTAAGGCTGCTTTCCTCACAAAATTCGCTAAATGTATTTTCAGGATCCACTTTCTGGTCGTTATCCTCGCGCCCCCGATCTCGTTCTTGTTGAGCATTCACGAGCGGTTGGATATTTTGATTGTTTTCGATGCGTTTCCGCTCTGTTCGCAACCAACGCCAATATGTGACGAGTCCGATAAACCAGATGGAAAAGAACCCTATCAAAACCCATATAATACCGAAAGCAATTAGGTTTTCAGGAAACAAGTATTCGAGCATAAGTGTCTTCTATTTTTTATAAGGGATTTATAAATATGTGCTGTTATTGTCTCGTAGGTAGATATCTTTTTCAAATGCACACTTCACCTTGAGTTTAGAACAGGTTAAATTCTGTCCGTGGCGGTTTTTTGATTCTAATAGTCCTTTTCCTTTAATTCCAATTTCCCTTTTTCTTCAAGTGTCCACTTCTCGTTTACAGGATCCTGTTTAAAAAACGCGGGTCGAATAACCTTGACATGATACGTGTGTTCAGAGTCAAAGCCGGGACATTCAAAGACCTTGCCGAAGGCTCCAGAACTATAGAGTGTGTTTTGCAGGACCAAACCAGAAAATGGTACAACCGCATATACATTTTCTGAATCAATGGCGTACGCGACAAAACTGCCATTTGCCATAGTTTTGAAAACGGGGGCGACGTTTGGGTTTTGATAAAGTTCAGTTTCATTGGTAACGCGGATTGAGTAACGAGGATTATATATTTTTTGTAATTCGGCATCTTTACCTGTATTGTACATGGTGACGAGTTTCTGAAGATCTGGTGACAGTGTCTTATTTTCCTCACTTTGGACAGGTTCTTTTGCTTCTTGGGGTAAAGTCTCATTACCCTTAGGTTCCGCAGTTTCCTGAGGTAAACGGTTTGAATCTGAAGTCATCTTGCCTTCTATTGAATTGATTTTCCCAAGACTTTCAAAGTCGCTAAAGTCAAGTGTATATCTATTCTCATGAGTGTAGCTTAACGAATCTGTGTAAGTAACAGAGATTTGAAACGGTTGTTTCAGTTCTTCGGGCAATCCCTCTGTTAAACTGATTAGAAATTGTTTAATCTTCTGTCCAGGCCCAAAACACCCAATTCCTTTCTGAAGAAAGTTATTTTTTTTAAAAAGGCTTACATCACTGAGATTAGAAGCAGGTGTTATGAATGGAGCAGTACCGGAGGCACCTGTTCTAAACCTGACATCATAGGCTGTGCCACTGCCGAGATTCTCTATACAAAGCATCAGACACTGAACAGACGCGGAGTACGGACGTAGGGATACTACAATTTCGGGTTTATCGGGTTTCTCAATATTTTCAGATTCTTTGGCAGTTCTCAATAGCCGTTTCCTCGAATAGAGATACCAACCCCCAATGATTGCGAGTACTACAATGGCGACAATTGCAATCATGCCACTAATTAAAGCTAGCCAATCTATGATTCCCATGAGTTCTCCTTAGGCATGTGTTTTGTGGCACACAATCAGGGTTGTAACGTTTATTCTCCTGTGTTTTTCCATCGCCTTGTTTTTGCTTCCAATAAAGCCTTCAACGCCAGAATAAATAACGGTTCAACAGAGATTTCTTCCGGTTCTTTATCACTTAACTTTTGGAAAATATTTTCCAAATTTTCAAAAATAACGTCTCTGACAGTCCCAAAACCGCGTGTTTCTCCACTTAGAGGGTCATTCAAGTCGATTGGTGGCCTATTAATATCTGCTTCTAACTTAGCGTTGAAACTGTCTATGAAATTTTGAATTTGTTCTAAGTTATTCTTCGAGATTGATAGACGGTTACCAAGCCGTTCAGCTGTAAGGATTTCAGCCCACCCGAAATTTGTTCCATCTTCTGTAAACACTTCACCTGCTAAAACATCAAATTGAGTTGCGTTCAGTTCGAGGTCTATTCCCTCGGCAACTAATCCATAAGCGGCTTCCTCTTTCGGGTACCTACTGATTTCAATACCGCGATTATTATCACCGTCAAATCCTGATGCTTGGCGGATAACATGTTTGAGATGATCTCTACAAAGCGATGCTATAGTATCGTGATTGAAACGACCTTCTGCCATCCAATGTAGAATGTTTGAGCCATTACCGCCGATGTATATACTGGGTATTTCCGGTTTAAAATCGGCGTTGTTTTCGGAAAGGTAGTTGAGAAGTAGTCCGACATAGTATAAAAGTCCGGCGACACCGAGTGAAATGAGTTGAACAAACGGCTGGATAGCAGGTTCGCTGCCGATAGTAGCGAGTTTACTTAACCACTCTTGCCCTTTGACCTGAACCAAAGCATCCGCTTGCGCATAAAAATTGTGATTCTCGCCCGTGTATGCCTTTTTTAACGACTTAATATCTTCAGAATTTACATCAAAATTTTTCAGAAATTCGGGGTTTTCTCTGAGCAGATTTAAAAAGATATGCCGTCCGGCGAATCTAAGCGACGTTTGCCAATACAGTTCATTGTCTTGCCAAATTGAAATATCCGAAGTTTCTCCGCCAATGTCGATGCAGACTGCACCACTAGCAAAGCCACCAACGGCATATTCATTTTGAGGTCCGCTCGCAAAGAATTTCGCGGTGACGACACTTTCCGACTGAGCGGGTGTTACAATCTGCTGAGACAGTCCAGTTAAGCTCTTACAAGCGGATCCAACATTTTTCCAAATGCGTTCAAATTGCCCTCTATCACGTTCTGTAAACGCAAGCGGATAAGAAAAATTCCAATGTATCCTATTAGCACCATTATTAATCGCTTCAGCTGCAACCTGCAGACAAAGTTGTGTGAGAAAAACCTCAAGACGCTCCCGAGTTATGGCACTCGTAGACCATTTGAGATCACTAATAATGTTTTTAGCATCAGGAAGTGCCCTATAATCGTAAAGAAAATAGATATGACCATCAAGGATCGGTTCGTCTTTCCCGTTATTTCCGAGTTCTTGAAATAGACTGAAGAACGGAGTCTTTTCGCGTTTAGGAGAGAGAAAATCGTTATAGAACGTACTTGGTTGAAAAGCAAGGGAATCAGTGATGTGCAAAAGACGGTCATTAAAAGCGACCCGCTGCGGATGAGCATCGCCTTTTCTATATTTATAGACTGTGGTGCTGCTGGTACCGAAATCTACACCCACGGTCCAATCTGTTCCATCAACACCGGGAGTCTCTTCCGGAATAGATATAAGTAGGATCCCTGCCTTAGTACCATTATATTCACAGAGCATCGCTTCAGGAAAGTATTCGGTTTTTGTAATCTCTTTCTCGCCATTTCCTATATCTGAAAACGTTCGAGAATCAAATCTTTCACCCGCTGTCAGAAAAGGTTTGGCATAAAATGTGTCTTGACCGCCTGTTGTAAAATAGGTGTAGTACGCTTTCCAACCTGGCGTTTTGAAGTTCGGCCAAATTGCCAAAACCGGTCCAGTAGAAATTGAGGTGACGTTTGCAACGTCATATTTTTTAGAGACATCAAAATCTAAATTTTTTCCATTGATACCGCTCAAAGTAAGGCGCACACTTACGACAATGCTATCGTTTTGCTGGTCAAAACTGATTCGAGCATTTAAGTCTTTTACATCAAGATAGGTGAGCAATTCCTCAGTGATGGGTAGAATTGGTGTAACAGGGATTCCGTTAAAATTAAGAACTCCACTGCCTTTAGAGACTAAAGTGCTGTGCTCATGGAAAGCTTTTTCTTGGTTGATAACAAAAAGTTGGTCGGTGAAAAAATCCTGTGGACTTCGCAGATGAACGTCTGTTGGAAGTGTTAGTTTTGATTTGCCGCTGAAACTTTGAGTTGTTGCGAGCGTCTTACCTTGCCAAACAAATACATTTTGCGGCTCTACCTTCCAAACTTCAGGGATGCTCTTATCGGGAACAAGCAGGATTGTTTTGGGCCGTTTATTGCTGGATGGGACAAGTTCTACGCTGGATGGAAGGTCCCTGGGTTCCACCGGATTATTGATGCATCTAAAGAGATCTTGTGTCAAACCAAGGCTTGTAGGAGAAAGGTTTCCGACTGCTGGAGGCGTGCCTAAATCCTTCATAAAACTGTTAAGGACCTCATTGAGACTGGCCTTTAATTTACCTTTGGGAAGTGCCAGGGTGTGTCTAGAAAGGTGCTGCAACCAATCCGCAACGGCTTCTTTTTCAAAACTGTTCAATTTCGGAACTGGATTGTCAAGAAACTTTTCATTAAACCAGGGAATACCTGATATACGACCAAAGCAGTTAACGGAGGTACACACTAAAGTAGTTGGTGAGGTGATACCGATAGGTTGATTGTTAAATAGAATGATATTAAGGGTTTCCCATGTGGTTGCTGGATCTAATGTATCTTTGGGGCGTAATTTTTGTAGGGCTTCAAGAAAATCTTCCGCGTCTGCAGGATTCTTCGTATCTGTAATGTCAAGTCGCTCTGCAGCTAAGGGGAAGTCGCACCACTCTTTTAGTGCTAACATCGCCAAAAGCCCACGCCATTCGCCCAAAACGCGCGTATGCATTGGATGACGATCATCATAAAGTGCCATTTCAAACAGGAGCGGACGTGCCCACATACTCGGAATGCTATCAACCTCAGCAGAAGCGATTTTGGTATCTGCAACATCAAGACCTTCACTAATCCTCTCAAGTTCAACGGGATCTCTTTCTTCCCAACGCCCCGCATGACCGAAAGTCGTAACCTGGTGGGTTCCCGTTAAACGCGGCAGAAGCGGATTTGGCATTGTGTAATCTCCTAACTATGGTGATGTTTAAAATTATAGTGACATCTAAAATAATGCGACACACTTTGAAAAACGGACGAGGTGACCATGCCCCTACGAAACGTTTTTTGTTGAAGGAAAAGTGTCTACCTAATTGTCGGTTTACTATAAATAGACATTCCGCAACAGGGTAGGAAACCTGTTTCCTACGATCACAATTTACGCGATAAGGATTTATTCCCCACAGTTTTCATATAAGGCACGTAGGAATTTTCCAATATCCTGTGCATCGCGCCCTTTGCTCCGACTATTACACATACGTTCCCAGAGTTTATGCAACACGTTGGATTCTGTTTCTGTCTGAGATTGAATGAGATGGCTCAAGTCGTTTGAAAAGTTTTGGGATGATTTGAGGTCAAGACTGCCATCTGCTTTTGTTTCGGCGTACGCGCTGTAATCAATGAGTTCAATTGCCTCCATGTCGCTACAATTTCCTTGGATATTAGCAAGCCACAGTAAAAAATCGTTACAGTATTTTTCAACAGTGCTGAGTAATGCTTGGTCGATTGAGATGTTCCTACGTTCAAAGAAATCGACATACCAGGAGGCACGATATGCATCTTTACCTCGATCCGCAATCCTTTGAAGTGCCGGGTGATAGACGCTTAGGTAGGCAAAAGCAAAACGCGCCAACTGTCCAATTCTAGAACGAACTATATCACCATTGCCGCCATCTGGTAGGTCTGTCCATTGAAGGCGATTATTTTCTTCACGAGCTGTCATGAAATATTGAGCCCCATCATCCGGTATGAAATCTTTTCTAAAGAAGTCAATTGCCGCCAAGNCGGCATAGAGTTCAATGAAATGCGGTGCATTTTTCTGCTCTGGCCCACCAAGGGCGTTTTCCACATCAGTTCGAGATTCATCACCAAAAAGATAAACTGCATCATAAATACCCATTTGATTCCAGAGATGATAATGTTTCAAAGCGGTTTGTGTATTCATTAAAAACTCGTCCGATTTCGCTTTGAGTTTATTGTCATCCCCATCATCCATAAACTTAAAATAGGGTAGAAGTAGTGCGCCTCCGAGTTTCACGTCTAACGCATTTTTAACGATCTGCGCGATAGTCGGGAACCCAGAGGCACCTGTCCCTCCAAAAATTGAACCTGCTAAAAACACCTTTGCTCCTTCGTCATCATTGGCAATTTTTTTCCGAAACAAACTCCACATTTCATCATCTTCCAAATTCACTGTCTTTGCCATGACAGCTGAGCCGATTGATGGATGCCCCCGAAAACCTTCCTCTAAGGTACTCTCTATTTCAGATCCACTATATAATACATCAAAAAGTTTACCAGCAGCTGAATCTCGAAAATTTTCATAGTGGAAGAACCTGTTTAAACTTGGATTGGTTTCTCTAAACGGTGTCCATAGTATAGGATCAGCAGGGTCAATTTTTGTCTTCAGTAAATCTGTCTGTCCGAGGTCAAATCGATCCTTACATTCTACATAATGAGCGAGTGTCTCCTCAACGCGGGCACGACTGCCATTTGAAGTATCAGGATCAACGAACAGAAGATGCAGGTCACCATCTGGCACCATTCCTGCAGCAGCGAGATGAATCAGAGATTCAAGACATTTTGCTCCCGTTCCACCAATACCGATTGCATAATAACCCATTGCTCATCCTATCCAAAGAAATATGAAAAAATTGTTTACCACCAATGGCGGACGTATTTCGCCCCCGTTGGGGTATATTTAAAAGCTGAGGGCGAAAACAACAGAGTAGAGAAATAGTAGGATAGCAACCCATTTATTAAGAAAAAAACGTATTGCTCAAACCTAAGACCGCTCTCAGCTCGCTCAACAAAAATAATGCTTACAACAATGGCAATCGTCGGTAACAGAAACAACGATATCCAAATTGAGCGTTTTCCAGCATTTTCCCACCTATTAATTTTGAAAGCCCATTGTGCCAATACATACCACAAGAGGCTAGCCAGTCCAGCACTTGCAACGCAAATGAACGCCCATCTTTGAAAACTTGCCATCCACTGTTCTGGCGTAACACCAGATAGTTCAGGTTGGTTAACATCTAAAAACCAGAGTTGTGCAAAAACGAGAGAGACAAAAGCGACAGTAATAAGCGCGATACCACAGATATGACCTGCATGTTTCATTTCAGAATGCCCTTACCTTTTTTTGATGTAGCAGTGAAATTGAGCGATTTTGGGATGATGCATCCGGGCACTTACCTGCGAAAGATCTCGAACGAAATTAACTAAATTGAGCGTTTTTGCACCGTTGCGTTCCGCGCCCATATCCCAATCTGAACACCACCTGGGGGTCTGATATGCATCAACATCCGGACTCAAGGTCACTTCATAAAGATAGGTTGCAGGTTGCAGGTCCTCTGGGTCTAAACTGAAAACAACGCTGAGTTCATTACCATCTTCATTTAACTTTGATGTCACTTCCAGACACTCCGCAGCCTCCGGATTCTCTTTGGTTTCCCCTATCCGCTTGTCTTTAGCACTAATAGAAACCTTAAACGCGTTAGAATCAAAGAACATCGCATGCGGCAACGGAACGTATTTCAATTTAGCAGATATTTCAGCGGGATCAGAATCTCCTACAATTCTAAATCGCTTCAGGCGAGGATTTTGGTCGAGCGGGTTTAACCTTTCCAACTCAATTGTGGTGGCATCCTCAAATGACACTAAACGACTCACCAGATACCGAGAAAAGATAATCGTTTTTGCGTCCGGGTTATTCACTTTTAAGCGATCAAAGTAGTAAGCGATGTCGGCATGTCTGCCTAAAACAAGGAGATAGAAGGGGCGAAACGTTTCAGGATTATTCGGATCACTCCGATAAGGCAGTGGTGCCTGTCCGATACCCGTGTCGTAGACCGTGCCATCAAATTGACTGCGAAGCCCGAATAACCCAATCTCAAGTCCGTTTTTAATATATTTCTCTTTCAGTTGGGTAACCAATAGGTTTATATCACCTCTATCTTGAAAAAGGTCTGTCACAATAACAACTAATTGGTGTTTTTCTCTACTCTCATCAACTTCTTCTATAGGTGAGACGGTCTCTGTCGTTTCTTCAGGAGTGTTACGGTCCTCTATCTCTGTTAATTCTTCAGGAATGGTGCTTTCCGCCGTTCTATTGCTGGCTAATTGACTTTCATAATCGATAATTTTTTGGATGAAGGTTTCGCGATAAATATTTTCTCTTTCGTAAAAGCCTTCATATCCTGCCTGCAAATAAGTATTTCTATCAATAGGCTCAACCTTCTCACCGAATCGGAAAAAACTCACCCTTTCATCTTTCCAACCACTTACAATCACACTCTCTAAAGAGGGACAGATCCGGGTGTAATGCGTTGAATCCGGAACAACGAAGCCTTGCATTGAAAGTGTCGCATCAAAATAGATACGCGCGATAAGCTTGTCTGATATGTCCCCGGGCGTTATTTCAGGATCAGGATTAAAATCTGGTGGGACCGGTTCATGGTCACAACCTATTGAAAAAATAAAAAAGCATAGATAGATGGAGAGCAGCAAAAAACTCGTTTTCCACCTTATTTCTTTTTCTTGCATTTTCTGTACCGATACATAATGTGTATTGATCTATTTCAATGTTTTGATTATTTGAAGAAATATACCACAGTCCTAATCCGAAAAATAACGATAGCGAATTATATCGCGAAAGTGGAAATTTGTCAAACAAAAAAATCTTGATTCAGATATATTTCACGTCTGATTCTCGCGCCGTTTTGTGAAAGACGAGGCACAACCTAATAGTATTTCAACTTTGAATTTGAGGTCAGGTTTGTAGTCGTGTGATTTTGCGGCGTACTCGACCAAATGCGAAGTGCATTATCGCACGTCCACATGTCAATAACGGGCAATGAATTGCCCTACTACGAACCTAATTTACCTATAAACTCAACATTGAAGCAATACTAACAGGTTATGCTACACCACCTACAATAGCAGCATATTTTCTGCTATCGGTTTTCGAGTTGTCGGCGGAGTTGTTCTAATTCACGTTCTAATGCCTGCCGCCGATCCCTCTCTGCTGCAGCCCGGGCCTCCGCTTCTGTGCGAAGGTCCCGTTCTGTTTCCAGACGCTTTTTTGCTGCAGCGTGGAGGTTCCGCTCCTCTATAGCGGTCGTGATTGGGGTGCCATCAGGTAAGTATGGACGCAGCAACCGGACATGGCTATGGTGTTGATCCGTCCACCGGAACGAGAGGTTTAATGACTCGCTGAATAAGGCACCGCGCGTATCGGGACGTATCTCAACAATGGTGCCTGAAGGTTCCCGCCGCCACCCGCGAAATTCTGCGGGTTTCTCCATCTCAGGTTGATGGAAGAAGTACTCTTGTGCCCCCATATCCCGTAGGTAGATATGGACCTTTTCTTCTCGGTCCTCATCGGCTGTCGAATCCGACAGGAACTCAAAAAGAACCGTTGGTGTCGCGCCTTCTGCCCAAGTGTAGAAACTCCTGCGGAGCGGAAATTTCGCCGCACCTAAAACGACATAAATATCGGGGGCGACGCTTTTCGTGACATCGCCTTCACGGTAGTAGATGAAGTTGTCAATGCCGACATAGATGTGTGGTTGCATTGCGAAATAACTGGAGAGTTGTTCATACAAGATGCTGTTCTGTTCTCCGTGGAATCCGGTTGCGGGCATAGGTTCCTCGTCTTCGTAAGGGTAGCCTGGGATGTAAACGGTGGGTTTTCCAGTCGCTTTTGCGAAGGTCGGCATATATTTGCTTTGTTTGTGTGCGAAGTCGTTAAGAGGTTTCATGCGTCTCTCCGTATCTGCGTGTTTTCCCTTAATTTTAGCAGGAATGTGCGTTGTTAACAATTTGAATCGTTGCTTGTGCGGCTTCATTCCTGATTCTCACACCATTTTGCGAAGTCTGCTTCGATCTCTTCTGACCATTTGCGGTCTATTTCACCGGGGGTATACACACCTTCACGTAGCCGTTGGTGCCCGAATCGGTCTCGGAGTGCGACCTCTTCACCGCGCTCGACGACCTGCTGCGCGAAATGTGGGGGAATAAAGATAACGCCGCCACGCCTGCCTAAAACGATGTCGCCGGGTAAAACCGTCGCCTCCGCAATACGGATCGGGATGTTAATACCCGTCAACGTAACATTCGCAATACCTGTCGGATCGACACCGCGCACGAACGTAGCGAAATCAGGCAACTCGTAGATACCGTCCAAGTCTCGGATCCCGCC
>ASZN01000004.1 GCA_000406005.1 Candidatus Poribacteria bacterium WGA-3G
ATATGAAAATGCGATTGTTTTGAAAAAGTTTCTTGATTTTTAGAGCATGAGATGGCATCCTAATAGTTCATAGAAGAACAACTTTCGGTGAACATTAGGAGGACATCTCATGCGTCATAAGATTATCAAATCTACACTCTTTTTTCAAGACCTATTTTCTTCTTACTTTCGGCGGATAAGGCAGCGAACCGTTGAGACGCTACTTCTGCTCGGCATTTGCCACTTCTTTGGGCTTTACAACCCGAATCAAGTCGCCGATGCCTTGAAGCTTCCTAAAGCACGTCTTTATCGCAATCTTGGTTCTCTGAGTCTTTATCACTCGAAATGTTTGAATCTGCGACTCGGATGTGCGATGGCAGTCGATTTCATCAAAGACACTGAAAGTAAGAGTGCTTCAACGAAATCACGGCGGTGTATCACTGTCAGTGTCGATGATAGCAATCTCCCTCGGGACGCAGAAACAATCGCTTATTGTTCAAAGTATTACTCGAAAGAACATAATGCCCCGATTTGGTGTCAGAACATCTTAGGCATCACCGTGAAGATTGGAGACATTGTGCTGCCATTAGACATGCGTCTCGTCAGTAAACAAGGACGTGGCAACACAGATAAACCGACGCTCGTTATCACAATGCTCAAAGAAGTCTTAGCGTTCTTTGATGCCCACGGCATAGACCTGAGAAAGTATCCGATCACCTTCGACTCATGGTATGCGAGCCGGAAACTTAGAGATGCCTTATCAGCGTTAGGGTTTACCTCTACATTGATTCACGGAAAAAACAACTTCGTCATGACCATCGGTGGCAAAAAGGCGAAACTTTCGGTTCATAAAAGACGCATCGAACTAACTGAAGACCCATGGGGGTGCGATAAACCCGTCTATCGTGCCAAGGCAATCAGTCCAACATTTGGCGAATGTATCGTCATCTTCTTTCGCGATCGGGGCAAGATACGAACACTCTTAGTCTTTGGAAAACCCTTACGCGCTTCTGAAGCGATGCGGATTTGGTCTCAACACCATGGCATTGAACAGTTTTGGCGGTATTTGAAATCCAACCTCCACGTCTCTGCTATGAGTCTACAAAGCAGACAAGGCGCCTATGTCAGTCTTGGTATAAAAGTCATGAGCTACCTCATGTTGCTCCAAATCAGTATTTCAGAGAGACGCACATTCCATCAAATACAACTTCAACTCACTGGGGAAAGACAGACACTTACAGACTTCATAACGCATTTTCATACAATAACACCGAAAGAACCTTGATAATCACTGCTTTACAACAACTTTTGAGAAATATCAGCTATACAATTCACCCACCAATATATGTCAGAAATGAATACATCGCGCACTGCCGGGCTTCAAGGACCGAGTACTAAATGATTTTGCTGAAAACAAAATACACTTGATTTTTTTCCGGAAATGTGCTATGATGTAGGTGTGCATGCAGCATGTTTTCCGTTTCACTCCACCGATAACAGTAGAAAGTCAAACTAGCAAAAAAGGAGATAATAGCTTAATGTCAAACACAATTCCGAAAGCATTTTTTGCGTATCCATCAGAAACACCATTAAGGGAATCTATTCAGGAAACCGTTCGTATATTAAACGCAGCTGGTCAAGTAAATATTAGAACTTGGGAAGACTGCAAAATTGGCGGGAATTTTATCATTGACACTATTTGTCGCGAGATCAATGAAGCCGATCTTTTCTTTGCTGATTTAACCGGTCTTAATGCTAATGTGATGTTTGAACTCGGTTATGCTATAGCGTGTGACAAACGGATATGGTTGATATTTGATGAATCATATACTGAATGGAGAAAAATGTTTCATCAGTTGAAAATTTTAACGACGATTGGATACGCTTCCTGTAGCAATTCTCAAGAGATTATTTCGGAATTTTATACGGACAATCCTATTGAGGACCTAGACAACACAATTTTTCGTACAGCAATAGAACCAGGTTTAAAACCAGGCGGGTACCACAGCATTTTGCATTTGAAGAGTCAGCATGAAAATGAAGCCGCTGTGCGTGTGTCCAATCTACTTCAGAAAAGATTATCCAAAAAAATCATTGTTGATGATCCTCGTGAATCTACCGTGCAGACTCTGACATGGTATGGAAGTCGTGTTTTTGACTGTAAAGGTTTGCTTTGTCATTTTACGAACCCTAAAAGAGAAGGCGCATACCTACAAACTGCTCGACACGCGCTTGTCTGCGGTATGGCTCATGGTGCGGAAACACCTTTACTTATGATTGCTGAGGGTGATTTTTTGTCGCCGATTGATTATCGTGAGTACCTTCACAATTACAGTACAGCCCGTGAAGCACTTAGACATGTGGAGGGATGGCTCCCTTCTGTTGAGCAAACGTTGGAAAGTGAACGGAAGACAACTGTAGTTCCACGTTCAACAACTAGATTAGCAAGAGACCTCAGAAATTTACGTTTTGGAGACTATGTTGCCGAAAATGAGGAGGAGAATCTTGTAGAACAATATTTTATTCAAACAGCTGCGTACGATGACGCAATAAGTGGCAGCCAAACGGTGTTTGTCGGACGCAAGGGATCGGGAAAAACTGCTAATCTGATAAAATTAAAGAATGAACTTAGTAGACATAGGCGAAACGTGGTCTGTGTAATAAAGCCTCCTCCCTATCAAATGGAAAGGATTGTAGATATCCTAAAACAGTATGAACATTTGGATGTTAAAGGATATACGATAGAAAGTCTATGGAAATTTTTACTTCTTACAGAAATTGCTAACACTGCCTTTAACAATTTAGAGGATTCCCTATCTAGCGGGATTGATGTGGTAGAACAACGTTTCTATGATTTTGTTAATAACCACAGAGAATTAATTTGTGAAGACTTCTCTACTAGATTAGAGTCTTGCCTTCAAATTCTTGAGGAAGCAATAGATGAATCTACTTACGATAAAAATTCCTCCCTGCCAGTCTCTGAGGTTTTGCACAGTGGAATCTTAAGACAATTGCGCGAAGAACTAGGAATATTCCTTTCAAAAAATCAACGGGTTGCCCTTCTAGTTGATAACCTTGACAAAGCATGGAAACCTCAAAACGGTATAGAGGTTTTGTCTGAAATTTTGTGGTCTCTGCTAGAAGTAGCACAAGGGCTTTCTATGGAACTTCAAAGGCAGAATAGCAGAAGGCACAGAATATCAATCAGCCTTGCTATTTTCCTTCGATCCGACATCTTTTATAAGATTAGGAAAGTTGCTCTTGAACCCGACAAAGTAAATTATTCATTGCTAAAGTGGGATGACACAGAATTACTATGCCGTGTAATAGAGGAACGATTTCTTTCCTCTTTTGAAGAAAACTTAGATCCGGATGTTTTGTGGCAGAAATATTTTTGTCCAACTGTTAATGGAACTTCTACAAAGGAGTACATAACGGAAGCCATCTTGAAAAGACCGAGAGATATTATTTATCTCGTAAACGCATCGGTAACAACAGCTATTAATAGGAGGCACACACGGATAGAGGAGACAGATATATTGGAAGCAGAAAAGCAGTACTCACAGTACGCTCTTGAGAGTGTTAATGTGGAAAACACTTTACCTGATATTAATCTCGAAGACGTTATTCTTGAGTTCGTTGGAATGCCAGCTATTTTGCCTAAGAGTGAAGTAGTAGAGGCGATACGGTTCGCAGGTGTTTCGGCAGAAAAGCTCGAATCTACGATTGAAGTTCTTCATGATTTAACATTTCTGGGATTAGAAATAGCGGAAAGTCAGTTTGTTTTTTCTGAGGAACCAGAGAGTTCTCGCAAGAACAAAATTAGGGCTCGGAGATTTGCAAGAAAAAAAGGACAAGAAGAACGTTTTCAGATACATAGAGTCTTTCGACCATTTTTGGAGATTGAGGATATCTAAGTCTCCATGCCGGCATCGCGATATGTCTGTTTAATCAGTGCTTTTTCGGTATCGGTTAAACCATAGAGTTTATACACCAACGCATCTATCTCCCGTTCAATGTCACGGACACCATCGCTTTGTGGGTCTGCAAGTATCTGTTCAACCAAACCTGTCAATTCTGCTTTCTGTGCCTCAGTTCGATCTGCTATCGGGACAGCATTCATGTATACTTTCTTGAAACGCAATCTGCCACCGTTCCATGGATCATTACGGCAAGGAAATTTGTGTCGGGCATACCAATCAAAAAGTTTACTATTTAGGATAGCAAGCAGAGAAAAATCGTTAGTAGATATGAAGTATACTGTGTCCAGTAGAAATGTCTTTGTTGTATCATAAGAACCGTAGAGAAACTTTGCTGTGTCTGAATAGATAATTTTCGGTTTATTGAAGTCTCGGTAATAAGCTGTATTCGCCTGAATTTCATACCATTTGTAGCTGCCCTTCGATCTCCCGCGCTTTTGCTCGCGACTTTTCTTTGGTTGGAGATCTACTTTATATTTGCTCAGATACCGTTTGATTGCCGGATACCGCTCAATGTCAGTACCGTGCCGCGTAAAAATCAGATAACGACCTGTGCTCTCCGCTGTCCACCTTTTAAGATTGCCCCCTCGCAACACCGGTTTTATGAGTTCAGCACTTTTGAAATCCTCAGCAATCAGCTGCTGACGGACAGATTCATCAATGTCGAATGCCTTGTTATACCCAGTTGTCACGCCACGATGAAAGCTCCCATTCACATATTCTCCCAACGGTGTTCCAGTTTTCTGCAGTTTCCTTAATAGGTTAAGCGGTTGCAACGATGCCAACGCCCATCCATCTGATGGTAAGTCGTCGGCGTGCATGGAGAAGGCACGTTCCTGAAACGCTTCGGAGAGTCGCGGGATGTCAGTCTCATCACAAAAAGTCGAGGCGAAAAAAGTTTCTTTATCCGCTGTAGTGTTTTTAACAACGACGATACAAGTATCTACACCTGCCTTAAAAATCGGAACACTCCCAAAATCAAGTAGTTGATGAAAACACATGTTATTAGCAAGAAACACTCGGAGTTCCTCGCCATAGGCTATCCTTAAAAACTTATTGGAGGAAATGTAAGAGAGGATCCCGTCTGATCTGAGCAATTCGGTTCCACGCTTATAAAAATAAACATAGAGATCCGCTTGCCCATCATAAACTTCCGGAAACTGCTGTTCTAAAATTGGCTTAATCGTAACAATCTTTTCCTGACGCACATAGGGTGGATTACTTATGACAATATCAAATCCACCCTCTTGGAAGACCTCAGGAAACTCAACCTGCCAGACAAACACATCGGCGTTTGCTTGCCACCCTTGAAGGCTTCTCCTAAGTTCAGCAATCTCTTCGCGAAGTCTCTGCTTCTCAGGATCTACGTGGGTAACCATGTATTCCCGTTGATGTTCTTGTATCTGTTGAATGAAGTTTTCCTCAAGACCAATCTGCTCACTTGATGGTTCCGGTGCGGGGCCGGTCAAACTGTCCCCTGTAGCGACTTTATAGTCTAAGTTGGGCAACGGTTCCGGTATCTCTCCCTCATAATCCACAGCAAGGCTAAGCCACAAACGGAGCATCGCGATATTGACAGCAAATTCGTCCTTATCCACGCCGTAGAGGTTCTTCTGAATGATGTCAAGTTTGCGTTGATATGTTGTTTTAGGGTCCACATTTCTGCTTTTGAAGAGAGCATCCCGCAGGCGAAACAATTCACTCATCATACTAAGTAAATAGGCACCACTCCCACATGCTGGGTCACATATCCGCAATGTTTGCAGGACTTGTAGCACTCTCTCTGGATCCCGAATTTCCGTCGCATCACCACCATCAACAAATGCTTGAAGGCATTCTGAGGTCTCATCAGTTTTATTGCGGAGGCAGATTTTCAAACTCTCTCGACACATAAAAGAACTCACTGGCCGCGGCGTGTAGTAACTACCGGTTTCTTCCCTACTGGTTACGAGTTCTTCAAACACCTTTCCGAGCATTTCCGGATCAATTGCCACTTCAATATCAAGTGGGGTGGATTCGGTTACCGTGAAGTTATATCGCTCAAAAAGTTCCAAAATTCCGGCAAACGCCTTATTTGGAATATGGGCAGCGTTTCGGCTGTCATAGTCCTGCATCTCAAAAAGTCCACCGTTAAGGAAGGGGACCTTCCCGCGACGTTCTTTAATAACTTCAGCAACTTCAGGGGAATCGTGGGGTAAATCTGCCGCAGTCCCGAGTCCATGAAAGAAAACCCAATAGAGCCGGTCATTGAGAAAGTTTTCGTCTGTTTCTGCTTCCGTTGCATCGAAAAGTGCACGTAAATAATCTTGATCGTCATTATAGGTGAGCCATCCCTTCTTTTCAATGAAACGGAGAAACATTAGCCGGTTAAAGAGGCGTTGCGTATAGAGTCGCCGTTTTTCCGTTTCGCTTTCTGGAATGCCCTCAACAGCAGTTTCCACCTGTCCAAAAACATTTTGATATTCAGCAAAGAATTGTTCTGTGACAGCCTTGACGCTAAACGCCTTTTGCCATGCCTTTAGCCATGCCTCGTCATCTGGAAACCCGTCGCTTGGAAAAGCAAGCGCGGGGAGGCTATATTCACAAAGTGTACGGATATGTGTATCGCCTTGTTCCCAAGAAAAGATTGAAAGCACAGCGCGTCGCCAGTTTTCTGTGGTGGCAGCGAAATGTGCAAAGGCAAAACGTTGATAGTCCGTGGTGGTGCAGATAAAAAGGAGGTGGTCGTGTTTCCATGCGGGGAGGCTTGCATCTCGATCCCGCCTTTCAACAAGTCCGCGTAGGACGCGTCGTAATGCTGTGCGATAGACCCTTTCGCTGTCGAATTGGAGGAAAAAGATGCCCCACGGTTGTGTGTCCTCAGCCGTCGGTTGATTGGACGGGAAAGATGGCAACTGTTTACATTCAGGAACTCGCTCTTCAGTCAATTCATCAAGGTCAAGGTCTTCAGGATCCCAGGGGTACGCGATATCTTCAAGCTCAACGTCTTCCGGAATTGGCCAATCGAGTTTCTCGCGTAGAAAATCTAAAAAGGTGTCAAAGTCACGGATGTTGTGAATATCGTTTGGTGTTATGTGAAACATTCAGTTTTCTCAATTATAGAACGGTTGATTAGGCGGGATGTGATTCAGCCACTTGCTCTGCCTTTGTCTCTAATGGTTCGTTTGATGTCTTTAGTTGTTCGCTTACGAACTCGCTCCTGTCACTCTCTGCTGCCAGAGGTTCAATTGAAAGTTGCCACTCGAATGCCTTAAGAATAGCACTAAAGATGTCAAGCTGCAGCGACTCCTCACTAAATAGGAATTTCGAGAGCACTCTTGGAGGCATGCCAGCTCGCTTGGCGACTTCAGAAATCCCACCTTGTGCTTCTACAACATTCCGGATTCCTTTTAGAAAGAAAGGTATGTCTCCATCAATGAGGTATTCTTCCAATGAGACTTGGAGATAACTCATTGCTTCCTCTCGGTTGGCGAGTTTTTCAATTAGGAATTCATGCCATGTTGTTAGTTTTTCCATCGTTGTGTCTCCTTGTAAAGTATATCACACATTCTCCGAAAATTCAAATGTGCCCCGTTCAGGGCGGGTGTCCAATTTGAAATTGTTCAGTGGAATATAGTCATAAACAGTTGGACGACTTTTTCCACCACTGCAGCACGCAAAGCTTGTGAACCTTTTGGATATCGTGTGCAATATTACCAGTCATTTGTCGCTGCATCCCCTTATCAAAATTGTTCTTAGGAAACCTCCATCCATGCAATGAGTTTGGGTTTCGCTCCGATAGGTGCTTGTATGCGCATAAGATACTTGTGTATGTAGCGTTCAATTTGTTTACGTGCCTCCACGAGAGCACCTGGACCGTCTTCAGTCCAGCGCGATGTTTCCTTATCGCATCGCACCTCGGGCCAGATTGCTTCAATATCATCAATAACCTCATCTATATCAGCATCGTAGAAGTACCACTTAATTTCGCCGTTTGGCATCTCATAACAACAGAAAACGCCAGGGTTCCCGACACGCTCAAGGAGAATCGGTTCACCATCGCGATTAAGAAAAGGTGGCGGTTCGTGACCCACATCTTTACCAGAAAAAAGACGCATCGGAAGGTCTGGTACCTGTCTCCACAGTTCAGGGTACGATTCAGAGATGCGTTGACGTTCGAGATTCATCAGTTCCTCAACGTTTTCCGTGCCATCATAACGCTCGTTGAAAAGGCGGAGCGTTTCATTGTCATCATCAGGCGAAACGAACTGCCCCTCAATACCGAGGGTTCGGCTGATCCGTAGGATTTTACCATCAACACGTTTTCGGAGTTTGAGGATGTCATCAAGTTCCGTTGGTGGCAGGAAATTCCAGACGTGAACAGTCGGATTTGTGCGATTGAGTCGTGCCTCAATTTCTGGGTCAAGCCGTCGGTCTAATCTACCGATACGTTGCATAAGACGGACAGGGTTCCAATGTAAATCGTAATTGACAATGATAGATGCATCTTGCAGGTTAAGCCCTTCGGCGAGGACATCTGTTGTGATGAGTGTTTGAATTGGCGTGTCAATTTCATAAAGGTCTTTCTGATTGTAGCATGGAGAAAATCGCTCAATAATCTCCTCACGGTTTACCTTCCTTCGGCTATCAATTTGCTCAATATTTCTGAAACCGGCGCGCTGCAGCTGGGTGTAGAGATACCGAGCAGTATCGCAGAATTCCGTAAAAATAAGTAACTTCTCATTCGGGTGCTTTTTCAATAGGTTTAGCAGCTGCTGGAGTTTATCATCTTGCGCTGTAGCAGGTTCACTTGCCAACTGGTCGGCATAGAAAAGCCTGTAGATTCGACTGAGGAGCCCCGTCAAGAAGTTCATATCGTCCACAACATCGTCAAACAATCTGTCCACATCATGGTCATCAGGAATGAAATCGCCTTCAGTTTCGATCGAGGCGAGGTCGTCCTCCTCTTCAGCAGGATTGGTAGCGACAAATCGTTGTAGATTTTCCGAGGTAGTTTGTGATGAAATTCCATCTTCTTGAAGTCGTTCTAAGATGTGATCTTGGACAACGCGCCACCATCTCCGATTTGTGCCTTCCCACATTTCAAAACGTTCGGGAGCGTGTTTTTTTAGCCAGTCCGCCATCTTGAGGAGCAGATTCTCAATAGTCGCCTCAAATGCTCGCCATGAACTTTCCAAGCGTTTGAGTACAAGCGTCCGGATGAGACCTATAACTTGCTTTTCGCGCTGTTCAATCCCTCTTTCTGGCTTTTTATGATACTTGACAGTGTTATAAATTGCCAGATTGAGAAACGGATTATGTCGATCAAAGGCAGCTTGCAGTTCGTCATAGAGTGTCCGATAAACACGCCGAAGCGAGTAGTCAACCGTAGGTTCTATAACGCGCTCTGGGAAGAGGATATCTGTTCCTGATTCCATCTCAGCATCCTTGATATATTTTCGGCTTCGCTGGATGAGTACCTGTTTTAACACAGGATTTTGACGCAGGAAATCGCGTTCCTCTACCTCTTCAACAATTTCGGTATCTTCATTCTCAAGCTGTTTTTCAATATCGCGGAAGTGCTTACGAAAATCATGCATGCCGATGCTGGCGAAGTGCCCGCTGTTGCCCTGCGCGAAATAATTAATCAGATGAGAAATATCGTTGACACTGTTATTGATCGGTGTAGCAGTGAGGAGATAAAGTTTTTTGTTTCCCGCAAGTTCCATCAGAAGCCTCCCGCGATTGGAACTTGGATTTCGGAAATGGTGTGCTTCATCTATAATAATAACATCCTTGTGTTCTCGAAAGTACTTAAGATCACCTTCGCTTATTCGACTTTGGCGACCGAAATCGGTATGTCGACTTATATCGTAGTGCTCGCGGAGTAGGCGACCATACTTCGGTTCAAGTTGGCGATTAATCTGACTTTTCCAAACGCTTTCCTCAATCGATTTTGGGGTGATGAGCAGAACGCGTTTGTTATCCCTTAGATAACGCTCAAGCAACATCAAGCCGATGTACGTTTTCCCGCTACCGACACCATCACAGATCAGCGCGCCATTCCATGTATCTGCTATCTGGAGAGCGGCGTGGTAACCATCTTTTTGGTACTGCGACAACGTCCGGTAAATCACCGATTCGTTTTCTTCCCATTCATCGGCGGGTTTCTCGCGTCCTCTAAAGTAGGCGTGGAGGGATCTTGCGTAGACGGTAAAAGGTGGGTATTCTCTAAGGTGCCGTTGAATCGTGCGAAGCAGTTCCTCCTTCACCTCAGAGGCTTCCTCCCAGCGTTCATCGTACCAATCATTGAGTTTTTCGATATGCGTAGCGTCAGTGATAAAAGAATTTAACTCTACATTTTGGTTAAGACCTGGGGTGGTGAAGTTAGAACTACCGACGGTAGCAAAGTCAACAGGACTGGAATTTTGGGCGCGCATCACGTTAAGTTTCGCATGAAACTTGGCTTTATCATAAACACGCACAGCAATTTTCCCGCGGCGAATTGCGTCTCGGACAGCAGCAAGTCCTTGGAGGGTATCATCCCGCTCTTTTACGGATTCAATATTAGCATCAGTAGCATCTTGCAAAGCTTTGACGAGGAGATCTTTCGTGCGCTTTGTCGTCTCGTCACCCATCAGGAGACGGATGCCATCAAGATGTTGCCATGTTTTCCCAAGCGATAGAAACGCACCAATTTCAAAAGTGCCGGTTGCTATATCTAAACTGACACTTTTTACGAGAAGACTTTCAAGGACTTTTTGGAGGGTGTTGCCTTCTATATTATCTATGAGTGTCGGAATCTGCATACTTATCTAACTTTCTATAGAGTTTAGATAAGCATACCATAGTCAAAAGAAATTTTCAATTTTTTTCCTAATTTCCTAATAAAAATGTAAAAATTTAACATTTACCCTAAACTTTTTCAGTTTCATCCTTATAATTAATATAATGGGTATCTTATGTACCATTATGCGAAATTTTATGTCTCGTCTATGACAGAAATTGAAGCATATTTCACGATTGACGGGATCCCGAGAAAAGCAATAAAGGAGAAACACCATGAAAATGATGACACGTCTGAAAGGTGGCATTCCGATTTTGGAACCGCACGGTAAAATTGTCGGTCCTGCGGTATCGGAATTGCGAGAGAGACTGGCGTTAGAGTTATTAGATGCTTCCGATGCCCCCTGCTTTCTCATTGACTTCGAGCATGTTCACAAAATAGATAGTTCCGGGCTCGGCATGCTGGTAAATGTGTATGTTATAGCGAAACAGATGAAAAGTCGTATCGGTGTTGTCAACGTTGGACGACACATTAAGAATTTACTCGTCCTAAGTCGGCTGGTGAATATTTTTGAACATTTCGAGAACGAGGATGCTGCGATTTCGACACTCACCAGCGACTGAGGCCGAAAAACTGTTTAAATCAATAGCCAGCTACTTACTTTTTTCTCATGCACAAAGTCCCACCATACCGGCGAAGACATAGGCATCTGAAAAAAGTACAATGTGCTATTAACTTTTTGAGTTTCGTATGTATATTATATAGCAAGTGGAAGGAAGTTTTCTGAGAACGAATTAATGCAGCGGATGTATTAGCGGATCTCACGTAACTTTCCTCTTCACACACTATAGATAGGAGAAAAAGAAATGTTAAAGCAAAATCTCGCTCTCTTTATCCTTCTCGCTATGGTAGCAGCTACAGCAGCCGTTCTGTCTCTTCCAGAGGCGACTGAGGCGGGCGCAATAACGACCTGGACCGGCAGAGAGTACTATAAATGTACCCGAGATGATGGCAAGATATGTATTGATAAAGATAGACCCTACTCAGAGAGTTATGAGCCCTGGCACCACAAGATTTTTCACGAGGACCACGAGACCAATCAGGTTAAGCGTGACAAAAAGACTAAGGACACTGTGAAGTCCTGTAGCGGGTGTTGTGCACCATGGTAATCTCTGGTCGCAGGGTTTCCTGACGGATGATCCCAGAGAAAAATTGTTCCTTGTCTAACACAAGTAACGTACTGTTGGCACCTCCTACGGTTTAGTGAGGTGCCAACTTTACACAACGCACGAATCTCGAAAGTGGAGGAGAAAAAATGATAATGCGAATTGTGCAAGTTGCCGCGATTGTTTCTGTGCTTTTTTGCCTTGGGTTGGCAATATACATTGAGATTGACACACGAAACTTTAGCAATAGCCTCCCACAATCCTCAGCGGTTGAACAACATGAGCACGGAACGTTGCCGGGTGACGCATCGCACACACATGATGGAACCCCCCAAGCTGGCATAACTGATCCAAAAAAGGTGCCCGAAACTTACGACTGGCGGACCGATGATAAACATGCCCACAGCCATACAGACGCTGATCCGTGGTCGGTAGAAGTCATCTTCCCAGACGACGAGGAAACAGCAGAAGATGAATCAGATGAAGAATATCCACCTCGAAACTGGTATGAGACGAGTGATCCAGCATTGTATGCCGAATATTATTACGCGCAAGTCTTCAAACAGTTCAGCGATGTACCAGGGATTGAAGCACTTGCCGAGAGTCTTGCTGCCGCGGCATACAAATTGGAGGCCGAGATACCGCTGACCATTGATGAAGCGATTGCACGCGCCAAGGCAGCAAATGAACTCTGGCCTGACGAGGACACGCAAAGATCTATTGAGTCTTTAGAGAAAATAAAAGCTTCAGGGGAGCCCTATCGACCAACGTATGGTCCCATTCGGAAACCCCGTGATGAAGCCGCGCATCTTGAATCAAGTGTTCAACCGCTTATAGATGAATTTGGCGAAGTAGAAGGAATATTGATATTCAAAATGCTCGATCCACAAGGGGCTATGACATTAAAACGCGCAATGCTTCAGAACCGTTCGCCGGAAAACAAAGCACTCATAGAAAGTCTCTTTAGTCATGGCGACTTATTAAAGTTTCCCGAGGACTGATAGGAGGGGTGCTCCACTGATGAAGCACGTTCACCTGTTGGCACCTACTCACCGCAATGTGCTTAGGTGCCAACTTCACACTACACACAACGCTTGAAACGAGGAGTCTCAAAGATGAAAATTACTCAACTCACTTCACACATTGGGAAATGGATGATCTTGTGTGCTATACTGTTTCTCGCCTTCTGGATCCGCATCCAAGGGGTCAATAACATACCATCTGGGCAGTTTACCGAGACAGATGCCTACCTTTATTATTCGCAAGCACAACTTGTGTCTGAAGACGGACAACTGCCCGAACGTGATATGTCCCGATGGGTGCCGATAGGTAGAGATTTAGGACAAACTCTGAACCTCTACCCTTACATGGTTGCGTATGCCCATAAATTGACAACAGTATTTTTTCCGAATATATCGCTGTATGATTTCATGCTTTTTGCTCCCACAGTCTGTTTCATAATTGGATTAGGTGTACTCTGTCTTTTTCTTTATCACACCTATGGGTTTACCTTTGCAATGAGTGTAGGTATGCTTTTAGCGACCTTGCCGAGTGTTGTTGAACGCAGTGCTGCTGGTTTCAGTGATCGTGATAGTTTTTGTTGGCTTTTGGGCGTACTCGCTTTCACGATGTATTTAGCAAAGGAGCAGACACAGTACCGGCGTACGCGATTTCTCTTCTCAGCAATTTCGGGCTTTTTTGTTTTCTTAGGGGGCTTAGCCTGGGAGGGTTTCGGTGTTTTCGTCTTAGTGGTACTTTGCGTAGAACTGTGGCGGTTCATTGCTTCAGAAGAAGAGAATTATCCTTGGGAATATCTGTTATGGGTTTTGATGTTTGTGCCAGGACTATTTCTCGCTTCACCTGCCTACCGTACCGGTCAAGGGTTTTCCACACATCTTACAGTCTTGGTCCTTGTTCCACCATTAGTAGTTTTGGGATTGTATTCTATCAGATATCTGCTTCAAACCAGAAAACCATTTTCAAAATGGTTTCACCCTCACGCGCGACTTCTCGCGTTCTTGCTAACCCTACTCAGCCTTACTATTGGAGGCATCTACTTTTTCAGTCAGCAAAATACCTTTGCCCTAAGCACTGTTCCGTTTAGCAACAGTCGGTTAATGCAGACGGTTACAGAGCTAAATACACCACATTATGACTATTGGATGTTTCGGTTTGGCGGCGTATGGCTATTAGGAAGCATCGGATTGATGGTCGTTAGTATGCGATTATGGAAACAAAAAGGCACAGTTTTAGTCTTCCCACTCAGTTTATTTGTTTTGACGACGTTCTTTCAGGAGCCGCTTCGCAGATTCCTTGGTACAGGGTTGTGCAATATCTTCTTTTTCCTTTCTTTCATATCTGTCATAGGATTCGCCCTTGGTGTCGCCTTATTGCGAAAAGGACCCATGAAAAACGAACTCTGTTATGTGGCTTTAGCGGCATGGTTCTTGCTCTGGGTAGGACTTTCTCGTGACGCAAAACGGTACGACTTTTTTATTGGAGTGCCGGTTGCTTTCTTTGCCGTGGAATTCATGAGTTTCGCAGCAGAAACTGTCAGTAAAAAAATTAAATTAAGGATTCCACAGACCCTATTAAAAGGCGGTATCGCTATTGCAATGCTAACTGCCCTTCTATTTTGGTTGCCCGGGGGTGGATACGCCAAAAGAACTGTATATGCTGCGAAAGAGTTGAGAAAAGTAGTCCCTGGACACACAGCCATAGAAAAAGGGTTACATTGGATGAAAACAGAACTTTCAGACACCGCTGTTGTCGCTGCGAACTGGGGATACGGCAGTATGCTCAACGTCCTCGGTGGCGTGAACACAGTTGTGGATCAAGACCACTTCATTCAGCATTGGATACATCTCTACTGTCGGCATGTCTTCTCTGCACAATCAGAGCAAGAAGCACTAACATTCCTTAAAACACATGGTGCAACGCATCTGATGTTAACAGAAAACGACTTAGTCCGACATGCCCGAGGTTATTCGTTCGTTGGGAGTGATGCAAACCTTGATCGGATGTTTGAGATGATGGAGTTACATGCACATTACGCGATGGGTAGTAAATATCGTTTGTTTGCTTCCACGAATCACCCTCCTTTTGTAGATATTGACATTAACTTTAGCACTGATATCGACGGAACCCTTTCCGTGACGGCGCGGCTGAAAGACGGTACATCGGTTGATATGCCTTATGTTGCCTTCGTTGGTAAAAGGCGCGTCAACCCTCAAAACCAAGTGGAAACGAATCCCAACTTGCTTGATACGCAAACAAATCTTGAACCTATGTCAATGGGAGGCACCGTCCTTTACTTTGATGAACAAGCACGACTTTACAGAGCCTATTATATACCACCTATCGGTTGGAACAATCTCTCTGTCCGCTTGTTCTTTCGAGGCCTGACAAGTGACGCTTTTGTTCCCGTATTCCCGACAGAAGACGTAGCAACAGCTAAAGCAAAGGTTTGGGAAATTCGGTATCCAGTCGATATAACCGCCAGACCCGAATTCTTGGCAATATATTCTGGAGATTAAACAAGACAGGATTGCAGACTTGTCGAAATGCCTCTATCGGATGACAAAATATTTATAGACCCATTTTGAAGTTTTGAAGGTTTTGAAGTTTCATATTGATTTTTTTCGTTAAAAATTGTAGAATAAATAAACAGTCAATGGATTTTTGATAGCAGCACGGCAAGTGCATGCTGTCAAAAGCGTATTGTAAGTCAAAGACTTACCTTCATGGAGGGTAAATTCATGAAATTAAGATGTCAATGCTCGGGCATAAAATGTCCACCTTACAAGCATCATGGAGTTTTCCATCCTGATAACGAAACTGTAAAACGACTGCTACCGGATTTGAACTGGTGTGCTAACTGTATGGCGTATGCTACCCCGCAGTTCCCCGCTATGCGGGACGATCTGCTGCAGATTGCCTCTATTGTACTCGTCGAAAAGGGACCGAAGTTCAATCCGACCCATCAGAGTGGCGCAAGCTTTGGCACCTTCATCCGCCCACAAATCTGTGGAACTTTGAGGAACGCAAAAGAGAAAGAACTCTCACACAGCAGACGTGAACTGCCTTATGTTGCTGAAGAGTCGGATTTGTACGGAGATGTGGATACTGAAGCCAATCGGGATGTCGGATGGTTACAACAAGTCCCAGACTTAAAATCTGAATTTGAGGACGAACTCGTGCAAGACATCAGTTTTCGGGAGACCTTACCGAAACTCCTACAAACGTTGACCGAGCGTGAACGCGACGTTTTCGCTTGCCTTCGTGAGCATCAACAGAATTACGAGATTGCTGAGGCGTTGAATCTTTCCGAATCTCGCGTCAGTCAACTCGTAACACAAGTTACGCAGAAACTGAGGAAGGCAGGACAAAGACTCGGTCTATCAGAATAACTATTTTTGGAGGTACGCTCTTGGAAATCCCCACACTTCAAACGTAACGGCGATTGTGGATACCAGTTGTAATCTGGAACGCAATCGCCTTTTTTATTTTCTTCACTCAAAATTGAATACCTTCAGGTATTTGTGAGAAGGCGAGGATACAATCCTCGCCAGCAGCCGGGAGAGTCCTACTCACTGGAAATTTGAATTTGACAACCTGCCACCTTTGTGATAAAATTCAAGTCATTTGACCACAAAATAGGAGAAACCATGTCTACGTACGATGTCGGAATTATCGGTGGCGGACCAGGCGGATACGTTGCTGCTATCAAGGCGGCACAACTCGGTGGTAGCGTCTGCCTCATAGAAAAAGGGGAGTGGGGTGGTACTTGTCTAAACCGAGGGTGCATCCCGACAAAAACGCTTTACGCCGTCGCTAACCTCGCAACTCAGGTTCAAGAAGCCCCCGAATTCGGTGTACATATCGGTGGCGAAACGACCATTGACTATCCACAGGTATCTGCCCACAAAAACTCGGTCATCCAGCAGCTAACAGGGGGCATCGCACAACTGCTGAAAGCAAATAAGGTTGATTCCTTTAACGGTACAGGTACACTTACCGATAAAAACACTATTATCGTTCGCAAACCTGATGGCACAACTGAGCAGCTGCAGGCGAAAAATATCATCATCGCCACAGGTTCCGAACCCGCAGACCCTTCTGTCTTTGAAATCGATGAGGAACAGGTCCTGACAACAACTGGTATCCTCAACCTCACAGAACTCCCTGAAAGTCTACTGATTGTGGGTGGCGGGGTTTCGGGATGCGAGTTTGCCTCAATCTTCAATGCACTCGGTTGCAAGGTGACCGTGTTGGAACTCCTCCCGACAATCTTAGCGACTGAAGATGTCCAAGTGATTCGTCATATCCAGCTTTTCATGAAACGGAAAGGGATCGCTATCCATACCGGTGCGAAACTTACGCACGTCAAAAAATCGGACGCGAGTGTCACAGCAGTGCTTGAATCCGGTGAAGAGATAACCGCAGAAAAGATGCTCGTCTCAATCGGGAGACGCTACAACACGGAGGGCATCGGTTTAGAAAAGGTTGGTGTGCGCACAGAAGGTGGGAAAATCGCCGTGGATGCACGGATGCAGACAAACGTTCCGGGTATTTACGCCGTCGGAGATGTCGCAAGCCGATACCTACTGGCACACGTCGCATCCGCAGAAGGAAAGATTGCAGCGCAAAATTGCCTCGGTAACAACGTTGAGATGGATTATCAGGTTATCCCGTGGTGTGTTTTCACCTTACCCGAAATTGGACACGTCGGCATGACAGAAAAAGAGGCGACCGACGAAGGTTATGAGGTAAAAATCGGGAGATTTCCGTACGCTGCGAATGGTAAAGCGTTGGGATTACGCGAGACAGACGGGTTCGTTAAGACGGTCTCTGATGTCGATAGCGGGGATATCCTCGGCGTTCACATTGTCGGTGCACAGGCTTCAACGCTTATCCACGAAGCAGCGGTTGCAGTGCGTCTCGGTGCTTCTGCTGAAGACATCGCGCATACCGTTCACGCGCATCCGACGCTCTCAGAAATAGTAATGGAATCGGCTGAAGCGGCGTACGATAGGGCAATCCACAGCCTGCGCTAAAAACGGACAGCGTCTTGCAGTTCACGATATCGAGATGAAATTTCGGAAAACGCCACACGCTTTTGCCGGTTGATGCTAAAGTCTTCAATGTTAAAAGAGGCGACAACCGCGCCATACACCATAGCACTCCGTATCGCTTCCTCCGATGTATCCTCAACAGAAGCGAGGTAACCCATCATCCCAC
This sequence comes from Candidatus Poribacteria bacterium WGA-3G, assembly GCA_000406005.1. Lineage (GTDB taxonomy): Bacteria > Poribacteria > WGA-4E > WGA-4E > WGA-3G > WGA-3G. The sequence continues at coordinate 18,132 of ASZN01000004.1, forward strand.
CCGCGAAACTATCGCCAGCACCTGTCGGGTCGGCGACTTGCCTGACCGGATATGCCGGTGCGTTGAAGTAGAATGATTCGGTGATACTGATTGCACCGTGCTCACCCTTCTTGATAATAACCCGCTCTGGACCATAGCGTAGAATCGTCTCTGCGGCGCAGACCAAGTTGGAATCACCTGTTAGCAGTCGCGCCTCACTATCGTTCAAGATGAGGACATCCACACGTGCCAAGAGTGCCTCTAACGCCTCCCGCTCTTCATTAATCCAAAAATCCATCGTATCACAGACAACAAGTTTCGGATTTGTTGACTGTTCAATGATGCTCAGCTGCAATACCGGTGAGTTATTCGCCAAAAAAAGATAGGGGACATCTTTATACGTTTCAGGCAAAACGGGTTGAAAATCCTCAATAACATTTAGTTCAGTGAAGAGGGTATCGCGTACGTTGAAATCTTCAGTATAACGACCCCCCCATCGAAACGATTTGCCGTCTTCAACGCGTTCTAATCCTTCGAGATCAATTCCGTGGGTTTCGAGGATATCTGTGTAGGTCTGCGGAAAATCGGCACCGACGACTCCGACAAGTTGAACGGTATTCCCAAAAAAACTCGCGGCGATAGCAGCATAGACACCGGAACCGCCAAGTACATCCTCAACGCGTCTACTTGGTGTTTCCACCGTATCTAAAGTAACCGTCCCAACGACTAAAACCGCCATATCTTGAATCCTTTTATGACTTCCTTTCGTTTCTCTGCATCAATAACATCTTCTGGCATCACTACCGTTGCATCTTTCCAGAAGGTTGCATCCGTTTTAGGATCATCCGTATCCGTATCAATATCCGCATCCGTCAAGGCATCAAAGCGGATCCACTCGGTCTCATCCGGCTGTGCGTCTATCTCAGAACGACTATATTCGACGTATGTATTCTGCTCTTTCATGGGTATTCGCCTTTTTTGAAAATCAAAAAGGCCCCGGTCTATTTCTGTTTTCGCGGAATGCGCGGATAACCCGTCGCAACCGACGAATGAAAATGATACCGAGTACAACAAGTATCGGATACTGTAAAAAACCCAGCACTTTTACCAATGTCGGTGGGAGTTGTATCATATCAGAAGATGCCATCCAGATCGGCAACAAAAGTATCGCCGACAGAAGTACAATTACGCCTTCTATAGCCTCTAATTTCTTCATAACTCATCCTCCCTGACAAAACCTCACCACTTTAAAAATTGGCGAGGTATGGAACCTCGCCAGCAAAAGTAACGCTTAACTTCACATCAGAGCAGCTATCGACGTATGACAAGCTGCTAAGTCCCCATTTCCCACGAATTGAGGTACTTCACCTGCTCATCCGTGAGCGTGTCGATTTCAACGCCGAATGCCTGCAGCTTCAGTTCCGCGACCATCTCGTCAATGGACTCAGGAACATCGTACACGCGGTTCTCAAAATTATCACGGTTTTTGGCAATGTATTCAAGAGACAGTGCTTGGTTCGCAAAACTCATATCCATAACACTCGCCGGATGCCCCTCCGCAGCGGCAAGGTTCACCAGCCTACCCTCACCAACGAGATAGAGTTTCCGACCATCTTCAAGGGTATACACATCCACATAAGGACGTGCGATCCGCTTATCAACGCTCAATTTTTCAAGTACAGGAATGTCGATTTCAACATTGAAATGCCCGGAATTCGCAATAATTGCGCCATCTTTCATCGCTTCAAAATGTTCTTTACGCAAAACATGAATATCACCTGTAAGCGTCACAACGAGATCGGCTTCTTGAACCGCTTTTTGCATCGGCATCACGCGGAACCCATCCATCACCGCTTCAAGTGCTTTCAAGGCATCGACTTCAGTGACAATAACGCTCGCGCCTAACCCGCGTGCGCGGCTCGCGACACCTCTACCACACCATCCATAACCTGCGATGACAACCGTCGTTCCAGCGATCAACAGGTTCGTCGCTCTGATGATACCGTCCAACGTGCTCTGTCCGGTGCCGTATCGATTATCAAAAAAATGTTTCGTCCGTGCGTCATTTACAGCAATAATCGGATATTTTAGGACACCTTCGGCCGCCATGCTCTTGAGCCGGATAACGCCTGTCGTTGTTTCTTCTGTTCCCGCCACAACTCGCTCAACCAAAGCAGGATTTGTCTCTTCGGAATGGAGTCTCGAAACGAGGTCAGCCCCGTCGTCCATCGTAATCGTCGGTTGCAAATCGAGCGTGGCATCAATGTGTTTGTAATAGGTTTCCGTATCTTCACCGTTAATCGCGAATACACCGATCTCCTCGTCAACAACCAGAGACGCAGCGACATCATCCTGTGTGCTGAGTGGATTTGAGGCGCAGAGAACGGCTTCGGCACCGCCTGCCTTTAGTGTTTTCATCAGGTTCGCTGTTTCAGTTGTGACGTGCAGACATGCGGCGACCCTGAGTCCATCTAAAGGACGTTCATTTTCAAATCTCGCACGGATAGAATCCAACACAGGCATAAACCGGTTCGCCCAGTCAATCCGCTGTTTCCCAACCGCTGCGAGTTCTGTCGTTTTTATATCGTAATTCATCAATTTCCTTTTTATTTCCTAATATTTTCAAATGCTCTTTAACTTACCGGAGTTGTTCGACGTAATCGGTCTCTTCCCAAGTAAAACCGGGTTCCTCGCGTCCAAAATGCCCGTACGCAGCGGTATTCTGATAGATCGGTTGACGTAACTTCAACCGTTCAATAATACCTACCGGTGTTAAATCGAAATGCGTGTTGACGAGTTTTTCGAGTGCCTCCGCATCGCCGGTGCCAAATGTATCGACCATAACAGAGACAGGTTCACTCCTGCCAATTGCATAGGAGAGCTGTATTTCGCACCGCTCTGCGAGTCCAGCAGCGACGAGATTTTTAGCAACGTGCCGCGCTGCATAAGTTGCACTCCGATCCACTTTCGTCGGGTCTTTCCCTGACAGCGCACCGCCGCCGTGCCGTCCCATACCCCCATAAGTATCAACAATAATCTTTCGACCTGTTAGACCGGCATCTCCTTGCGGTCCACCCGTCACAAAGCGTCCGGTTGGATTGATATGATATTTAATATCCGGTGCCTCGAGATTTTCAGGAATTATTTTTTTGATAACCTCTTCAATAATTGCTTCTCGTAACTCGGTGTCGCTAACATCCGGGTCGTGTTGTGCGGAGATAACAACAGTCGTCACCGCTTTAGGTTTGTCGTTGACATATTCAACTGTTACTTGAGATTTTCCGTCCGGTCGGACAAACGGAAGGATACCCTCTTTACGTACAGTAGCCAACCGCCGTGTCAATTGGTGGGCGAGGGTAATCGGCAGTGGCATCAATTCAGGGGTCTCGGTACATGCGTACCCAAACATTAACCCTTGATCGCCCGCACCGCCAGGGTTCACACCCATCGCGATGTCGGGAGACTGTTTGTCAATGATACTCAGTATAGCACTCCGTTGCGCATCAAAACCGTATTCAATATCGGTGTAGCCGATATCGGTAAGTACTTTTCGCGCGATTTGTTGCGCATCGTAGTTTGCCGTCGTCGTAATTTCACCGGTAATAACGGCAAGGCCCGTCGTAACTAAAGTTTCACAAGCCACTCTACCCATCGGGTCTGTCGTAAATATGGCATCAAGTACCGCGTCAGAGATCTGGTCTGCGATCTTGTCCGGGTGTCCCTCAGTGACAGATTCGGACGTAAACAGAAAATTCCTGCTCAATTCCACGTCTCCTCGTCTACGTATCTATTTCCACATTATTTTTTATGGCGCGTCTCTCTGGTCGCCAAGTCGCTCACATAAGAGACAAGGGGTGGGTCGATCGACCCACCCGTACAATCGTCATTCCGAAACTATAGATTTGAGACGAAAGCACAAAAAACACTAATTCTCGGAGTCTTTCGTGCTTTCGGGTTCCTCTGTATTTTCGGAGTCCTCCGCTTCCTCAACGCTCTCAGTACTTTCAGCATCTTCGGTACTTTCAACGTTTTCAGCATCTTCAGCATCTTCAGCATCTTCGACACTTTCAACGCTTTCAACACTCTCAGCATCTTCAGTGTCTTCGGCACTTTCAACACTTTCAACACTCTCAGCATTTTCAGCATTTTCAGCATCTTCGGTGGTCTCAACACTCTCAACACTCGGAGTGCCTTCAGCGTCTTCAATAACCTCAACACTTTCAATACTTTCAGTGCTTTCAGCGTCTTCAATAACCTCAACGCTCTCAACACTCTCAACACTTTTAGCACTTGCAACGTTTTCAACGTTCTCAGTGCTTTCAGCGTTTTCCACGAGTTCAGCGTTTGACTTACCCATTTCTTGTTTGAGCAAAGCACCCAATGCGGTGACAGTCTCTTCGTGTGCTGGCATTTGTCGTCGCGGTTCACGTTCCCGTCGCGGGCGGGAAGAACGCTCTGGGCGCGTCCGTGGGGGTCTCTCCTCTTCTGGTGCAGCGGCGCGCGCTTGCTCAGCAAGGAGTGCCTTCAAACTCAAACCGATACGCCGATCCTTTGGAGACAAATTGATAACCTTTAAGTCTAACTCGTCACCTACGGAAACGACCTCTTCCGGCTTTTCGATGCGACGTTCAGCGAGCTCCGAAATGTGAATTAAGCCTTCAATACCTTCTTCAAGTTTGGTAAACGCCCCAAAACTTGTGAGATTGACGATCGTACCACGCACCACAGAACCGACCTTATATTTTTCCGGAACTTCTGCCCAGGGGTCGGGCTGTGTCTGCTTGAGTCCCAATGAGACGCGACGCTCATCGGCATCAATCTGTAGGACGACGACTTCAATCTCGTCACCTTCCTTCAACGCTTCATTCGCTGCAGTCCCACGCTTGGTCCACGAGAGATCAGAGGTATGGATTAACCCATCAATTCCGGGTTCAATTTCGACGAACGCCCCGAAACTGGTTATATTTCGGATACGGCCTATGATTTTACTACCTTCAGGCGACCGCTGTTCTAAAAGTTCCCAGGGGTTTTGCTGTAACTGCTTAAGTCCAAGCGATATACGTTTATCTTCCCTTGAAATTTCGAGTACAACGGCTTCAATTTCATCACCTTTATTGACAATTCGGGAGGGCGCGACGTTCCGGCGCGTCCATGCCATCTCAGATACATGGATGAGCCCCTCAACGCCTTCTTCAAGTTGTAAAAACGCGCCGTAGTTCACAATGTTGACGACAACACCTTGAACCGTGGCCCCGACAGGATATTTCTCATCAACGTTTTCCCAGGGGTCCTCAGTCATCTGTTTCAAACCCAACGAAATTTTCTCGTTGTCTTGACCGATACCGATGACCTCGACTTCAATCTCATCGTTGACAGAAACAACATCAGACGGATGATGTATACGCTTCCACGACATATCCGTCTTATGAAGTAGGCCGTCAACGCCGCCAAGATCGACAAACGCCCCGAAAGCGGTTATGTTTTTCACAACACCTGTAATCCGTTGACCGACCTCAAGGGTGCTGAGAATCTCCGCTCGCTTCTTGACGAGTTCGGTCTCCAACCATGCGCGACGCGACAAAACGATGTTATGCCGTCGCTTACTCAGACTGATAACTTTCATATCCAGCGTCTGCCCTACATACTGTTCAAGGTTCTGGATAGGACGCAATTCAACTTGTGAAGCCGGTAAAAAACCGCGTAGAGATCCGACGCTCACCCGCAGGCCGCCTTTAATCCGTTCAGTAACACGACCTTTCACGGGTTCACCTGACTCATGCGCCGCCGCGATCTCGTCCCAAATGAGTGTTTGATCGGCGATCTTCTTAGAAAGAACAATCTGTCCTTCCGAATCTTCACGCCGGACAATATATACATCGATTTCATCGCCAACTTTGACACCCGGTAAATCATTGTCACCGGGTTCAAATTCCGCTGCAGGGATGTACCCCTCCGATTTAAAACCGATGTCAATCATCACCTCATCACGGGTGACATCTACGACGACACCTTTAACAATCTCTCCATCCGTAAACGCTTTTATTGAATTATCATACGCTTCCTCAAGAGATTCTGCACTCATTGGTTCCAATGACTCTTCCGACGCATCGGAGGCATCCTCAGACGCTGTTTCATCGGCAGGTGTTTCTACCTCTTCTTCAGCCTCCGCGTCAGCCTCGGCGACAACGTTTTCCACCGCCTCTTCAGGTGTGGATTCATCAGGGGGTGGTGTTGCTGCTTCCTCGGAATCAGCTTCGCCAACAGTCTCCACTACCGGTTCTTCCGGGGATGTGTCATCATCAGCCTGTTCGGAATCAACATCGTCAGTAGTCGCTTCAACTTCAGAGCTCGTGTCTTCTCCTTGCACCTCAACATCTGCCTCGGTTGCCGAAGCTGTCTGTTCAGCCTCTGGAGTCTCTGCCTCGCTCGCTACTTCCTGATTCATCTCAGCTGATCCTTCAGCTGATTGTTTTTCTTCATCCACCTCAACAGTGGACGCATTTGTATTTGCCTGTTCGTTGTTCATCAAGATACCTGGTCCATAAAAAACGCGTGACAGCGTTAATCCGCCAGTTCCTCCTTATATTCAAAGTGCTTTTAACACTTTACAAATCGGTTACGCAATAGTATACCATAAATGTTTAAAGAAAAGCAACAAGATTTTTTTATCAATGCAATTTATTTCTTTTTCAACGTCTCTTTACGGAAAAAAATCTCACTAAACCGCGTATCAATTGAAAATTTTATTTGACTTTTTTATTGTTTTTCTATAAGATTAAAATAGGTTCTCAGAGCCGCAAATAGTTTCAATTTATAAGAGGTGACTACAATGGATTCGACAAAATTAATGAAGCTTCGGGAGGAGTCTGGCATCAAAATCCTTGAGATTAAAACAGACTTGAGCAGCTACGCAGCATCTGACTTACGGAAGGTACTTGAGGATCTCTTAGCAGAGAAAGTGGAGAAAATCGTCGTTAATCTGAGTCAGGTGAGCCATATCAACAGTACCGCCGTTGGTGCGCTTGTCGGTGTTGCAAAACGGCTTCGCCAAAACGGAGGGGATCTTAAAATTTGCGCGCTCGCAGACAACTTAACGCGCACGTTCAATCTAATCGGTGCCTCCAGTGTCGTCGAAATCTATGAATCCGAAAATAGCGCGCTCGCCGCATTTTAACACGAAGTAGCATCCGCACATGGCAAACGCAGATATTAAACTTAAAATACCGAGTGCTGTCTTCTATATAGACCCGGTCCGCGCGTTTATCGGAAATCTCGCAAAAAACCTCGGCTTCTCCAGGAAACGCGTGGCAGACATCCAATTGGTCATCGATGAAATTTGCAGCAACGCGGTACATCACGGTTCAATTGATACTACCGTCGGCGTTAAACTACAAATCAGGAGCGACGCGCACGCACTCGAAATTTTAGTGCGGGACACGGGTTCGCGGCATAAAGGACCAAAGAACTGGCTAACACACGAACGACTCTCAGAAATTGAAGCCAACCGATCTCCAAGCAACGAAGGCGGACACGGTATTTTTATCGCAAAATCGCTCTCGGATACCTATGAAATGAAAATTAACGCAGCAGGTGGCACCGATGTACGCGTCGTTTTCCAACTTTTAAAACCAGCGGATACGAAACCGTAGCCTCTTAGTCGGCGACCTCAATCGCAATAAGCGTTAGATCATCCTCTTTAGGACAGGCACCTGCAAAGGTATCAACCGCCTCAGAGATGCTCACAATCAGATGGGCAGCCGATTGTTCCGCGCGTGCACACGCCAATTTTTGGAGTCGTTCCGCTGTAAACTCCTCACCGTGTGCGTTCTTCACTTCATAAACACCGTCTGTATAGAGTAACAGCCGACTTGACCGGTCGAACGGATATTGCATCGTCTCATAAACCGATTCCTGCCAAATTCCCAAGCCGTTTCCTGCGTGTTTATCACCAATAGCGGCGTACATCTGTTCATCGGAATTATATAAAAGCGGGAAAGAGTGCCCAGCATTCGCACAGATAAGCACCCCTTTAGCGACATCAATGATCCCACAAAACGCCGTTGCGAACATAAACAACCGTGAACTAATCAGATCGTTGAAACGGGTATTCAGTATTTCAAGAAGGTAGCCGGGATTGTCTTTAATCTGTTGTTGGAATTCCGCTAAAATTGTTTTAATGAAAACCGTTACGAACGCAGCTGAAACACCGTGTCCCATAACATCAGAAATAAAAACCCCGAGTCGGTTCGGTGCAATCTCCCAGATATCATAGAAATCGCCGCCAACCGCCATTTCCGGGCAACAGCTCGAGGCGATGCGAAATCCTGATAGTTCTTGTACGCCATTCTGTGGAATCAGTATCTCCTGAATGCTCCTCGCCATTTGAAGTTCTTCTTCCAGCCGGGAATTATGTTCCGCAAGCGTATCCTGATACCCTTTAATCCGCAAGAGTGATCGGACCCGTGCGAGTACTTCGACACTATCAAAAGGCTTCTCAATAAAATCGTCGGCACCCACTTCAATTGACTTAATCCGATTTTCACGCGTATCGCGGAGGGCGGTTATCATCACAATCGGTATAAATTCAGTCGCTTCATCTGCCCGAATCCGTTCAACGACCTCAAAGCCGTCCATCCTCGGCATATTGATATCCAACAGAATGAGATCGGGCATCTCTTTCTCTACGACTTGAAGTGCCTCAAGCCCATCTCCAGCCGTATAGACGGTATACCCGCGCGCCTTGAGCTGAATCTGGAGGATTTTGACGTTCCGGGGCTCATCATCAACGACGAGAATTTTCGAGGTTTCTTGGCGTTCAGAAATTGCTTCATTGCTCATGTCTCTGACCTTCTCAGGTGAGTTTCTACACGTTCAATCAGTATCTTAATGTCAATCGGCTTACTGAGATAATCATCACATCCGGATTTGAGGATACGTTCTCTGTCGCCAGACATCGCTGCAGCAGTTAGCGCGATAATGGGTATCTCTACCCACGCCAAATTCGCTTTGATCCGTCTCGTTAGGTCCTCACCGCTTTGTCCCGGTAAGGCGATATCCATGAGAATCAGATGCGGTATAGCGTCCTCCAAGCTGGCAAGTGCCTCTATAGCATCCGTCGCTTCGACAACTGTATAGCCTCTTGATTGCAGAACAATCCGCACAACCTTCCGGTTTAACGCCTGATCTTCAATGACCAAGATGCGTTTCTGTGTTTCTGTCTGTGCATCGTCTGGCGGTAAGTTTTCAGTTCTCACGGGCTGTCCCCTATTTTAAACCGGCAGTCGTTCGTGTCAAACCACCGCGTCTTCACTCGCTATACGGCTTCATCATCATCACCATGAGTGCCATGCTCCAACTGGTGTAGAGGCATCCGCAAGGCAAAGTTGCTCCCTTTACCCTCCTGGCTTTTGACGCTGATTTCACCGCCGTGGAGTATGATAAGTCTGCGCGTCAATGCTAAACCGAGCCCAGTCCCGCCATACCGCCGCGATTTCGAGGTGTCAATCTGTGTAAACGGCGCAAAAAGTTTAGCCTGATCCGCTTCCGCAATACCTATACCGGTATCAATAACCTCGGCACGCAGCTCCGTCGCAGTGACTTCGAGTTGCGTCGAAACTTTACCGCTTTCCGGCGTAAATTTTACCGCATTGGACAATAAATTGTAAAAGATCTGTTTAAATTTAACGCGATCCGCCTCAATCATACAATCACGATTGTACGTCAAGGTAAGTTCCAAGTTCTTTTTGACAGCGAGTGCCGTAATAATAGCGTTGACCTCTTCGACCGCCTCTACAATAGAAAATTTCTCCAATTGTAGCACCATCTTCCCGGCTTCAATTTTTGAAAGATCAAGGATATCGTTAATCATCTCCAAGAGATGCTGCCCACTGATATGGATGTCATTGATGCATTCTTTCTGTTCGGCGTTAACGCCACCGACGAGTTCATCTCGGAGGATCTCCGCGAACCCGATAATCGCATTTAAGGGTGTCCGTAGTTCATGGCTCATGTTTGCGAGAAAATCGCTTTTTGCGCGACTCGCCTGCTCAGCCGTCTCCATCGCTCGTTGCATCACCTTTTGGGTTTTTATTCGCTCCGTAACGTCGAGTGCCATGCTAATGCCGAGCTGTCTTTTATCAGGTAGTGCGCCGAGCAAGGACGAACTAAACTCCCAAATCCGCCTTTTGCCGGACTTTGTAAAAATCTCGTATTCACCTTCTACAACGCGCCCGGTGGAACTATACAACAGTTCGAGATGTGATTCGATGCCATCGGTTTCTTGACTGTTCGTCTGTGCTAACCAGTTTGGAATCGTAGGTACATCTTCGAGCGTGTAGCCTGTCAACTCTGTCCATGCGCGACTCATTTGCAAGACCTCGCCATCCTCGGCATGAATCATAATCGGCAGCGGTGCGTTCAGGACTGCGCGACGAAACCGTTCCTCACTGTGTTGTAGCTCAATCTCTGCCTGTTTCCGGTCAGTGATATTTGTTGATGCCATCACGAACCCGATCAATTCGCCGTCGCGTCGAATCGGACCGAGGCAGGAGGCATACCAATACCCACTTATCAACCCTCGAACTTCATAGGTAGCCACCTCACCCGTTGCGATGACCTTGGCACAAGCTTCTCTAAGCCGTCCGTGATGCTCTTCAGGGAGGAAATCAAAAACGCTCTGCCCAACGATATCTTGAGGTTTCAAGCCGAGGGCTGCCGGAAGTCTATTGATAAACTCAAGCCGATAATCGAGATCCATCGTTGAGATGATATCCGGTACACTCTCAACAAGAGAACGCCAGTTCGCCTCAGAATCTCGCAGGGCTTGCTGCGCACGATAGTACTCAGTTATATCCCGAGAAATACCACAAGTCCCAATAATACGTCCCTCTCTATCACGAATGGGTACTTTCGTTGTTGACACCCAGGTATCTTGTTCATCGGGCCAGGTCTCTTTTTCCTGTTTTCCTTCAATGGGTTTCCCGGTCTTGATCACGTCCTGTTCGTCTTGGTATGCCTGTTGGGCGTGCTCACGTGTAAAGAAATCAAAATCTGTCTTATTCACGGCATCTATCGGGTTTTCCAAGCCGAACTGGTCTCCCAAGGAACGGTTAATTCGGATAAACCGACTCTCTTGATCTTTAAAGTAAATATGGTCAGGGGTATGATCCATTAGCGTATGTAACAGATCACCTTCTTGCGCGTGTTGTACGACCAGCTGCTGGAAACGGATCTCCCCCTCTTTCACGCTTGCTTCAAGTCGCTTCTGTCGGTTAATATCGGTTGCAACGACGTAACAGTGTCTCTTCTCGGGCATCTTCGTTACACGCCACCTGAACCATTTGTAGGATTCATCTCGGCACCGGAAGCGGCTTTCAAAGGTAGCGTCGTGCTCTTCTCCGGCTTCAACTTCTTCGATTCCGGCAATCGCTTTCTGTCTATCTTCTGGGTGGACAAACGCCGACCAGGGTTGATTTCGGAGTTCCAATTCGGTGAATCCGAGGGCGTCTTCCCATGCAGAGTTGAGCGGCGTGAAGCTGCCGTCACAACTGATACAGGCGAACATATCCGCGGACATCCCCAAGACACTGCGAAAATCAATGGTGTCCTCTGTCTGTTCCTTGAAAGTTGCGTCATTAGGCTTCATGACTGCCTCCCGGAAATACGAGGTAGGCGCACTATGCGAATTGCGTTAAATCTATCTCGTTACCAAAACCGCGCGGTTTGCGAGTTTGACAACGGTTTGTGTCGTGCTTTGGAAAACGAGTTCGTACAATCTACCGTGATGACTTGCACTCAGCGCGATGAGATCGCAATCACTTTCATCAGCGTTTTCTAATATATTCGCGACCGTAAAACCCCGAGCGGTAAGGAACTCGGTTTGAACATCATAGTATTTTAAGTACGCTTCCATCTGCTGTTTAATCTGTGTTGCTTCCGGTTGTGTACTTGAAAGTGCGAGTCCAACGACACCCGCCTTTGTCAACTCGCCGATTTCGGCAACAAGTCCCAAAGCGTGGTCGGAATAGATATCACCGTGGTGAACAGCGAGTATTTTCCGCAAAAGTGTACACTGTTCATGGACCACGATGATCGGTCTTGTGATATGTTGTAAAACATCGTCTATTTGGTTTTGAATAAGTTTTAATCGACGTTTTCTTACATCTTCTGGCAGTCCGACGACGACAAGGTCCGCGGAGCGAGCGACTTCGCAAATCATCTGTCTCGGGTTCCCAGCGACAGCCTCAACATGGTAATCAAGAAAATCGTAGAGTGCGCATTCCGCTTCCGTTCGACTGAGAACAGTCGCTGCGACATCAGCATTTCCACCATGACTGCTGTCTTGAAAGAAAACGCACGATAGATGCGTCCCTAAAAGTACCGCCAACTGACCAGCGTACTCAAAGGCATTCTTTTCGTAATCCGTATCGCCGATAGCGACGAGGATATTTTTGATCATGAGACATTTCCCTTATTGGTGCAATACAGTCGAGTCTTACTTACAGGTGGTTATTGACTTTAACTAAAAACAAACTGGGTCTCGAACGCACGACAATTCATTTAAATTACGGATGGTGGAGCAAAGCAGCAACGGCATCATCCTCATTCTCATAACTTTTGAAAACGGTGATTAATCGCGCCATAACAATAAGATTTTTCACATGTTTGTTCACATTAATCACCGCTATTTCTCCACCGTGTGGGTGAATATCAGAATAAACTTTCATGAGCGCACCAAGACCCGAACTATCCATCGCGGTTACCTCTTTGAAGTCAAATACCAGCTTCGCTGGTGAGGCGCGCACCGCAAGTGTCTCTGACACAGTTTCGGAGACTTCTTCGATGCCCGGGGCGATAATCCTACCGCTCAGTTTAAAAATAACGACCCCATCTCTCTCAGATACGGTGATTGCCATAATTTACTCCTAATGTCATAGTCGATTTCGATCGTAGGCGCGTTCTTTCTACCTCACGCATTAACCGTCACTTGATAGACCCGCAATTGCAGAATCTTCACCATCAAAATGTTCAAAAATACTGACAAGCCGGCTCCGGACAATCAGATTTTTGATATTTTTCCCGACATGGATAACGCCAATACGACCTTTTTTCCGCGTCGCAGCGACATGCGCACCCATTAGGGTACCGAGACCCGAACTGTCCATCATCGTAACACGCTCAAAATTAATGAGGATCCGAGGTGCCTCAGAGCCATCTATCTGTGATGTGATAGCGTCTCGTAATTCTGATACTGAAGACCCCATTATTTTGCCACTCGGTTCCAAAATCGCAACGCCATCTCTTTGACGGATCGTAGTTGCCATGAATTTTCTCCTTCTTTACATTTGTTAGGAAACAGATACGACCAACTCACTACTCTTATTTTACACTATTTTCAAATTATTTGTCAACTTTGAATTTTTAAATGGGCAGTGCCATTCAATTTTAAGAAATTATTGGATTGGACGTTTTCTAGCGAAATGCTGCGAAATGCTGCGAATATTTCTGCGGTTTGTTTTAAAACATAACATATATTAAGTATTAACACCCCAAAAAAATACACCAAAAACGGACAATTGAATGACCCTGCGCAATTCGAGAATTCGAGATATTCGAGATGCATACTTTGACAATGCCGTGCAGATGTGTTATACTTTGAAGTATGCAAATCATTACCCGAGAGGTCAGGAACTATATTACACCAGAGGGGCGCAATCCGTTCCGCCAATGGTTGACACAACTCCCAGATATCGCAAGAGCTCAAAACTATTGGAACGAAATAAGGAGTTGGAACGATGAACATGGAAACCATACTTAAGCGAACTACCAGTTTTAGAGATGACCTTTTAAAAGACCTCACAGATACAGAGTTCGCGATGTATTACTTGGAGGCAGCCTTAGCGGACTATATGGAAGATGGCAACACAGAGTCGCTCTGGATGGCACTGCGTGATGTTGTAGAAGCACAAGGCGGGATTGGAAAACTCGCCCAACGGGCAAAGACCGATCCTCAGCATCTCAACGATATATTCACCTCTAAACAGAAACCGCACTTGGATAATTTACAAAATATTCTCTCGGGACTGGGATTCCAGATTCGATTGGAATTCGCTGAAAATTAACAACAACTCGAAATTACCTTCTGATAGTTTTATTCATTCTGGCACTTTACCGTATCTACTTATTGCGTAATTATTAATTACAACGTGAGTCTGATAAAAGCATATTGTAGCGCAAACTTCCCAGTTTGCGCCCATAGCACACAAACTATAAAGTTTGTGCTACAAGGGTCGCAAGGTGGACCTGCGGAGAAAGGACCTATTATTGAACGCACATCATTTATTACAGTAGTTTGGACAATTCTTGTCGCATGGAGGTTGCGTTTTCAAAGGTCTGTCTATTTTTCTATGAGTTTCGGACGTTCACGGATCTCGTAGAAAAAACACACATTTCTTACGGATTGGGGAACCCAACCCCTACGCCCTGTGTCCCTCGTAGGGGCGGGTCTCCCGCTCCGCTGGAAAACTGTCCAAACTATCGCGTCTGTGCTAAAAAGAGGGGTGAGTAGGCGAGGTACGCGAAATTGGTGAGTGCTATCCACTTTCCGAAGAGTCGATAGAGTAGGAGGCAAGCGATCTCGATACCTGCCCAGATGATGATGCCGATGAACCATCGGGCGCGGGCGAGGTTCAGAACATCTACGCCGGGTTCGGTAAAAAAGGTGCGAAGCCCCGCGATCCACATTGTTGTCACGCCCGGATGATAGGCGATGAGGGTTTCCGCAAACCGTCCTTGTTTGACAGCGGACATGAAATCTGCGCTACGGTTGAGCCACCGGGCTTCGTCACTGGACCAGTGCGCGTCTAAAGAGAGGAAGCGTGGTATTCCGGCGGTGACGAAAAAAGAGAGTATTAAGAGGACTAAGAGAAAGATACGTGTTTTCATAAGTTAAGAGAACGCTGAGCATCTACAAATGGAAAGCGTATTGCCATCCGAGAGTGAACCTCCATGTGGTTTTGAGTTGTGTCCCGGTGAGGTTCTGATAGATGGGTCGTATGAACTCGACGGCGAGACGTTGACCTGCCAATGGGTTTCCCGTCGGAACGAGGAGATTGCTTGAGATTGCGATATCGAGTCGGGTACCGCCCCGGAAGTCGGGGCGATGGCTTGGACTCATTTTTGGATTTAAGTCGGGAGGGCTGCCTGTGATATGCCCTTCGTGTGAGAAGAGGAGTCTGCTGCCGATGCTTATCCAGTCATTTATCCGTCGCGCGCCCCATGCTGTGGCAGTGATGGTGTTCCCGTGCCGATAATCAAAGGTAAATAATTTCAAGAAGTTCTCCTTATATTTCGGTTCGGAGTGCGTCAATGGGTGTGAGGCGTGCGGCGAGCATTGCCGGGTAGACCCCGAAACCGACACCCATAAAGATGGAAAAGATAATAGAAGTGAGTATCCAAGGTAAGGATAGAACGACGGGCCATTCTGGAACGATCGGCACGATGTGGACAGCGAGGCGTGCCATGCCGTGTGCAGCGAACCAGCCACCGACGATGCCAAGAATCCCGCCACAGAAACAGAGCACTATGGATTCTATCAAGAATTGCCAGAAAATGTGTATCCGTTTGGCACCTACGGATTTGCGTAAGCCTATTTCTCGCGTCTTTTCACTTACGGAAACGAGGCATATATTCATGATACTGATGCCGCTGACGAATAGCGAGAACCCAGCGATGCTGCCCAACGCGATTTTTATTACTTTTTCAATGTGCTCCATGCGTTCAACTGTGGCTACCGCTGTCCAATGATAAATAAAATCATCCATATTGCGGTGTCTTTTGCGGATTATAGTGCGCGCGGTTTCTATGATGCGTGTCATATTTGATCCGTCTTCGGTGAATACTGTAAGCCTCTCAATATAGTCATCGCCTGAAATTCGTTGTTGGTAAGTAGTTAATGGGATGCAGACGACATCATCAAGTGACCAACCGGTACGGAGTGTCCGTCCACGCGGTGCCATGACCCCGATGACGCGACACCGTACTGCATTCCGCCAATAATATCGTATTTTTATTTCTTGTCCCAATGGTGAGTCTTCCCCAAACAGATCAATAGCTACCTGGGCACCCAAGACACAGACCTGTGTTGCAGTAGCAATATCGTTTTCAGAGAGGAATCTGCCAGACTGAACTTCCCATCGCATGCCATCAGCGTATTGTTCTGTCACACCTTCCAGAATTGAACGTGCTTGATTCCCCTCGGAGCTTATGAAAAGGAGGTTCCATCTCTCATTTTTCGGTAACACAAAGAGAACTTTTGGACACTGCTCTTCAATCGCAAGCGCATCGCCAAGGTTGTACCGTTCTTTTGTCAACAGCCACCTGCCATACCGATTTATCCGATAGCGAATTGTGAATTGAAATTGGTTCGGTCCTCCCATTCTCTCAAGATCGTCTGCGATGAGTTGGTTCGCGCCATCGCCAATTGCCATCATGCATAAGACACTCGCGATACCAATAAAGATGCCGAGGATAGACAACCCGGCGCGGAGTCTGTTTTGAACAATGTGATTGACACCCGAGGTAATTGCATCATGGAGTTTCATCGGAATAAATGGTTCGTTTATCAATGAGGCTGGTAAACATGAGCGGTAGGGACCATTCTCGGAATGATACGAGATATGGGATTCCGCCAGCTTTACGTACTTGTGCTGCTTTTTCTTTCCAAGCGTCAGGGTTGCTGCTGCTAAAGGGATGTGCTGTTTTGGACATAAGAAACATAAGCCGCAAATGGTCATCTCCGTTTCGGAGTTCGGCATCAAGCTCTACAATAAGAACGGCGTTTTGAGGCAGCTGCGTCTCGGCATAAGTCGCAACCTCTGCCAATGTTCGCGTACTTCTGTTCTGTGATGTTACCCGCCATGCGTCAAATATGGTTTTGCTTCCGAGACCAATCAGGACTACGGATACAATAACCGTAGCAATCTGAAAATATAACTGCTTCCGGTTCCACATCCACGACATGCATCTATTCAGAGCTTCGCCAAAGAGCAGTAAAAAGGCGGGCATGCCAATAAGTGTTGCTGAAGGGGTCTTCGTTGCTGCCAAAAGGTGTGGGATTAGCACTCCGAAACCCCACGCGTAAGTGAGCGTTATCCCGATGTTCTCCTCAGAAAACAACTTCCAAAGTAGGACCAGCACTGCTATTCCTATTGGAACAGAAAAAATACCATAGAGCATCGGAGTGTAAACAGAGATAACCTTGTACCACGGGGCACCCCATGTTTCAATGCCTGTTGTCAGGTGGAGCCATGTATAGAGATGTTCGTGCTGAAATTCAGTAGGGAACCGCACGGCTGTCCAAAGTGTCCACGGCAACGCCGTTAGCAGAAACACACCTATTAATCCAAGGACATGCCGACCGCGAATGCGTGTATCTTCGCGTTTTCCCATTCCAAGCGCAGGTGCTATCCACGCTGTTACAATTAAGCCTGTCACAATCAAGGCGAGATACGATTTGCTGAGGAAGGCACACCCTTGCCCAAACCCTGCCAGACCGACATCCGCCCATTTTCCTGTACGCAATGCCCGCACGAGAAAATAGATTGAAAACTCTGTCCAAAACAGGAGTGAGATGTCAATAGCATCACTGAATTGGTATCCATGTATTAATCGCATCAAAAACGGAGAGAATGCCTGAATCGTAGCCGCGATAAGACCGGCTCGCTGGCTCAGAAGTTCTTTGCCGATGAGATACGTTAGCCAGACGGCTGCAGTACTGAGAATCAACGATGGTAACCGTAATGCCCAAGTGTTAACCCCGAACAACCAATAGGCTCCCGCGATCTGCCACAATCCAAGAATTGGCTTGTGCAACCAGACATGGTTAGCACCCCACTCAAAGACGAAGGTTGGGAGATAGGGAACATCAATCAGGGTGGGTGTGAGCGGATGCTTAAGCAGATTCTTGGCAACAAGCGCATGGCAACATTCGTCTATAGATCCGAGGGAGGTGTGCCCTAAATGACGTAACTTCAGGAGCGCGGATGACAAAATTACGGCTAACATTAACAAATTGCAGTGTGCTTGTTTTATATTGTACCGATTAGGTATCATGTTGGGCATATTATAGTAGATCCCGTAATTATCTTTACAACGGCGGGGTTACAAACCCTGAAGGAAACACCCCAGCAAAAACCCTGCAGTGGAGTGTAGATAGATATTGTCCTTCAAAGTGTAAACTTATTTTCCGATTTTACTATATAATGTAAGGTGTCATGTCCCACAAATAAATGACACCGTCAAACCCGCCGCTCGCAAGCAGACGACTATCCGGTGAAAAAGCAAGAGATTCAACATCGCTTTTATGTCCTGACAACTCAACGATAAGTTCCCGAGTTTTTACATCCCAAATTTGAATTCTCTGCTCGGGCCATGTTCCGCCAATAACGAGTCGGCTGCCGTCTGGTGAAAACGCGAAGGATTCAAAGCTTACCGTATCAAGCGTAGCAATGGGTTGCCACGTCTTTGTACACCACAAGGTAACAGTTCTGGTTGTACCTGTCGTTAGGCACTTTCCATCGGGCGAAAACGCGATCCCTCTGACCATCCCAGTACTTTCAAGTGTCGCAATATTTTCCCCTGTAGCAACTTCCCATACCTTGGCAGTTCTGTCAACAGGACTATCGCCAGAGGAAAAAACGGAAGTCCTGCCATCTGCATGTTTTCGCATTTCCCAATTGTCACCACCGCCACTGACCAAGAGGGTTCCATCAGGTGAAAATGCGAGGGATAAGATTCGCCCTATATGCCCCAATAGGGTTTGAAAGCAGTGCTGTGTCTCTACACGCCAAAGTTTGACAGTTTTATCCCTGCCACCTGTCGCTAAGCACATACCGTCCGGTGACATCTCAGCAGTATCAACAAGCGCACTATGCGTGAAACTGGCGCGCTTTTCCTCATCCCACAATTCGATAGTATCATACTCTGGATAAGCGGTACAACCCAGTCCAAAGCAATGCCCTTCGGATGAAAACGTAAGAGATCGCCCCTTGCCTTCACTGCCTTTCAAGGTCTTGATATTTTCTCCAGTGTCCACATCCCATAATGTGAGGGAGTTAACAGCCTCCCTGAGACCTGCGAGGTGTTTTCCATTCGGTGAAAAATGAACCCGTCGTCCGCTGCCATCTCCATGATGGTCTATAGGCAGGTTTCTTTTTTCGCTACCAATCCATTTTCCCTCGTGAATAGCACCTGGAATCAGAATACCATCCACAACGCGCGACACGCTGGTAGTGCCATCCGAATAGTGCGTTGCCATAAACGTGCTGTCCGGAGAAAAACCGACAGCGTCAATCGGTTTTTCATGGGTAACACACCAAAGTTGTTCTCCAGTCTCAACGTCCCAGAGTATTGTAGAGCAATCCATACGCTGACCGGCGGTTGCCAGATACCGTCCATCTGGAGAAAAAGCGATGTATCCTATGCCACCTGTGTTAAAAGTCTGAACATGGTCTGAGTCGAATTTTACAGATTTCCCTTGTCTTTCATGTCTAAAAGTCCAGCGGATTTCTTCTGTGTCAATATCCCAGAGGGTTGCAGTCGCGTCCGCGCTACCGGTCGCTATAAACCTACCATCCGGAGAGAAAGTTGTTGATGTCACTGCGCCTTGACGCGTAATGGTAAAATAGGCGGTTCCAGTCTCAACATCCCATAAGGTCGCGGTCGCGTCTCTACTGCTGGTAGCGATAAATTTACCATTGGGAGAAAATGTAATCGCATTCACGTAACCTTTATGGATGTAGGTGGCAAGTGCTGCCTCGGTATTAATGTCCCACAAGGTTGTTTTTCCGTCCCAATCCCCGGCAGCGATTCGAGTGCCATCAGGCGAAAAAACAACTTTTGAGAGGAGTCCGGTACCTTCAACAGCTATTAACGACACGAAGTCTTTGGTGTGGGCATCATAGAGCCATACACCAAGGTGGGATGCTATGGCGATCAGGTTTTCGTCTGGTGACACAGCGACATCAGAGATACCGCCTCTTTCAAATCGGGCAACCGCGCCGGGCGGTAAACAGACAGTATTCTCTCGCGGATAATTCGCCGCAAAGACTTCGGATAACTTATCAGACATAGCCATAACACTCCTGATTAGATAGCAAATAATCCAAGTTGCCATCTGTTAGATAGCAACTTGGAGAGATGAAGGTCACACGTAATATAACGTGAATTCAATAATAACACACTTTCCGTGTGGATCCCCTATACGAAAGCGTTTCCTCCGTAAAAAAGAGGTTGAACTTGCGCAATTGATGTCCACAAAATGTTAATCAAACTCACGCTAACATATTGGTTCATTTACCTAACTTCCCGATCCCGAGTAACATGAACCGGGACCAACATCGCAACTATAGCTCCCCCGCTCACATATTGTAGGACAGCTGCAAGTTTGACCGGATGGCGGAGAGCACCCGCAACTTTTTGAGTTATTACCGCAAGTACATGAATCGGGACAGTTAGAGTATCCACAGGAACAACTTGAAGAAGCGGTGATAGTGCTTTCTTCTTTGGCACAACATCCCTCCGATTCACCAGATACGCTATCCGAGGCGGAATCTTGATCAGCACCGCTACAACAACTCGATGCGACCGCTGGTGTCGGAACAAACGTATTCACGGCAAACGTACCGGCAAAAACTAAACCGCCAGCGAGAAGTGAGACGATTACGACTCGACCGACAATGCTTTTCGTATTGAAAAGAACTTTCATTTTTTCTCCTTCATAATATAAAATAAGAGGGTTTTCGGTTAACAATGATGAGATAGAGAACCCTCATAATCCTCTCATCCGCATTCAATTATCGTAAAGTCTAACATAAGTCTAAAAAAAATGTCAATGAAAATAATCATTCTGATTTTTTTCATTCACGAACAAAGACACACGTGGTATCCTAAGAGCAAATCAATACCTATTCCACAAGGAGTTTCCTTTTATGAGTTGCCCAAGATGTCAACACCCACACTTCGTCAAAAATGGGTTCATCAACGAAAAACAACGCTATAAATGTAAACACTGCAGGTATCAATGGACGACAGAGAAAACACACCGAGACAGACCCCTTGCAGAGAAAGCACTCGCCGTCTTCCTCTATTGCCACGGACTTTCCATGAATGCCATCGCAAAAATACTTCACGCCTCACCCTCCACTATTCTTGAATGGATACGCCACTTTGGTGCCGAACACGCACAACCGCCTGAACCCCAAGCAACCGCTGTCGCGCTTGAACTTGATGAGATGTGGCACTATCTGAAAAAAAACAGAGGGTTTTCGGCTAACTAATGATATTGAGTTGTATCGGTTTCCCAATTTTTAGGATGTTAAACACGTCTCCATTGACGCGAAATCTCGCAAATAAGGCGATTGTCACATTCACCATCTCTATACTCTTTGAAACGATAATAGACTTACGTTTAAAGCGTCCGAACCAATGCCGCATCAGACAATTGTTGCGTTCAATCCGGTGTGTCTCCGCTTTAGTTTGTACCAACTTTTCCCGCGGGATCACCGAGGCGTAAACCTGCCAGTCATCGGTGTAGTAGACCTTAACATGCCAGTTTTCTAAGCCTTGTTGGCATCGTCATCTGCTGAAAAAATCGGAAGATTATTATTTAATATTGCTTAGTGAATTGTAAAAATAAAAAGACACTTTCTCCGCCGGTAGGTGCGGTTTCCTAACCGCACCGGTTTTGGGATGTCTCATTAATTCTAAAGTCCACTACAGTTCTCCATTCTTCTCTCCAGTTTCCATCTCCAAAGAATGGCTCTGCCTAAAGATCAGATTTCGCTTGTTTTAATTCTGAAAACTCGCTATAATTTGCGCTAAGTTTTCTATTTCACCTAAAGGAATGCAATGTATGACATACCGCGCCACGCGAATTAAAGATCTTCCCGAAAGTGAACGCCCGCGGGAGAGACTTCATAAACATGGACCAGAGATTCTGAAAGACTCAGAGTTATTAGCGATTATTCTCAAGAGTGGCTTCAAAGGAACAAGTGCCGTTCAACTCGGTGAACAGATCCTTATAGCACTTGAGGGTGACCTCAAACGGATGGCTGATTATAAATCCAAGCAATTTGAGAAGATCAAAGGTGTCGGTGAAGCGAAAGCGGCACAGATCGTCGCTGCGCTCGAACTCGGAAAACGACTCGCACGCTTCCACGCCGACCGAGATAAAATCACCTCACCGTCCGATGTCGCCGACCTCATGATGTCTAAAATGCGATACCTAAGTAAGGAAATTGTCTGCGTCTTATGCCTCGATACGAAAGGCGGCGTAACCACAAAAGGGATCGCAGGTAATCCGGGTGACGATTTGACTTGGGGGAAAAAGTTATCGGAAGCAACAGTTTTTGAAGGGACACTCAACGCCAGTGTCTTTCACCCACGAGAAATCTTCCGGTTCGCAATCGAGGAATCGGCGAACTCAATCGTCCTCGTCCATAATCACCCCTCCGGCGATCCACAGCCGAGCCAAGAAGACATCCGAGCAACGAAGCAATTGATTGAGGCGGGAAACCAAATCGGGATTAAAGTGTTAGATCACATCATCATCGGGGACGGGATTTTTGTCAGTCTAAAAGAGGAAGGCTTCATCTAAAAAATACGGTTCATCTCGTCTGACGCTGTCGAACGACCTCGTATAGCAGGATACCACCGGCAACTGAAACATTCAGCGACGCAATTTTACCCAACATCGGCAGATGCACAAGGTAGTCACATTTCTGTTTGACCAGCCGTCGGATACCTGTCCCTTCACTCCCGAAAACCAGACATAACGGAACACTAAAATCTGCATCGGTATATAGACACGAGGCATCTTCTGCAGCACCTGCGACCCAGATGCCAGCATCTTTAAGTGCGTCCAAAGTACGTGCAAGGTTCGTTACCCTGACAATAGGGATATGCGCCGAGGCACCCGCCGACGCTTTGTGGACAGCAGGTGTGATGCCAACAGCACGGTCCTTCGGAATGATAACAGCATCCGCATTCGCCGCTTCTGCAGTCCGAAGAATTGCACCAAAATTCCTTGGGTCCTGGATGCCGTCCAACACCACCAACAGCGCGTTGTCTTCACACCGTTGTATATTCGAGAGGACAGATGACAGGTCGCTATAATGCGCGGATCTAACAACCGCGACAACGCCTTGGTGTGGCAGCGAAGGTTCAAGTCTATCCAACTCGCGCCGCGCACAGTATTTTATCGGAATCCCAGCCTGTTCCGCCATCGTAACAATTCGACGGATGCGCGCGTGCCTATTCCCTTCAACGATACAGATTCTTTCTATTCCCTGAGACCCGCTCTGTAGAGACTCTATGACTGGATTTCTACCAACAATGTAGGTTGACATTCTGAAATAAGAAAGGGCGGATTCAAAAAATCCGCCCGCTAAGGTTAATCGCCACGGACAAACTTAATATCAGGTCCACGCGGCGTAATCTTGATATCTGGGTCTGCCTCTTGGCAATGGACGCAGGTAACGGTACCAACGTTCACGTTCTCCATGCGCGGTGCAAGTTTTCCCAATTTAAACACGAATCCTAAAACCTCTTCTGCTGGAATTTTTTCATCACAGCCATCGCAAGGGATCGCCTCGCCTGACTTGACCTTCGCTAAAAGTTCTGATGCCTTCATAATTTCCTTTCGCTTTAGAGCAACTCAATTGTCTATAGGAAATAACGTTCCTTCTGTTTATCCGATTCGTATTCTCTGTAAGCCTCTTGTGCCGTGTCCACTTCGGAAACCTCAGCGACCGGCACATCCCACCAAGATTCATAACCCGGAACTTGCTCGTAGTAATCTACATCAATCTTTACAACTGTTGTTTGCGGTGCCTCGCGTGCTTCGTGCAGCGCAGCTTTCAGACTTTGCAAAGTCGTCGCTTCAATGACTTTAGCACCGAGGCTGGCGGCATTCGCTGCGAGATCCACCGGCAAAAAGTCGCCAGAGAGGTCGCCACTCTCCTCGTCTCGGTAGCGGAAACGCGTCGCGAATCCCTGCACACCCGTCGCACGAGATAAACCCCCAATGCTGCTATGTCCGTCATTATTGATCAGCACAATGATCAGTTTATAGTCTTCCTGAATCGACGTAATAATTTCCTGTGCCAACATCAGATAGGAACCATCGCCGACCATGACGTAGACATCCCGGCTCGGATCTGCCATCTTGATACCTAACCCACCGGCGATTTCGTATCCCATACACGAATAACCGTATTCCAAGTGGTACTGCTTCGGGTTACGGGTCCGCCACAATTTATGTAAATCCCCCGGCATGCTACCCGCAGCACAAACCATGACATCTTCAGGACGTGAGAATTCATTGACCACACCAATAACTTCACTCTGGCTCGGTAGCGGACCGTGTCCAAGGTGGTAAAGCCGATCCACTTCCGATTCCCATTCCGTGCGATATTTTTCAATCTGTGCAGCATAAGCCGCGTCAACCTGATAGTCCGCAACGGCGGTAGCGAGTTCCGAAAGTGTGACACGTGCGTCAGCGACAAGCGGTAGCGCAGCGTGTTTATAAGCATCAAATTCGGTAACATTGATACCGATAAAACGGACATCGGGGTTCTGAAAAGCGGTTTTAGAGGCAGTCGTAAAATCACTCAAGCGCGTACCGATAGCGATAACCAAGTCCGCCTCCCGTGCTGAGACATTCGCGCCCGGCGTACCCGTCACACCTATCGCACCGAGATTCTGTGGGTGATGATATGACAGTGAACCTTTACCAGCGAAGGTCTCACCGACCGGGATACCGGTACACTCGACAAACGCAGCGAGTTCCGCTGTCGCCTCACTATAGATAACACCACCACCGGCGATGATTAACGGACGTTTACTCTCACGAATCCACGTTACCGCTCGATTCAAGAGACCTGCGTCTGCGCGAGGACGCGGGATCGTATAGACCCGCTTCTCAAAGAGCTGCGACGGATAATCGTACGCCTCTGCCTGTACATCTTGTGGAAGTGCCAACGTGACGGTACCCGTCTCCGACTGCGAGGTTAGCACCCGCATCGCCTCCGGTAACGCTGTGATGATCTGTTCGGGACGATTAATCCGGTCCCAATAGCGTGAAATCGGCTTGAAGCAATCGTTCACCGAATAGTCCTGCGAACTCGGCGATTCCAACTGCTGTAATACAGGAGCGACTAAACGGGTGGAGAAAATATCACCCGGTAGCAGGAGCACAGGCAACCGATTAATAGTCGCCCCCGCGGCACCGGTAATCATGTTCGTCGCACCCGGTCCGATAGAAGTTGTGCAAGCGAAGGCGCGTAAACGGTTGTTCATTTTCGCGAATGCAGCAGCGGTATGCACCATCGACTGTTCATTCCGTGTCTGATAGAAGCGAAAAGTGTCGGCGTACTGATGCAGTGCTTGTCCAATCCCTGCGACATTCCCGTGCCCGAAGATGCCGAACATCCCGGCGAAAAACTGTTGCTCGTTTCCGTCTCTTTCAACATACTGTTGTTGAAGAAATTCAACGATGGCTTGCCCCATCGTAAGTTTTCGTGTATCCATGAAGCCTATTTTACATTTTCCTGAGCGGAAAATTCTCCTTTGCTAATTGCGTTTACCAACCGCCGCGTTCAGCGACAAATTCATCAACTTCAGGCATTGTTGGCATAAAATTAGCACAACCGTGCCGTGTTACAACAATCGCACCCGTCGCATTGCCAAGACGTGCCGACTTCTCCCAATCCCAACCGCTGAGGTTACCGTAAATAAAACCGCTCGCAAATGCATCTCCCGCCCCGAGCGTGTTGTAGACTTCAACAGGAAAAGGCGCTGCCTGAATGACATCACCGCTTGCGAGATGGACATCCGCTCCGTCAATACCACGCTTGACTATCAACGCTTTTGGACCAGCCCCTAAAAGCGTTTGAATCGCATTCGCCATATCTCCTTGAATCGTAGGATTCGAGATTTGGGAATGTTCAATCGTGAGTTGTGATAAATCCGTAAGTGTAGCCGCCTTGATCTCCTCTTCCGTCCCGATAGCGATATCGATATACCGCAAAGCCGATCGAACGACAACACCGAATGCACGCGGATCATGCCATTGATCTGCCCGAAAATCGAGGTCTAAAAAGACTTGGCAACCGATGGATTGTGCCCTCTCAGCAGCATAGAGCGTCGCGCTACGGCTCGGTTCTTTACTCAACCCCGTCCCTGATATTAGCACTGCTCGACTTTCAGTCATAGGTGCAGCGAGAACATCGTCAATCGTCAGTTCAATATCGGCGCAATTATCTCGGTAATAGATAAGCGGAAACCGATCCGGCGGTTCAATACCGAGCACGACAGCACTCGTTCGATGTTCCGGTTTGCACGGGATAAACCGAGTTTCAACGCCTTCGTTCTTCAAAAACTTGAGTAGAAACTCGCCAACTGGGTCCTCACCGACAGCCGTCAATAACGCAGCCTGCAGTCCCAATCGCTGAACACCGACGCTGATATTCGTAGGACACCCGCCGACAAAGGCACCGAAACTCTTGATGTCTGGAAACGCAGCACCGATGTCGTTGGCATATAAATCTATAGAACTCCGTCCGATTGTAAGAATATCGTACATTTTCATTTTGCAGCAGCGGCGTTTTTAAACTTCTGATGCTCCTCAGCGAATTTACGGGTTAAAAGAAACGCGTCATTCCCGCAGGCAATGAGTTGGACCCCCGAACGCAACCACTGTTCACCGCTCTCAAAATCGTTGACATAACAGCCTAAAGCGATATTGTGTGCCTGCGCAAGTCTGATAATTTCTTTTATAGCGTCTAAAAGGCGCGGGTGGTCGAGTTCACCGGAGATGCCCATAGATGTAGATAGGTCATAGGGACCGATGAATATAACATCCAATTCACGCGTGCTGAGGATGTCGTTTAGATTTTCGACGGCTTTGACGGTCTCAATCTGTCCGATAGTGAGGATTTCTTGATTCGCGTCTTGGACGTATTTTCGGGTATCCAGTTTTGTGAAATCGCCATAATCGGTATGTCCGATCCCAAAGGCAACGCCGCGGTCACCTTCGGGTGCGTATTTCGTCCACCTTTTAATTTTTTCGATGTCTTCGCAGGATTCAAGGCGCGGGATCATGACACCCGTAGCACCAGCATCCAGCACACGAGACACAAAATAGCGTTCAAGTGCCGGTACTCGCACAATACAGGGCAGATTCGCGCCGCGAGCGTTCCGAACGATACGTCCGACGGTCTCAATAGAAAAAGAGCTATGTTCCAAATCGGCGATCATAAAGTCGGCACCGGCACTTGCAAGGAGCGTTGCAATCGCCGATCCACCGAACTCCAGGACAAAGGTCCCAACAAGAACTTCTCCACGTTGTAAAGATATTTTCACGTCACACAACCCTTTAACTAACAACCGGGATTTCCGACATCAATTTTTGTGCTTCGTTCACCATTTTCGTCGGTACAGACATCTTTTCACCGATCGCTAAAATCAATAGATAAAAGTCGTAAGCAGTTTGTAATTCATTATTAAGGTGCGCACTTTCAGCAGCGTTGAAATAACAGACAGTCGCCATTCTGTGGCACTCTTCGACCTGAGATAACATATTTGCGTAGCCGTGATTGAAGGCAGCAAGGACATAACATTTCCCTGCTTCTTCCCATGACCGTTGGAGCTCAAACTGGCGTGCAAGCCGTGTATAGTAGTTGGCACCTTTCTTAGCATTACTTCTCGCGAGGCGTTGTTTCTCAGCAACAGTGTAGGCGAAGCGTGCGCGCGTGTAGCAGTTGGCAACAAGTTCTAAATCGTCTTTCTTAAGGAAACCGCCAGCCTGTTTTTGATAGAACCTGCCTAACTTATTATAAAGCGAAAGCCACTGTCGGGTACGTCCCTGTTGTTCATAAATTTGGATTTGTTGGAAAATGCGAAGTGCTTCCTCTTCATGCGGGTACTGGACATCGCTATGGACTTGATCAAGTAGATATTCCGGTGAGGCTTCCTCAATGAGATGTCGGTAACTCCCCGCCGCTTTGACCTGCGGTTGTATCGGCGTTATATCGGCTGTTTCTTCCGGCACCAACTTCTGATGCTCAAGCCAGGTACGAAGGTCCATACTCTCACTGTCCGGCAACTTTTGAATAAGCGCAACGACTTCTTCAAAAGTCGGATTTTCTGAGAGTGGGATATTAACCGTATTGAGTTTTTGAAACAGGTTATCAACAATTCTGGATAAACCTTGATCATCAATACAGAGGCGACTCGCTTTGTGAAGTTCAGCAAGCGCATCCGTATAATTTCGGGTCTCCGCGTGACGGACAGCGAGTGTATAATATCTTTCGACCTGGGTTAACAGTTTTTCGCGTTTGGCCCCCTCTTCTTTCTGTCGCCGCTGGAAAAAGAGGTTTTGATTGATCCGTTCGGCATCCGAAAGCGACAGGCGGAACGTCTTGCGGTAGCGTTCAAGTGCCTCCACCAATTTTGGGTTGCTGGAATTGGCACTTGCATCAATTAACTCAGAAGCCTGTTTGATGTATTCATCTTGTCGAATACGATCGAGTTCATTGTACATGTCCGTTGCACTCTGGTGGCGTTCTGAGAGTTGACGATGGAGCGCTTTTTGTAAAAAATTCCGAAGGACTTCCGGGCATCTCTCAATCTCTTCTATCTCGCCAGCAGCTTTCTTTTTATCCATCTCCTTATTCTCTCCAGAGAAGGGGAACCGTCCGGTTACGGCTTGATAGAGAATGAGTGCTGTGGAATAGAGGTCCGCCCGAAAATCATAAGCACCATAAGTCTGTTCGGGTGCCATGTAACGCCGTGTGCCTGCCACAGTTTCCGCGAATTCCGTCGTCTCACCAAAGATGCGCGCGATGCTAAAGTCCGCAACCTTCGCCTGTTTGTCAGTCGTGAGTAAGATATTTTGCGGTTTGATGTCTCGGTGCATAATTTTGTGGGCATGTGCCGCCTTTAAACCGCGACAGATGTCCAAACCGATATTAAGGGTATCTGTTAATCCGAGGGCACCTTCCTGCATAAGTTCGTGAAGACTCTTCCCTTCAACAAACTCCATTACAATCCAAGCGACGTAGTTATCTTCTCCGGGTTCGACGGTATGAATAGAGACGATATTCTGATGCCCCCAAATTTTTGACATCGCCTGAAATTCTGTTAGCAAAAATTTCATTCGGCTCGAAGGGTATGCTGTTTTTGCCAAGGCTTTAATGGCAACTTCACGGTTCGTCATCTCCTCGCGCGCGCGGAAAACCGAGGAGAACCCCCCCCGAATTAAGATATTCCAGTAATCTATATTTACCTAATATCAATTGATCAATCTGCATAGTGGCATCTTAATTCCAAACAGCGTACAACCAGAAAACACAAACCCCACAACCCCTCAGAGTCAAGTTAGCAAAATTTAGACAAATTGTCAACAGAAAAACAGATTTTTTCAGGGGATTTAATCTGACTTAGCACTTAAACGCGCGCGTCCGACCGCCTCGACCAACGCCTCAGCTCTTTCAGTGAGGCGCGCGAATTCCTTCGCTTCAATCAATTGATTATTAACAAGCGCGCTCCCGACCCCCAAAGCAGACGCTCCGGCAGTGATAAACTCAGCAGCGTTGTCAGCGTTGATACCACCTGTCGGAATCAGCGGAACCTGCGGTAGCGGTGCTTTCACATCTTTTATATATGCCGGACCGACACCACTCGACGGAAACACCTTCACATAATCCGCACCCATCTCCCACGCCGCTAAAATCTCTGTCGGTGTAAAGGCACCCGGAATAACCACTTTCCCATAGCGGTTACAGATTTCAATAACATCCGACTTTGTAACAGGGCTGACGATGAACTCCGCACCTGCCAGCATTACAGCACGGGCTGTTTCCGCATCCAACACCGAACCGGCACCTACAAGAACCGTATCGCCATACGCCGATGAAACATCGTTAATGACTTGTAACGCGTTCGGGGTTGTCATGGTGACTTCAATTACGTTAACGCCGCCGGCATGGATTGCCGCAGCAGTTTCAATTAACTCGTTTGCACTGTTCGCACGAATGATAGCGACAATACCACACGCTTCAATTCGCTGCATCTGTTCTAACTTTGTCATGGACACCCTCAAAATTAGCACCGCTAAACCTTCACTCAGGTGCTTCAGGCTAAAGACACTCGGTTTATAAATAGTGTAACGCTAAAAAGTGATGATATTTTTGTTGCGATTTTGCTGCCAATGTGTTATAATTATAAGAGATAGATAGGACGCAAAAGATAGAATAAGGTGCTCAGTTGAAAAAACCGTGCTAATTCAGTATGATGACTGCAATTAATTTTGGTTTGCCAGCAACCCAAAATATCGTTTTCTAAAAAAGAATGGAAGTTGTTCCACTACTCCCTTATCTGATTGGCTTGACAGGTTTACTTGTCCTCTCAGGCTTTTTCTCCGGTTCCGAAACTGCTTTATGCGCGCTCACGCAAGTCCAAATTGAACGGATCCGTGTTGAAAAAGGTAGCACATCTGCTATTATCAATTTCGTGGAGAATCCACGCAGGTTGTTTATCACCGTCCTACTCGGTAATAACCTTGTTAACGTGGCATTCGCTATTCTTATGCTCTCGTTTATCGGACGAGTGCTCCCCGAAGAATATCCTGAACCCATCCGCTTCGTCATCGCCTTAGTGCTTAATGTATTCCTCATGCTCATCTTCGGTGAAATGACCCCGAAGACGCATGCGATTAAGAACGCCGAACTTTTCTCGAAAACGACGGCACCGCTGCTCTGGATATTTTCTGTCGCTATCACGCCTTTACGCGCCTTGTTACGTAGAATCATCGACCGCCTCGTCCCGATATTTGGCGGACACCAACCCGTCACAGAACACCTTACAGCATCAGACCTGATAGATGTCCTCAACACTTACCACGAGGAAGCCCTCCCATCAGATGAACGCGAAATCGTGAGTAATATCCTTCAATTGCGCGACATTGAAGCCAGAGAGATTATGGTGCCTCGTACTGAAGTCGTCGCTATCTCTACATCAAACACGATTCAAGAAACACTCAAACAAGCGAAAAAGTCGGGATTCTCACGGATCCCTGTTTATCGTGAACAGATTGATAATATATGCGGTATCTTCTACGTCAAAGATTTCGTACACTGGCGACACACGGAAATCAGCAAGCTTGCAATCGAAGATTTTCTCGAAAAACGGGATCAGATCGCAGAAACATCAACCAACGCGCCCCTGATTCGAGAACCTATTTTAGTTCTGGAAACCCGAAAAATCGGGGCACTGTTATTACAACTAAAACGCGAAAAAACCAAGATAGCGATCCTCCTTGACGAATACGGAGGCATCTCCGGCATTGCCACGACCGAAGATATCATTGAACAGGTCGTCGGAGACATCGTTGATGAGCACGATAGAGACGAATCACCCCCCGAATACATTCAGCACTCCGAAAAACCGCTGGTACTTGAAGCTGCCGGACGGATGAGCATCCGAGAACTCAATCAACAATTTGATTTAAAACTCAGTGAAGACGACGTGGACACTATCGGCGGCTACGCGCTTGGACGCTTCGGACGAATTCCATCCGTCGGTGAATCCTATACAGATGAAAACGGTATCGAATTTGAGATTACCGAAACAGAAGGTAATGTCATTACAAGTCTGTTGATTAAAGGACCCGATACTCCCGAAACTGAAACGGACATGTAAAATCAGACACCAGATACGAAACAATTGAAAACCATTTTACTAACCATCTTTTTAATCGGCACAAATAGCACTGAGCAGATCATCGTGTTAAGTTCACTCGTGCTCGCGGTACTCATCTGTCTCGTGCTTTCTGCTTTCTACTCCGGTTCTGAAACGGCACTTGTATCCGTTAATAAAATCCGGATCAATCAACTTGTTGAATCTAACGATCCTAAAGCGAAAATTGTCCACCGATTGGTCGAATCGCCGGATAAAATGCTGGCGCTCACCTTGGTCGGAACCAATCTTGCCAACGTCCTGATTGCACAATTCGGAGACCGGTTAACAGCGAGAGTTCTCCCGAACGCCGAGAACCTACGAGAACTGATCGCTATCATCGGTGTGACCACTATACTCCTGATCTTCGGCGAGATTTTGCCAAAAACGATCTTCCGTGTTAAGGCAGACACCCTCGCTTTACGCTACGCCTATCCGCTACGGATTTCCGAGTACGTATTAGCACCTCTGATTTTCCTTGTACAAGCCTTGACCAAACGCATTGTTAGGGTTATAGACAGAGGCGCAGATGCCCCGAGTCCAGATGCACAACGTGAGGAATTACGGCTACTCGCAACAATGGGTGAACGCACCGGAAACCTACATACCGATCAGCGGCGGATGATTCATAGCCTCCTGAACCTACAGGATCGTACCGTTGCACAAGTCATGGTGCCGCTCGTCGATATTGTCGCAATCGAAAAAAATACCGACCGTGAAGACTTTTTGAAAATCGCCACGGAATCAGGCTATTCGAGAATCCCAGTCTACGAAGAGAAGGTCTACAATATCGTCGGGATCGTCAATCTCTTAGATGTTATCTATGATGCGACTGAAACAGATAACGACGCAGATAGAGAAGAAAAGACAGATGCCGCAACCATTGACCCGTTTATCCGAACAGACTTGCACTTCGTCCCTGAATCGAAGAATATCAACGCGCTCCTCAAAGAGATTCAAAATACGCGACACACGATGGTATTCGCTGTTGATGAATACGGTGGCACCGTGGGGCTTGTTACCATTGAAGATTTGGTCGAAGAAATCGTCGGTGAATTCGCCGATGAGCGCGACGGCCCCGACCTTGTCCATCTCATCGCGCCGCACATCCTCGAATGCGATGCAAGAGCAGAAGTCGATCTGCTCAAAGAACACTACGGACTCCCGATCCCGGAGGGTGACTATGAGACCGTCGCCGGTTATATCCTTGAGCGCACGGGGACGATCCCAGAAATTGGCACTGAACTCACTCTAAAAAATACGATCATCGCCGTCACAGAGGCTGACGAACGCGCCATCCGTACAGTTCGCATCCGTCGAAGAATCGGACGTTTCACAAATTAATCACGTGTCTCAGTGCCAACCGGATACCCATAACACGATCAGAGAATACCGAGGGGCGGCATTACGACGACTTCCTCTGTTACCATGCCAGACGGTTGTCCGCAAATAGAGACGACCGTATCTGCGACATGCTCCGGCTTAAGCATCTGCGCAAAATCAGGATGCATCGGAACGTCATCCCAAAACGGCGTATGTACCGACCCTGGTAGCACCGCCGTAACCCGAATATTCTGCCGACGGACTTCGCTGGCTAATACCTTTGTCAGCGCCAACGCGCCTGCTTTCGCTGCACAATACGCAGCCGAGGCTTCAAATGCAACCTTCGCAGCGACCGAAAGCACGTTAATAATCTGTCCACTCCCCTGTGCTAACATCGGCGGAAGCGCGAACTTCGCACAGAGATAGACCGCCTTCAAATTGGAATTGAGAACCGTATCCCAAGCATCGGGTGCGAAATCGACAACCGGACCGAAATAGCCGACCCCGGCGTTGTTGACCAAGATGTCCACACGCTTGTATACATCAAGCGTCCGTTCAATAAGTCGCTGTACAGCGTCGGCATCCGTGACATCCGTCGGAACAGCGAGTGCATCAGCACCGGCTTTCTTCAGATCCGCTGCGACCTGTTCAAGTGTCTCACGTGTCCGTGCAGCAAGTACAACTTTTGCACCTACCGCTGCGAAAGCGGTCGCTATTGACTTACCGATCCCCCTTGAGGCACCCGTAATCACAACGACTTTCCCGTCAAGTTCCGCTATCTCATTAGGACGGTTAGAAGCAACCATTTTTACCTCACACCTGAAATGGTCAAACGTTTGTCATACAACGCGAAAAAAGATAGGACTTACGCAGCGCTGCTCCAATTGTTGGCTTGTTGGCGCGGTTGGAAACTTTGCCATTTTTAGAAGGCACCCGCTGGAGATTAAGGTGCGTAAGTCCGAATAAAGTATCTCAAGATATTTGGACGCACCGCAAAAACTCCGCGCGCGTTGAACTGTCCTCTCGGAACGCGCCGCGCATAACATTCGTTGTCATTTTCGGTGCCTGCTTTTCTACGCCGCGCGCCATCATACATAGATGTTGACCTTCTATGACGACTGCAACACCTCGCGGCTCAAGCGCAGTTTCGAGTGCTTCGGCGATCTCGCGGGTCAGACGTTCCTGAACCTGTAACCGCCGAGCAAACATATCTACAATCCGCGGGATCTTACTCAAACCTATGATCCGGTTCTGCGGGAGATACCCGACGTGACATTTCCCCCAAAACGGGAGGATATGATGTTCACAGAGACTGTAAAACTCAATCTCCTTGACAATCACCATTTCGTCGTAATCTTCGTCAAAGATCGCCCCATTTAAAATATCATCAACATTTTGATGGTAGCCACTTGTCAGAAACTCCATCGCTTTAGCCGCACGGAGCGGCGTTTTCACTAAGCCCTCACGACTCGGATCCTCACCTAAATTCTCAATAATCTTGGTGAAAAGACCCTCTAATTCTGGGTTCGGAGGCTCCTGTTTAGGTTTCATCGTTTAAAGTGTGTCTCCATTGCGCTGTTTTCGCCGCTTCCGAGGTAAAATAGATTACGCACCATAATAATCAAAGTGATTTCTCGGTGTCTCTCTCAAGCGCAGGCGATGTAAAACCACGGGACGTAAATTCGGTTCTAATACATCCCAAATCACTTTGACAAAGTTCTCGGAAGTCGGATTGAGGGTCTCAAATTCAGGTGCGTCCATATTCAAGTGCTTGTAATCGAAACGCGCATACACCTGTTTCTCAACGACTTCATCAAGAAGGTTTAGACCTGCGACCAGACCCGTTCTCTCATCAACATCACCCTTCACCGTAACCTCAAGGACGTAATTATGACCGTGTCCAGCCGGGTTGTTGCACTTCCCGAAAATCTCGCTGTTCTCTTCATTGCTGAGTGCGTGGCTGTGCAAACGATGCGCTGCGCTGAATTCGTACACCTTGGTCAGATAAACCATCGGTCCTTCCCCATAATAGTCGGCAAAATTTGATGCGCTTTCGTAGAGCCGAACCCTATGTAACATCCCATTCGGCAAAGAAGGCACGAGCCGCTGCCAAATCTCTATGGCGATATTCTCAGATGTCGGTTGCAAATGCGGATTTTCCGAGAAAACCGGGTGTTGACGGTTTAGGTGTTTGTGATCGTAATTCGCAATCACTTCCGTTTTCAACAACGCATCAAGTGTTACCAGATTGATGACCATACCGTCATCTGCATCGACTTCCCCTTTGACCATCACCTCAAGGACGTAGTTATGACCGTGGCTATTTGGGTTCGCGGCGGCACCGAACAACGCGAAATTCTCCGCGTCGCTCAATTCGGGAATCCGATTGTAATGCGATGCCTCAAATGCTGCCTGACGGGTTAAGTAGTACATCGGTTTTTTGCGTCGCTATTTTGATGCCTGCGTATTTAGAGATTATCCCGCTGAGGTGTCACGAGCTCATCGTCTACAGATTCATACTGGACTGCCATGACCCATTCACCTGTTCCGCGTATCTGGACGTTGCACCTTTTCAACCACTCAATTAGAGCGATACGGTCACTCGCCTCCCATTCACAGACCATCCGTCCTGACAGTGTATCACACAAAACTCGAATATTATGAACGTTGTCGTTTTCTTCTTCTTTGAAACGCTTCAGCAGTCGCGCAACATCTTGACGTGTCATGCAAGCGATAGCGTGTGTAGAAACAAATTTAGGCATATTTTTTAATAGTGGTCAGTTAACAGTTAACAGTGATCAGTTAAGAGATGCCCCGACTGATAACTGAAAACTGTTAACCATTAAAACTGATAGCTTTCACCGAAAACTCGCGCTTTAGTCAAAGTATCTGTAGACGAGTTCTCGGTCAAAACTGAAAACCCGATAACTATTCAGCCGGAAGCCATCTTGCTGACAGTCATTCCTTTAGTCGCGTGCAATCGGCGCCCCGACGAGGTTACCCCATTCTGTCCAACTGCCATCGTAGTTGCGGACCTTTTCATAGCCGAGTAGATACTTCAGCACAAACCACGTATGCGATGAACGCTCACCAATACGGCAATAAGCGATTGTCTCTTTACTATCATCGACCCCTGCACCACCGTAGATTTCCTGCAATTCGTCGTGCGATTTAAAAGTGCCGTCCTCAGCAACCGCAGTCGCCCACGGGATATTCGCAGCACCCGGAATATGTCCACCGCGTTGCGCAGTCTCGCTCATCCCCGGGGGGGCAATGACTTCACCAGAAAATTCGGCAGGAGAACGGACATCGACAAGGTTAACAACGCCTTGCCCTAATGTGTCGCGAACGTTAACCGCTGTGGCGCGAACGTTGTCATCCGGGAATTTCGCCTGATACCCTGTGCTTGAATGGTCTGGAACGTCGGTGACAAGTTCTCTGCCTTCATCAATCCATTTTTGACGCCCCCCGTTCATTACCTTCAATTGACTTTCATCATGTCCGTAATAGCGGAATTGCCACAAAGCGTACGTTGCGAACCAGTTATTATTATCACCATAGAAGATAACGGTCGTATCGTTGGCGATACCGCTGTCGTTGCAAAGTGCTTCAAACTGTTCTCTCGTGAGAATATCGCGTCGCACTTGGTCACACAGTTGCGTTTGCCAATTCAACCCAACTGCGCCAGCGATATGTCCCTCAGCATAAGCCGAGGTATCGACATCAACTTCGAGCAGTCGGATACCGGCATCACCGCCGTGTGCAGCCACCCATTCCGTACTCACCAAAACATCAGAATTTGCGTAATCAGCCATTTCTGTTTTCAAGCCTCCTTGTTCTGTCTCTGTTAAGATTTTCTTAAGATTTCCTTCAAATATAATAGCCTTGCGAGATACGCCCTCCGTAGAGCGTCTCGCTGCTTATATTATACATTTCTAAGTGCTATTTGTCAAATAGAAATGCGACTCTGCTATTATCTTCTCTATAGCGTACCTAGCACCAGGCCACTCCTGCTGGAACCGCCAAATTGCGTTGACTTGTGTTAAGTTGTGTCAAGTCATCTGGTCTCCATCCGTTAGGACTAACAGTTCTGATGTCACAGTGCTTGAGTCCAGCCCTACCGTTTTTTTAGCTCCGCCCAAGTTGTCGTTAAGCGATTCCGGGGATGCACAGCAAAACCCTCAATTTCATTCGGTAGTTTGGGGACAGCGTTGGGGTCTATTGCCATATAAACGGCATCCAAACGGGTATCGCCTTCCCTAGACCAAAATGTAACGGTATGTTTCCCCGGTTTCAGATCAAAGGTCAACGGATTCTTTTCGCGCCATTTTACTTTTCCCCACGTCCACTCCTGATGCTGACCTGTATCCCAGATCATGTCGGCATCACCCGGTTGTGGACTTTTCTTCTGATCGACTGTGACATGGAAAGAGTCCTTCGCCGTATCTTGGGCAATCACCCGCCCCCACATCGTGTACTGACCGGGTGTTCTAACGTTAATCACGAAATCGGCTTTACCGGGGTGGCGACCGCCCCCGCCCTTTCCCGCCGATATATACATACCGCCTGAAGCTTTCTTATCTTCATAAATTTCCATGATTTCTACAATTTCATCTGCATCTTCGGCTTCAAAGCCAATCTCAGTAGCAATGCAATAACCGACCAATCCCAATACAAGCAGTACAAATTGAATCAATAACAACCGCATATATTTCATGCGTATATCCTCCTTAGGTTTGTAATAGCGCACTTCATTGCGCGTGTTTTTCTCCTCGCTTTACCAATACAAAACACTGACTTTAGCGTCTTAGATCTCAAAGCCCACTACCGTGGACTGAAGTATTTACAAGAAACACTAAAAAGGCTTCCACAAAAACCTGAACCTATTGTTATTGACCAACTCACTGAACATCTGACTTCTATTGGCTCTATTCATCAAACACCTGCTCAACTCAGGCCTGGATAAGTTGGTGAAGGTATTGTTGATACTAACATTATTAACAATTCCTGCATTATTTGTCAAGAAAAATTTCATTTTTCTTGCGTAATATAGTTATGTCGTAGCAATTTTCATGCCAAAGTTAACTCAAATGTGAAATCACTTGAAAAAGAAAGTTTCCCAATAATTCCGCTTCACAAAGTGAGGTCTTGCTGTCCAATTCTTGGACAACTTTGTTCAAAAGCCGAATCCGAAAGGTTTATACACCAAACCAATACCGACACTTAATCAGGAAGATATTCTTTCCTTCATCGGTGAAACTGCTTCCCAACCGGTGGAACGGACGAAACTCAAGTTCCTCTGCACCCACTTCCTCTAACTGGATTGCGCGTGATTGGGACCACACTAAAAACAGGGTGCTGCCCGGCTGGAATTCCCAGCGGAGAACGGTGTTACCTCTCAGCGAACGCATGTGGAAATCAGGGTTTCTCTTGAGCGGATACGGTTTGAACCGATACGACTTTGGCTCCACCAATTCCTTGAAGTTTTCATAGTCGCCAATCGTAATGTCTGCAGGCTTGTTTACTTACCGACTGAAACCCGATTGAGACAAAAAACTTCAGAATTTTTGAGGATTAGTCAGAGATCTCCGCACCGCACTGTGGACAGGTGTCACCCCACGTTGAACGTCTACCTTCACCGCAAACACGGCATTCGCCGAAAGGATGCTCATCCGGTTTCGCGCGAGCACCGCCTTTCTTGTAAGTGATGATGCGCCATACGGTTTCACCGTCCTCTTCATAGCAGAGCCAGACCCCTTCTTTCCGGCCATCAGCCGAGCTGCCATCATGTTTCCGATACGGACCGCCCCATTTGCGGTTGCCGTTCTCATAATAGCAGACGTACTCGCCTTCGTTCTTGCCATCACGGAAAGAGGCTTCGCTCGCTTTGTTGCCATTTTTATGGTACTGAATCCAGGGACCATCTTTCTTGCCGTGAATGTAGTTCCCTTCGCTCCGCTTATTTCCATTCGCGTAATAGGTGACCCAATAGCCGTGCTTTTTGCCATCAACTATCTCACCATCGGTAAGTGATTTTGCCATTTTTTTACCTCTCCTTTTTTTACCTCTCCTTGCGGTTAAACAACATGGATTTGAACTTTGATGTTATCTTCTTAAGAATACTTAGGACTTACGCATGCTGCTCTTTTGTAGCACAAACTTCTCAGTTTGTGTCACCAGAACCCTGTGTTTTCCGAAAATTCTCATCTAACAGAACGGGCTGCAGTCAAAATTGCGTAAGTCCTAAATCCTATAGACATTGCGTCGCTACGCGACTGAAGAGGGTTTTGAAGTCTTCAAGGTTTCCGTGTAAAATCCGGACCTGGGTCTGAGTCGGTGGGTGGTGATAACAGATAGTAAGGCAGGCTCGCCGGACGTTGGAGATAGTATCCAAGAAATACATGGTGAAGAAAGTAATTATCAAAAGCGGTTGCGGATGTCAACCCTTTTTCAAAGAGTGCCTGAAAGTAGCGAGGATAACTTCCGGGTTCAGCGTGCTGCGTGGCATCCGGTCCGAACATCGCATTCAGCAGCGAATCGCTAAAGTAGAGATCGAATGCCACCTGCCAAATACTGACTCGAAAAGAGTAACGCCGAGACACTGGCAAGTCGGTCTTTCTCTTGAAACAGTGCGCGGATTTCAGATTCATTAGCGACCAGATCAAAGATAAATTCTCGTAGACCACGGAAAAGCGATTCAAAGTTCCCATTCTGATTGAGTCCGTTTGGATCGCTGGTTCCAATATTAAATCTCTGATGGCGTGTCGCTGTATCGGTATCTTGCAAGGCACGCATCTTTTCCCGAACGCGTTCTAACTGTGCCGGATTAAAATCAACGAGCGTGATATGCAAGTCGGGAAACAGTGCTTGCAGCGTTAGGGCAGTGCATCCACCAGAAGCGATTAACAGTACATTGCTCGCGTTTGTTAATCGGATTAACGCCGCCTCCACCATCGGATCCTCTCTAACAACTGCGAATTGTACGGCATTATCCCGCATGTGCATTGACTCCGCAAATGACCGTTCTGTGCATTGCTTTCTATCTCCGATAATCGAGCGATGTTCACCTGCCGCTGACCATCACCTTTGCTGTTTAATGTCGCCCCAAGTTGTTGTCAATTTACCAACAGATGAAACAGCGAGGGCACCTTCAAGACCCTCTGTCATAACAGTAGTCAAGTCGTCTTCACTCAGAGGTGCGTTGAAGATCGCAACTTCATCGAGGACACCGTTGAAATCCCATCCTGGGCCGCCTTTCCAGCCTGCCAACCAGATGGAACCGCCATCGTTATTCTGCGTGAAACCCGGTTTTCCGACCTTCAAATCCGCGACGGTTTCGCCATCAACATAGAGCGCGAGTATCTCACCGTCGTGTGTTAAGGCGACAAAACTCCACGCCTCCATCTCCCATGTTCCACCCCGAATTTGGCTGTTATCTATCACACCGTTAAATAGGAAACTACCGTAGAAGTCGTTTGGACCGATAAGAATGTTTGGGTTATGCCAGTCCCTCTCTATGAGTCGGACGTGTTGACCGGAAGGGTTACCGAGCGGTTTCACCCAGAGCAGATACGTGAATCCGTCAAGAAAATCATCCGTCGTCTCGCTCGCTGGAATAACGACATGATTGCTCCCATCAAATTCAATCCCCATGCCTTCTTTCCCTTCAACGCGTTCGGCATCAACAATCTTTCCGTCGTTCCCGTTTGCTGACGAGTCTTTAACCGTATTCCCCTTTCCCTGATCAAAGTGCCACATTCCCATCAAGGATTCTGGATCAATTTCTGATATGCTTTCCTGAATCCATATTCCTGAAATAAAGAGAACTGTCATAGCGATTAAAGCACCTATAACTCTCATCGTTTTGAACCTCCGTTTTCAAACCATGCATCCAGTTCAGATTTGCCATTTCTTCCGTTGCGAAGATTATACCGTAAAATCATCTACAAGGCAATACTTTCTTCCGAGGTAATCAGTGCCATTCAATTTTAAGAAATTATTGGGTTGGACACCTTTTTCCCCAGGATCCGCTGCGAAATGCTGCGAAATGCTGCGAAAATTTCAGCGGTTTGTTTTAAAGCATAACATATACTAAGTGTTAACACCTACGAAAAGGACAACCCTCGAGGTAATCTGTAATATTCTCAATTTCAAAACGATAGGAAACACCGTGTGAAGTGATTGAATTGCGTCCGAGGGTATAAATCTCACCGGTGAGGTGGCTACGCAGCACGGAATGTCAGCTTTGCTATGGCAGGCTGCCCAGGCCGTCCACAAAGTGAAGTGACCGGAATGCAACGCTGGAGGCACGTAGTAGGTTTCCCGCCGTAGCGGTGAGGGTTCTAATAACCTTTACACGAGAAACCGCCAGCGCACCTTAATATCTTTGCACACTGCAGGGAATGTGGGTGGGTCTTCTATGGATTTGATTGTGCTGTATCATAACCTATACTGCTTCAAACGCTTCACGCCTTAAGATTTCTACAATTTCGTCCCATTTGGGATATGCAGCAATCTTCGCAGCAAGTTCAGCGATATCTTTAGCGGTTGGTTGCACATCTTCGTCCTTACCAAAAACATGCTCGCAAATGTAAGACGTGCATTCAGTTACTCCCGTAAAAACGAAAGCGTTAATTCTTGGTATATCCTCGCCCCATTGTTCCGAGAGATACATAATTATTCGGTTAATGTGTCCGACTCTATGTCGTGCCATTTCGCCATAAAATCGTTCCCAACCCAATAGTTTCCAAATCTCTGTAAAATTTGTCCAGCCTTGTGAACGAAGGTGCAACATGATAACGTAAGCATCCATCTTGATTTCAGGGCTTGGATTCGGTTTATCCATGCGATACTCCTTGATATAGCGTGGTGTTGGAGAAGCAAAAGTCTCTCCGGTTATGTTGCGAAAATCGCAACTGTTATTTGCTAATAATCTCACTAAATCCAAAATTGTCGTTTTCCTTGACAAAATGGATCAGAAAATTGTACAGTATTAAGAGAGAAGGGGAGA
Organism: Candidatus Poribacteria bacterium WGA-3G; assembly: GCA_000406005.1. Taxonomy (GTDB): domain Bacteria; phylum Poribacteria; class WGA-4E; order WGA-4E; family WGA-3G; genus WGA-3G. Next base: position 60,238 of record ASZN01000004.1, read on the forward strand.
CGTTAACCTCCCCAAAATGACCAAAAACTATCAATAAGGCTTGAGATGTTTTGGTGCTATTTCTATCCTAACATACCCACCAAAACGCGTCAAGCCACTTTCTTTTCCTAATAGGAGAAACAAGCCATGATTCAGTTAAATTGGGCGATGTGCCAGAACAATTCTTAACTGAAAAGGAGGTAGGTTTCAGATGAAAGGAACTTTAAATATCCAGCCTGATTTAGAACCTGATTTAGAACCTGACGAAAGTATCACACTTTGGAGATATATGAGTTTCTCCTCATTATGTGAAATTCTTATGAACAATTATATACCCCTGATTCCTATTCAACACTTCTCCGATAAATCAGAAGGTCGTATATTAAAAGAGATTTTATCCAAATTACCCAACACTAATAGACTTGCAGTTGAACAGACAATGCAAATATACAAAGAGACAACATACGTATCTTCATGGTATAACGCTGAAAATGAAAACGCTGCTATGTGGGATAGATACACATATAGCGGAGAAGGTGTTGCCGTAAAGACAAACGCTAAATTGCTGTTATATTCTATAGAAGATGCTAAAAAATGGTACAGCTTAGAAGATCCTGATCCTATGCCAGTGGGAGTCACTTTGCCCTCGCATATCATTGTTAAGCGAATTAAATACATCAATTATGAACCATCAGATTTTGAGGCAACGCAAGAACAATTGCAGCAAGGGAATGATAAACTATGTTTTTTTTATAAAATGGACGATTACAAAGATGAATCGGAAATACGAATATTAACATCACGATGTGAGGAGGTACATCGGCTTTATCAAACAGGTATGGTACCTAACTATAAAGAAGTAATGGAATCCTCACTTCAACCCGTATACGAACAATTGAGTAGTCAAGGATACAAACTTAGTGAACACTTTTCACCTTTTCAAAATTCCATGCCATTATATATAGAATCATCTGACAATCTTATTGAGAAGATTGTTATATCTCCATATTCCCACAACCAATTCATTAAAACTGTTCGACAAACTATTGAATACATTAACACTTGTAGAAAATCAAAAGGTCGTCCAATATTCCAAGTATCTAAAGTAGTTGAATCAAGGCGAAAAGATTGGGTATAAAACCCTAATTTCCAAGCCCGTATCTACTCATCGCGAAAACTAAACACTTTACAACACTAACGAGAACGTCCCGATCTACCGTAGTCGGACGAAAACTTCCACAGTGCCCTATCAAGTTCTCGCATTGAAACGTTGTTCCGGTTTGCAATGTCGCGGCATGACTCAATATACTCCAACCAGAACGGATATGAAACTCTTTTTTTCCACGGCCGTCCGATAGACCAAAGCGCGTGTATATCAAGGATAGGGTAATCTCCTTCATCGTAGAGATGTAGGATTGCAGATGCGGTCGGCTGTCCGATACCTTGCAACTGGGTTAACGTTAGTAATTTTGTCCAGTCGTCTGTGGATGTGAACACCCCTCCCGTGATCTCTTGTATGAAGTTGTCGGTATTCTCTAAAGTAAGAGCTGCACGTCTGGGCGATTTCCAACGAGCCACTTCGTGCAATTCGTCTTTCGTGAGGTAGCCGCGGCTCAGAACGTCGCATCTGAGGTCAATCAAGCGCTGTTCTCTCATGCGGTTTTCTTGTCTCTGTCGTTCCGTGTATCGGTTCGCCCAGTAGTCTATTTTGGACTCGCAAAAGCGTAGATTCATATTCATGGTGTGTCGTGTCCTTCATGTTCTCTTGTCTGGCAGATAACACTACAAGTTACATTCCCTTTTGAGATATGAGCATTTATCTACAATATCGTCTATTTCTTGTTCATCAAAACCTATGAGTTTGAGAAAATGGAGTCGAAAGAGTGCATTCATTTTAAGGCAGAGAAGTATCAGATCCTCGCCTTTAGCAGCCTTCGATTCTAAATCTGAATCTGAATCGGGGTGTGTCAGGTAATTTCGTGTATCCTTAATGCGGTTTATCAGTCGTGGTTTTCTCTCATTGTCAATAAAGCAATCAAATGGTTCAATCAGTTTTTCAATTCTATTTTTTAGAGTCAATTCATTGGCAAAATCCAGTTTCGAGCAGAACCAATTTCTGTCCTTTTTGGGGATTTGATTAATGATATTTTTGCGTATTTCTTTAAATTCGTTTTCATCCATGTGCATTTCAGCAGAGGTGTTTCGATGAAATGCCTCTAACGCCTGGGCCAAAACCAAGAACTGCATGTTCAAAGTCGGTAATGTTCCAGTTTTTGCCAATAAGTACAAATCGAGAGCAGGGGCAATCTGTTCATAATTCTCTATCCACTCATTGATTATGCTTTCAACACGATTCTGTCTATCCTCGTATTTAAACAGTATACCGAAGTCATCAATTGCGGGTTCACGTTTAGCGTAGGGCCAACTTGAACAATAAATCTCCACTGGAATAAGTGCGGTGCGACCGTCCGGAAATGTTTCGTAAAGATTATCAGAAGTCGCCCGCATCTGATCTAAGCATACGATTTCGTTCATGACAAAACACAGAAAAGCGGTAATTTTTTGGGCAACGGAAGTAAACTCATCTAATTCACGCGCCTCTTGAGAAACCAATTTGAAATAAGTCTTTTGGGACACCTCTGCCCTCTTGGCCCTCGGAAACCCTGGCGGAGTCCAAGCAAATGTAATTACCAGTTGCATACCGTCTTTAAGATCCAGAGAAATATCTGCTGGTCGATTGTATGATATGGTTAATGAACCTTCTTCAATTCGCTGCTCATCTACGTCAATGCCTGTGATCCCCACCCATTCGTCAATTCCTTCAACAGAAAAGCTGAAGGAATTAAAACGTGGACTCGCATCTTCCCCGGGTGGTAGACCCATAAACACTCTGCGTGCGCGGATTACCTCGGGTGCCCTCAATCTGCCGTGAATGATGCTAGCCCCCTTGTTTGTCCGGCTGCATCTATCAATCATAACGTATCCATCTTTTTCAACGTGTCCGAGTATCGGGTTCAAACTGTCCGGATGCGTAGGAATGAGCTGTGCTTTTATGCTGGGATCAAACGACCGGGTAAGTTCAAGTGTGATGTCCCCACCATCTGATATTGAGAGTGTTCCGTTTACTTTATTTTCAGGAGAGGAAGGGAGCCAAAAATCACCATTTCTCTGGATTTCTTCTTTAATTCTCACTAAGATTACCTCTTATGATGTGTTTCGCTAAATACGGACGGTTGAAGTGCCATCGCTAATTAGGTAGGTCCGCAATTCCGTAAAGTTAAGACAAGTTTTTTGGCTCAAATTCGACCAGTGTCAAACACCCTAACGCCGAATGCGGGCGTTTCGGAGACTCCTTTCAATCAGACTGTTATTGTGTCAGAACCTTGGTTTGGTCAGTGTCCCAAATTTCCGACAGCAGTACAGTTTCTTGGTCCTTCGTCAGGAGTCAACTATCCCACTCGGCGAGATATATGTCTTATGTCTCTTATCTCGTCAATATCTTGGTTGAGTTCTATCTCAGTAACGTCAATCTGTTTGGGATCTTCAGGAATTATGAAATACGGGGCTACAATCTCCCAGTCAATATTTCGAAGGGTGGCGACTTTTCTTAAGAAAAAACTTACCCAAGTCTCACCGAGTTTTGAATCACCGATTTCTTGTGAAAGTTTGTTTTCAGCGATTTCTACATACTTCGTGTCGAGTTCGATCCCGATATATTTCCTACCGATCCGTTTTGCTGCCAGAGCCGTTGTCCCTGTCCCCATGAATGGGTCCAGAATCGTATCTCCTTCATCACTACTCATCAGGATTAACCGTTCAAGCAAGTGAATTGGCAACTGACACGGGTGTTCATCCCTGTATTTGTTATGTTTAACCCGATGGATGTCTGTCCATACATCGGAAACCAGGGGACCGTATGGGTGCAGACCTGCTTTCTTACCACCATAGTCTTTTGAGAGATACTCCGATTTCCTATCTCGCTTATGTGGAGACCGAAGTTCATAGCACTTGTTCTGTTTTATATCCTTGGCGTAAAAAAGAATCCCATAATGCGCGGGTTGAAGGCTTTTTCCCATCGGTGATGTCGGCGCACTCCACGAGATCCAATGTCGAAAGTCCGCAACGCTATTGAGAAATGACGCGTAATAGGTGAGCCATTTCGGAATATTATGAACGAAAATCGATCCCGTCGGTTTGGTGATGCGAACCATCTGCTCAATCCACTGCTGACACCAGTGAAGATATTCTTCAAATTCCCGGCTGTCAATGTAACCGTTATACTTCTTCTTGAGATTGAAGGGGGGGTCTGCAAAGGTCACATCCACAGAATTGTCGGCAATCGAACGCATAACCGTCAGGCAATCTCCGGCGATGATTTTGTTGGTGTATTCCATTATGAAAGCACCTCCAAAAGTTGGGACTTGAAGCGTTCCAATTCTGCCTCGTGAAACGTAAAGACATCTTCATAGGCATCAACCATCCGTTGTAAATCCTGTTTCCGAACATACCAACCGATGCCATCAACAAACCCCCAAAAGCGGGCATGAGAATAATGTTCTTTTAGTAACACATCAATCTGGATTTCTGTCTTGGATTTATCGCCTTGTCCGGATGACGTTGTCGCCAAATATGAACTTTCAATCATGACTTTAGGGTTGGTTTTATTGGGAATGATGAAATCCATTGTCCGTTTTTCATTTGGGGCGTTGTATATCAATTCTGACAAATCTCCCCTCGCGTATCCAACGTCTATTTCCTTCAAAAGTCGTTCGACGACTCGCTCTGGATTCGTTTCTGACTTCGCATTATAAGAACCGAATTCCTTGTAACGAACTAAAGTATCCAGTAAGGCTTCCATCTCAAAGTTCAGCTTTGAGAGACTCAATTTTTTAAGATGAAAGAGTGGCAATGCTTCAGATAACATTTCCGTTGTCGCGCCTTGAAAAAAGACATTGGCGACCCCTAACCTGAAAAACGCATCTCTGCTCATCCGACGCTCAATGTAACCCGTCCCCCACTCTTGAATATTTTCCGATGCGTCGCTTTTATCTTCACGGAGCCACCGATCTTTGTATACGAGCGTATTGAGTTCTGGCACATCTTTGACACGGATAAACGTAAACACTCGCTTTAGAAATTCATACGAAAAGCCGGTGAGCGCGAGCAGCACCGTTAATCCATTTTTCCCTTTCTCATTGAGGAAATCCGCTATGAGTTCTGCAGAGGGTCTCTCCCTTTCAACAAGGTTCTTGAGATGTAATAGATTTTCCTTGAGGCTGTGGATATGCCCTTCATAAGTCGTCTCAAATACCCGGTTGGAATACCAGAACGTGTTCATCTCAAGGACTGTCCTGATTTTTTCATCTGTTGTTTTCATCATATAACTTGGATTTTCCAGTCCCAGTCCTTTATCCCCCTGCTATGGTGGGAAGGTGACAGAAACGGAAACCTGACCCTTCGTAGCTGTGCCACCCCAAACTGGTTTAAATAGTGTAGCAGATTGACGAAAATGAGGCAACTCTTTTTCATTCGACGCAACCGCTATCCCGCACCTACGAGACGAAGCAGTAAGTTCCACGTTTTCGGTTTATCGTCGGCTGGTGGCATCAATACGCGCTGTGGTAGAGGAACATATCGGCGGATGGAAAAAAGGATAGTAAACGCGTTTTTTTATTCGTTAAACATCAGAAAACGGCAGGGCGATTTCTCCATGTAATTGGTATTTTCATCTATTTATGTGATACACTCTATATACAAATTCAGCTTTTTGGAGGTTGGTAAAAAAATGAAAATTACAATGGATGAAGAAGAAGTAAGACGCGGAATTATGCGATTTCAACTCATTCAACAGTTTGAGCAAATTGATGAACAGACCCGTAAGGATCGAGTTGACCGTTATCTTGAAATTGACCGGCAGCGTATTATCGGAAACTACCATTTCTCCCGTGCTTCTACAGAATGCATCGACCTTTATAGCGATGGTCACTTCATTGCGACTGTTATGACAACACAATCAGTTAATGAAGGTATTCTCAAATTTGTTGCCGATCGGAACAGTATTGATTACCAAAATATGACTCGTGATGATTTGCTCACAACTCTCGTCTCAGAAGGTATTTTATCGCAAAAGTGTTTCGAGGCTTCAGAACAAATTATGAAAAGTTACCGAAATGATGTCCATCACATGAATCCGCCAGTTGCAGAAATTAACTTCCCAAAATTGGCGAAAAAGAATATACAGAATCTTGACGATGGAAAATTGGCACCTATACAACCTAAATATTGGGATATAAACTCGGACGGAACAGTTCCCATTTATTTAAGGGCAGGGATATAGTATCTAAGAAGGTGGCCGGAGGTGAACGCGCAAAGCCTATGATAGTGGGGCGTGTGCAGTGAGCCGCAGCCCACCGATGCAGGGAAGGCGTGTGCGGTAACTGGAGAGGTACGGTGTACTCGCCGTGCCGAACGCCAAAAGCAGGTGCCGCCGCGGACGGTATATCTCAAACCGTGTGGGAACCTTGTTTCTCTTGGGGTGTTATGGTAAAATAAGCCGAAAAGGAGGTCCAAGGGTGGTTTACTTCCTTCAGGATATGCGGCAAAATCGCATCAAAATTGGTTACGTTGATGTGATGTCTGTAGAAGATCGAGTTCACCAGATAAGGCTTAATAACAAAGGATTGATTCGTGTACTTGCTACTATAGAGGGTAAGCGTGAACGTGAACGTGAACTGCATCAGCGATTTCAGGATTCCCGTCTGGTCATAAATGTTAAAATGGGGGACTGGTTTCGGATGAGTGACGATTTATGTTGTTTTATCTCATCTTTGAACCCTAAACTTCAACTGCTTTCTGATTCTGGCATGCGATGGAAGGCAGGCGAATGCGTGCGGGTTGGGTTGTAGGTGATCAGGCAAGCGGAAGGGTGCGGCGTACTCGCCGATCCCTGTAGCGGTGGTAGTGGAAGGTGGTGGATGTGCGTACTTGCACTGCCATTGACTGGAACGGTGGGGGACGCTTGGCGGTTGGGTTTGTGGAGGCGGCTCCTATGAGACTAGTAGTGCTAACGCCGAGCATGAATAAACCGCGGTTGCGTGCTTCAAACGTGCCGGTGAATGCTGCAGATACCCGTCTGATTTCGTCGTTGTCAAGGGGACATGTGCCTTTCATGACGTCATCCTTTTACGCGATCGTCTATGGCTTGATCCAATATCGAGGCAACGAGTTCAGAGAGACTCATGCCTTCTACCGCTGCACGTTTGGAGAGTTGTATATGAACATCGGTGGGGACCTGCTGAACCCACGTTGGCGATGAACCCGGCTCAGGTATTTCCTGTCCATCTTCTGATGCCGCTTCAATCCAGCACTGCAGGGCATCCTTCCCATTTTCAATGGCTTCTTCAAGTGTCTCGCCATCGGACATACAACCGGGAAGGTCCGGGAACTCGATTAAATACCCGCCCCCTTCTTCTGGTAGTAAGACGCGTGTCGTGAATGGGTACATCAGTTTTTCCATTGATTCTTCTCTTTCTACGAAATTAGTAGTTTTTAGATTTCAATCTTTGTTCAGTCTTGAGAGGAGATACTCTTGCCCTCGATTGCCTTTGATTCTGTTGCAGTGACCGCAGAGCAATTGAAGGTTTTCAATATGGTCAGTTCCGCCAACGGATTTCGCTATGATATGGTCTATCTCCAAGTGTTGCGTTTGGAAATGCTCACCGCATCCGTTGCAGTTGCCAGCCTGTTCTCCATACAACAGCGTCTTGTTTTCAGGTGCGTTGTATCTCGGAATATCGCCTATATCCGTGCGTTTCGGAATGTCCGTACGAGCAACAATATCCTCAAACATGCCCTGATCGGTATTGATACGTTCAACAACCAACTCGGTGGCTTTCGTTGATATATCAATACCAATCCAATCCCGTTGAAGCCTATCTGCTGCGACAAGGGTTGTCGCGCACCCACAGAACGGATCGAAAACAACATGTCCCTCGTTTGATGACGCTTTGATGATGCGGTCAAGCAACGCAAGCGGCTTTTGGGTTGGGTAGCCAACCCTTTCTTTGGCTTGTGAGTTTATAGGGGGTATATCAATCCAAACGTCTTGAACAGGCACACCCGGCATATCATCTAAAAATTGCTTTAATCTCGGTGTTCCATTGCGAGTGTAGTATAACTTACCAGATTTATGATATTCCTGCATAGTGGTAAACGGACACCGCCAAATTTTAGTAATGCCGTTCCATTCGTACGGATACCCACCCCCACTTAAAGAGCCAGCGGTTAGGTCTCTGTCCAAAAATCTTTTACCATTTTCATCCGTATGCCTATATCTCTTGAGATACTCGTCAGAATAGGGTTGATATTGCTCATTAAGGGTAGGGAAATCACCTTTTGAATAGTAGAGTATAGTGTCATGAATACATCCATAAACCGCAGAATCATTATGTGCTGTGGTTCGTTTCCAAACAACCTCATTCAGAAAGTTCCCTTTCCCAAACACAGCGTCCATAACCAACTTCAGATAATGGCTCATTGTCGGATCGCAGTGTAGATAGATGGACCCTGTAGGCTTGAGTATCCGGTGCATCTCTAATAACCGAACCGCCATGTAGATGAGATACGATTTATCGGAGTCTGTCATTGCAGCGTGGATAACCCTGTTGAGTGCCGGGTGTTTCGCCTCAATTAAATCAAGCCAAGCAGCGTCAACATCGTTCAGCGTCCACGTATCTTTGAACTCTGCACCCGCTGCTTCTGAACCGATAGGTGCTGCGTAGTTGGCATTAGAATTGAACGGCGGGTCAAGGTAGATTAAATCTACGGATGCACTGTTCATCCCTCGCATGATAGGGAGGTTATCACCCGTAAATATCGTCTTGGGATTAAAATTGGTATCCACGCATACACCTTCCACAAATTCTGTCAGTTATTGTATTGGATTTTTCAGTCCACGGTCCGTTATCCACTTGCTACAATGGAAGGGTGGCAGAGAACGGCGTTGGGTTACCGTCTCGTAGCAATGCCACCCGGAACTGATTTATAGAGTGTATCAGAGAAGCGAAAATGAGGCAAGCCGATTTTTTGACAGCACGATCGCACACCGACACCCCGAAGTAACCCGTTCCGTTGTTTCGGCTTGTCAATGTTGAGGGTGCCTGTCATTGAGACACTGCTTTTTGAGTGTCCTGTGTGGTCTGTGGTGCTCTCTGTTGTGCTTTCACTAATGCGAAAATAGAGATGATGAACGCACCAACAGCACAGAGGGTAACGATCCAGTCTCTTAAGACACCAAAACCGATGCTGCGTCCTCGTATTTCCGCAACACCTGTTTCGACGGTCCGCAGACGTGTATCAATCCCTTCAACTTTTGTGTCTACTTTCTCTACACGTGACGTTACGGCTGTTTCTGATTCTTTGACGATCTGCCGTATCTTTTCCAGGTCTTGAGTGGTCAACTCACCGAGAGCGGGTAAAGCGATCACTGAAAAGAGTATGAGTGCAAGAATATTTTTCATAGAGTGTCTCCTTTTAGGAATAGTAAATCATATTTGTGCTTGTGTGTCAATGGGTATTTCTCAGCTTATTTTGAGGCGTTTCCTAATTTGGAAAAAGGAGATGATACATATTTAAACGTAATAAGTTGTTTTGGACTTACTATTTCAGCACGCCTTGTGCTTTCAATCGTGAAATCAGTTCCGTTTGTGTCCCTGTCCCCTTCGTTGAATTGCACGCAGCACAAAGCAGTTGTAGGTTCTCTATGCCTTCTGCTGGTGAACCGATCGGTGCTTTCCACTGTTTGCCCGATTTAAACGGTGGATCAAGATAAATCAGGTCAATTGTACCTGAATCCATACCCCGCATAATATCAAGGTTGTCAGCGATAAAAAGCGTTCGGTTATCAAAGTTCATCTTGTACTCCGTCTATCGTGTTTTGGGGTTCCAGTCACCAGTCAGTTTTATCAACTCGCTACGGAGGGAGTGTGGCAGATACTCTCCAATTCGGCACCGCACTTCGGACAGGTATCCTTCCACGCCAAACGTCTGCCTTCACCACAAACATTGCAGACACCGAGCGGGTATTCATCGGGTTTCGCGCGGCTGCCTCCCTTTTTGTAGGTTACGATTAACCAGACTGTCTCACCGTCGTCTTCGTAACCGTAAAAGGGGCCTTCCTTTTTGCCGTCGTAGGATTTACCCACATGCTGGGGATAGGCTCCTTCGGATCTGAGGTTCCCGTTTTCATGATAGGTAATACAAGACCCCTCGTATTTGTTATCACGGAAGGAGGCTTCGCTCGCCTTGTTCCCATTTTTGTGGTAAGTGATCCAGGGGCCGTCCTTCTTACCATGAATGTAGCCACCCTCGCTTCGCTTGTTTCCGTTCGCGTAATAGGTGATCCAATAGCCGTGCTTCTTGCCATCAACCATTTCACCCGTTGTTAATGAACTTCCCATAATTTCACCTATAGTAGTTTTTCAACTTTGAATTTGAGGGTAAGTTCGTAGTAGTGCGATTTTGCGGCGTACTCGACCAAATGCGAAGTGCATTATCGCACGTCAAGAACGGGCAATGAATTGCCCTACTACGAACCATCCATCTGTTTAGATGTGACAGACTACTACGAACAGGGTTACCATCAAACTGACAGTTTGCGCTACAAAACCTCATCAAGATACGCCTCAAATTTCTCTAACGTTTTTTTGCCGATGCCTTTGAAACCCTTGAGTTTCCCTTCATCAATCGCCGTCCGAAGTGCAGCGAGGCTATCCACACCGATCTCTTCGTAGAGTCGCTTAATCGTTTTAGCACCGAGCCCCGGAATAGGTACAAGTTCCACAACGGTTCGTGGTGTATCACCGGCGAATTCTTCCAGTTTTGTGCTGGTCCCGGTGTTCAAAAATTCCTCAACGATTTTCGCTACGACTTCGCCAGCACCTGGAATTTCCTCTATTAATCGTCCTTGGGCGATGAGGTCCGACATCGGTTCGGGAAACCGAGAGATATAATTCGACAACCACGGGTAACGGGAGGCGTGATCTTCTGGATAGTCAGCGATAATCAGGAAAGTATGAAGTTCCAGGAATTTCAGTGCGATTTCATCGTTCTGATGCCAGCGCGTCCGTCCTTTGGCATCAATATAAGACCCATCTTCTAAGTTTTTCTCATCACTCATTTTTTGCCCCTCCAGTGTAGTATCTGAATCGTGGCATCCCACAGCGCGACCGCGAGATATTCGCCGTCCGGTGAAAACGCCAACGCCTGAATACCGGTCGGATAGGTCTCCCAAATCACCGATTCGCCTTCGGAGATGTCCCATATCCGCAGATAGCCGCTTTCATCACCCGAAGCGAGATAATCTGAAGCAGGCGAAAAAGCGAGTGCACGCGTCCAATACGCTTCAAATCCGGACTTCGCGAGGCGTTGTCTGCCGGTTCCAATTTCCCAGACACGGATACCGGATTGCGCGTGCTTCTGTGTGTCAACGGCTAACATCGTTGCATCGGGTGAAAACAGTAGGTTCCAGACACCTAAAATCTCTCCAGTATCGAGAACTTGGATGGGACGTTCATCGGTTGCGTTCCAAATTTCAACGATTGTCCGATGCCCTTCACCGTCTCGATAACTCCCCTCTGCTGCCGCAATAAACTGACCGTCATCAGAAAGTGTGAGTCCGTTCCTGACCGGTAAACCCGTCTGAAGCGTTTTCAATTTTTGGGCAAATCCGTTAGTGTTCACAGTCTCTGAATTCTGTTTGACGAGTCGCCAGACCTCAACTCCGTTATCACCGTTTGACAACACACCGAGTGTGCCATCCGCAGACAGGCTGCCGCTCTCATATTGCCCATTTGTCAGCCGTATTTCATTGCCACTTTCGAGCGAAAGGAGCGTGATGTTGTCATCCGCGTCTTGGACTAACAGTTGATTCGCACCAACGGAATAGGCAAGCCACTGCTTGACGTGGATGTTACCGATTTCTCGCTTCTGTCGGCTCTGGATATCCCATTCTACGACAGCACCCCCCATCGCTTTCGCTATCAACTTCGTGCTATGTTTGCTAAATACCATCTGTCGCGCGACATCCGGGAGCAGTACATCAAGTCGTGGCTGCTGCTTCTCACCAAGTTGAAAAGCGAACTCCAACGTCGCCCCTTGGATTGATAAACATAACACATTAAACAGAAGAAAAACAAGCAAATTTTTCATCTACAAGCAAGCTCCGTTTGTAGTAGGGCAATGGATTACCCGTCAATTGCCGAATTATTTTTTAATCTCCATATAGGATGCAAGGGACCGCTTTTACTTGAAAAACCTATTTTCAGAAGAACCTTACCTCGATATCTTATGTGTCATTGGTCGATTTGTGTGATCTATTACAAATTACCCTCAAAAATAACATCATATCCATTAGGGGATTCACTGTAATTGTGCAGATATCCCCAAAATCATAGGTGTACTTTTTCAAACCTTGCACGACCTCCAGGTTTCTCTCATGGCAAATATTTAAAACGGTTTGGACGCTGTTTACGGCAATCTGCCATGTAAAGTGTTGAGAGACTTTTTCGACGTTGACATCGGCTTTGCGACTAAGACCAAACTCAATGTTATCTCCATACCGTATCGCCTTAAATTCTTCATCATCGTAGGAGAGTTCAAATCCTAATGACAAATAAAATGCTACTTCAGCATCTAAATCTTTTACTTTCAGAATCGGCATCAGCATCGTGTAAAGTTTACTTTTCATTAATGTTTTCCGGCTAGAAACCCCTGAATTTATCCATAGGGGAAAACCGTCTCCTTTTTAAAAATACAATAAAGCGTGCGATTGATTATACCGCTCACATAATGGAAAAATTGCGTAACCCTTACTACAGTAAATTTCGGGTCATTCAGTTTTAAGAAAATATTGTATTTCTCGCCTTTTTTTGAGGAGTAGGTGCGGTTAGGAAAACGCACCATAAGCGTCAATTTTAGGGAAAATAACCGCCTTGACCCCGGACCTGGGGACCGAGACGGGATTCAAGAGGGTTTGAAGTCACCAAGGTTTCCTCTTAGAACCCGGTTCGGTTAGGAAACCGAACCTACCGGGTCCGGGTGGACAGCGCGGTTAACGCGATATAAAATTTTAGAAATGGTATAACAAAAAAGAGTAGGGCTGAGGCACAGAGACCTCGCCCTACTTTACCCGTAAACTGGCTATTCATAAAGTTCCGTTGCGGTTTCACCGCGTGCGAAACGGTGTGCAGTCTGGACAGCGGAATCGTTCCCCGCATTCCTGCGGATATCCGTCGCCCAGCGTGCCAACCCAACAATCATCTGATTTCTCGCAGGATGCGACTCACACGTTTTCCATTCCTCAGACACTATGTTAATTGAACTGAGGAGATTGTCGCCTCTATCATCCTTGAGGATGCACAGTCCCATTTCAGTCATCAATCGTTCCGCGGAGCATCCTGCATTAAGATACTCGCGGGTACGTCGTCCAATTTCTTGGATACGGACAGACGCAATACCATCTAAAATTTCGGCGATCGCTGCGTCTTCATCAAGCTCTTTAGGCGTTGTAGATGTTCTGAGTTCTGTAATCGGTTGATGCCGAATGTTAAGCCATCGGTTGTTGAAGAATCGCCATGCGGCATGGTAGAGTGCCTTCGCAGCGACTTTGGTGCCGCCGTACCGAAGCACCTTTCTCACTGTATATCCCAATTCCATCTCTTCCTGTAAATCCCACCAACCCGGACTCATGTTCACAGGTGTACGCGCCATTCTATCGCCAGCAGTCATAACCATAGTTGTTGCAAGCGTGTTAATGGGGACACCGGCGGTGAGCATTTCCGTTACAGCATCAAAGACCTCGTCAAGGTCACCACTCACAAGCGCCGCTGAGAATTTATCTTCATCGTAATCAACAGCACTTTCAACTGATGTTTCCTGTGGAAGTTCATCAAAAATATGATCAATTTCCTCCAGCTTTTGGATGGCTTCACGGTGAAGTTCACCCGGTCTACCACGTCCCTGCCCAAGAATCTTTGCGCCGAGGCTGCAAACTAATTCCCCGGTGAGCTCCCATCCGAATTGTGCTTGCAATTCTGCCAAGTGTGAAAGATGGATGAGGTTGTCAGAATGGTTGAGGAAGAAGGGTTCAACCGCACATTCAAAGAAAAGCGGAATAATCTTCTCATCATGCCCCCCCAATTGTCGGGCAGTGATAAGGCACTTTTCGATACCTTCCCACTCTTTATCGGCGGTGAAAACTCGAATCCAGTTTTCGAGTCTTTCCCAGTCAACAGGCGGTGGTAAGGGTTGGCGGTCCGGTCGATCCCCGAGCCTACCCGCTGCGCCTGTTGCAGACATCATCAACGGAATGAGTCGGTCTTCGGGTTCATACATGTGCGCGACCTTAAGTCCATTCATCATCATTGATAGGCTTCCGCCTCCACCGTCTTCACTCGTAGAAATTTGGCGCACCATGTGCTTAACCATTATCTCTAACGTCTCGTCTTCGGAAACGCCTTTTGCTAACATAATGGCAATCGCTTTAGAAAGCGTCCAGCTGTCATGAGACAGTAAGCCCTCTTTCAATAACAGAAAATGGGCATCCTCCCGCTTCTTTCCGCCACTGGCAACATCTACATAGATATCGCCATCGCGAACCTCAACGGGGAACGTGGCAAGGTCATCACAACCGCCAGTGAAACAGCCGCCGCCTTCCATGTCGTAACTCCAACCGTGCCAATCGCACGACAATACACCCTTCCTGACGCGTCCTCTCACCAATGGATACCCCATGTGTGGACACTGATTATCTGTGGCGTAAACATTGCCTTCATGCTGAAAGAGTGCAATGCTATGTCCTTCAACTCTGACTGCTCTCGGTTTTCCATCTGCGACTTCACTGAGGGCAGCGACTTTGACGAAATTTCCATTTGCTGATGACATTATATTTCTCCTATCATATTAGTTATTCAATGTTGAGTTTTAGGGTAAATCTGGTTCGTAGTAGGGCAATTCATTGCCCGTTGCTGACTTTCGGACGTGCGATAAATCGCACTACTACGAACTGCACCTCAAGTTCAAAGTTGAAACACTGATATTTCTCAAAAGTTATTGTAAAGCAGTGATTATCAAGGTTCTTTCGGTGTTATTGTATGAAAATGCGTTATGAAGTCTGTAAGTGTCTGTCTTTCACCGGTGAGTTGAAGTTGTATTTGATGAAATGTGCGTCTCTCTGAGATACTGATTTGGAGCAACATGAGGTAGCTCATAACTTTTATACCGAGACTGACATAGGCCCCTTCTCTGCTTTGTAAACTCATCGCCGAGACGTGGAGATCCGTTTTCAAATGCCGCCAGAATTGTTCAATACCGTGGTGCTGCGACCAGGTCCGCATCGCTTCAGAAGCCCGTAAAGGTTTTCCAAAGACCAAGAGTGTTCGTATCTTGCCTCTATCTCGAAAGAAGATGACGATACATTCACCAAATGTTGGACTGATTGCCTTGGCACGATAGACAGGTTTATCGCAGCCCCATTGGTTTTCGCACAACTCTATGTTCTTTTTATGCGCCGAAAGTTTCGCCTTCGTCTCAGCGATAGTCATGACGAAGTTATTTTTTCCGTGAACCAATATAGAGGTAAACCCTAACTCGGATAAGGCATCAACAAGTTTACGGCTCGCATACCATGAATCGAAGGTGATCGGATACTTTCTCAGGTCTATGCCGTGGGTATCAAAGAACGCTAAGACTTCTTGGAGCATGGTGATAACGAGCGTCGGTTTATCTGTGTTGCCCCGTCCTTGTTTACTGACGAGACGCATATCTAAGGGAAGCACATGATCCCCACACTTGAGTGTGATGCCTAAGACGTTTTGGCACCAGATCGGCGCATTGTGTTCTTTCGAGTAGTACTTTGAACAATACGGGATCTCCTCTGCGTCCCGCGGTAGATTTGAATCATCAACACTGACAGTCATACACCGCCGCGATTGCGTCGCAGCACTCTTACTTTCCGTGTCTTTGATGAAATCAACTGCCATCGCACATCCGAGTCGGAGATTCAAACATTTCGAGTGATAAAGGCTCAGAGAACCAAGGTTGCGATAAAGACGTGCTTTGGGAAGTTTCAAAGCATCTGCGACTTGATTCGGGTTGTAAAGTCCAAAAAGATGGCAAACGCAGAGCAGAAGTAGCGTCTCAACGGTTCGCTGCCTTATCCGCCGAAAGTAAGAAGAAAATAGGTCTTGAAAAAAGAGTGTAGATTTGATAATCTTATGACGCATGAGATGTCCTCCTAATGTTCACCGAAAGTTGTTCTTCTATGAACTATTAGGATGCCATCTCATGCTCTAAAAATCAAGAAACTTTTTCAAAACAATCGCATTTTCATATTGCTATACCTACGATCCATTGATTATTACTGATTCCTTGATAGATTTGATAAATATCAGTATAGGTTGAGAAACGCGAAAATTAAGTTGACTCAGCAAGTCTATGAAGGTGTGAAGTAGCCGTGGTGAGAAGACTCGATTTTCCTTTGCTGGACAGGGTTTTAGATGTTATAATTAATGGCACAAATAAATTAAAGTGGTAGAGTTTGAAGTTTATCCGAATGTCCCTATCGTTGGTAGAAATGAGGAGAAGATGAAATTATGAGCATTGATGCAGACCGAGAGCGTCTATCACAAGCGCATAACTTGGAGTGGATTGGACGAAAATTAAAAGCGACTGAAATGGTGACCGTGTACCGGTGGAACTCGGAAAATGTTAGAGGCGACTACTTTATTCTTGGTGGGTTGATTCCGCCCAAGTTGGTAGAAGCAATCCTTTCTGGAGAACATATTTCTTCTGTAATAGAGAACGTGTGGCCAGAACCCACGGCTTACCGCCTTGAGCGAGAAAGTCCAGTTAAATACTTTCGCTGGGGTGTTGATGAAGATATGTATGGGTCGGAACCACTGGTCATCTGTCGTCAGTTTAGTAAAATGAAAGAAGATTACCTTGAGATTTCCGAAGAGTTTCGTCTTTTACACAATCTCTATCACGATAAAGAAACAAATACATACATCAAAATTGATGACGCTGGAAATGAAACGACAGTTGTTATTGTTAAGCCTGACAAGGTTCAGATAAGACTCCAAGAAATTCGGCAGTTTTTAGCTATCAAAGAGATGTATCTGTCAATATTATTTGAATTTAATGAGTATTCAAGATATTCCCTTGAGGAACTTGGACTCAGCGACGATGGACCACGTGATATTAAGCGTGAGTCGAAACACAATGGTTTTATGTGTTGGAAGTATAATCATTATAGCGACACTCTGCACCAAGAATTTCAATCAGCCAGTTGGCTGAGAGGAAGAAGACTTATCAAACCTCTACCGAAGTCTAAGAGCGGTTTAGGGGATTTTGCTGAGGAACCTAAGTATGTCGAATTCATCGTTGACGTTGACGATAACGGTGATGAGGTTTATTATACGTGTAACCCATATAAGTTGAGCCATTTGCCTGAAGAAAACGCAGCTGGAAAGCTTACGCTTGTCCATTTTGATAAGCAGGTTTTGGATAAGTACTATAACGAACCTAGCAAATACACTGTTGAGGATTCAATGCTGAGGTGTGCGTCATTGTGGAGTATGAAAATTGACAACCACACCCCCGATAAAGTTTGTGTATTCTTAGATGAACTTGGAATTTCTCTGCCTCATGCAGAACAAGAACATTGGCGGGCCCATAACATTCCACCAGAAGAGGGTATGAGTGAAACCTTCGGCAGACGTATGGTTAAGGGAGAATGGGCAAGTTCAGATCAACCGGATATTTTGTTCAAACAAAGTTATGAACAATTGCAAAAAGCATGTGATGAGCATCTAGCTTGGCAGTTGTTAAAGCCTCTCGGTACTGGAGATGCGTACCGCCTCAAACGCTTAAGGATCCCAGTTAGTGATGAACAGTGTGATTTTGATGATTTAGTTCAGGATCTTCAAACGATATTAATCGAATCAATAGATGTAAAAGGACTCAAGCGACTTTTACCTGAAGCAGAGAGGGTGAATCTTAAAGGTAAACGGAGCATTGAGGTTCTTGGAGAGGTCCTTAGTTTCCATTCAGTTGAAGATGTCGATCACCGAATCTCTTTTTTACAAAAACTTCAGACATTGCGCTCCAAAGGTAGTGGTCATCGAAAAGGTAGCGACTATCAAAAGATCGCTAATTACTTTGGGGTTGATAGTCTCGGGCAGCGAGAAGCATTCGCCGAAATTCTTAAACAGGCTTTGGATACCATTGAATTTCTTACCTCTGTCGTGCGTAGTGGCAAACTTAGCAACAAAAATGGTAAAATTGAGTAGCGTAAATTGTTAGCATGGGACATTGCATTGCCACAATTATTATTATCGATCACATACCGCTCCGCTGGAGCGGAAAGATTTAGGTTCCGTGGATTCTATAGACATATCGCTCCGCTGGAGCGGAAGAGCATACATTGAAAAAGGCTTAAGATCCGCGTTCATCCGTGTCATCCGCGATTTGCGGCGTACCCGCCCAAATGCGACGTGCATTCAGACAATAAACACCTACATTTTCCAATAAGTTCTGATACAGTGATGAGGGTGTGAGGGGCATAGACAGGACTAAGTCTTTTTAATTTGATAATATTCCAAAAGTCCGTGTATACTAATAGATATAATGACTTTAGAACTTTGGAAAGTGACATTATGACTTACAGAAACAAATTCTACGTTTCTTTTGATAATGATAGTGACGTTCACTATTATTGGCTAATACGCGCCTGGCAGCAAGGCGATGGGACGAAATTTGATTTTTATGATGCTCATGATTTGAACAAGACGTATAACTCGAGTTTTCAAGACGCTCTCAAGCAGCAGCTCAGAGCACGCATCCAGAATACGCGAGCCTTTGTCGTTTTAATTGGGGAAAGGACGCGTTATCTCCAATTTGTACATTGGGAGATTGAGGATGCGTTGGCGTTAGATTTGCCAATAATCTGCGTCAACCTGAACGGTCTAAGACATCGGGATATTATAAGGTGTCCAGCGATCATTAATGATAATCTCTCGGTTCACATCGGTTTTAACGCCGTTATTTTAGAGCATACCTTAAAAACATGGCCGGAGCGACATCATTCCCTTAAACAACAGGGCGATTCCAGTCCGTACTTTTACAAGCCTGCTGACTATGTTAGGTTAGGATTGGAAACATCCGATCATGGATCGCGCTTTGAGAGCCCCGCTGACAGCGAAGATGGATTTTCCAAAAAAATTCCACTATGGGAACGGCTCCCACTTTTACGGAGAACAAAGTAAGTTTAGTTTATGAGATTACCTGTCTATTTTTCAAGGCAGCATTTGAGAGATTGCCGACCGTACAGGACAGTGATAACAACTGCTTGTTCTGTATATGGCATAGTTTGGTGGGGCATTAAAGTATTGTCTTATTTCCATTCTGGGTTTGAGGAATGGTCGCGCGGTAACTTCTCAATGCTTGTTTTTATTTTTTTTCTCGGTTTGGGGGTCGGTACTGTTCGATTCTTGTGGAAATGTGCAAAGATGCTATCGGTCAGTCACAGGTTAGAAGGACAGGATATCTTGATAGAAATCCGGGTCGGCGATATTTTTAGTGCTGATGGCGCATTTATTATTAGTACGAATACGGCATTTGATATGGATATGTCGGATGGACCGATTTCTCCAGAAACCTTGCAAGGTCAATTTACAAAGAAATATTATGATGATGTAGCACACCTTAACCAAGCATTAGCGGAAGCTTTGGAGAGCGAGAAGAGCATTGTGGATGAGGATAATTCAGCAGAAAAAGAAAGTCCCGATATTGGCACAGTAGTGAAAGTATCTCCCAGACAACGCCTTGCCTACTTTGTGGCAATTGACACGTTGAACGAGCATACAGGTGTCGAAAGTTCACTTGATAATGTGAGAAAAGGTTTAGGAAGTCTTTGGCAATATATTGGTACGCAAGGTGTATTAGATCCTCTTGTAATACCAGTGTTGGGTACGGGGTATTCTGGAATTCCAGTTTCAAGAGAACAGATGATCATAGAAATCATTACATCGTTTATTGCCGCATGTACCGAAAAGAAATTCTGTGAAAAGTTGACGATTATTATTTCCGAGGACGACTACCGGCAACAAGACATAAATTTGGAAGAATTAGGGACTTATCTTCGACTTTATGCGCGTGAGGTCCATCGGAAAGCCCATAATCTTATTGATCCGGTTGATAAATTGATTTAAGAAAACGTTGATGCGAATCCCTCGGCATCCTTGAATCCCAGCACCCATGCCGGTAAGGTTACACTGTGGATCACTGTCAACGATGATGACTTTCTTTCCTTTATTTCCCAACATCCAACCCAGATTGAAAGTCGTTGTCGTTTTCCCTACACCACCTTTGTGGTTGAAAAGTGCGATCTGTTTAGCCATGTTATGTCCTCTAATTGGTCGTCCACCTATCACTGCTACACGAGATGTGAATACTCATCTTTAGGACTTACGCAATTTTGACCGTCACACTTGGTTTTAGAGGCAGGTGCGAAAAAAAATACAGGCATTAGGGGCCACAGGCTAACAGCCTATGCTACAAAAGAGCACGCTGCGTAAGTCCTAATCTTTTAGAAATACCATCGCGAATAAGTTGGAAGTTCCTCTTAATCTATTATATCTGACTTTTCTCTAATTTTCAAATCAAAAATCGGTGATGTATACGGTTTCATATCTTACAAGTGATAGTTGCCACAGCCTAACAGGAGACCATGCTATAGAGGTATCAATGCTAAATTTGACAAAAAAGGTGATGTGTGCTATAGTGGTATTAGTCTGAAGATAGGAGAAAGAGCATGTTTGATGGGTACGACCCAAACCGATTTGGACCTGGGCGTTCTGCTGTGATCTGCCAACACGGTGCGATTGCCACGAGTCAACCCCTTGCAGCACAGGCGGGATTACAAGTTCTACGCGACGGTGGAAATGCGATTGATGCAGCGGTCGCAACTGCTGCGGTCCTCAATGTCGTCGAACCGATGTCAACCGGTATCGGTGGCGATGCTTTTATGCTGGTCTATCAGCCTAAAGACGGTGTCATCCGCGGCTTAAACGCAAGTGGTAGAGCACCTTACGCCGCAGAACGGGAATTCTTTACCAAACAAGGGTTGACCAGTATCCCCGCTTTTGGGAGTATGTATCCGGTGACGGTGCCTGGCACAATTGACGGATGGGCAACGCTCCTTGACGAATGCGGTACGATGTCTTTAGCAGAGGTGCTGCAACCTGCGATTGATTATGCTGAAAAAGGATTTCCGGTCAGTCCGCAAATTAGTCTCGCTTGGCAAGACAGCACGGCGATGTTGGCACAACATCCCGATTCGGCACGGAATTACTTGATGAACGGTAAAGCACCTGTACCAGGTGAAATCTTTCGTCAACGAAACCTTGCACGAACATTTCGACTGATTGCAGAAGGTGGACGCGATGCCTTTTATCGAGGTGAGATTGCGGACAAGATTGTCCAGTTCTCCGATGCGAATGGCGGGTTGTTCACAAGGCAAGACTTTGCTGATCACGAGTCTGATTGGGTAGAACCGATTTCTACGAATTACCGCGGTTATGATGTCTACGAGATTCCGCCGAATGGACAAGGTATCGCTGCACTGCTTGCGCTGAATATCGTTGAGGGATTCAATCTCGGCACGATGGGACATAACAGTTCCGAACATCTGCATTACGCGATTGAGGCGATGAAATTAGGGTTTGCGGATCTCTATAAGTATGTGACAGACCCGACTTTTGTAGATGTGCCGGTAGCAGGACTGCTCGCTGACGACTATACGGAAAGCCAGCAGGCACGTATTTCACCAGAACGTGCACACGCCGGACCAAATGCCGGTGTGCCTTCAATGGGAAGCGATACGGTCTACCTCTCTGCTGTTGACAGTGAACGGAATGTTGTCTCCTTTATTAACAGTCTCTTTGCTGGTTTCGGTTCAGGTTTAACGGCTGGTGATACCGGTATTATGTTGCAGAACCGGGGTGCCGGTTTTTCGCTTGATCCCGAGCATGCGAATTGCATTGCGCCGCATAAACGGACACTACACACGATTATCCCCGGCATGATTGTCCAAGAGGGTGTGCCGTTGGTCGCTTTCGGTGTCATGGGTGGACAGATGCAAACACAGGGGCATTTGCAGTTTGTGTGCAATCTTGTTGATTTCAATATGGATGTTCAGAGTGCCTTAGACGCGCCTCGGTTCCGGGTGTTGGACGATTCACGGATTATGTTAGAGGCGGGTATTCCGATGAATGTGCAAGCCGCGTTGGCACAGCGCGGACATCCTATCGTATCCGGGAACACCTTTTTTGGTGGCGGACAAGCGATTTTTATCAATCCGGCTTTCGATACACTGATCGCCGGTTCGGATCCGAGGCGTGACGGATGTGCAGTCGGATATTGATGCCGTAGCTACGTCACGCAATTTGCTCGGAGAGATCGATATGTTTTCAGTTAAATAGGAAGCTACCTAAGGCGGCGTAGACCTAAGTGACAAGTGAAATGATTTGACTTTTCGCTTAAATTAGGATATAATATTAAGACTAATAAATGGCTTTGACTCAAAAAAATGGAGATCAAACCTAATGATGTAAACCCGCCAAATTGTTCGCGAATCGTCGTCGGTACGATTGCGGATCTTTGTTGATTCCAGAGGTTCTCTCTTACCTCGGGGCACGCTATGTTCAGCAGGATACGAATGGATAGCGTCCGATTTAATCTGTCCACCAGACTTATCCAGTCGCGAAGTGGAGTCCATTCTCCGATTTGTTTGTATCTTAGATAGAAGAACGTCAAGTTATGGTACGCGAGTCTTGCCCCGAGGATGAAAATGAAATGGCGAAATGTAAAAGTCTACTCAACAAAGCCACAATATAAGGAATATGGAAGAATGTATGGAGAGTTAGCTTACAAATGTACAACGATGTAAATGAGAAGGATGCCTGTGGTGTCGGTTTTGTTGCGAACCGCTGTGGAAGTCGGAGCCACGAGATTATCAAGATGGCGACACAAGCGGTCACGAATTTGACGCACCGAGGCGCAGTGGCGGCTGACGCAAAAACAGGTGACGGGGCAGGCATCTTAACACAGATCCCAGAAAAATTATTTAAAAAGGCACTTGAGAAACTCGGAGTCCACTTAGATTCGATGAATGACGTGGGAGTCGGGATGATTTTCCTGCCACGGCATAATAAGGATGCACAGGCGCGGGGACGCGCGCTCATTGAAAAGGCTTTACAGGCGTACGGCATTCCGCTCCTCGGATGGCGATCGGTTCCGGTAGACCTTGCCGCGCTTGGAGCCCAGGCCTTGGAAACCCTGCCAGAAATCGAGCAAGTATTGATAGGGCGGCCGGCGCAACTCAGCGACGACGCTTTTGAGCAACGTCTATACCTGATATGCAAAGAATTGGAACATCGTATCACTGCTGCCGGACTTGATGAGTTCCATATCGCCTCGTTTTCGCATCGAACGATTGTGTATAAAGGACTGTTAGTAGCACCCCAACTCACACAATTTTACCTCGACTTAAAAGATTCTGACTTTGAGGCAGCACTCGCTGTTTTCCACCAACGCTACAGTACAAACACCTCTTCTACATGGATGCTTGCGCAACCATTCCATACGCTTGCACACAACGGTGAAATCAACACCTTAATGGGCAACCGGAATTGGATGCGGGCGCGAGAGTCTGATTTGCAATCCCCTCTCTGGAATGAAGACCTTCAAAAACTCGCACCGATTATCAATCCACACGGCAGCGATTCGATGAGTTTGGATAACGTACTGGAATTGTTAACGTATTCTGGACGCGATATCCTACACGCTATGATGTGTTTGATCCCGGAGGCTTACGAGCAGATTTCGGATATGCCGGATGTACTCAAAGCCTGTTACGAGTATCTTTCATGTGTTAGCGAACCTTGGGACGGACCGGCAGCGGTCGCGTTTACAGATGGTGTTGTCGTGGGTGCTTGTCTTGATAGAAACGGTTTGCGACCGGCACGGTATAAGGTAACTGAGGACGGCATCGTTGTGATGGGTTCTGAAGTCGGTATTATCGAACTTGACGACAATCGCGTCGTGGAAAAGGGGCGTTTGGGTCCGGGCCAAATGATTGCTGTTGATACAGCACAAGGCAAACTACTGAAAGATTCGGAAATTAAGCACGGTATTGCCGAGCGGAAACCTTATTCCGAATGGGTACAGAAAGGTATTTTAACGCTGCCGAAGAAAAAAGACGATGCCGCGCCTACAACGGAGACTGTTCCTGAGCAGCTGCCGATATATCAGAAAGCCTTCGGTTATATGACTGAGGATGTTGAACGCTTTATCAAACCGATGGTGACAGAAGCGAAAGAAGCGATCGGTTCGATGGGTGATGATACGCCACCAGCAGTTATTTCTCGAAACCCGCATCTGCTTTACAGTTACTTCAAGCAACGTTTTGCACAGGTAACGAATCCGCCTATTGACTCAATCCGAGAACGGTTGGTGATGTCCCTGACAACTTACTTAGGGCGGCGACATAGCCTACTTACGGAAACCGAAGCACATGCTCGGCTCATCCGGATGCCATCACCGATCTTGACGAATGCAGATTTACAGACGTTACGCGATCTCAATAACCCCGATTTTCAGATAGCGACGCTTTCTGTCTGTTTCCCGGTATCTTCTGGTACAGAAGGCTTGGAGACTGCTTTGGAAGCGTTGTGTCAACGTGCTTCAGAAGCGGTTGATGCAGGAACGACACTGCTTGTGTTAAGTGATAAGGATGTCAATCGCGATTCCGCACCGATTCCGATGGCACTTGCTGTTGGCGCTGTTCATCACCATCTCATCCGGGAAGGGAAACGGATGCGGGTGAGTCTCATCGCTGAAACCGGAGATGCGAGGGAAGAGCACCATTTTGCTGTGCTAATCGGTTATGGCGCAGCGGCGGTCAATCCGTATCTCGCTTTCTCGACGATCGTTCATCTCGCTGAGGAAGGCGAACTTGAAGAATTTACAGCGGCGAAAGCGATTGAGACCTACAAAGCGACTGTCGAAAAAGGGCTTCTCAAGATTATGGCGAAGATGGGGATATCGACCGTCTCAAGTTATCGCGGTGCTCAAATTTTTGAGGCGCTCGGCATCAATGCAACGGTTATTGATAAGTGTTTTACCGGGACAACCTCACGTTTAAGCGGCATCGGGTTTGCTGAGATCGCTGCAGAGACACTCTATTTCCACGCAAAAGCGTTTTCAGAGAGCGGAGACAGCATTTCGCTTGAAGAGGCTGGCTATTTCCGATTCCGACGGAACGGTGAGTTCCATGCGTTTAACCCGACAGTATTTAAATCGCTCCATAAGTTCGTCAAGGCGGGTGAATCGGAAGATTATGAAAAATATGTTGACGCTATTGAAGAAGGTGAACTTGCGAGTCTGCGGGATCTCCTTGAATTCAAACCGAGCACACCGATCCCGATTGAGGCGGTAGAACCAGCGGAGGATATCGTGCGTCGGTTTACGACCGGTAGTATGTCTTTTGGCGCGTTGAGCCGTGAAACACACGAGACCTTAGCGATCGCGATGAACCGCATCGGTGCAAAATCTGGGAGTGGAGAGGGTGGCGAGAATCCGGCACGTTTCAAACGGCAGCCTAACGGCGACCTCGCTTCAAGTGCTATTAAACAGGTGGCATCCGGACGTTTTGGTGTGACACCGACGTATCTGATTTCGGCGAAGGAATTGGAAATTAAGATGGCGCAAGGCTCTAAACCGGGAGAGGGTGGACAGATTCCGGGGCACAAAGTGACCGCTGAAATCGCCTCTATCCGACACTCTGTGCCGGGTGTTCCCCTGATTTCACCGCCACCGCACCACGACATCTACTCTATTGAAGACTTGGCGCAACTCATCTATGATTTGAAGCAGGCGAATCCGCGAGCGAAAGTCGCCGTGAAACTGGTATCTGAATTTCTGGTTGGAACGATTGCGTCAGGTGTCGCAAAAGGATATGCGGATGTCATCCAGATAAGCGGACATGAAGGTGGAACGGGTGCCTCTCCGCTCAGTTCTATCAAGAATGCAGGTACGCCTTGGGAACTTGGACTTGCGGAAACACAACGTTCGCTTGTGATGAACCAATTGCGCGATCGCGTTGTTTTACGCGCGGATGGCGGAATGCGTTCCGGACGTGATATTATCATCGCCGCGATGTTGGGTGCGGAGGAGTATGGCTTCGGCACAATAGCGATGGTCGCAACCGGATGTGTGATGGCGCGTCAGTGCCACCTAAATACGTGTCCAGTCGGTGTCGCTACGCAAGACCCTGCGCTCCGTGCCAAGTATCCGGGGACCCCAGAGATGGTCGTCAACTTCATGCTCGGTGTGGCGAATGAGGTCCGTGCTATCTTAGCAAACCTTGGACACAGATCGTTGAATGATATTATCGGTCGTCCTGAATTGCTGCAACCGATTGACCTCGCCGATTATCCGAAAGCTGCGATGCTTAATTTAAGTGAAATTCTTACACCTGCTGACCCGACCGGCACGCAGCCGCGCTATCATCTACAGGAACGGAATGATCGAGAAGACATTCCCCTTGACGATCAGATTCTCAACGATACAGAGGAAGCGATCGCAAAGAAAAAATCGGTTCAACTCTCTTATGCGATTCGCAACACGCATAGAACAGTAGGTGCGAAGTTATCTGGCGAAATCGCACGGTGTTATGGAGACGCTGGTTTACCCGATAGAACAATTCAGTGCAACTTTGAAGGAAGTGCCGGACAGAGTTTCGGTGCCTTTTGTATCAGTGGTGTACAGTTCGTGTTAACAGGTGAAGCCAATGACTATGTCGGTAAAGGTATGGCAGGCGGCGAACTTGTTATCAAGCCTGCGTTAACCGCGTCGTTCAAGACGCATGAGAATGCAATCATTGGGAATACAGTATTGTATGGTGCTACGGGGGGGACGCTTTACGCCGCGGGTAGAGCCGGTGAACGGTTCTGTGTCCGTAATTCTGGCGCGACAACTGTCGTAGAGGGTGTCGGCGACCACGGTTGTGAATACATGACCGCAGGGACAGTCGTGATTCTTGGTGAAACCGGTAGAAACTTCGGTGCTGGGATGACCGGGGGCACTGCCTATGTACTGGACGAAAAGCAGCAGTTTGAGAAAAAACACAATGCGGATTGGGTAAAAATCGAAAAGGTGAAAGGTGAGACAGATATTAAGAATCTGATGGCACTTATCCAGAATCACGCGGCGTATACAGGGAGTCAATACGCTGAAAATATCCTTGCCAATTGGGAGGCGTTCCTTCCATATTTCTGGAAGGTTGTGACACCACCGCCGCCGCCGCTGCCAGCACCCGTCAAACTTAAAAGGAGAGCCGCATCCCGTAGAGGACGAAAACGTTAGAAGCCACAATATGATTGGTAGAGCCAGAAACTACAAAATCTCTGCGGTTACGCGTGTTTTCTTGTTATAACAAAAAAAAGGCAGCGAACGCTGCCTTTTCTAATTTAACTGTGTTGTATTCCTCAGTCTTCTTCTGACACCGCGAAAGCGATTTCAAGCCCCTCTGTTTTACTGGAACGCATCTTCGCACGTTCTACCACATCAATGACGACACCGTGCTTCGCACGTTTATCTGCCTTGATAATCAAGGTGCTGATCTGGTTTTCGTGTGCTGCGATAAAAAGTTCCATATCTTCGAGTGTCAGCATCTCTTGGTCATCAATTGAGATACGTCCGTCACTGTTAATAAAGAGGTTGAATTTTTTCCGCGTGAATTCGTGTTGCGTTGCGGAATCGGGTAAGGTGACGGTGAAAGGCGGAGGAACTTTCATGACAGCAGATACCATGAAGAAAATGAGCAACAAGAACACACAATCGATCATTGGTGCCATCGGAATATCATCGTCATCGCCTGTTTTCTTCCGTCGAGCCATGTTTAGAGCCATTTGAATTCTCCTTTTATAGAAAATGGATTACCGTTGGTGTTGCGAGAGGGTTGTCAATCTCGCGCGACGATAGCGAATCCGATTTTGTCTATACCTGCCTGTTTTGCGATATCCATCACCTGCACAATCTGTTCATGCAGTACGTCCCGCTCGGATTGTATGATCAACATGTTTTTGGATTCGTCAGGTGCGTTGATGAATTGATTGAACATTTCTTCAACTTGTACAACGACATCATTTAGCACCATAGTCCCTTGTTCCTCGCCGGCTTCTGGGTTTGCGATCCGAACTGTCAAACCTTTCGGTTTGTCAGGTGAAGGTTTCCCTGGCGGTGGCAGCTGCACCCGGAGCCCCGGGATCGGTGAGAAAGTTGTTGATACCATAAAGAAAATGAGGAGCAGGAACACGCAATCAATCATAGGTGCCATGCTGAGTGTTGGTGGCTTGCGTTCTCTCATTCTATTGGCAAGCAGGCTCAATTTGGCATCACCGAGTTGTTGTGACATTTCAAAGTCTCCTTTCTCGTTAATGAGATTAGGGCTGGTGTATTAGCACGCTACGGCGTTATCAGAATCGGGCGGGTATGCGTTCCCGCCCGTCCTGATTCACGATTAGGCGTTACCAGCTTCACCGACGATCAATTGATTGACAATTTCGGTGGAAACCTGTGAAATCTCAACCATGTGTCTGTTGACCCAGCTGTCAAAGAGCTGGAAGAAAATCAGACACGGGATTGCGACTGTCAAACCAGCAGCAGTTGTCAGAAGTGCCTGTGAGATACCACCTGCAAGCTGTTGCGGGTCACCCGTACCTTCAAGTGCGATTGTGGTAAATGCGTTAATCATACCCGTAACTGTTCCGAGCAAGCCGAACAACGGTGAAACGACTGCGACGGTACCGAGAACCGGTAGATTTCTTTCAAGTTCCGGGATTTCAAGGAGGCTTGCTTCCTCAATTGCTTCCTGAATTTCTTCTTTGGTAATGTCGCGTTCTTCGATCTGTGCTTGGCTGTAGCGGAGTAACCCCGCTTTAAGAACGTTAGCGAGTGGGCCACCGGCTTCTTCACAAGTCGAAACGGCTTCCATGATGTTTTCTTTCCGCAATGAATCTGTGATACTGGCGATGAATTCTTCAGTTCCGATTCGGGAACGACTGCGGACAAAGGTAAAGAGCCTTTCAATAATGAAAGTTAAAGCTGTGACAGAGCAGAGCGCGAGTGGCCAAAAGACGAATCCAAACTTCTGGAAGAAGGTGATGATGTTATCTTTTTTTGTCATCTTAAGTGGCAAGAAATGATCACCACCGTTAACGACTGTTACAGGTTTACCGACGCGATCCCCGTATCCTTCTTTGTAGATACTGACGAGGTAACGACCGGCGGGAATACCTGATCTCTCGTAATCACCGTTGCCATCGGTTGTCGCTGTGTATTCTTCACCACCAGTAGCAACGATTTTGACTTCAACGCCTTCAATTACACCTTGGGCTGTGGTTGTATCAACAATCTGACCGCGGACAGTTCCGCCGGATGCGCCACCATCATCTTGGGCAAAGATGATGCCAGTAGACAAACCGACACAAGCGACTAAGATTAAAATAAAACTAAAACGAATCATTCGTTCTGATCCTCCTTAGGGGGACTTGCCGATTACGTTTTGGCAAGTCTTTACAAGTTATATCGTAATGCGTTGCATGGCTGTGATAGACCCCCGACTGAAGTCGGGGGCTTCCGCAAAAGTTATGCGAAAGCGTTTGTGGATTTCAGAACCCGACTGGTGGATTCAACGGAGTAGCCTACAATCTTGCCGAGCAAGACGATAGGTCTTACAACTCCTAAGCCAAAGGAAGCTACCCCTTCCTTTCCGGATATAACACTATCCTTCGTTAAAAACACCTGAGTGCCTAAGAAGTTACGCGCGTATTTGAACGTTGGCGAAAACAGCATCCCAGATGATGTCGTTAAACGCGGTATCGCTGGACACGAGATGTGTCCAGCGATACGCCAAAACATTTAGAAACCCATCATTGCTCGCACGAAGGTCGTGTTACTCGTCGTGTGATCAAGCAGGATGGTGGTTCGCCGGTAACCGGCGAGGATGACAATGTTAAACCCGAGCCACTCACCACGGTTGATCGCTTGAACTTCAAAGATTCGTGTTCGCAAATCTGGTCGGTAAAGTACTGGAACATCCTCATCTTCCGGGAAATTCGTCAAATAGTTTTTGAAGTTATTATCCCGGTTGGTGAATTTCCGATATTGGAAACCGCCAAGGATGTTCATCCGCTGTGAGAACTGATAGTCGAGCCGGACACCGAGCACATCTTCACGACTTCTGCGGTTGAAGCGTAGGTATTCGACGGGTTCATTATCAGTCGGTAGGAATAGACGCGGGTTGAGGGCGTCCCCGATTTCTTCAGCACTGCGGTCAAAAGCGCGATCCCAGATGTACTTAACCATCGGTGTGAGTGTTAGATCTTCACCGATTCTATCGACGAAAGGCAGTTCACCGAGAGGGATCTCGTATCTTGCCTTGAGAATCGTCTGTTGGTTGCGAATGTCGCGTTCTGGGTAGCGACGCTGTTTCCAGTTATTCGGGTCGTAGATTAATCCAGTATCATCTGGGTCAAGTGCGTTAATTCCGTGGTCTGGATAGAACGGGAATTCGCGTCTGTCACCACTTGAGCGGACCTGTTCATCGGGCACCATGAAATCGACGCGTTGATCAGCCGTAAGCGGATCATCTAAATTTTCAGGGTCTGCTGCCTCAACGTCTAAGAAGATCGCTTTTTCCGCGTCTTGCTCATACTGATGTTGCAGGACAACGAGGAACTTCGCTTCAAGTGTGAGGTTCGGGACAGCCGTGTAGAGGAACTGGAGTGTTGTTGTATTTACGCGGGCATTGTAGAAATCGAGTTCATCAGAGATTTGGACAGGTTCCAATTCACCGACACGCAATGTAATCGTATAATCTGGGATGTCGTCTTGAACTCGGACGAAACGATTTTGAAAAAGTATAGTTCCAAAATCCGGAATATCACGTTGGTATGTGATGTGTAGGTATTTGGAGTCATTCTGTCGGCGACTCGAAATTTCGTTTTCGTTGAGCCATCCGACCTTGAGTGAAAGGTTATCAAGGAGATCATATTCAGCGAAGACGTGGTAGCCTTCCCTATCCACTCCATATTCATATTGCGGTTCAAAATCGTCCTCAAGGGAGTCAATTGTTCCGTTGTTGTTCAAGTCAACGAGGTCTGTGAAGACCGGTGGATCCGCATCAAAGATAAGGAAATCTTCTTGGAAGTCCAAGACACCGTTTTGGTCTCTGTCATCGGCGCGTGGTAGGACTCCGTCGAAGTCGATGTCATCCGGCCAGTCGTCGTCATCGTCATCATCTTCAATGAGGGCGTAATTGGTTTCATCCCACGGGTCTTGTTCGGATTGCGATTCAGGTGTCCGTGGTAGCGAGTAGGGTTGATCTCTGTCGCTATTAGAACCGAAATTGAGGTAGGTCGTCGTGTAACCGGGGTCAATATGATAGTAGACACCTTCGAGGTACAACTTGCCGAAACGAGATTTGAGTTGGACGAACCATGCGGTTTCTCTTGACAAGGCGCCGTCGCCGTCTTCGTCGGTTCCATCGCCGCCTAACATCGCCTCAAATCGTTCACCCTCAGTTTCAGAGTAGGTGGGTGTTCCGTTGGCATCTACTGGTAAGTTAGTGACCGGATCAATGGAGATACCCGTGCTTTCCTCACCATCTTCGCCTTCGATAGTTTCTGTGACTCGGCTAAACCCGACCTTATCTTTCGGAATGGTGGGGTACTGCTTATACTTACCGTTAATGGAATAGTGCGCCCGGACAAAGACGTTACCGATGGTACCTTCTAAGTCGAGACCATAAAGGAGTGCCGCGCGTGCTGCACCATAACGATAACTGACTTTACGCGGTCTGCCTTCACCTGTCCATGAACTCGGATTGTCTAGCTGTGTTGTTCGGTTACTTGTGTAATCTGAAGACTGTCCATAGTTGCCGGGTGCTTCAATGACATCCCGATAAGGCATCTGGATGTGTCCATCTTCGGTTTTGATCCATTCTTGGATTTCTGGATCTGAATCAGCTCTGTTGGCTGCACTGGATCCGATTATGGCGATGTTGTAGTCACCAGCGACAACCATTTCAAAGTTGACAGATTGAACGGTGCGTGGGTCCGCCTCAACTTCGATTGCGCCTTCTGAAACAAGTTGTGCGACTTCAGGAGAAGGTGTGCCATCTGGATCGGCAAAAACGAGGACAACTCTCATCTTGTTGAAACCCTCTACGATTTTCCATTCTCCGTCAGTGGAGTCGCGAATTGTAGCTGGCAGTCCACCGATAGTCATCGGGATGACATCGCTAATACCAACTTCAATCGTCTGGGTTTCAGCTGGCAGTGATTTGGGTTCAGGCGGGACAACACCCTCTTCGATCTCTTGGGGCGTTAAGGCTTCAACTTCTTCCAAAGCTTGCGTGACGATTGTAACTCTCATGCTTTTGAAAGCTGCACCGACCCCCCCCTGAATATGCTCACTGTGTAAATTTTCATCAAAACCGGAGAATTGCGTCACGATTCCGTGGTTGTCTTCAGGTGAATCGTCGCGGAAGACAACGGAAATGGATTCCGGGGGTGTATTTGCCACCGTACCCATGAGTGGGTTTTCAACACGTTCGGGGTGTTCTTTATGGAGATTGATGTAAGTGAACCCGACACGGAAAATGTCGCCTAAGAGACCTTGGGCCCGGAAGCCGACGAGACGCGCGTTTTCAATGTGCCTTACGCCGGCATCTTCGTTCAGACCATTCCGACGACCGAGCGTCGGTGCAAGGTTCGCCGCTGCGTCTGTGAGTTGCACAGGGTTCGAGATACGGGAGTTGATGAGTGTGAAGAGGTGCCGTTCCTGTGCGAAAGAAATATCCCATCGAAATCCGTCAAACTCTGTTTTATAAAGGATATAGCGGTTCGGAAACAGCGTAGACGGCTTGAAGCGCATGCTATCACCGATAGCAAATTCGGTATATCTTCCACGGTAACTATCTTCTGTTAAGACTGTTCTGTCCAATTGTGCTGAGAATCTTTCACTGTCCAGCTGACCCGTCCAACCGACGAACAATTCGCCGTTCTGGTCGAACTCTTTCTGTTCACGATAGTTATAGACCTCGTTACCTTCAAGCAGCTCTTTTCCGAACAGGTCATAGAAGAATTGCGGTTCTTCTTCTAACTGGAAACGCGCTGAGAATTTAGAACTCCCCTCAATCGTTGGTAATAGGGGTTCTTGTGGACCAAGGCTCTGTGCTCCACAACCGTAAAGCACAAAAGCACTCAGGATACAGGTCGCTACAAGTAAAACATCAATTGATTGTTTTAGCCTGTTCATTATTTTGTTTTTCCTCCTTGGAAATAATGAATCGGATATTTGGGAAACAACGTTACGATATAAATAGGTTGTTAATCGTTCCGAGTCCCCGGGTTTCCGACGAAAACCTTGAAAATGGACGAAAACTGCTTGTCTTGTAAACGAAAATCTAAAAATTGCGTATTTAAGAGTAGCGTAGATGCAATTTCTTTATTTTTCGCCATTGTCGGACAGATACGTGCAAATTACGGTTACTGTACAACGTGAGAAACAGCGAGTCTCCTTCCAACAAATTAAGGGTCTATTTTGCGGGAATTTGCGATAAACACGTGATAAAATGCCCGCAAAACTGTTCTTAGCCTTTAAAATAGCACTGATGTAAATTTCTGTCAAGTTTTTAACAGAAAAAGCGCGCGTTAAGTTTTTAAAAGAAAAAAGCACGCGTTAAGGTGAAACTTGAGATAAACATACCATAAATGTCATATATTTTCAAGTTTAATATTAGCACTATCTTATTTTCGATTTTTCGCCCGTCTTAAGGTCGCCTTAAAATCTGGTTCCCCGTCTTCACATTCTTCGCATAAGTGTGGCAATAGAGACTGTATAGCGAGAATGTATCTAATTTACGTTGCGTTTAATATCTCCCTGAAGACAGTGCAACGATAACAAAATCGTTTCCCCGCAGTGTTAACGGATGTACAAATACAGCGATTCCTATTGGGCATGGTATAATTATACTACAATTCAAAAAAAAATGACATTTTTTTTACAAAAATATCAAAAATAGCAAAGCCTCGAACCGAAGTTCGAGGCTACAAGTATTTTCTAATGCTGTATTTAGTTCTTAGTTTTCTGCGGTTTTGTTGAAATATTCAGTGAATAAAGCAGTTGTAACACCTAAAACCAGACCTGCGATGCCCGCGATAACAAGAATGAGTTTGATCTGCGGACTGACAGGGACCTTCCGTGGTGAAGCGCGATCAACGATTTCTATACCCCCTATCTGATTCCGACGAGCCGGCACCTTGGATTCGGCATATAATATTTTCACTTCAAGCGAACGTTTGACTATTTCTTCAGCGAGCGTATTCATCCTCTGGATTCTGGTTTGTATTTGTGTCAGTATCGTGTGGTTTTCTGGGATCTGCTCAAGGACTCTCGCCAGTTCAGCTTTTAGTTCCTCATATTCCTGTTTGAGACGCGCTTCGGTATTTTCATAACTTGATAAGATGGGTATGAATGCTATCAACTGGTTCTCTATGTGGGTATAATGCGAAGAAGGACCGTAGGTAGTCGTGGTGGTGGTCGCGGGTGTATCTCTGTTTTTCTTCTCTATTTCGACGATTTGCGCGTTAAGTCCTTCCAATTCTGATGAATTCTTGCCGACCTTTTTTGTATCCGCTACGCGCTGCGATTCAAGATTGAAGAGTTTCTCCTGCTGAAAGAGCCAAACCGGATTATGAGCAGAGGTTTCTGATAATTGTATCTGCTGAGGCAATTGCTTAAGGCGGTCTTGTAAATGTCCGATGCGGGCATGCGTTATATGGAGTTGTTGCCGATTCGTCTCAATCCTTTCTCGGACATTGATATTGCGTTCCAGCAAATTAGTCAACATAGGCCCCCAGGTTTCCGGGCTTCCATTTTGGCGAACGAATTCGAGAAGTTCTTGTAATTTTGACGCGATTTGTGCTTCAATGTCCCGCTGTTCACTTTCGAGTAGCGCCATGCGTTCTCTAAGTCTGTTTTCTTCATCTCCGCTTCGTAATATTTGCATGTCTTTTGCGAGTTGGTTGACTAAGAGGGCTGCGTTGCGTTCTCCACCTTCTTCCTCGGTCAAGTTAATGGCAATGTTGATATAGTCGGAATCTGGATTTACTTGTGCTTTCAGCAATTGTTTGAGTTTACCTACCGGAGGGAAAAGATCGACAGCATCTGTGTGACCGCTGTCTTCGAGATTTTCGATTGCCGTGTTGAGCATTGATTCAGTGGAAAATCGGGTGCTGATGGTCTCCATCTCACGCCGGTCAACGCCGCCGGAGAGGACATCTTGAAAGAGGTTCGTTGAGGAAAAGGAAGGTGTCGTACTCGGTTGGACGAGGAGTATTAAAGTGGATGCGGCATAAGTTTTCGGCAAACGGAGCGAAACGATTAGGGCAATTCCTAACACCAATAGGACACTTAGACAGATTGTGAAGCCATGCTTTCGGATGAGTTGAAGGTAATCGCGAAGGTGTTCCTCCTGTTGCGGCATGAATATCTGCTATTTCTGCCCGATATATTGACATCTTAGGGTAGAAATTGCCCCTCCTTATTCTTCGACCTATAGATTATTGGCGATACGGATTTCTTCTTTGTTGAAGGCTTCGTCGTGCCATTCAGCGATACGCCATTCATCATTTCTCTTTTCAAAGATAAAGAGGTTGTCTCCTTCGGCGTATGCACCGCTGTATCCACCCTCAAGTGCGTGGCCATCTGACACGAAAAATTGGATTCTGTAGTGATTCCGGACCTCCGCCTCTGTGCCATCATTATTCATGGAGACTTCGGGCGGTGATGAGAGTTCTATTTCGATGTCTTGGAACCGTTCAAAAACTCGAGTCGCGGCGGCACGTTCCTGTCGAATATCGTCAAATTCTACATCGTCTGTTTTATCCCCGTCTGTTCCCATATCGGAAACATAGAGAAAACCTTCTTCCCAGAAGGTGCCAATGTAGGTATTAACATCTTCTGTTTCATAGCCTTCCCGCCACTGGTCTAAGATGCTGCTAATTTGCAGCATTTCTTCAGCCGGAATTTGACCGTATTTATCGGCATCTCCACACCCCATGAAACCTATCAGCAGTAGGATGAGTACACCGCTAATTTTGGCGAAAATCTTGAACATGTTAAGCATTCTCCTTAAATTCAAAAAGTTTTAACAATACCTAAATAAAGACGTGTAGGGGTCGCACCGATTTCAATCCCCAAATTTTCTTCAATCCCCAAATTTTCAATATCTCGGGCATCCCGTTCAATAGATTGAATCAGGGTCGTCGCGTTGTTAAAATGGGCACTCACATAAGAATCAATGAGGCTATAGAGCCAAATACCGATACCGGTATAGATAAAAAATGTTCGGAGTTTGAAACGCTGGTTTGCGTATTCATAGCTTGCTAAGATATCTGTTTCGCTATGAAAACCGCTCCAAACCATACTCTCATAAACCTCGTACCGATCCTTAAAGGAGTTTTGTGCTAACAAAGCACCGATGATAGATCCACTGATTCCTAAGACTGTTAGACTGCCTCGGTAGTAACTACCACTGTAAAACTGACCCCATCCGGGAACAAAGGCGGAGCGCACCATTGCTCCGGCGGGTGAAGCAAGTTTAACTTGTTGCTCTGTTTCAGCCGTTTTTTCTGTGGTTTCTATGTTGTTTTCAGCCTCCTGCGCAAAACTGGCATGGAGGCTGAAAAACAGTAGCGCGATGATTAGCAAAAGTCGCATCTGATTCTATAGGCTTCGTGTCTGCAGAGCGTTAGAGAGTTCTACGAAGCCTGTGTTACTCCTATCAATTAGCGTCTCCGCTTCGTGCGTTCCGTTGTTTTACTTCGATCGTCATCGTCATCGTCGCTTGAACTGCTTGAACGACTACGCGATGAACTTGAACTTGATGTCGTCGGGCGTGTCCGTGTCTTTGTAGAAGATGAGCTGCTTACGCGTGTGCGTGAACTCGTTGAACTTGAACTACGGACACTTGATTTTTTAGCCGACGAACTTGTCGTTGCGCTGCTTACGCGTGTGCGCGAACTTGAAGTCGTGCTTCTATACGTCGGGCGCGAAGTACTGCTTGTACTTGAAGATAACGACTTGTTCGTTGAAGTGGTTGAACGCCTGTAAAGCGGGGTCGTCCGTTGTGTCTGAGTGGAACTTTTGTAACGACTCAGATTCTGTGTTGTGGCCGTCGGGTAGCGGCGCTGCTTACTCACGGTACGCTGTGGCGCATAGGTGCTCTGTCTTATCCTGTTTTGACGGAGCGTTGAAGCAGAAGCGACGGTGCGTCGTTTCTGCGCGATAATTGACTGACGCGTAACCCGTTGTGTTGTCGCAGGGGTCTGTTTCCGGTGATTTTCGAGCGTGGTGCGAACGCTCCTCCGGACTGCCCCCCGATCCTGTCTCTGAGGGGTCGCAGCCAATCTGCTACGACTGTACTGTTGGCGTGTATTTTCATGCTGTGCACTCCACCGATTCAACTGTGTCCGCCGTTGGTGAACTTTCGGTGTGCCACGATAAGCACTATAGGAACCGTAATACGGCGAATAGTTGCGGTAGTAGGCACGTGGGTAGTAGCCGCGGTAGCGTCCGAGATACCCACCATAATACGAACGGATTGAGAGATAGTGGTGATCGTAAATCGGATAACTCCACCGGAGATAGTAGTCATAGTCTGTCGCGTAATAGATAGGACCGTCGTAAAAGTAGAGGTATGTGTAACGATGCCACGGCCGCCAACGGTAGGTCGGTGTGTAGCGTTGAATCACTCTAACTTTCGGTTGCCTGCGGTACGTGGAGACTTCAAGGTACTCTACATCAATCTGCTCGCCACCTTCGGCAACAATATGGAGTTCCATCCATCCATCTTCGACATGACCGGCTGCCGGGATCTTAATATGTTCGGAGCGATTTTTTGCTCGGAGGACAAAGGTATCGCCGTAACGTGTCTCTTTAGCGTTTTCATCGTAGTAGCCACGACGCGTCGCCTCGCGTTTGGTATTACGGATCCAGGCGCGCCCTGCGATCGGTTCTTCATAGTCTTCAATTTCGAGCCGATGCGGTTCACCCCGGTAGCGTACCAACACTTCAATGTACTGTGTCCCTACCGGAATCTCAAAGAGGTATACCGCGCTGGCGATTGCGAATTCGTAGTTCTCTGTGTCCTGAGCGTCGTTTGCCCAAGCGGTGAGTCGAACACCGTCTTCAAACCGGGGACTGGCAGTAATTGTTGCATTCCCGCGTTCTATCCATTCATCAACATCGCTTGCAATGCGATGCTCGCGACTCAATCGGTCTGCGTAATAGTCGTAGTCTGCATTCGCGAACGTTGACAACCCAGCGATTACAAAACAGCTGATGAGGCATACTACGGTTAAAGTCAAAATCCGGGTTTTCATGAGAGTACTCCTCTATGTCGTGTCCTTCATGTGGCATTACCGACAGGCTTTTTAACCCGTTGCGCGCTGTGCCGCGTGAACAACTTGCTTCAATTTCATATCTGTTAAAAAAATAATACAATTTTCTCCAAAAATTGTCAAGAATTAATCGAGGGTGACCGATTTCTCGTTAGCCTCAATCGCTTTTCCCCATGATTTAGATATTCTGATCGCAATTCCGGATTTAGTTATAGATAGACTGCTTGCGACTGCTGATGAAACCTAACAAGTCTCGGATTTCTTAACGCTTGGGTATCAGTTTGATACCTCTCTTTTTCGCGTGCTCACGCGCAAGTGGCGTGATAATTGTCTGTTGTGCGTAGACCAATTCCCGCACATTTGCGTCCAGATTTGAAATAGTTGATGCGCTAATCAGAGGTCCGTCTAAACTAGCGGATGCGTCGCTTGTTTTGTCCTTAACCGACTCGGCGATCTGTATCATAGGTACCAATTGAACGCCGAGTTCGGACAAAACGTTTACATATTCGACCTCAATAGCATTAATTTGCTGAGATGTCTTATCTTCTTTAAGCGCGTCGGAAGTCGCTATGACTGTTTTTCCTCTCAAGAGTGCTGCATACACGAGATAAGTAGACGGTGTGTCCACCAATCCTAATGCAAGTTTCGCTGCCATCGGATGTGAGAAAACGGGTAGCACAATTTGCTGGTAGATGTCCACGAAAGCCGGTATATCTGTTAGACGGTTCTCTTGTAGGACGTTTTCTTCTCCAAAAGCTGCATGAATCGGTTCGAGATTTAGAACTTTAGTTGCAAGATCGGACAAAATTATTGTAATTTTCCATCCGTCTCGCATGCAAGCCCGCAGCTGCTGGATCGGTTCATCCAATTCGAGTTGTGTCGCACCGAAGATGGCGAGGAGTTTTTGCTCGTCAGCAGCCTGCGAATCGGTAGATGCGCGCGCTTCGAGTACCTGCTCTACGATTTTCCTGATCTGATCAATCAGTTCTTGGTTCATATTGTCTTGCAATTGGGAGACCTA
This sequence comes from Candidatus Poribacteria bacterium WGA-3G, assembly GCA_000406005.1. Classification (GTDB taxonomy): domain Bacteria; phylum Poribacteria; class WGA-4E; order WGA-4E; family WGA-3G; genus WGA-3G. The sequence continues at coordinate 99,826 of ASZN01000004.1, forward strand.
CGGCACGATTTCAACGGGTTCGCCGCCTGTTAGACCGGCGGCATTGGCATCGTCGGTATCTAAGTGCATCTGAAGTACATAACTTTCAGAGATTTTGGGTCGGACGTTTTCAAAGGTCAACGCACGTTCACCGCGGAAGTGGACTTTTAGGAGTTCGCCATCGCGGATATTGAGTGCGGTGGCATCACTCGGTGTCATGTGAATGTGCCGTGTGGCGCAGATGGCACCTTCTTTCAAATAGATACTTCCTGCGGGTCCGACGAGTGTAATCGGTTCAGCACCGGCGAGGTCGCCTGAATCTCGAATCGGTGGATTGAGTCCGAGCCGAATCGCTTCGGTTTGTGCGACTTCAACTTGTGAGTAATCCCGGACGGGTCCAAGTATGCGCACGGCTTCAATGGCGCGCATCCGTTTCCCGATGACAGTCAATGTTTCATTCGCGGCGAACGCTTCGGGTTGATAGAGCGGCGCGTAGACAGTCAGTTGGTGTCCAGCACCATAGAGGATTTCAAGATGTTCTTGTGTTACGTGGGCATGGCGTGCTGAAACACCGACGGGAATCTGCTGTTGCTGCGTGACAGCATCACATGCGCGGTTTCCCGGGTCACAACTTTTCAAAGCGCAACCACTGCACGCTTGATCTGTCGTCAGCCTGTTCACAACCCGGCGGGTAATCAGTTCTACAAGGGCACGGTCTGGCATCTGTGATTCGCCTTTTTTGTTAGGTTATTCCGAAAGTTCTTAGGCAAGATGAACAGTTTACGCTTTCTTTAAGATGGTTTCGACTTCAGCGTGTGGGCGTGGAATCACGTGTACAGAGACGACTTCGCCGACACGTGCGGCGGCTTCAGCCCCAGCATCCGTTGCAGCTTTCACTGCGCCGACATCACCACGTACCATGACAGTCACATACCCACCACCGACTTGTTCGTAGCCGATGAGTTGGACATTCGCTGCTTTCACCATCGCATCCGCAGCTTCAATACTGCCAACCAAACCTCTTGTTTCGATTAAACCCAATGCATCTCCGGTCATATTAACCTGTTAGCCTCCTGTTAAAGTTTCCGAAATGATCGTAAGTTTTTAACTTTGTAAATCGTCGTGCAATAAGCGCAATTATGAAAAATCTTCCTCTTAAAGTATATCACAATTTTCGGATTTTTTCAAGAAAAAACTCAGAACGCTTTTATCGGATTTGTGAGTGTTAGCATCAACTGTTTCTGGATCGCCTCAGTCAAAAGTCCGATGGCGTGTGTATAATCTCGGTTTGCTAATGTGTGATCAGCGGCGTGTGTGTGAACCTGTGCACGGCCGATATAGGCAGTCGCGAAACGCGGTTCGAGAGCGATCGCCTGATCAAAATCTGATAGTGCCGGTTTTAAACGGTTCTCATTACCTCGAATAGCGAGTAGGAGGTAAACGTTACCGCGTGCGTAATATGCCATCGCCGTCGGTTTCCGCTTAATCAGATCATCGTAGTCGGCGAGTGCTTTTTGAACGTCTCCATGTTTGAAATAGGTTTCTGCCCGTTTCTGTATAACTTGTGGACTCCGCCTTCTCTTAAGTGAGGCGGAGTAGTCTTCAATAGCGTGCTCCAGAGCCCCTAATGATTGGTATGCATCCCCGCGACTTGCATAAGCATCGGCTTGATACCTTTTGAGTTTTAACGTTTCGGTGTAATCCGAGATAGCGGTCTTGTACTGTTCAGAACGGTAGTAGGCGAGTCCACGTTTCACATAGGCTTCGGCATATTCGGGCTCAATTTCAATTGCACGTGTAAACGCGTTGATTGCTTGCGGAAGTTTCCATGATCTGAGCGATACGGTTCCTTCTTGAACGTATGTTTGTGCTTGCCGATCCACACCTTTTATCGCCTCCCACGTTACAAAGCGAGATGCGAGCAGGATAGTGAGAATCAGTACCGGGGTCATGATGTAAATCAGGGGTCGCATGGTGTATCTTTTAGTCCGTTTGCGGTTTTTCTGTTTTATCGTAGAGATGATGAATATTTGTCCCTAACTTTAGGGCATGTACGGACGGATACGTTTCTGCCAAATCGATTTCAATATAGGTTGGCATTCCCGGTAACCCGCTGTAGCCTGTTGAAAAGATGAGTTGTTTATCCCCGAATGTAGCGATACCGTCTCTGACGTTTTTGGCAGGGAAGTATTGAATCGGGGTGTGTCCGACGATAAGGAGGTTAGCGTGGACGGCTTTGAGAAACTTATCAATATGTTTTAAGGTGTATCCACCGCTGTACGCGATGACCGGACGGTGCCAGAGAATTTCGTCGAGGGTTTTCGCACTCGGATCAATGAGGTCTGCGAGATTCCTGATCGTACGCGGTGGACCGGCGTGTATACCGACGAAACCGTTTTTTGCGATAACAACGGTCGGCAGGTTCATAAGGAATTCATAGTGTGTATCTGTCATCCGCTCAATAAAATTGAACTGTTCATAGTAGGCACCGAGTGGACTATCGTACAATGAACGGATGAATTGATCCCTGTTTTGCGTCGTCATCCCTTGTCTTTTGAGCATTGCATAAGCATCTGCGGCGGCAAATTCGTGGTTCCCTCGGATGTAGAGCAGTCTCCTGCCCTTTTCACCGAGTTGTCTTCGGAGTTCTATGACTGTGTCAATGATTTGTATATCGCCGTAAGGCGGATGCCTGGGTTCGTCGGGTTTGTAGTCAACGGCATCTCCGAGTATCAACCCGTAAACATCTTCACCTGCTTGAATCCGCGCAACGAGATTTGTGAGTTGCATCCACTGGTTGAAATCGTCCCAATCTGCGTGCAGATCGGAAACCATATAGACGGTGCCGTGGTCGGGTAGGATAACGACGTGTCCGTCGCGTGTGAGTTCGTCTGGGTACTGTGAGATCTGTTTAGGTGCTGCTATCGCTACAGAGGCGAAGCAGATGAAGCAGAAAGTGGCGTAAATAAGGGGTGTGTTCATCGGTTCTAAGTCCTAAAAAATGCGTCTACAGTCTCTTCCTGTTGCGCGAGTTTGTTGAGATGTCGCTGCCTGCGGTTCCGACAGATAAGGTAGCCGAAAAGTGCGAGCCCACCGAGTCCGCCCCAAAAAAAGTAAGAGTTGGAAAAGAGAGATGCCCATCTGTAGCGTTCTGATAATGATGCGCGCCAAAGCGTATCATAAGTGGCAAGGTCCCATCCAATTACGGTTTCAAAAGCAGCTTCAAAATTGCTACCTGTTTGGAGTTTTCCGATAATTGCGAATAGTACATCTCTGCCTTTGACTTCAACCAGCCAACGGAGTGCGTCTTGGCTCTGTGCGTATGCCAAATCTGCGCCGGTGTGTGAAGATGGGAAACCTCCGGCTAACTCGTGGAGTGGCAGGATGGATTTCGAGAAAATATGCTTGAGTAAGGTCTCGTGTCGGCTTGGCACCCATTCATCAGCGAGGTAGATGGCGATGCCTTCTATAAACCATAACGGAATTTCTTTGACGGCTTTGCGTGTACACTGCCCGAAGATGACATGCGCAATCTCATGACGAAGGACTTGCGTTAATTGCAATTTCGCGAGGGCTATATGTTTCGGGTTTTGGATAACGATGCGCCGACTCAACGGAAAGGCGCACCCAACCGCCCAATCCTGAATCGGCGCATGAACGGACGCTTGAAAATCCCTTTGCGTGTCGCAGACCCAGATGTCAATCATTCCTGCCGGCATACGGTTTGTCAATTCCGGTAGTTCTGCATAGAAATCTTCAGCACTTTGAAGAATTGGTGTTGGGTCTACCGTGCCATCTCGATAATAGACTCGAAAGTGAGTGCTTTCCGCCACTTCCCATGTAGCAGATGCTGAAAATATGGGCAGCAGTGAGAAGAAAAAAACAAGGATTTTCATAGGTCTTGATCTAAGGATCCACAACAGTGCCGATAAATAGGACGGTCCCTGTCTCGTTATCACGAATCGCGAAGAAGAATGGACGGTTCGCAATAAACTGCGGCGGTAGACTGGTTGCGCGTATCTCGATACTGGTTACGGCTGCGGCCTCGGACCCCTCTTCGTTGACTTCGACGACGGCTTTATGAAGCACTTCTCCGATATACAGGTTTTTACCCAACGCCTCTAAATCTGCCATCCGACTGAAATCTGCCATCCCTGGTGCAAACGCGATCTCCATGCCGAGTGATTGCAGTGGATTGTTAAGTGTTTTCTCATATTCCAACTTAAATTCCGGCATGCTGAGGAATATTTCTTGTTCGTGGAACTGTGTTGTCCAATTTTCCCAACGCTCACTGTTTAGACTATTTAAGAAGGTATTGAGATCGGATTCACGGTACGGGAGGAAGATGTACATGCTCATCCGACCATCACCATAAGGGATACTAATCGCTTGAAACATGTCGTCATAATTTTCATAGTACCGGTAACCCCCCGACCGCGTCATCATCGGGACCTGTTTTTCGTTGCCGGTTGCGAGATGGAAGGTTCCGTCCCGCGTGTGCGCTGGGTCGAACTCTGTCTGCCACGTCCCTTTAAAATAGATGGCGTTAATCAGAAATAGCACCAAATCCGAGTTGATTTTATCAAGGATTTTTGGGATTTTGCCCATTGTGTTGGTGTTTACCCACTGATTAATCGTTGTTAAGGTGTTTGGGTCCATGAAATCGAGTGTTGATATCTCCGCCTCAAAGTATTCGGCATTTCGTTGGAGGAAGTCCTGATTGAACGGAACGTCTTGACGTGCCCAGAGTGAGTTGGCTATCGTGAGTGTCACTTTTGGGTCGGATGTCTGAAGCGCGCCTCGCAACCCTGCATAACCGACGTTGATTGATTCGGAGTCAAGACCTTGTAATTGTAACGTGTTGGTCATCGCCTGTTCGGTTTCGCCTGAGGCACCGTTCAATGTCATGGCTAAGGCGATGGAGACGCTCAACGGCGAGATGAAGATATTTTTATCCGGCTCTGCCTGACGAATTTCATTGAACAGGTCGAAGCCGAATCGTGTATTGGCTGTGACGATACCTGTATTGATGGCGACAGTTTCGGGTTCGTTTTGCCCGTCGTCAGGGAGAAGCGCAGCCAAATTACTACATCCTGTGCATATTAGCAGTGAAACCAGCCCCATCACGTATAGAAAGGTTCCTATAGTTGTCTGTTTTTTATCCATCTATTTCCTCTATCTCAACGAATGTTTCACTATCCGTAAAGGTGTGCGACAGCGTCCCCGTAACCGTTGTAGATCATCGTTGGGAGTCTCTCTCCGGTTCCGATCATCCGTTCGCTGGCTTGTGACCATCGTGGGTGTGGGACCTTGGGGTTGACGTTTGCCTCAAAGCCGTACTCTCTTGGGGCAAGTGTATTCCAAAAAGTGCGCGGTTTTTTGTCCGTTAGTTCAATACTAACGACGGATTTGATACTTTTAAAACCGTACTTCCAAGGCGCGATGAGTCGGATGGGTGCGCCGTGTTGCGGTGGTAAAACATGTCCATAGATACCGACAGTGAGTAACGTCAGGTCGTTCATCGCTTCGGCGAGTGTAAGCCCTTCATAATAGGGCCACGGGAGTCGAAAATTATTTTGCTGCGGTGCCATATCCGGATCCAGAAATGTGAGCATGCGAACATATTTGGCTTCGGTTTTCGGTTGCACTTTTTCAAGCAACGCTTTCATCGGGAAACCGATCCAAGGTACCACCATTGCCCATGCTTCGACACAACGGAACCGATAAATCCGCTCTTCAATCGGCATCTGTTTGATGAGGTCATCTACGTCCAACGTCATCGGTTTTTCGACGAGTCCTGAGATTTCGATTTCCCAAGGTCGCGTTTTAAATTTTTCGACTCGCTTCCAAACAGTGTTTTTAGAAGTCGTGAATTCGTAGTAATTGTTGTAGGTAGCGGCAACGATTTCGTCGGTCACCTGTCTTTCGACAGTAAAGTTTTCGTTTTTTTTCACGTCAAGTGTTTGCGAACGGAAAGGTTCTAACTGTTTCTCAAGCGCGCTGCCTTGTGCACAGGCGTTTGAAGTAGAAAACAGCAAAGCACCGGCGCTCCCTAAGCCCAAATTTTTGATAAATTTCCGGCGGTCGATATAGTCGGATTCAGATGTTACCTGATTTTCGGGGATTTCCCACTCTTTTGGAATCTTGATATACGCCATGATGTTTGCCTCCGTTGCTGTTATCGTAGAAAGTGGGTGCGACACCTCAGAATGTTAATTTTAGCGTGCGGTTTGCCAATAGTATATATCATTTCTTGTTAAAAGACAACCTAAGTTCTAAATTTACCGGTACGCCCGACGAACCTGTTCTAATTTTTGTGGTGCCTAAGTTCTCTATATGTTTGTTGTAATATGTTTCGTTTTTCATTAAAAATAGCAGTTTAGAAAGATAGAACCATCTTATGGCGGCATTCTACCATAATCCACCTGATTTTAACGCATTTTTTCACCAAACACCTTACATAAAACATTGATGAAAAAATGGGGATAAGTGAGAAAGAAAAAGATTGACATTATGCCGGGCATACCTTTATAATAATTATATGCCGTATTATGATGAGGTTTTCAAACATTTAACGGAGCAAGCACCCCACGCACTCGCTGCGCTTGCGCTTAGGACCTCAGACGTTTTGGTTTATTGCCGTTTACAGCACTGATGAAACCGCCTGCAGGTGTGGATAGTGAGTCTTGGGTTCAGCGATGTGTTTCGGCGACGCGTGCGGCTCCGGTAGATGCGGATATGCGTGCGACGTTGTTATTTGGTCTTTCCATTTTTGGTAGTTTAGCACACAATGCTGAACTATTTCATAAGTTTATATCGGAGGAAGTTCTGATGGAATCTCCTTTCTACGAAGAAGTGATAAAACGTGGTGCCCGTGAGGCGACTATAGAAAATACGCTGACTGTTGTCACTGAGCGTTTCCCGTTTGCGGACATTGTTGCGTTAAAATCGAGGCTTGAGGGTATTTCGGATATTGACTGTCTTAAACAGTTGGGTGTTGCTGCTTCGTTAGCTCCGAGTTTTGAAGCGTTTCAGTACAAGTTAGTTGCATCGGAGAATGGTAGCGATTAATTTTCTTGACAGCAGATCGTGGCTCCTGAATTTCTTGACAAACGCGGCGCGTTCCGCCTGTGGTGTGTTGTCGGGGGTACCTGCCTGAAGCCACCCTTGCGAGACCAACCACTTTTCAGGGGCGATCATCTGCGGCTGCAGCTGAAGGAGTGTCGCCTGTTGTAGTATGTTATACTTGACTTTTTTCACAGAAAGTGTATAATATTCTCAGCACTGAAATTTTACATAATTGAGGTGAGTTTATAAAAAACCTAATGTCGTTCATTTTCTCATATAAAGGACGCGTCAACCGGAAAACTTATCTGCTGTATCATATATGCGCGCTTGGCGGATATTTCATATTCGCCTATTTCTACGTGAAACTATTTTATCCACAAATAGATCATCTACGTTGGCATCTTCGCCTGAACTTCTTTGTGGAAGATCTCTTGTTGGCATTTATTCACATAAAACGACATCAACCGCCGCGTCGTTTCATCTGTCGTTGTCAGTACTACCGGGAGCAGCCCTTTCGCTGCGGCGTGTGCTTTCAACCGTTTAAGGGTTTAAGGGTATAACTATAAAAAAAAATATTTTCTTGCAACTTTTTACGGTTTAGGTGTATAATATACCAAAGTATGTGTTTAGTTTCCACTTTCTGACGAACAACGGAGTCTATTAAAGAGTGATGAAAAAACATAAACCGGTTCTTATTTTACTTGTAGGTTTACTGTACGTCTATTCGGTGTGTCCACTCCTTTGTGCGACTTTTGAACAAAAGTTGTGCCACGACACGCCGCAAGATAGGGTACACACGGATACTGAAACCCGTGCAACCTGCTGCCGGAATCCGCAAACAGATACTGCAGGTGACACCGAAAATTCATCAGATAGTGCTGAAGCGTGCTGCACAACGCATTTAGAGTTTGTTTTTCCAGACGATAGACCGAACACCTCTGAATTCCGTGAAGTGATTGGACAGCCTATCGTTTCGGTTCTCCCTATTTCGGCGACTTTACCCGTTGCCCCACAGGAATCGTTCAATACAGTTCCTTCCATCCCTTTAATTTCTACACTTTTCCGAGATCACTCTCTGATCCGCCGCGGTCCTCCGCCTATTCAGTGTTAGATGAATTCCACAAGGTATTCTCTAAGTACACATCTATCCTTTATTTCCGATATTTTTAGACATTTTGTTTTTTTTTCGGCGTTCTTTTTTGTGAAGGTTTACGCTGTAAGAAATTGCCAATAGACCTGTCGCGCGGGAACTTGTTTGTATCTCGCTGCGCTACAATATTTTTGGAAGATTACACACTATGAAAAAGCACCTGTTTTTATATGCGATGCTGCTCAACTGTTTCTTTATCTCTTTCGGATTCGCACAAGAGAGTTGTCCTGCGTGAAGCAATCCTATCTTACCGCCGAGCGGTTTGATGAACGAAGTCAGTTTGGCTTCAAAAGAGGTAGACCAGTTTCGAATCAATGTTAATATGTTAGTATCCCCTGATGCGCAAGGTGGACATCTCGAATCCAGAGGTCTGTCATCAACAAGGGGAGTTGTGGATGCTCCGTTGCATCGGCACCACGTGGCATTAAGTACTTATCGGATTGATGTCGGGGTACAATATCTGTTTAGCGACCGATGGTCACTGCAGGCGACTGTTCCGTATGCTGTCAGAGACCAAGAAGCGAGCATTGAATGGATTGATCCGGTGAGTCCTGAAGAGAGACAAGCGATCTTACGGAGCCGAGACATTCATCACCGAAATGAGACCTATACTGGATTCTCGGATGCGGATATGTTTTTAGGGTATAGAATGCGTGGGTTCTTCAAAACGGATGACGTGTTATCTGTTCGGTTAGGTACGACGATTCCGATCGGCAAAACCGAGGAAAATCCGTGGGAACTTGGGGATGCCGGTATTGAGCACCTCCATATTCAGTTCGGTACCGGTACTTTTAACCCGATTGCCAGTTTGCAGTACAATTTGCCGCTATACCGTGGTCTGACGATGACTGCATCCGCGCGTGGCATGTTTCCATTCTACGAAAACAGCAAGGCTTATCGAGGATCCGCTGAGTTGGGCTGGACAGCTGGCTTTACGTATCGTCTTTTCGATTGGTTCTCATTTAGCGGGAACTATCTCGGATTTTATCAATCCTCTGCCGCTTGGGCAGGAGAACGCGATATCAATACAGGTTTGCGTTACAGCATGGCGGCATTCGGTATGTCCTTAGCAACATTTGAAGGTATTTCCGTATCTGCTAATGTTATGTTCCCGTTGACGCAAGAAACCCTTTACGATGAAAGCGATGCGATTGAATTCGGCACTTTAGTCTCTTTAACGACATCCTATTTATTCTAAGAGGCGATGACCGTTGGCATGTTACGCTAACTAACAAGTGTCATTTGAGTTGTGTTGTGCAGTGTGTTGTATCTGTCTGTCAGCACACCCTACGAATCCCGGCAAGAGATTTTCGTGTAACGATGCCGGACAACCAATAAGGCAGAATTAAAAAGGAGAAACAGATGAAAACGAAATTGACGCGACGAATCGTCGCATCTTTCTTGGCGGTCCTATCCGTGCTACTCTTCTCGATTTTTTCCATTAATGCGGAGGACGCGCACGAACATAATAAGGCTCATCAACACGGTGATCACTCAACAGCAGCCGATGGTGAAAAAGTGCGCTGTGCAATGTTTGGCATGGTGATGAAGGCTTCAGCAATGGTCAAAGTCGAACAGAACGGGAAAGCCTACTACTTTTGCAACGAGATGCAGGCAGAGATGTTCAAGGCGAATCCGGATAAGTATCTCCAAACAATTTCGGTCGGAAATTTGACATTTGATGTCAATGTCCTAACGACAGATTTTTATAAGAAGATGATGTCGCACATGGGAATGGGAGGCATGATCAAAACCGACGAGATTAAGGGAAAAACGCACTATTTCAGTATATACCCGACGCATGATCATGGAGAGATTGCGTTAGGTGATGTTAAACTCGCCGTTCAGGTTACCAATGCTGAAGGTGAGACGAAGATGGCACTCCTGAAATATAGCAAAATGATGCACACCTACGAAGGGTTCATTACTATGCCGAAAGGCAAAGAACATGATGTCCGTGTTCGCGTAACGACCGCAGCTGTCAAGATTTCACTTTAAGGGTTGTCAGTTGCTGGTTATCAGTTATCGGTTAAAGAGTGGCTAATTTAATAAACCCTCTCTTAACTGACGACTGATAACTATTAATAGGACTTACGCATTTTTTCATGAAATCCTACGGAATATGTGAGTCAGGCGGGGTTAATGAAGATTAATTTATTAATTCGGTAATATTGGAACGTGCGATGAATCGCACTACTACGAACCTGCCCGTTTATTCATTGCCCGTCAATTACCGATTTATTTTCTTAAACTTCATCAAACCCCGCTTGCATGGGGTGTGCGTAAGTCCTATATTAACAAGGAGGCGACAATGCGTGGCGTTAGTTTACTATACCAAGTGGCGTTAGTTGTTATCGGGAGTATGATAGTGTTAAATGCTTTGATGCCGAGAGAAGCACAAGGGATGACCCAAGAAGTGTCAACGCCAGAGCAAACTACCGATGTGACAACTCTATTTGCTGAAACGCTTGAGCTGCCACGCCTCATTCAGGTTGCCGTTGAACGGAGTCCAAAGGTTAGTGCCGCAAAGGCACGGTGGCAGGCGACAATTGAACAGTACCCGCAGGTGACAGCATTGCCGGATCCGATGTTCATGTATGGCTATTACATGCGAAGCGTTGAAACAAGGGTTGGACCGCAACGCCATCGGATTAGCTTTTCACAAACATTTCCATACCCGGGAACCCTTGACGCAGCCGGAGAAGTTGTCAAAAAGGCGGTTGAAATCGCGCGCGTGAAGCATGAACAGGTCATACGTAATCTTATTGTTGATCTGAAACTGAGTTATCATGAGTTGGCGTATCTTCAACGGGCAGCCGAACTGACGCGGCAAAATCACGACTTGGTTGCCTCTATTCTCGCCATTGCCACCACACGCTATGCCGAAGGAAAAACGACACTCAATGATGTACTGAAGGCACAAAGCCAACTTGCACAGTTGGAATATGATCTCGTCCTGTTAGAGGAATTGCAGCGCGTTGAACATGCGAACATCAAGGGGATCCTCTCAATTCCTTCAGCAACTTCGTTGGGTACGACAATGCCTGTTCCCTACGAGTCGCTTGATGTCGGATTGGCTGATATAGAGAGACAGGCATTAGCAAAGCGGCAGGAGTTGCGAATTGCGGCACTAACTATTGAGAAAGCCACCGAGGGAATTGCGCTTGCCGAACTCCAAACCAAACCGATGCTTAAACTTGATTTGATGACAATAGAGACGGGTGAAGCGTTGATGTTCGGTGTGCCGGATAACGGTAAAAACCCATTTAGCATCGGTGTCGGTGTGACAATTCCGTGGTCAAGTTTGAAGAACAGTAGTAAAGTTCGCGAGGCTCAACAAAATCGTGAGGCAGTCGCAGCGAATAAACACGTCTTGGAGGACGAAACGAAGGTCGCGCTCCGAAAAGTTTACTTTCGTCTTGAAAATGCGAAGCGGCTTGTCGAACTCTATGAAACTACACTTATTCCGCAGGCGGGTGCTGCTATTGAAGTCGCTGAGACGTGGCATCAGGAAGGTCCCAAAAGCATCGCGGGATTTCTTGAGACGCAGAGCGTTTGGTTGAATTTTAATCTCGCTCGGCTGCGTGCGATCGCAGACTATCAACAGAATCTCGCTCGGTTAGAGCAGTTAGTTGGAGGAAAGATCGATGATTCACACATTGAATAGTTTTCAGTTTTCAGTTTTCAGTTTTCAGTCACAAGAAGGTTTTGTTAAACCATATCCGTCTTTAACTGGCAACCGACGACTGAAAGAAAATCTGCGTGAGCAGATTTTCGTACCGACAACCCTTAAAATCGGTCTCATAATACTGACTGTTCTGGTAAGTGGGTGTGCGAATCATCAACTGGAAACATACCGAGCATTGCGTGATACGAAAATACAACAACCTGCCTATTATCATACGGAAATAGAAAAAAATATCCCTGAGACTGAAAGTGAGCCGACCGTAGAACGAGACCCGTTTCTCAGTGAAATTGAGGCGAAGGTGCTGAAATACCAGAAACAGTGGAAAGCGCAATTAGAGAGCGAAACACCGATGCCAAATCTGTTTTACGATCTTTCAACAGATACCATGAAGGCACATCGGCAATTGGCAACGTCCCCTGAAGCCTCAAGAGCTCGGCTTGCTGAACCTATCACGTTGGAACTCCTTGTCGGACTTGGGTACGAATGGAGCACAGGGTTGAAATCTGCCCGTGAAAAAATTCGGGCGGTCCTGGAGCAATATCCGCAATCTGTCTATTTGGAGAATGTGTTACGTCAGTATAACGCTTTCACGAAACAACTCGATACGAAAGTTGGACCGATGCGCCATAAAGAGATGATGGCAATGGAATTCCCGTTTCCTGATACCTTAGCGTTGAAAGGACAGATTATTACTGAAGATGTGCTAATTGCGCAAAAAGAGTTTGAAATCGCCCTGCGAGATCTGGTGACCGAAATCAGGTTAGCTTACTACGATTATCTTTTTCTTGTTGAGGCGACCCGTATTAACGAAGAAAATCGGAAATTACTACAGCAGATGATTGCTATTGCCCAGGCGAAGTTTCGTGTCGGACAGGGAAAATATTCAAATGTTATTATGGCGCAGGTGGAGTTATCGAAATTGGCGAATGTGATTATTACGCTTGAACAACAACGAGAAACTATCATTGCGCGTCTTAATACGTTATTGAACGCTTCCGCGGATTTGCCGTTAGGAATCCCTATGCCAATTAAAGAAGAACGTGTTATATCTACTTTGGCTGAGTTGTATGAATTAGCGGTTCAGAAACGCCAAGAAATCCAAAAGCAGAAGTTGGTAATCAGTAAAATGGGTTTAGTTGTGGAAATGGCGAAACGGATGACGTATCCTGACCCGACCCTCGGTGCAAGTTACTTTGAGAACCGGAGCATGGCGGACTTGAAACACACAGAAAAGATGCCGATGACTTTTATGACACAACGCACATTAAATCCGACAAATACGGCATGGTTCGGACACCGAGATTCGTACATCCGTGAAATGGACGTAAAGATTGAAGCGATGGCGCATAAGATTAAAGACCTTGAGAACAGTCTCCATTTTGTTGTGAAAAAGCATCATTTTGGAATGGAAACCGCAAATCGGAGTATTCGCCTCTATCGCCAGACGCTGCTTCCGCAAGCACAGCAAGCGTTGGATGCCGCGAATACAGCCTATCAAGCGGCACAAATTGATTTTTTGAGTTTTCTTGATGCGCAGCGCACTTTGTTAAATTTGAGAATTGAAGAGCAGCGAGCGTTACGAGATTATCGCCACCATCTCGCGCAGTTAGAGCAGGCAGTTGGCACGATCTTGCCTAAACAACCACTGATCCGAGAGTAGTTTTTCCTTGGGCAAGATTTTAGTGTCCCTTGATTCCTAATTTCTTCTCGGAGTCCCGTATTTGGCGTAAAAAAACGACAACGCAAACGATACAAGGAGTTCACAAAATGCCTAAAAATTTTTGCCTCGCAACCGCCCTGATAATTACTGTGTTATTCATATTCGGGTGTGGTCAACAAGAGAAAGCCGAAACGGAGGAGCCTGTTGGTGAAAAACGTGAAACAATACCAGAGAACACATCCAGCATTGATGAACACGCTGCTCATACGCCAACTGAAAAACGTGAAACGACATCGGAGGACATGTCCGGCATGGATGAACACGCTGCCCACGACCATGCACCGATGGCGGCATCCTCAGATGCAGCAAAAACAATTGGGTTTTGGACTTGTGTGATGCACCCGACAGTCAAGATGCAAGAATCTGGCAGTTGTCCAGTTTGTAAAATGGAATTGATCCCTATTTATGAAGGTTCAGGATTGGAACTAACGGAGCAACAGAAAGCCCTGATTCCAGTACGCACTGAACCCGTCGCTTTCCGAGAAGTTTCGCGTGAAATTCGGACCGTTGGTGTTCTGGATTATAACGAAACCCGTATGGCTTACGCTTCAACACGCATTTCTGGGTGGATTGAGGACTTGCACATCGATTTCACAGGTATCAGAGTGCGTGAAGGTGATGAGCTCTTGTCCATCTACAGTCCGGAATTGGTCACGGCACAAGAGGAATATTTGACGGCACTTAAAAGTATTGAGGAACTTCAAAATACAGAATACGCGGAACTGCGCAGATCCGTTGAACAGACCGTTGCCGCTGCGAAATCCAAACTTGAATTATACGGACTGACCTTAAGCCAGGTGGAAGATATCCGCAACCGTGGAGAAGTCAGTACGACTTTACCGCTCTTTGCGCCGATGGCTGGCACTGTGGTTCACATGAACGTCACGCAGGGTCAACACGTGAACAAGGGCATGAATCTTTACCACATTGCCGACCTTAATAGTTTATGGATTATGGCGGACGTTTACGAATATGAGCTACCGTGGATTTACATGGGGCAGGCAGTTGAAATTACTGCGCAATCGATGCCGGGGTTAACGTTCCCTGGAAAAGTCACCTATATCTATCCATTCTTTGATGCGCAAACACGCACGCAGAAGGTCCAGATAGAAGTCACCAATCCGACTGGGCGGCTCCGTCCAGGGATGTATGTGACGCTGCAACTAAAACCGACGCTTGCAGAAATCTATACCCAAGGCGCCATCTCAAAAGCCCCGTATGCATGCCCGATGCATCCGTGGGTTACGTCTGAGCATCCGGGTGAATGTGAGATATGTGACATGGCTCTGGAACCGACACACGCCGATGTTATTGGTACTGAAGCGGAGGGGAAGTGGGTCTGCCCGATGCATCCGGAGGTGCAGTCTGACGAGTTTGGAGAGTGTTCTATCTGTGGTATGGACCTTGTCGAAAGAGCGGAGGTATCTACTCCGACGGAGACGACCGCATCTGGGTGGGTCTGCCCGATGCATCCGGAGGTGCAGTCTGATGAATTTGGAGAGTGTTCTATCTGTGGTATGGACCTTGTTGAGAAACAGTCGGTTGCAGCTGGCGCGCATTCTCACGCCCATCAACACGCGCCCTCGCCTTCCGTCCGGGCAGATCAGCCGCCACTGATTTTCAAATACGTCTGCCCTGACCATCCAGATGCGTATGCGACGGTCCCAGGGCTATGTCCACGTGATGGAAAACCGCTCCGCATGACAGGTGAAGTTCTAACTATCCCCAAGAGTGCAGTCATTGACACCGGTTTACGAAAAATAGTTTTCGTGGATCGCGGTGAATCGGGTTATGAACAGATTGAAGTTGAGGTAGGTCCCGAAGCTTGGGGGGCATCCGGGGACGCAAAAACCAAACGTCGATACTATCCTATTGTTAGCGGGCTTACCCCTGACGATAGGGTTGTCACCCATGGCAACTTCTTGATAGATTCACAGACACAATTAACAGGCTCTGCATCCGGTGCTTATGGTGGGGCACTCGGCGGCGAAGAAGAATCAAAACCGCCTGTCCATCAACATTAGTCTCAAGATTTCTTTACTCTTGATATGCTATTCAAGCACATCTACAAGAAGCGAGAGAAAACATGATTAACCGAATTATTGACATCTGTATGAAAAATCGTCTGTTGGTGTTGGTCATCTTCGTTTTTGTCACGATGGCGGGCTGGTGGGCATTAAACCGGACACCCATTGATGCTATGCCGGACATCGGCGAAAATCAGGTTATTGTCTTCGCGGATTGGCCCGGGCGAAGCCCACGAGATATTGAAGATCAAGTTATCTATCCTTTGAGCATTACCATGCTTGGGATCCCCGATGTCAAAGATGTTCGTTCAACTTCAATGTTTAGTTTCGGTTACATTAATATTATCTTCGAGGATGATGTCGATTTCTATTGGGCACGCACACGTGTGCTGGAGCGAATGAATCTTGCCCAAAAAGACATGCCAGAGGGTGTTGTGCCGGTCCTCGGTCCCGATGCGACCGGTGTCGGACAGGTATTTTGGTATACCGTTGAGAATGGATACTATTGCCCGAATCATCCGACGGAACGCTATGCTGAGCCGGGCACCTGTCCGGAAGACGGTGAAACGCTTGTTGCTTCCAATTTGGAGCTCCATGAACTTCGGACCCTCCAAGACTGGACGGTTCGTTATTATCTCGCCTCTGCTGATGGTGTTTCTGAGGTCGCTTCGGTTGGCGGATACGTTAAACAGTATCAAATTGACATTGATCCGAACACTTTATTGGCGTATGATGTACCGTTATCAACGGTTTACAACGCTGTCCGAGGCAGCAACCTTGATGTTGGTGCTAAGGTTATCGAGGAAGGCGGGATGGAATTCCTGATTCGGGGTTTGGGATTTATCAAAAGCATCGCGGATATAGAAAACATTGTTGTCAAGGCGCATAACGGCGTGCCTATCTACGTCAAAAACCTTGGAACAGTCAGTGAAGGCCCCGATTTCCGGCGCGGTGCTTTAGACAAAGCAGGCATTCCGGCGACTGGTGGGGTCGTGCTAATGCGGTACGGTGATAATCCGTTGCGTGTGATTGAGAATGTCAAAGCGAAAATAGCCGAGCTCACGCCTGGGCTTCCGTCAGGTGTCCGAATTGTCCCGTTCTATGACCGAAGTCATCTCATTCATCGGGCAACGGACACGCTGAAAGAAACGCTGACAGGGCAAATCATCGTTGCGGCTGTTGTTATCCTGCTTTTCTTGGGACAAGCTTCAAGTAGCCTGATAATAGCACTCGTCTTACCGTTGGGCGTTCTGCTTTCGTTTGTCGGTATGCGGATTATTGGTTTACCCTCGAACATCATGTCGATGGGTGGCATCGCCATCGCAATTGGCGTGATGGTGGATGCCGGTATTGTAATGACTGAAAATATCACGCGACATTTACGGGAACCGCACCCCGGTGAAAGCAAACTTCAGGTTGTAACCCGTGCTGCTAAAGAGGTGGGACCCCCCATTTTCTTTGCGATGCTCATCGTTATTGTTGCCTTCATACCTGTCTTTTCACTTACCGGCCAGGCAGGTAAACTCTTCAAACCACTTGCGTATACAAAAACTTTCGCGATGCTTGGTGCAGTCCTCATAGCGATTAGTCTGGTGCCGGTTTTAGCGTCATTTCTACTCGCGGACCCAACCCGTACCCGGACAGGTACGGTTTCCAAAATAGTAGCGCGGTTCTTTGCGATACTCAGCTGGCCTCTCAGAAAGTTAGCCGATGGGATTACGTGGGTACTCAGAACCGGCTATCGTCCAATTATTCGCTTAGCTGTAAAGAATATTTGGACGAAACTCGCCGTTGTTGCCTTGGCACTCCTTATTTTTATCGTAAGCATACCGCTGACCCCTTTCTATAAAAATATTGGACAGGAATTCATGCCGCCACTTAACGAAGGCGCACTGCTATTTATGCCGGTGCTGCTTCCGGGGGCATCAATTACGCAAGCCAAAGATGTCATGGCGAAGCAAGATTTGATTATGAATCGGTTTCCAGAAGTTTCACTTGTCGTTGGGAAATTGGGGCGCGCGATGACGGCAACCGACCCTGCTCCGATAGGTATGTTTGAAACCATTGTTAATATAGTCGATCCAGCAGAATGGCCCCGACGCGCGATTAAACACAATGCAACAGAGGAACTTGCAAGCCTTCTTGTCCAACACTTAACACGCGAAGGATTAATAAGCGAGGAACATGCCGGTCATCTTAACGCCGATTTTCTCGATGATACTGTTACGGCGACCATAAAACGGTTTGATACCTTAGCGACAACATATCACAACACTTATCTGTCGGTTGACGAGCGCGAACAGTTGTATCGAGTCTGGTTATTACGAATCCTTTTAGAAGAACTTCTCGCTGAAAAGCGGATGGGTGAAATGGGATTGGAACACGTTAAAATCGGTGAACCTGAAACTGAAGTGAAGCTTCATCGGATCGCCGTAGATATTGAGCCTACTCTCAAACATAAGGATTACTTCCGGACGAAAAATCGCAACGAACTTATTACCGAACTGACAGAGGCTACCCGAATGCCGGGCGTTTCACCTATTATGACACAACCTATACGCAATCGCGTTGATATGCTCGCGACAGGTATACAAACCCCAATCGGCATTAAAGTGTTTGGTAAAGACCTTGCGAAGATTGAAGAGATTGCGGTACGGATTGAACAGGAACTCCTTAAACTTGAAGGCGCGCAGGGCCCCTATGCCGAGCGTATTGGAAATAAGCCGTACCTCGAATTTCACATTAATAGAGAGGAAGCCGCCCGCTACGGCATCCAAATCAAAACCGTACAACAGATTATCATGACGGCAATCGGTGGTATGAATCTAACTTATACTGTTGAGGGACGCGAGCGATTTCCAATTCGTATCCGTTACATGAGAGAATTGCGGGATAATATTGAAGCACTTAAGCGTGTCCTCGTGCCTTCCCCCAAAGGGCTGCATATTCCGCTTGAGCAACTCGTAAGGATCGAAAGACGACCTGGCCCGGCGAAGATCGCGAGCGAAAATACGTTACTCTTTTCTCGCGTCTTTTGTGACGTAGATGTTGACACCATTGGATTGNTGGACTTTGTTACATTGGCAGAAAAAACGCTTGATGAAAAGATTAAACCGACGCTACCACAAGGCTACTTCTACGCGTTTAGCGGACAGTACGAGGCTGAATTGGAGGCTCGCAATCGGTTAGCAATTGTCGTACCGGTGTGCATCGCAGCCATTTTTATACTGCTGTATCTCCAGTTCAAGTCGCCTTCTGCGATGTTTTCAATCTTTCTTGCGATTCCGTTTGCATTCATCGGCGGTATGTGGATGCAGTGGTTGATGGCATACGTGCCGGAGGCACTCGGCGGCGGTTACGCCATTAAATACAGTACAGCAGTGTGGGTCGGATATATAGCCTTGTTTGGTATAGCCGTTGAAGACGGCATCGTCTTAATTGAGTACTTGCTGGAACGCGTCCGGGGCGGCGAACCTATTGACGAGGCGGTCGTTAGTGCTGGCTTATTGCGCGTACGTCCGATCATCATGACGACAGCCACCACGGTCTTGGCATTATTACCCATCATGTTAGCAGAAATCAGCACGACCACGGGTGCAGAATTGATGAAACCGATCGCAGTCCCTACTTTCGGCGGAATGCTCTCGGCAACAATAGCTAACCTTATCTTAGCACCTGTGTTGTTCTCTCTTTTCTATCCCGTTGAACGCTGGATTCGCCAACGTTAAAGGATTTGTGACACGACTTTCTTTCTGTATGTATTGGAGAAATTATGAAACTCATGACTACGTTTAGCATCTGTATGTTTGCCGGTCTTATAGGGGTACCCAATATTGGGACAGCCCTTGAACTTGAAGAATACTTACATGTCGCAAAAGGTGGTAGCGTAAGCGTTGGGCGCGGGTTAACGATTACCGATGCCGAACTGGAAATCGCGCGCACTGAAGAATTCTCAGTCGGGTTCCAGTTGACACCGAGACTTCGGCTCTCAGTGCCATTCAGTAGTTACCTTGTGGATACTCGCGGCGGCAGGACAGATGTTCTGCCCATTGGAATGCTGGATGTTGAGACTGTTGGTATGATGTTGACACTGAGTGGACGTGGGAAATGGGCACCATATATCGGTCTCGGAACAAATTTCTACGATTTCACTGAACAATTCGCTACACCAGCGAATATTCAGAATACTTTTGGGGCGGAAGCGTCTATTGGACTCAGCATAAGACTGATTGACAATATCTTTGAAGTCGCACAATTGAATGGATCATTCGGCTATCAGTTCAGTTTTTTGAGACCGAAAGTGAGCGTACCAGCCAGACCGGACATTGACGTTTTGTCGTTAAACCGCCATAGCATCACCTTCCGATTGGAGATTTTGGGGTTGTAAAAAACCTTGTAAAAATAAGGATTTCTGATAAACTTATATGGAGGTCTAAAAAAACGGATAAGGAGATCGTAGATGTTTTTCCGAATCTATTGCTATCGGCGAGTATGTGTTTTATTAACACTCCTGTTTTTAATGGTAAGTGTGCCACTGTTCAGTAACGCTCAAAACACAGAATTTCCGGCGCAGAGGTTGGCGGCCATTTTCCCGAAAGCAAAGAAATTTGTTCAGAAGAGTCCTGTCCTTACACCGGATAAAATTGCATCAATTGAAAAAGAGATCGGAGATAAACTCCGAGCAACGGACCTGAAACCGATTTTTTACATCCCGATCAATGACGCGAATAAGCCGATAGGGCTGATCTTGTTCGTTGGTGTAGAGGGCCCGAACGGGATTATTGAGGGTGCTGTTGGCTTGAATATGCAGGGGAAAGTGTTAAAAGTCGCCGTCTATGATCACGAAGAGACAGACGCAATTGCAGGAGAGACGTTCCTGAAGCAATTCGTCGGTAAGGGTATTGACGACGCTTTTAAGGTCGGCGAGGATATTGAAGCTGCTGACGGACATGAAGGTGCTTCAAACGCAGTCGCCTTACTTCCGAAAAAGGTGTTGGTGATGAGTTATGCGCTCTTCCTCAAGCAGGAATCGAAACCGACACCGGAGGCGATGCCGACAGAGGTGATGCCTGAAGCGGATGAAATGCCTGAAGTTGAGGACTTGAAAGCCCTCATGATGTTGATGATAGATGACTATTTCATAGTCCTTGATTATTTTGACGACAAGGGGGACAAATCAGATGCCGTTGCAGCAGCGAAACGACTCGCGAAATACGCAAAAAGCATTTCAAGTTTTGAACCGCCGAAAAACACAGATCAGACGGAGGAATATGTCTATCTACAAGACAAATTCAGCGACACACTCTTTAAATTTGCTGACGCACTTGAGAAAGAAGGCGTTTCTGAAGAAACAGGCAAGCAGTGGGACGCTATTGTTGCGTTGATCAATCAGGCGCACCTCCGATTTAGCTTAGAAGAGATTGATTTAGATACGTATTAGTCGTTGGTTGAATTTTGATTGGAGATTCTATGACTTTTGTGAAGCAGGCTTTGGCTTGCAAGTTGAACCGAAAAATTTGGATATGTTGCCTGTGTGCACTATCTGTGTTAATAGGTGCGCTGCAAGCATCGGCACAGATTCGTCCGCCGCGAAGAACGCGTAATAGGACCATTGTGGATCCGAGCGCGAAAAAGCAGAACGTCGTCAAGGCGGATATAGGCGCGAGTCTTAAAGATATTGCGAAACGCGCAACGCAACACGCCGAGAATCCGAAAGCAGATATTGTGTTCGTGGTTGACGGTAGCAGACGGATGTCAGGCGCACTTATGGACCTTGAGAAGCGACTCATTGATATGCTCGCTGTTGTAGAGGCGAAAACGATGGACTATCGGTTCGCACTCGTCAGTTTTCAATCGGTCGGCGGAAAACCGAAACAGACATTGCATCAGTGGACGTTTGACTACATCGGTATTGAAAACGCCTTGCGAAAGATACGACTTGAGGCTGACAATAGTACGGTATCGGGGTATGGTCTTGATGCTTTGGTGGAAGGTTTGAATCAATTGGACTTCCGCGAAGGCGTAACGCCCCAATTTGTTGTGGTTACCAATGCACGGATGCGAACCTTATGGACAGAGGTGGATGCGAAAGACAGGATTAGCGAGCAGATAATTGACCGCTGCCGTCGGCATAACGTACAACTCAATATTATCGGTATGAGCGAAAAGGTCCAGGCGGAACTCCCTGACCGAACAAACGGCAAATGGTATCCGATTAATTCGGGGCAACGGCGGATAGATGCCCAACGCATTGAGAGCGGCGGAACAGTCGTTGACAAGGCACTGCTTCGAGTGGATGGATTGTTTAGGCGTATCGCTGAAAACTTGGTGGTAAGTAGACCGGACAAGGTAGATGTCGTTTTTATTTTCGATTATAGTCTGAGCATGCAGACCAAAACGGAACCGGCGTGTGAAGGATTAGATCAGATGGTCGCTGTGTTTAAGGCAGCAGGATTGGATTACCAATTTGGGATTATCCGATTTTGGGCGGCTGTCGGTGGTGGCGAAAGCACCATCATTGTTACCAAACCTCCCTTAGAACCTGAGCAGGTGAAGACGATGTTTCGGCTTCCGAAAGCGGGTGATGAGCATCTGTTGGACGCTGTTATTGAAGGTGTACCGAAACTTCGGACGGCACCCGATCGCGACCTTGTTCTTATCGTTGTTACCGATGAGGCAACGAGCAAACGCATGGAAAAAGGGTATACAGCCGGCAAAGCGATTTCAGTGTGTCGTGGCGCGCGGGCGAAGGTTTACGTCATCGGTGGCGTTACCTCTATGCAGACGGGGTCTTTTGGCGATAACTTCCAGCGACAGGTTACTCAACTTACGAAAGGCGAGCACTACATTATGCCGGGTGCTTCTATGGCTGTAACCACGACAGGTGGTCCTGACCAGCGGCGATAAGTGCGCCGTCTGCGCTTTTCATTCTACCGCCAGTTCATCTGGTGTTTTGGCATGTATCGCGATGAGAACAAAACAGGTAGACTGCAGATTAGCCGTCGGTTCCTTTAGTTCCATCGGTGTATTACTGACGAAGCTGCCATCTTCTTGCCGCGCGTTTGTTAGATAATTGATGGCGACACGTCGAGTATTGAACGGATCGTTTCCTGCAGCGAGTGCCATAACCGCAATAGCCGTGATTTCCGGGTCGCTCGGACTGTTTTTGTGTCTTCCGAATCCACCGTCCCTATTTTGCAGCTGCTTTAACCATGCGACTTGCGGGTTAACGTCGAAAACGGGTTCCAAACCTTGCATCACCCAAGCCGTTAGAAAGACATCGGACTGCATACCGCGTTGTAACGCCCAACCACCGTCGTAATTAATGTATCCCGACAGCCACACAGTTCCTTTGGAGAGCCAAGGTATGTCGTCAGTTCCCTCCTCAAAATCGCGTTCAAATTTGAGTCCGAGCCTGTTGAACCCGGCAAGAACGGCAGCCGTATAAAGCGGATTGCTCGGACTGCGTTCACCTCTGCCCCAACTCCCGTTCGGGTTTTGGACTTTCCTCAACCAACGGAGCCCTTTAAACCGGGCATCCGGGTCCGTTTCCGCTTCGGCTAAGGCGATGAGCGAGAAGATGGTGTGCGCAGTGTTATCGTTCCAACTTCCATCTTCCGATTGCGTGTTTCGTAAATACGCGACGCCTGTTCGGATCACGCGTGAACCGGTGCCCCATCCCGCCTCAATCAGGGACCAAATAGCGAAGGCTGTACTCTCAACGTTGCTATCTCCACCCGGGACTAAGGGCCAACCGCCGTCTCGATTTTGGTGTTCGACAATATAAGTTTTCGCACCTTCAATGGTTTTGTAGATCGGTGGTCCTTCTGGTATCTTAGCGTTATTGGAAGTGGAAACTGTGGTGTCCGCAGCAATGCTTCCTCTAATCCCGATAACGAAGTTCAACAGGATATAACAACAGATTAGTGTGAAAACGCTTTTGTGGTTTCTCATTAACGTACCTCCATTTGTGCTATTGTTAGCTTTAAAACACCTGAAGATTTGTGGAGTTACGCGCGTTTTTCAGACGGCTCTCTCTTTTTCCAAGCGTATTGATTATTATGGACCTTGCGATAGCTGAATTAAAGCGGTTTTATTGCACTACAACTGTGGCTCAATCACAACTTTGTAAACGCCTTCTTGCCCAAGCATATCAATGCCTTTTTCCAGTTGGTGCAACGGTAGATAGTGCGTTATGAGTGCATGCAAGGGTGCGCGTGTAATTTGAAGGAAATCTAACGCTGTCTGGAACTGGATTTGTGGATATGCCCATACACCGCAGACATCGAGATCTTTGTTACAAATTTGGTGTGGTCGCACGCGGGTGTCCCCGGAGTCTGTGTAGTGTCCGACTTCAATGACCTTCCCACCGCGTCGGACCACATCTAACGCTTCGGAGAAAACGACCGGCAAGCCTGCACATTCAATCGCTATGTCCACACCGACACCGTTTGTGAGTTCCTGAATCTGTTCAACCCGTTCTTCAGGTGTTGTGCTTCCGACATTGATAACGACATCCGCCCCCATCTGTTTCGCCATGTCCAACCGACTATCGACGAGATCGGTAGCGATAATCGTGCCTGCACCGCTATCCCGTAACACAGCGACGACAAGGAGACCGATTGGTCCGCATCCGAGCACTGCCACGCTGCTACCGATGCTGTATCCATCTCCGACTTGTGGTAATCCGGGAGCACAGGCGCGCTCAACGGCACGCGTCGCAACTGCTACCGGTTCTGTCAACACGCGGATCTCTTCAGGAATACTATCGGGTATCTTGTAAACCCAAGAGTTACCGTGGATATAGGTATACTCGGCGAATTCGCCGTTCAGGTATGGCGGTGTTTCGCTGTTGCTGAACCCATAGATGGTTCTACCGGAACACAGCGTCGGACGACCGGGTACGTGCAAGCAGTAGTAGCATCTACCGCAGTTTTTTGAACCCGGTACGACCGTCACACGGTCACCGGTTTTGATGGGACCGCCCATCACATTCATAGCCTGATTCGCATTTTTGCCGATTTCAGCAACTGTGCCGACAACCTCATGTCCGGGGATGACCGGAAATTTCAGGGCAGTGTGTCCGAGATACATGTGTTTATCGCTGCCACAGATACCGACTTTGTCTACCTGTAGTAGGAATGAATCGTCTGTGGGTGTCGGTTTCTCAAATTCGCGGATCTCTATCTGCCCCGGTTGGAGCATCACCGCTGCTTGGACTTGCATAGTTAGAATTCCTTGTCTAATTTTACTTTGACCAGAGTGGGATCAATACTTTTGTTAATTGTGCTAAACTCTCCAGATTGTGTGCTGGCAGGAAATAGTCCACGTAAGGCAACGCCGTACGGATACCTCGGCAGATCGGTTGATAGCCTTCGCTACCGAGCAACGGGTTAAGCCAGATTAACCGATACGCATGCCGATGCAACATCTCCATAGAACGGCGCAGCACATCTACATCGCCTCGATCCCAACCGTCGCTGATGAGGATAACGACAGAACGATACGCCGAGAGAGAGGGTGCGAATTGACGATAGAATTCCAGTAAACTTTCACCTATCTTCGTTCCACCCGACCAGTCGGGGACAACATTCGCCACTTCATTTAAGCCTTCCGCCAATCCTTTCCGTCGGAGGAGTCCGGTGATGTTTGTCAGATGTGTGCTGAAGACGGCGACCTCTATTTCCCTGAGTTCCTGTTGCATACCGTAGATAAATTGGATAAGGAACTTAGCGTAACAGTCCATAGAGCCGCTCACATCACAGAGGAGTAGAATCTTGGTTTTCTTAATCTTCTGTTGTTTCCGCATTAACGCAAGAGGTTCGCCACCGTGGACGAGGCTTTTTCGCCAACTCCGTCGGAAGTCGATAGTTCTACCCTTTTTACCGACAACCTTTCGGCGACTCAGTTTTGTCGCCAGCACCGCTGCCAATTTCGCGACGATCTCCCGCGATTTCTCCATATCTTCTTTTGTAAACTCACTGAAGTCTTTTCGACTCAGTATTTCTTCCACACTATAAGCGATCGGATCGTCTTCCTCACCTTCTTTTTCGTCGTCTTCTGTCTCGGCATCCAACCACTGCTCTACGATGTCCTGTTCATCAATGGCATCGGAGAGGTCTTGGAGGCTGGAGGGTTCGGGTACTTCGTTTTCTGTATCGACTGCCTCAAATTCTGTGCGCGGGTATCGCCAAAACAGGTTGAAAGCAAGATCGAACGTCTCTCGATCCGTTTCCTGCGTGATGAGGTTCGTCCGTGCTGTATGATAAAACGTCTCCCGTTCACTGATGTCGATCAGTTCAACACTTTTGCACCAACTCAGTTGGTTGGTTGTTGTCACGTTGATGTCCATCTGTCGGAGCAATCGGCAGAAGTCTGTGATTTGTTGGAGGAGGGTCTGTTCAGTCATTTTTTTCTTCCTCTAAGTAGGCGATGAAGCTATCAAGTTCTTTGAAGATGGTTTCAAATACCGGACTAACCTGCTTTGCCTTCTGTTCCGTTTTTTGATAATCCAGTTCATCGGTATCGAAACGAATGAAGAGGTGGCGAAACTCTAAAAATTCTTGTAGGTTTTCAGAAGTTGTTTTGGAAATCACCGGTGGCCGTTCTGCGTAGGGATTTGCCATTTGTGCAAGCAATTCCTTGTGTCCTCTACTTCCATCGGGCAGGCATAGATCAACCTCAAGGGCAATTTGTCTAAAAATGTTTTCCATCCCCATATAGCAATCCGAGACACGTTTAGCCATTGTAACTTCTATAGCTATTCTGTAGTCCACCGGAGCGGTTTCGATTCTTTGTAACGCCTTCTTAATTCCGCTAATGGATCTTTCTATTTTCGGGCGTTCCTCGGAGATGTCTTGTATCAATTGGCTCCGGTCTACAGGATAGATTTCACCTTTTCCAATGCTAACGGCTTGGCTCTCAATTCTCTCGCGAAACAACCCTTTACAACTTTCGACATCAACCAGGTCCAACTTGAACAATCTGCTAATGTCTTCGGCTTCCCATACTGCACGGAAGTACTTATCAGACGGAATGCCCCAGACAGCGATATCGATATCCGACCATTTTGTGAAAGACTCCCGTTTAGTAAGAGAACCGAATACCGCAACTTGTGTCGCTTCAAAATCTTCGTAGAGCATCGCCGCAATCCGATGTGCAGTCTGCCAAGCGCGTTGCAGCAATGCTTCATCTACCTTCCGGTTTTGGAGGTGTTGCTCAAGTCGCTGACGGTATTCTGCTAATTCTTCTGGCGATAAGTCTTTCGCTGTGCGATGGGTATCTGTGGATTGGTGCATATCGCTATCTCCTTAGAGAATAGAATAGCACGAAATGGTTTGGCGTGCAAGAAAAAAGAGACGGGGTCACCTTTTGGTTTTCCCGCCTCGTTTTCTCGGAAGTTCGCTCTAATTTGTTATTTATTTTTTCCTTTGTATGATTGTGAACAATCCTTGGGCAGCAACTATCTTTTTGATAGAGCTAGCCAACGATATTTTATGCTTGTCGCGAGTAAGGTTTTATGCTCTTTCAAAAACAAATAAGTTTCCAGTTCTGGAGGAACATAATTGAGATCTAAAGGCATTTGAATATGTGAGCTGTCATTATTAGGTTTGTGACGAATTTCTATATTATTGTTAAATGTTGCTAACTCGTATCGGAGGGATTCGAGTAGTTTTTCTACCCGTTTATATGGTGGTTCAATAATCAACATCAATGCTCCAGGCTTCATAATATTGACTATGTGTTTCAAGTTAATCATAAGTTGTTGATGCCGTGACGTAGAGACTTCATTTAAACAAAATTGAAAACATATCAAATCTGACTCTGTTATCCATCTGCTAGAAGTCGGGCGTAAAAGATCCGTAATATCCCTGTCAATATCTGATTTAAAATCAGCAATGGCATACAAACTTGGGTTCTGTGCTTCGCTTAAGAAGTGGTCAAAGACGATATGTCTACTATATTTCCAACCAGTGAATACAACATCTGGATAGGAATAAAGGTACTGAGTCCAACTGGTAGATGTCTTGTCCAACATAGCCGCTGAAATCTTAGCAGTATTGGGGTAGATTTTTTTTATATAGTGCATGAGTCCGTAGATCTCTGATCCCGGGCCACACCCAAAAAAAGAACTGGTTAGCAAGTTATTCTCAAAATGACAGAAATCTTTAAGATGATAGTAGAGAATAGAAGGGATAATTAGGGCATATTGGATGAAGTAACGTAATAAGTAAATGCTTTGATAATCAGTCCTTAAATAGTCTACGGAGATAGTTTCTTTTTGATACTCGCTTGTCAACTCTCTAGCAGGTTTTTGTAGTTTTTCAAGAAAATCTCGCTTTTGCTCGATAGTTTGTACGCGATTTGCTGAATAGATTGCGTTAAGAAGTGTGGGGTATCCTGAATAGATCGAAGGAAAAACTTCGGTCCGAAGAAGATCATTTTGAATCATTGTTAGGCATTCCGAACAATTCTAAAAGTCAAGTTTATTCTCGGACCTATTTTCCGAGTCCGTTTTGGTATTTGGTGTAGCCAATGGTGCTGGGTACTCCCTGCCATTTCGAGATAACTACCATCCGGTAGGTCTCTGCTGATTGTTAGGGATTTATCGGTTTTGTGTTTTAGTTGAAATGTTCTGACATCACCAAGACTTACTGAACCAATGATCGGGTTTTGGCCTAATTCAGGTTCGTCGTCGCTATGCCAAGAGACGCTGTCGCGTTCGCTTCGATAGTAGTTGAGTAAAACGCTGTTGAATGTTACATCTGAAACCTCCTCAATTCTGCTCTTGATTTCTAATAATGTTGGAGTCCACGGTTCAGGTTCAACAGTTATGCCTGAATACATATAGGTTTTTCCTTCATCCCCAAACCACGCAGTTAAGCGGGGCAATGGGATTGTCCGGCCATATAATCTGATTTCCTCTTGTTGCCACTTAACATTTTCTTTTAGTTGGTTGAAAAAAGCCTCCTTCTCTTCTGGTGAGAAGATGTGTGGATAGAGACGTAAAACTCCATCTTGGATTGGAATTTCTTCTACTTCGTTTGGATTTTCTGGAAAAAGTGAGGTAGTCATTATTTTGACTCCAATGCTTACTTAGACAATACTCATGAGGCAGATGACAATACCTTTTCAACAGCAATAGGCAGCTGAATTAAGTGAAAACGGTCGGTTGTATAGGCGTAATCTTCACCGCTTTCATCTATCACGCGAATATAACCCTGAGCCGCTGCGTCATCATCACGGATGACACGGTATACTTTTCCTACTTCAAGAGAAGCGGCGTATCTTTCATTGCTAAGACATAGGCCGAATTGCGGAAATTGGTTTTCCTTTGGGTTCATTTTCTATGTTTGCGTTCGCGCCCTCTATTGGTGCAATGAAAGAATCTTTCGGAACCGTTTCAATGTCAGCATTCTTGGTATCTATGGATTGAATCGAAATCTGGCACCCGAGTGCATTGAGGACGGTTGTGAGCGTACCAATCGGGGGTAAGACTTCACTGACGAGCATTTCTGAAAGAGTCTCTGGGTTTATGTCAATTTGCTTAGCAATCTCAGAAATCCCGCCCTGAGATTCTACAACGGTTTGAAGTGCCAGTAAAAATACGGCAGCATCCCCGTGATTTTGGTAATCTTTGAGGGCTGCTTGGAGGTACCCACTTGCTCTACCGCGATCAGCGGCAAGCCGTTTAATTAGGTACTCGCGCCAGGTTCGCAATTTTTTCACTGTTGGGTCTCCTTGTAGTTTTGCCAGAACGTGAGCTTGAAAAAACGGAATTAGTCGTTTTGGACTTGCAAAAAGTTGTTAAAAAGTGCTTTAAACCCTTGTAAATAAAGGGTTTTCTTTGAACGCCTCAGCCCTTTCTGCCTCTGTTCGGACGTTGTACGTATAAACAGCAGTACCTATAACAAAAGCGATACAGAGACAGAACACAAGGCGCCGCGCGATTGACGCAAATCTCATAGATATTCCTTTCTTCAAAAATCCAAAGATGGTTCGTTTTTCGGTGTTTATTTATCTCCTATCTGTAGTTTTTAGGTGGGGCCTGTTTAAGTCTAACATATTTCAAATCCGCTTGCAAATGAAAATTCGCTAAATCAGACTATGGCCAGAAGTTATACATCGGCTGCTGCGTTACCACACTGACGAGGCTCCATATCCCACCGACGGTGAAATCGCCTAACATCAACCCAATCGCAAACCTTACCAGCTGCTGCGATGTTTTCGGGCCGCCGATTCTCAAGACACTCCACTTGATAACTGAACTCACCAGCATACAACTCCACAAATACCGCATCCCCCAGTCGCTGGAGACGACGAACCCGATCGGATGGAAGGGCCACCAGAAGAAACGCGCCCGCATGAACATCAGGAGTGTTGAGAAGAGTAAGCCGAAAAGGATGCCACCCGTGGCAAAAAAATTCGGTTCGGTCGGATAATAGAGCCAACGTTGGAGTCCGTTGAAAACGCGTCCGCCGAAACCGGTTGACCAACTGCTGCTACCGCTCATGTTTATCGCACCGTAGGTATAAAAAATATAGAGGATAACGCCGAATACCATCACGGCGGCGAACGCTGAAACGCCTAACAGTGCGAAGAATAAGCGTCTCGTTGAGGTACCAGAACGTTCCGAGAGTTTGAAACCCTCTAACTGGTGCGGCATCGGGTTACTCGTGTAACTCCGGTTGAACCACCGGTAGAGCGTCAGGGCGACGAGGTTGTTCGTGCCTAACGCGCGTGTGCCGAAACTATCAATAAGGATATGGTGATTCGGCATGTTCTCCATTGCGTGGACAGGGAACCCCTGCTCGGCGCGCATTCGTGTGAGGACTAGGACGATGATGAGATAGATTCCGAAGAAGAGCGGGATCAGCCAGAACGACATGCCGATGCGTCTGGAGAAGATAAAGAGTAGCACGAGTCCACCGAGGATCCCCCATAGCGCGAATCTATACGGAATCGGTTCGTCAGCATCTTCACCGGTGCGGTGGCGTGCGATGCGGAACACGCCTCGGAGATGGCGAAGGTTTAGCACGAGTACGGAGATGAAAATACCGATGGCAGCACCGAAGCACTGTCGGTCGATGTATGGGAATCCGGGTAGGCTCGACAGTCCGGCGGCACTCGCGAAGACTAATTGTGCTTTATAAAAAAAGAAGAAAAACCAACTGGAGAACGACAGATCGAGCGGCATTAGCAGTCCGAGTCCGATAACAAATGGGTAGTAAGACATACTGATGCCACCGATGGCGTTCCACGGTTTTTCCGTGAACAGATGTCCGAAGCCTTGCCAGCCTCCGATCCGCTTGATGGGTAAGGTTGGGAGCGTCGGATACAGAAAACTGAAACCGTTGAGAATCGCAATAGATGCAGCGATCCCGAAACCGAGCCATGTGATACGGTGCGAAAACAGCGATTTCGTGTTATGCGTGACGTGGAATGCGATCTGCGTTATCGGGTAGGCGAGACGTTCGCGTTCGACCCACTGTTTCCGCAGGATAACATTGATACACAGCATCACGAGAACGATGACCGTCATGAAACCTGCCCAAGACAAGGTCGGTACGATCCATGCACCGAGGATGTCCAACGTAGAGAGATTGGTTTCACCGGTATAGTAGCCTGTCAGAACCTTCGGATCGTCTACAAGGAGCCATCTGGGGAGGTAATCCCAAAAGAGCTGCTTCCATTCGTTTTCCGGGGTAGCGAACCAGAAAGCGTGTCCAGTTGTCGTGACAAGGATCGTCATCAGTGTAATCGACGGGAAAGCGCACGCTGTGCTGAGGAGGATGTATATCGTTAGGAGTTCTGCATCTGTGAAGAGCCTGCTCCCAGTTGCGCTATGAACGACGAGATTAAGGAACGTGAAAGCAAATACAACGAAGACGACGTTGTAAAACGGGACGGCGTAGGTGTTCAGCGCATAACCGACAAGTCCGACTTCGCCTGCGATGATCCAGTAGAAATTAAACGGAATCAGCACGAGCGTGATGGCGATAGATTTCCATGTGACACCGTGTGATTTTGGGGGTTCATGGTTTCTCATCTGGCTCGTGGGCTTCAGTTAAATAATCAATGAACGTGTCTAATTCTTCAGAGACCTCTGTGAATAGTTCCGTGATCAATTTCGCATGTTCTTCGGCTTTTTCATAAATCACTTCCTCGCCATAGATGTTGTTAACCTTATGACGGAATCTGAGAAGTTGTCCTAATTTCCGTTGGATGTCTTTGTTAATGATAGGCGGACGTTCCGGACGACGTTCCGCCATCTGTGTGAGCAAATCGGTATGCCACCGTTCACCTTTAGGCAACTGTTTATCAATTTCATTAGCGATCCGCTCAAAAATTCTCTCTATGCCGCTGTAGACCTCAACGAGTTTTTTGGCAGTTAACTCTTCAAAAAATTTTCTGTGGTGAGGCGTGGCCACTTCAATTTCTTGCAAAAGTTCCAGGATGCCTCCAATAGTCCGGTCTATTTTTGTGCGTTCATCAGAGATACGTTGAATGAGTTTGTTCCGATTCACTATGTAAGTTTCTCCATTTTCTGGGTCCGATGCGTTTACCAGTGTAAGAACGTCCGTTCCTACTTTATCGATAGGAATAGCTTCGCTTAGAACCCGCTCACGGAATAAACGGTCAACGGATTTAAAATTGATAATATCTATCTTAAACTCAGGATTCAAGCCTTTTGTTTCCCAGAGTGCGTCAAGGCATTTATTGTATGAGACCCCCCAAACAACGACATCGATGTCTGAGTTTTCGGTGAACCGTTTCGGGTCAGTGAGGGATCCGAAAACAGCAACCTTCGTCGCGCCAAAGTCCCGATAAAGTACGGTGGCAAGACGACGCGCCGTCTCCCACGCGCGTTGGAGCAGCTCTTTGTCAACCCGACGGTTTTCCCATTGGCGTTTGAGGTTTTCTCTACATTTCGCGAGCTCTGATGGAGACATTTCGCTTGTCGTGGTTGCGCGACGCATGTTTAAACCCTCGTATTATCTGACTTGGTTTCGGCGCGGTTGACACCGCGCCTATATTTACCGAGAATTGGATATTTATGGCTGGATGGATCCGGCATAAACGTCGTTCAAAGCGTCTTCGGGCAGCGGTTCTGGACTGTTCTTGGCAAATTCGAGTTCCGCTTCGAGTTCGTTGGCGAGTTCCGTTTCGAGTTCCGTGAGTTCATCTTCACTCACACCCTCATCTTCGATGAGGACTGCGGCGAGTCGTCGAATCGGATCGCGTAGTCGTTCCTGTTCTTGAACCTCTTCACGGTCGCGGTAGGACGTTCCCGGATCGCCGATGTGGTGTCCTCGGAATCTGTAGGTATCGCAGTTAAGGAGCGTCGGTCCGCCACCTTCTCGTGCGCGCACGACGGCATCCTCCGCCGCAGCGAAAACCTTCAGTACATCGTTTCCATCGACAGTAACACCCGGTATATCGTAGGAGGGTGCGCGGACAGCGATATCCTCTACACGTTGGTGTTCATGTTGTGGTGTCCCCATACCGAATCGGTTGTTTTCGCAAACAAAAACGACTGGGAGTTCCCAAACAGCAGCGAGGTTAAGCGTCTCGTGGAATACACCTTGGTTCGTCGCACCGTCGCCGAAGAAAGACACGGCGACCTGCTGCGTACCGCGGAGTTTCGCAGAGAGTGCGGCACCCGCCGCAAGTGGGATCCCCGCACCGACGACACCGTTAGCACCTAAGATGCCTGTCTCTTTGTCGGCGATATGCATGGAACCACCTTTGCCTTTACAATAACCGGTTGTACGTGCGAACAGTTCTGCCATCATCCGGTCGCGTTTGCCACCTTTCGCAATCAGATGACCGTGACCGCGGTGTGTACTCGTGATGTAGTCATCATCTTGCAGGTGGACGCAGACCCCGACGGCTGTGGCTTCTTCGCCGATATAGAGGTGAAGAAAACCCGGGAGCTGACCGCTTTGGTAAAGCGTGCCAGCGGCTTCTTCAAATTGACGGATCTCTACCATTTTTCGATACATGTAGAGCATCTGATCTTTACTCGGTTTTGACATAATTACCTTTCCTGTTTTTTCTAACGATGCGTGTTAAAGGCGTTCGCGAGTTCTATGGACATTTAGTTCAAGGATTGCGTAATCTCAAAAGGCGCGATACATTCCGGCGAGTCGTTCGTCGGACGATTGACATACGTTGACACGGGGTACGCCTCCATCTCTTCATCGGCGTATGGGAGAAGCAGCGGTTGAAGGGCATCCGCCGATTTCGGTTCTGGTGCAAGCCATTCTGAGTATACATCTTGCGGCAGAATCACAGGCATCCGATGGTGGATTTTCGCCAATAAAGCGTTCGGTGGACATGTGATGATGGTACAGGAACGGAGCGGTTCGTCTGCACCTTCCGGCTGCCATGTTTCCCATAACCCGGCGAGTGCGAACGGCTTTCGCGATTCGAGGCGGATATAGATCGGTTGTTTGCGTCTATCCCCCGGTATCTGTCTCCATTCATAGTAGCCGTCTGCCAAGATGAGGCATCGTTTGCGTCTGTAAGCACTTCGGAAAGAAGGCTTCTCCGCGAGCGTCTCCGAACGCGCATTGATCATCCGGTTCCCGATTTTTGGGTCCTTTGCCCAAGACGGAATAAGTCCCCAGTGAAAGAACTCCACCTGTCTGTTTTCGGAGGGTGCCTCTGTATCGGACGGTGTATTGGTGATGACAGCGACATCTTGTGTCGGTGCGATGTTATAGCGCGGAGAGAGGTTCACCGGTATTGTGAATTCAAAAAACATCTGGTTCATCGCGTCCGAATCGCTTGCGAGCGTAAATCGTCCACACATTTTAATTCTCCTCAAAAAAATGCGGATTTGTCCTACGAATCCTCTTTCGGTTGTGGCACGAGAATGTCGTCTCTCCATCGGAGCCGGAAGGAGGGTCGTACCAGTGCTTCTGGTGATTGGAGCGTCAAGCCGCCATCTGCGGTTAACACGATACCGGTAACGAAATCCGCTTCATCGGAAGCCAAGAAGAGCGCTGCATTGGCAATGTCTTCAGGTTTCCCGTAGCGTCCGATCGGATAGCAGTCGCGTGAGGCTTGTTCTTCGAGTGCATCTTCAGCGAGCGAAATTTCGCCGCGTTCGCCGACGATCTGACCCGGTGCGATAGCATTCGCACGGATCCCCTCTCGACCGTAATCGAGAGCGATGCTCCGTGTCAAAGCGTTCAAACCACCTTTTCCGGCACCGTAAAGTCCGAATCCCGGGTTTGTAATCGTGGCGTTGACGGTAGATATGAAGACGACGGCACCACCGCCGACGCGGATCATTTCGGGGATGCAATACTTGGCACCGAGCCACGGTCCGCCGAGCGTTACGCCGAGGCTTTCGTTCCATTCTTCCATCGTGAATTCGATGGCTTTTTTCGTGTAAGAGTGCGCCGCGTTGTGTACGAGTGTTGTTATTTTTCCGTAGTTTGATAAAGCGGTATCGACGAGTGCCTGCCAAGTTGATTCATCGGCGACATCACCCATGACTGCGACTGCCTCTCCACCGGTGTCTTGAATCCGTTGAACGGTCTCAGCGAGTTTTTCTTCTCGACGGCGCGTGTTCACAACGACTTTGGCACCTTCACAAGCAAACTTATAGGCGGTCGCCGCACCGATACCACCCCAAGCAGCACCGGCAACTATCGCAACTTTCCCTTCCAGTCTCATTATGAATCCTTCCTTTGACATTTTTAGTGCTTGATTATTCCGCTTCTTCTGTATCTATAATCTCTATAAGGTTTGTATCTATATGTTCCATATCTTCCACATCTTCCGTATCAAATATACCCGCTGTATTTGCCATATTGAGGAGCTCTGCCAAAGGGTTTTCAAGTTGGAGCATCTCTTCAACACCTGCCTGAGCGGCATCCTCTCTGCCAAGGATAGTGTTCGTCGCAATCCGGCCAAAATGTGCTGGCGCGAAATCTGGCTCAAATCGAATGGTTTCGTTATAATCAGCGAGGGCAGCTTCATAAAGTTCAGTGTTATCCGTGTTAGTTTCTCCTGCCAGCGTGTCATTTATCAGCCCTCGAGCAAAGTAGGCTATCCCAAAATCTGGTTTGAATCGAATGGCCTCGTCGTAATCGGCGATGGCGGCTTCATATTGTTCAATTTGAGCCTTTAAGAGTCCTCGGTTGAAATATGCCTCAGCATAGTCTGGTTTCAGTCGAATGGCTTCGTCGTAGTCTGCCATCGCAGCTTCCGTGTCTCCAAGTTTATCCTTCGCGAAGGCTCTCCCGTCATAAGCCTCAGCATAATCTGGTCGGAGACGTATTGTTTCATCAAAGTCGCTGATAGCTTCCTCAAAATCGTCGAGGTTGTTTTTTGCGGTTGCCCGATCATAGTACGCTTCGGTATTTTCTGGATTTGAACGTATTGCCTTATTAGCGGCTTCAATGGCGGCCTCATACGCCTCTATTTCTTCCTCGTCAAGCTCCATAAGTTCTTCAAGATCAAAGGGTGTATCACCAGCACCTAATAGATTTGTAATGTCTGGACCTATGACAATTGGAGCGTCTCGGTTGACAATTGGAGCGTCTCGGTGTAATGCTTGCATGGCGGCTTCACGCATATCATGGGCAGCATCATGCGTAGGGTCTAAGCGTAGTGCCTCATCAAAGTCGACGATAGCGGCTTCATAGTCCTCTGTATCGCCTTTTACAATCCCGCGATTATAGTATGCCTCGGCGTAATCTGGTCGGAGACGTATTGCTTCGTCAAGGTCTTCAATGGCGGCTTCATGATCCTCTAAATCACCGTGTGCCTCGCCTCGGACGTGATAGGCTTCTGCTAAGTCGGGTTTCAGGCGGATAGCGATATTACAGTCCTCTATAGCGGAGGCTTCTTCACCAATCATATTTTTTGAATAGCCGCGCTCTACGTAGGCGTTAGCGTTCTCTGGATTTAACTCGATAACTTGATTGAAGTCTTCAATCGCATCATCATATTCCTCTAATGCAATGTTTGACATCCCGCGATTATAGTATGCCTCCGCATAATCTGGCTTGAGCTGGATCGCTGTGTCATAATTTTCAATTGCTTCTATATAGTCCCCTTGTGAGGCTTTTGAAAAACCTGTGGCGTTATAGGATGCTGGAGACTTATTTGACCGTCTTTTCCTTTTTTTTCCTCTTTTTTTAGCCATAATATAACCCTTTTTTTTATGAAAAATCAGCAGGTACGTTTGTTGTTATCAATTTCTCAACTATTATACCATATTTTCTATTTTTGTGCTACAATGATAATAATCGTAATGAAGGGGGAATTTGTGTGAAATCATCCATAAACGACTGGCTTGACAGTTGTATTGAAAAACTTAACGCAGGCGAATTAACTGAGACCGACCTGCGCGATGTAGCGACTCTCTTGAATTCGGAGAAGCAGCTGCTCCTCTATCTCTATTCCAAATCGACGAACTTGCGTTCGCCGCTCGGCGGATGGGCAGTGTATGACGCAACCGCGCCCGACGAACCCGTACTACCGTCCCAAGAGCCGCCCTACGCCTCCGTGCTTGACGCGGTACGCGACGGTTGGCGGATCGTCCAATTTCCGCGTCCAGAACTCTATAACTTTACAGATGTTGATAACGCTTATCTCGCTTTTGAGTTTATTTTAGAGAAAATTGTGTAAAGGACAAAAAAATGATTAACGTTGAACCGACTCTCAATGACCTTCAGGTCATGCAATTTATCCATAACGGCTATATTACGTTAGAGAACATTGTTGATGCCGATTTCAATAGGGAATGTGAATCGGTACACAGTGGACGGATGAACGATTTTGTTCGCACAGACGAATTTCGTCGGAATGTGTTGCTCCATCCAGAAGTTGCCGGGGTTGCGCGTTCGCTCTTAGGCGCGAATTTTATCGTGCCGACGAGTGCACACCATCACCTTTTTGAAGCACCGCATCGCGGACAAACATGGCACTCCGATGGGATCACTGAGTCCGGATACGGTATCACGCATCTCCAGTGCTACTACTATCCGAAAGAGGTGAAAATCGAAGATGGACCGACGATGATATTGCCCGGCTCTCACCATCGGCTTGTCGATAGGGAGGCGATCGCGCATTATGGTGATATTCTCGGACAACTCTCGCTCACTGTCCCCGCAGGCACTGTCGCAATGACGCGTTACGGCATCTGGCATAAAGCAGGTCCGAAACTCAATGCTGATCGACGCGGGATGATTAAGTTCTCCTATTACCGAACGGCGATGCCGAAACGGGATTGGGCGCGCGATTCTGATGAGATACCGCCTTATCAACATCAAGGCAGACATCCGTACGTAACGGAGATAGAATCCTACCGCGACCGACGGAGAGGCGAATTGACATGGAACTGGCTCTGTGGATTGACAGAGGTGGAAGAGCCTATTCCACCGATACAGATGTTTAACAGAGGTGTTCCGTTGTCAGAAATCCGTTTTTAGTTGTAAGTGAATATATGTGTATACGAAATAATGGGTTAGGCTCTCTATTTGCTATTTTCGATAGAAGGGTCTGATTTGGGGAGGCTCCACGCAACCTGTAGCAATATGAAAACCTGAAATAGTGAGAGATTCTTCTGGTGGAGAAATGACTGGATCTAAACCTAAAGATGATATATCAATTTTAATCCAGGGTAAAAAGCAGCAAAGAAGAGCGATTCCCCCGCCTACTAAAGAGACTATGAGCGAATTCTGCTTCATGATAGTTTCTCCAAAGTGTTTTTATGCTTAAACAGTTCGATTGTAGGCAGGCTATTAACCCGCCTACAAGATTCAGGAATCAGCGCGCACCGCACGCTTGCAGACACGCCTGCATGTGTCCACGCGATTCTGCAGCAATCGTGCAGCACTGCGCTAAACTATACTCCCTTGCACCGATGACTTCAAGGTTCAATGGACCCGTATACCCGTTTTCATGTAAGACACGGATATAGCCGACAAGGTCGATGTCGCCACGTCCGTTTGCCTGCAATTCAGGGGTGCCGGGACCCCGTTCCTTCCCTTTGCAATCTCGGATGTGTACGTGCTTAACACGTGAAACGACAGCAGCGATCGCCTCCACAGGATTTTCACCAGCGCGATGGATATGCGACGGGTCCATGTCGATCCCGAACGCCGGCGACGAGATCTCTTCCATCACGCGAAGCGTCGTCGGGGTGTTATAGATGCTTGCACCGACGTGTGCCTTGACACAGAGCGTCACACCGTAATGTTCCGCCCGCGCCGAAAGATTCCCCAAAGAATCAACCACTTCGGGCCATTTGGACTCGTCGTCTGATGAACCGCCGGGACCACAATTGATAATCGGAACACCTATCTCGGCTGCCGCTTGGAATGCAAGTTCCATCCTCTCCGGGTCGCGTGAGGGCTGCTCCATCGCTAAGAGTTCCAGTTCGTATTCTTTCGCGAAACGTTTGATGTCATCGGCGAGTTCTTGCCAGTTGGCGAGGACGAGGTGCTGGCTCATCCCGTCGATCGCGGAAAGTTCAATGCCGTCGTAGCCAGCCATGGCGATGTGCTTGAAGGCGGTCTCCATATCGTAACCGCCGAACAGCACCGAATTTGCTCCTAATTTCAAATCTAATACTCCTTCTGTGAAACCGTGAGAGTGGGGTTCACTGTTTGCGCTATAGGCCGTTCAAAGTGGGGAGCGGGTGCGGACGCACGAGGATACCGCCTTGTTCATAAGATTCTATCGCTGCCCAGGTATACTCAAGTGCGGCGAGTGCGTCTCTACCGGAGGCGCGCAGCTGCTCTTTCGGTACGCCGTTTGTGATGTCCTCTAAGAACGCATGAATCCGCAACGGGAACGTCTGACCGAAATCGCTGATACCGGAATCGGAAACGACAGGTTCGCCGGAGAAATCGGGTGCGCCGGGCGAGGGCCAATAGGTTACCTTTTCAATGCAGTTCTCGATGCAGAAGGTACCGCGTGTGCCTGCAAGTTCAACGCTCCACCAACCGCCGAGACCGAAGGTCGCATCACCGCGTTGGCTTAGCAGGTAACCGATACATCCGTTCTCGAATCGGAGATGGATACCGTTAATAGAGACCATCAGATCGCCTTCGGCTCGCCTGAAGTGTGGACGTTCCATAAAGGCTTGCACGTGTGTTATATCACCACAGAAATGGCGCATCACGCTGAACGGGTGCGACAGGAACGCTTTCACGTGGAAGTACGGGAATCCGTCAGAACGTGGGGCTTTCGAGTAACTATAGTTGAATTCACCGCCAGCGAATCCCATTTTGTGGAGACAATAGACCTGCTCTCCGATATGTCCATCGTCAATATATTTCTTCGCTTGTTCTGCGGGGGGTGTGAAATAGTGGTTCAGATTACAGCCGAGATAGAGGTCTTCTTCCGCGGCTTTCGCGACCATCTCTCGTGCCTGTCCGATGTCATTGGAGATCGGTTTCTCGACGAGGACGTGCTTCCCTTTTTCGAGTGCCTCCATTGTCGGTTCGTAATGCCAACTTCCGTTTTCGTTGCCGCCAGTGGTGACATCCACGATGTCGAGATCGGGTTCGCCGTCAATCATATCGGCGAGGCTGTAGTATGCCTTAACTCCGAGACGTTCTGCCGCGCTATCCGCGCGCGCTTTCGCAATATCGCATACCGCAACCAGTTCTGCTAAGTCGTCATTCGCGTGGCAATTTGCATGGTTATTTCCGATGCCACTCATGCCGACAACGCCAACTTTTAATGCCATTTTATTTTTTCCTTCCAATAGATGAAATTTGGTCTCGCCTATGGCGAATTTTGCAAACGCAATGTGTCTTTGCAAGTGAAACACCTTACAGCGATTTTGCATCTATTATAAGACTATCTGCAGTTTTGTCAATACTTTCTTGCAGAATACGCTTGACAGCGATCCGAATGCGTGCTATTTTCTCGTAGATAGTATACAACTCACGCATTTCGCTTGCAGGCGGAGTTTGGAACCCCGCCTGACGTAAGCAGGACATAAATTGCGTAAGTCCTATAGTATTTAGATTGTCCGCATAGGAGCGTTGTGAGTATCACGGAGGAAAAACGAATGAGTATCAGTGTCGGGATGGTAGGTTTAGGGATGTTCGGACCGTCGTTTATCCAGTCGTATAAGGCGCATCCGGATGTGCATCGGATTGCGCTGTGTGATTTACACGAGGACCGGCTCTCAAAATGGGCAAAACAGTTTGAAATTTCGGAGACGTATTCGAGTCTTGACGATATCTGCAAATCGGATTTAGATGCGCTGGTTATCATTACCCAGCATTGGATGCACGCGCCGCAGGCGATTCAGGCGATGGAGGCAGGCAAACACGTCTATACTGCTGTTCCCGCCGCTGCCTCCTTAGATGAGTGCGAGCAACTCGTCAGGACGGTCGAACGGACAGGGATGATCTATATGAACGGTGAGACGAGTTATTTCCGTCCGGAAGCCGTCTTCTGTCGTCAGAAGGCAGCGGAAGGCGCGTTCGGCGAATTTGTTCACTGCCGCGCCGAGTATTTTCACGATATGGACCACGGACTCTACGATGTGGCGAAGAATCGGTGGGGCGCGCAGTTCGGACGCGATAAGACTGGCGGTATTCCGATGTACTATCCGACGCACTCGACCTGTTTCCCGATCTCTGTGATGAAAGCGCACGCCACATCGGTTTCGGCGCAAGGGTATGTCTATCCGAATGACGACTGGTTTCGGACAGATACCATCCACAAAAACCCGTTTTCTAATGAAGTCGGACTTTTCACGATGAGCAATGGCGCGACGATGCAAATCTGTGAGTTCCGGCGGATTGGACACCCGGGTTCCGAACGCGTCAGCGGTCTCTATGGAACGGAAGGGAGTTACGAGCAGAGCCTTGCCGGTAGCGTGTGGACAGGCAAACGCGAAAGGGAGATTGTCCAGCCTTCAAGGGAGCATGAAGACCTGCCAGAGGCACTCGCGGCGGACCTCGGTGGACACGGCGGTTCGCACGCCTATCTCGTGCATGAGTTTGTGGATTCTGTTAATCGCCAACGGCTCCCACGCGTCAATGTTTGGGAAGCCGTTCGTTACTGCGCACCCGGATTTGTCGCACACGAATCGGCGTTACGAGATGGCGAATTGCTCCCGATTCCGGATTGGGGAGATGCACCAGAAAATTAGGTTTGCTTTTTATTTTATTTTCCGGTATACTATACTATTTAAAGCGTTTATAATGGTGGACCCTATGCAATATCGGCTTGCAAGCTTCACCTAAATAGAAGCAGTCGGACATTAATTAACTTGAGGTAATTACTAAGGAGTACAGGATGGCTATTGAATACGCGGGAGCTTACGATGCATCGGCAATCTTGCCGGATGTTGCCCGCGACATTGAAATTTATGAGATTCAACTCGATCGGTTCCAAGCCGGTCAGGTGGAAGAGGCTACCTTTACCGAGTTTAGGCTTCGGCGCGGGGTTTACGGACAGCGCGATGACCGCTCGCAGATGATCCGTGTCAAAATCCCGTTCGGTGGACTTACAGCGGCACAACTCGAAATGCTTGCAGATGTTGCCGAGGAATTTTCGGATAA
Organism: Candidatus Poribacteria bacterium WGA-3G; assembly: GCA_000406005.1. GTDB lineage: Bacteria > Poribacteria > WGA-4E > WGA-4E > WGA-3G > WGA-3G. Next base: position 142,013 of record ASZN01000004.1, read on the forward strand.
CATCATTCACATTACGACCCGTCAAGATGTGCAATACCACTACGTGGATATTAATACCACGCCGGAACTGATGCGCCGTCTTGCCAGCGTTGACATTACCACGAAAGAGGCGTGTGGTAACGTCGTGCGAAACGTCACAGCATGCCCCCTCAGCGGTGTCTGCCAAGATGAGACGTTTGATGTGACACCCTACTCTAAAGCGTTATCAGCGTTCCTTTTGGGACACCCGGACGCGCAGGATTTCGGTCGTAAGTTCAAAATCGCATTTTCTGGATGTGAAGAACACGCCTGCGGCTTAGCAAATATGCACGACATCGGTGCGGTTGCTGCGGTTAAAGAGGTGGATGGCGAAGTCAAACGCGGCTTCAAACTCTATGTCGGTGGCGGTCTCGGTGCCGTCCCGCATCAAGCGAAAATCTTTGACGATTTCGTTTCCGCAGAGGAACTCCTCCCGATTTCACAATCCATTTGCAGAGTCTTCACCCGTCTCGGAGAACGCAGGAACCGGAATAAGGCACGCCTGAAGTTTGTCATCGCTAAACACGGCATTGAGGAATTTCGCAAGTTGGTGCTTGAAGATCGCGAAACGCTGCGCCACGACCCAGAATGGACGGCGTATCTTGACGATCTCGATGCCTACGATGAAAGTCCGCTCAAAGCACCGACGCAGCTCAACGGTGCCTCGAAACCCGAAGGGTTTGAGGAATGGTATCAATCTAATGTGCAATTACAGAGTCAACCCGGCTACGCTTATGTGACGATTACGCTACCGCTTGGCGATATTACTGCAGACCAGACGCGTGCTTTGGCAGACATTTCGCGAAAATACGTTAAAGATACCATCCGTGCCACAGTTGAGCAGAACATCGTTCTCCGCTGGGTGACGATGACGGATCTACCCGCACTCTATCGCGAACTGAAGCAAATCGGTCTCGGTGATCCGGGTGCAGAATCCATGGTAGATATTACGGCTTGCCCCGGCACTGATTCTTGCAAGCTCGGTGTATCCTCTTCGCGTGGTTTGGCAGCACATCTGAGAAACTATTTCATTGAAACTGGTGTGCAAAATGAAATCAAAGACTTTCGGATTAAGATTAGTGGTTGCCCCAACTCATGCGGACAGCATCATATTGCAAATATTGGCTTCTTTGGCTCTTCAAAACGAATGGGTGGACATATCGCACCTGTCTACTTGGTGCTCCTCGGTGGACACATGGTGGAAAACGCCAGTTCTTATGGGCTTGCCACTGGAAAAATCCACGGCAGATATATTCCGGCGTTCATTGAGGAATTAACCGGTAGGTACACGGCGGAACGAAATGAGGAAGAATCTTTTACCGATTACGTCGGACGGCTCGGTAAAGCGGAAATCAAGCAGATCTTGTCCCAGTACGATAAGATTCCTCCCTACGAGGAAGCACCGGAATTCTATATAGACACAGGTGACACGAAAGATTACCAACTCAAAACCGGTGTCGGTGAGTGTGCTGGAGAGGTCATAGCACTTGTCTCCATGAAGTTGGAAGAGGCAGATCGACTCATCTATGAATCCGGTTTGAACTTGGAAAAGGGTGAATATCAGGATTCTGCCGAACTGGCTTTTGATGCCATGATTAGAGCCACCGATGGACTCTTGACAACGGTCGGTTTGCAATATATTGACGATGCAACGACTGTCAATGAGTTCCGCACTCATTTCTTTGATCCTGGGAATTTCTTTGCCGGATTCGGGGCGCATCTGTTTAAGGCTACGGAAGAAGATAGTTCTACTTTCGACCACGAATTGGCGCACCGCCGCGTTGAGGAAGCCACCCTCTTTGTAGAAGAATCGCATAACGTGTATAATCGTATGCGCATTAAACAAGAGGAAGAGGAAGATAGCCGTCGTAAAACACGTCGCTCGCGACCGGCACGGAAACCGAGGGTTGTCAAGGAGACGAAACCCGTTGAGGAAATCACCGATAGCCTCGACCTCAAAGGTGTCGCTTGCCCGTTCAACTACGTCCAAGCAAAAGTCCGCTTGGAGACGATGGACATCGGTCAACTTCTTGAGATTACCATTGACGATGGTGAGCCAATTGAGAACGTACCGGTGAGTCTCACCAACGATGGTCATGAAGTCGTTGACACGAAGAAGGTCGGAAAACACTACCGCCTTACCATTCGGAAGGGTGAATAGAGTGTAATGTGTTTTATTGTTTGTAGGGGTAGGTTTGTAACCTATCTCTACAAACTGTTACCGCACCGAAAAGGATAGGTACGTAGCAAGTAAACTCACCAAGATTCGGATCTGTCTAATTGAGTGAATGTGTGCAAACTCATCTTGAAAACTGGAAGATATATCTTGATACGTGTTGCTTGAACCGTATTTTTAATGATCAAACACAAGCAAGGATTCGTCAAGAAACTGAAGCTGTTAAGGTAATCCTTGCTCGGTTTTTCACAGCGCAGTGGCGATGGCTTACCAGCGCAGTCCTAATGAATGAGATTAACAAAACTCCGAATAAAATGTTACGTGCCGAAATGGGAGCTTTGTTGGATCTTGCAGACCAGAATGTCACAGTTAGGATGATGGAAATAGCGCGCGGAACACAATTAGAATCATTGGGATTTAAGTGGTTGGACGCTTTGCATATCGCTTGTGCTGAAAGTGGTAAAGCGGATATACTTCTAACAACAGATGATCGGATGCTTAGAAGAGCAAAACGCTTCCGTTTACAACTTCGTGTCCGTGTTGAAAATCCTTATATATGGTTAGAGGAGATTAGTAGACATGAATATACAAACTCTACTGAAGGATGAGATGGAAGAACTCCGACATCGAAATCCAGATGTTCACGCGCTTTTAAAAAAGATATTTCAGCACAAAGATGGAAAAGGTGATTATTCTGTAGAACGACATAAGTGGATGGAAACACTTGATAAAGAAACGTTTCTCAATGAAGTCCGTCGAATTGAACAGGTTCGGAAACAGAAAAAAAAATAAAAGTGTTTTCCCTATCAAAACGATGGGCATGATCATTGACACGAAGAAGGTCGGAAAACATGACCGCCTTGTGATGGTAAATAAAGTTTAAGGCGGTGGCTCATCGAAATTAAGTTTCATAGGAAGGCGATTGCCCCCCGCGCCCGAAACGGGCGGGTCAGGCAATCGCTTTTTTATCCATCAGATGGTTATCGGAGACTCACATTATGGATTCTAAAGAGGTGTTTGAAGTGTTGCAGCGCGTGAAAACTTGGAAACCAGAAATGTGCATTGATTTGGCCCGTAGGATTTTAGAAACCGTGGTTCCCGATCAAATTCTAACTCCGCCACAGACCATGACGTTGGAAGAAATCCAGGCGATTATGAAAACAGATAAACCGCCTCCTACTGACGAGGAATGCAAGAAAATCCTTGAAGAGGAGCGTATAAAAAAATGACGCACTTGGAACTGTTCTCAAGGCACTCGGTTATCAACTTTCAATCGCACCACTACAAAACGAGAATCCGAACCTTGAAACCGATACGATGCAAACAGCGCATGTCGCAGAAAATCCAACCGCGCTACATCAGCCAACGAAATGATAATGTATCTATGAACGCGTTTTGCGGATAAAAAATAAGAATTGACTTTCCGCCGAACTTGCAGTATAATAAAAAAGCAGGAAACTCGGTTAGCAACGTTGGAACACAATACACCTACGGAGAAATAGATGGCAACAATCGTTAAACATAACCAGACAGGCAAACGTTACTGTATGCTCGGTGCAGGGTTTGGAGTCTTTCAATCCTCGAAACCGAACATGTTTCTCGGAAATTTAATGGCTGATGTGGAAGATGGCGAGTACGCATTAGTCTGTGTCTGTAATAGCAAAGGTGAGATTTTCTGGTTAGAGGCGACGCAAGTTACCGTTGTTAGTATTGATGGGCAGACCCTCGAAGAACTCGCAACCCAATAGATAAGTCTTCGCCCACTTCTTGTGGCGGATAGACACCCCTGATAGCCTGGTTACTCACGCACGAAAGGAATTTTTTTTACAGAATGGACCTACAACAGATTAACGTCAAGGTTTTCACAACCGAAGATAGCAATATCAACTACACCAACTTCATCAAGGTCTTCAACCGTTGGATGGAGGAAGCGGATTCAGACGATTACCTGAACTACGCCGACTACTCACACGTCGATGCGGGACCGGGTGTGTTGTTGATTTTGAAACAGGCGAACTATAGCATTGACAACGCTTATCATGAGCACGGTTTCCTCTACAATCGGAAACATGCGGTTGACGGCGATAACGCCGATAAGATTCGCCAAGCACTCACTGAGGTGCTCTCGAAGTGCGAGCTGCTCGAAGCGGCAGCGGAGTTAGAAGATGCAGTGCATTTCGACAGCGCACATCTCCTATTTATGATAAACAACCGTCATGTCGCTCCGAATACAGTTGAAGCAGCGGCAGCCGTTCAGGCAGACCTGACACCTGTCCTGCAACAGATGTACGGCAGTGACGATTTCACGATAGAACGCACCTCCGAAGACGCACGCGAACGGTTCGCCTTAAGAATCTCAGCGAATTCAGATAAACCGGTATCGGAACTCCTCGCTAATTTGGGAGCCTAAGATGTTTAACTTCAGCAACGAACAGATTGAACGCTACAGCCGACATATTATCCTCAAAGAGGTCGGTGGGATGGGGCAGACGAAGCTGCTGGAATCAAAAGTGCTGCTCATCGGTGCTGGTGGACTCGGTTCCCCTGTTGGTGTCTACCTTGCCGCTGCAGGTGTCGGCACACTCGGCATCATTGACGATGATGTGGTTGATCTGAGTAATTTGCAACGCCAGATTTTACACGGTACCAGCGACATCGGCATCCCGAAGACAAAATCTGCAGAAGCCGCTATCGGAGAGATGAACCCCGATGTCAAAGTGGTTCCGTACAATGAACGGATTACCTCAGAGAACGCCTTCCAGATTCTGGAACAATACGATCTCATCGTAGACGGGTGCGACAATCTACCGACGCGCTACCTTCTCAACGATGCCTCCGTTATGCTCGGCAAACCGATTGTTCACGGCAGTATCTTCCAGTTTGAGGGTCAAGTTACCGTCCTCTATCCGGGTAAAGGGCCGTGCTATCGGTGCCTCTATCCCGAACCGCCACCAGCAGGAATGGTACCGAGCTGCCAAGAGGCGGGAGTCTTCGGCGTGTTACCCGGTATCATCGGCACAATCCAGGCGGTTGAGGCGATCAAAATTCTTTTAGACATCGGCGATTCTTTAATCGGAACGCTTCTGCTTTTTGACGCGCTGACGATGAATTTCAACCGATTAAAACTCCGTCAAGATAGCAATTGCCCGATGTGCGGTGCAAATCCCACCATCCATGAACTGATTGATTACGAAGAATTTTGTCAGGTCCAGTGGTAGATGCTGGTTTTGAACCCCAGGTCCGGTAGGCGCGGTTTGTAACCGCGCCGGATTTGAAAAAAGATTCAAAAATTTAGACAATCCGAACCGCGGAGCCTATTGAATATGCTTGGTTTAATTGCCTTTGTTGTAATTACGGTTATTCTGATCAGAATGGTTAGACTCCTTACAGAGATTGAAGGGAATCTATATAAGATTGCCAAGCATCTTGAGCGCATGAATAAAAAATAGGTAAGCGCGATACATGGCACAAAACACACGGGTTGTTTTCTATCGTGAAAAAAGTGGTCGGGTGCCAATGCAACGATGGCTCAATAGATTGCCGGAGACCCCAAGAAGAAAGTGTGAAGAATTAATTACACAATTGCAAGAATCCGGCCGCCAACTCACGTATCCGCATGCCCATCCCCTCAGAGAGGGTATCCATGAACTCCGGGCGCGGCATGGCACGGTTAGGTATCGAATCCTTTACTTCTGGCATGGTAGCACCGTGGCTGTCGTTACGCATGGAATTGTGAAAAAGAGTCGTGCAGTTCCCGGAAATGAGATCCAACGCGCCCTTCGGAGGAAACGCGATGTTGAGCAAGACCCCGTCACCCATACACAGGAGATTTGACAATGCTTGCAAAAAGCACATTCACGGATAGCATTATGCCCCCCCCCCAACTCTGTTTTGAACGGAGCGTCAAAAATATACCAGCACTAAGTGAATGTCTCAAATTACAGATCGCTGAACATATTTACGACTTACGTTACTCCACTGGGCAAACGCAAGAGGAATTTGCCGGCCTCGTTGGTGTTGAACCGTCTGTCGTTGATGATCTGGAGGAATGGGACTATGAGGGGGACACGCTCGCGATGCTCGCACACATTGAAAAAGCCCTCCGCAGACACGTTGAAGCTCCTATTAAGCCAGCAGAGACCCTCTATCCGAATGCCTTGCTCACTGCAACCATAACTGGACTCAAATTGCGGTTATTCCGATACCACATCGGCAGGAAAACAACCCTCTCGAAGAATAAAGTGTTTGAGACGCGAACGCTACAAGAGAAACGGTATCTCCTCAACGAGTTGGAACCGTGGCAGGATGCCCTTGAACGCAATAGGCAAGAGCTTCGGATGTTCGCGCTCGCCGGGATGACAGAATGGTGCCACCTTGATGGCGGGCTGCGCGGCAATTTCTCTGGAAATCCCGATGAATATATTCAAGCATCAGAAGTCCACAACCAGTTAATAGAGGCTTTCAGGCATTACATCCAAACAGATGAACGCACTCTCCTCAAGCAGTGGCAACAAAATATCGGACTGCAAGAAGAAGCACGCTATATCAATGAACTGGAAGCTGCCCTGCAACAAAATATTTTTAACGAGTTTCCAGATACAGAATCGCTTGTTCAGACGCTCCTCGGCTTCCTAAAAATACCCCTTCGGCGAGACTAACGATGCAGTTTCACTATAGGCGATTGCCTCTCTCATGTATTTCAACGCCGCGTGAATCTGTGGAAGTTCCTCCTCTATAACAGATCCTTCAGCGCAGATTCAAGGGTCCGATGTTGAAATTCGTACCCGCTGACTTCCGTTTTCTCAGGGAGTACGTTCTGACTCAGGACGATGAAGTCGGCGAATTCACCCATCATTAATTTCAATCCGAATGCCGGTATCGGAAACAGTGTCGGCCTTCGGAGGACTGCGCCGAGGGTTTTGGTGAATTCGGTGTTCCTGACGGGTGTCGGTGCGGTTGCGTTCAAGGCGCCGCGAATCTCGTTATTCTCTAATGCGTGCAGCATAATACCGACGACATCGTCGACATGGACCCAAGACATCCACTGCCGTCCGTTACCGAGTATACCGCCTGCCCCCATTTTGAAAGGCGTTAGCACCTGTGCCAATAGTCCACCACCTAATCCGAGTACAAGTCCGATCCGTACTGTGACGACTCGGATACCGAGGTCGGTTGCTTTTTGTGCTTCCGCTTCCCATTCTTGGCAGACTTTGGCGAGGAAGTCATTTCCGGGCGGAGATACTTCAGTAAAGTGCTCGTCGCCGCTATCACCGTAATATCCGATCGCAGAGGCGCATACAAGTGTGTCCGGCTTTGTGTCGGCTGCCCCCAGCGATTCGACGAGGTTCCGTGTAGAGAGGATCCGACTGTCCTGTATCCGTCGTTTTTTCTCGTTATTCCATCTGCCAGCGATTGTTTCACCCGCCAGGTGCACGACCGATGTTATCTCCTGTGTCGCTTCCGAAGGCAGCTTTTCGGTTTCAGGGTTCCAACCGTGGAATGCTCTTACTGATTTCAATTTGGTCCTTGCGCGTTCGGGGTTTCTTGATAACACATACACTGTATCACCTTGTTGGTGGAGAGCAGCGCAAACTCGACTGCCGATGAATCCGGTGCCACCAGTGACCAATACGTTTGCCATTTTTCCCTCTTTCGTTTCATCTATTTCGAGAGTTGTGTTATAGCGACTTCAAGTTTTCTGTAGTCGTCAACAACGGCATCGCTAAGTGTGTCATCTCCATCCGCTTTGTTAAATCCCGTGAACCGGATCGCCTTCATTCCGGCATTTTTCGCGCCGACGATATCCGTTCGGAAAATATCGCCGATATGTACTGCTGCCGAGGGTTCGACGCGCAGTTCAGCGAGTGTGGTGTGGAACTGCACGACTTCCGGTTTCGTGTAGTCCGTTTCGTCGGAGAAGGTAAATGTTTTGAAGTATTGTAGGATACCGTCGCGCGCCATCAATTTCCGAACAAAACTACCCGGTGTAAGTGCTGAATCTGAGATAATTCCGAGTGGATATTTTTCACTTAAACCGGCGAGGACAGGTTTAAGATGCGGGATCATAACCGGTGGGGACTCCAAGAAAGCTGCGCCGAGGCAGGCAATCAATTCGTCGAGGTCCGCATCTCGGAGGGAGATTTCAAGTGCCTCCGAAAATCGACGCATACAGTGCTTTACCGATACGCCTTGATGTTGATGCCATCGGGTCATTACCAAATTGTACGCCTCTTCGAGTCCGAACCCGACATCATCTAACGCACACCTATAACCGTGGTTATTGAGATAAACGTGACACAGTTTAATACGTATTGCCTGACGTTTCTGCCAATTCTGTTCAGAATCGGCATAAAGCGTTTGCCAGAAATCGAATGTGATCGCTTTAAGCATTGAAAACTCTCGGTTTTTCGGAAGTGTTAATTAAAATCTGTAAAATTGTATGAAGATAGGTATAAAATAGTGACGTGTCTTCGCGTTTCCATAAATACGAAGTGGAACACACGGGATACGCCTTATAATTCTAAGTTTATTTTACCTTATTTACCAGAAAAAGTCAATTGATATACCGTTTCGGTAACACAAAATAGACAAATAGACTTGCAATTTCCTTTTAAAGATGATAGTATTAATTAGGTTGAGGTTTGTTTCCGATTTGTACGGAGGAAAATAGTGTTGTGGTTGAATCGGCAAATTATTCCAAGGTATACGACCACGCGTTTGATATTCGTTTACTTCGTCGTCGGTTTGGGTATGCTGATATTTGGATTTGCGTATTACAACCAGCAAATCTCGCAGCTGAACGCCGATATAGATGCCCAAATAGATATCTTCGCCAATTTGGGTGTGCTGCTCCCGAGCGTGAAAAACTTGGAGTTACAACAGAAATTAAATGACATCTTCAAACAGGAATCATTCGCCGAAGACAGGGCAGGCGCATTTTCTTTTATTATTACGGATACGGAAGGCAATGTCTTAGAGACGCGGGGTGTTGACCCGAAATTAGAAGCCAAAATTGATAGCTTAGATATGACTGTCAACGAAAATGTCGAAAATTCGTTGACAGTAGATGAAAGGGCTTTGCTGCGATCGACATTGGCGCGGATGAAAAAAAAGAACCCGCCGAAAGATATTCCTGTTCGGCAACTTAATGGGTACGTCTATTACGGGGATGCCGCGTCGGATGAAATCGCGCACCTGCCGTTCGTCATCACTGATGCCGATGGTAGGCCACAGAAATGGCAGATATGGGGAGATATTGTCACAGCGCGCGACGCAACCACCGAGGAACGTCAACGGGCGGAGATCTTTGTTCAGAACGCACCGGGGTCGTCTCAGATTGAGATGACATCAGAAGGGTCCAGTTTTTACTTTTATTATGAGAGGAAGCCATATTATGGGTTGGTTGTCCCTTTCATTGTACCGATAATCTTATTAGTGTTTGGTGCCGTCTGTTTTCTGGTCTATCAACGGATAAAATCTTATGAACATTCGGCAATTTGGGGAGGGTTAGCTAAGGAGACGGCGCATCAACTCGGAACACCTATCTCTTCACTGATCGCATGGACGGAACTCTTGCGTGAACGGAGCAGAGAGAAAAATGATGAGACCCTCGTTGAGCTTGCAGAAAGTATGCAAAATGACATGGAGCGTTTGCAGAAAACGACCGCACGTTTCGGTATGATAGGCACACAGCCGCCCCTAAATCAAGTGAACTTAAACGAAGTATTTGAAGAAGTCCGAACCTATTTTGAAAAACGGTTACCACATATCAGTCGTCGCGTCGAAATTCAATTGATACCCCGTGAGGTACCCCCTGTGCTCGCAAACGCACAGTTGTTACATTGGGTGTTTGAAAACCTGATTCGCAATTCGTTGGATGCTATGGATAAAATAGAAGGATGGATTCAGATTGAACCGACAGGCGACAACCGATACAAGAGTATTGTGATACGGTATGCCGACAATGGATGCGGTATAGACCGCAAAAATCAGCAAAAAATCTTTGAACCGGGGATGTCCACGAAGACACACGGGTGGGGACTCGGATTAACAGTGGTACAGCGTATTATTCGCGAATATCATCACGGTGACATCCGTATGGTTAAGACGAGTCCTGAAGGTACGACTTTTGAAATTCGGTTGCCGGTCGCGTAAATCCGAATTAACGCAGGATTATAGAGGAAGCAGAATACCGGGTTTTGTTTTACTTTTCTAATTCAGTTAATTTTGGTGGCGTACCGCGACTGAACTGTATTAATGAGCTTTAGTATGTCCCACCACATTTTATGGATTGACGATGAAATAGAGGCGTTACAACCGCACATTCTTGTGCTACGTGAACGCGGTTATACCGTCACGCCTGTTACAAACGGCGAGGACGGGGTCGCGCTTCTAACTAACGGCGACACGCAGTATAGTGCCGTTCTACTTGACCAGGTAATGCCCGGTAAAGATGGAATGGCAACCCTTGACGCGATCCGCGCCGTTAACTCACAAATCCCTGTCATTCTTGTCACCCAATCCAGCGATGAACAGTTTGTTGAAGTTGCTCTCGGCAAGCAGGTAACAGATTTCTTGGTCAAACCGATCGGTGTTGCGCAGATTGTTTCAACACTGAGACGGATCCTTGATCAGCCGCAGCTCATCGTGGACCAGATTCCGAGCCGGTATACCTCAGATTTCAATACGATCCGTTCAACGAAGGAGGCAGGACCGGCATGGCAAGATTGGGTGGATATCTATCTTAAGTTGTTGCAGTGGGATTTAGTGTCTGAGAAATTAGCCGATGGCGGTTTGGAGGAGACGCATCTCGCGCAAAAGAAGGAGTGCAATACTGAGTTCTCCGATTTTGTGGAGGCGAATTACCACGACTGGGTCGCTGGCAGCCCGGATGCGCCGCCGTTATCTGTCAATGTTTTAGACCGGCATGTTATTCCACTACTTGAAGCCGGAAAATCTGTCTATTTTATTGTGGTCGACTGCTTTCGATTGGATCACTGGCTGGCAGTTGAATCACTCTTATACCCCTATTTTTCTATTGACCGCCAATATAGTTTTTCCATTCTACCGAGTGCTACCATGTATTCACGGAACGCTCTGTTCAGTGGATTGTTCCCCCTGGAAATCTCGGAACGCCACCCGGAGTACTGGCAGGAGGAGTCCGATGGCGATACGAGTACGAATCGCTTTGAGCGGCAACTCCTTACGGAACATCTCAAGCGCAGAGGTATCAAACTCAAAACGAGTCCCCAATATTTCAAGATTTTCGACGTACGCGGTGGAAATACCTACAAAAAACGCGTTGCCGCGAATACGCGTGTCGGCTTGTCAGCGTTGGTTGTCAACTTTGTTGATATTTTAACACATCAGCGTTCCCAGTCGGACGTGCTGCAGCAGCTTGCACCAGACGAATCCGCTTTTCGGGCACTCGCACGTTCATGGTTTTCGCATTCCGTACTCTTTGAGGTTTTGCGGATGGTCGCGGCACAGAATGCAACTGTCGTACTCACGAGCGACCACGGCTCCGTCTTTTGCAACCGTGCAACCCGCGCACGTGGGAATCGAGAGACGACCACCAGTCTACGGTTCAAAATTGGGACCAACCTCGGTTGCGATGATGGCCAAGCCGTGCACCTCCGTGATCCAGAGACGTACAGACTTCCCGCGGAAACCCCAAGTAAAGACTATATTCTCGCAAAAGACGATTACTATTTCGTCTACCCAAACGATTTTTATAAGTATAAACGGCAGTTTCAAGGAGGGTTTCAGCACGGTGGCATTTCAATGGGTGAGATGATAACACCCGTTGTAACACTGACACCGAGGCTATAAGATGCAGTTCGCAAGTTCAGATTAATAGAGATAGTGGATCACGCTATCATTTATACCAAACTCACGTTATTATTTGGAACGTTGAGACCCCGAAATATTGTCTCACTATACAGTGATTTGGTGCCACTCCTAATGGGGGCAACCGCACACTTGACACTATGGTCTTTAAAGCCCTCACTGCTTTTTACAACGCTGCCGATTTTGACATGACAATTAACCGTGGTGCCTCTTGAGATAAGGCACAACTGGAGGTAATAATGGAAAAGGAAATACTTATTTCCGATGATGAGTATGAAACGCGCTGTGGCGTACTTGAGGAGGGGGTGCTGAATGAAATTTATATTGAGCGGAAAGCAGCAATGCAGACATTGGGCAATCTCTATAAGGGCAGAGTCGAAAATGTTTTACCCGGAATGCAGGTGGCTTTCGTCGATATTGGATTAGACCGCCACGCCTTTTTACATATTTCTGACATCAAATTCGAGAGTATTAACGGAGATGAGACTGATGATGAAAATTCTGATGGAAACCGAGGCTCGAGTAAGAATGCCGAGACCTTAGATTTAAAAGCAAAGTTAGGTAAATCGTCGCGTGGTGGACGTGGATTCCCGTTTCTTATCAGCGATCTCATTTCAAAGAAAGAAGAACTTCTCGTACAAGTCGGAAAAGAGCCGATCGGCACAAAGGGCGCACGCGTCACCAGTAACATAACACTCCCAGGACGCTATGTCGTTTACATGCCGAATTCCTCTAATATCGGTGTGTCGCGCCGTATTGAGTCTGCTACTGAACGGGACAGGCTACGCAACATGGCGAAGACGATTAAAGCTGATGTTGAGGGCGGTTTTATTATTCGGACAGCGGCGGAAGGCTTAAGCGAATCCGAATTTGCAGCCGAGATCCGATACCTCATCAAACAGTGGGTCGATGTTGGTGAACGCGCACGCCGGAAATCGGCGCCTTGTCTCATCAGTGAAGACCTGAGCTTCACGAATAGGATCGTCCGAGATATGTTGACTAAGGACGTTAAGCAGCTTCTCATCGACTCAAAGAGCGGGTATGAGGAGACGATGGATTATGTCGCCTCTGTTATGCCAGACTTGAAACCGAGGGTATCGCTTTATAAAGATGCTGCGCCAACGCTCTTTGAGGCTTATGGCGTAGAACGCGCACTCAAGGAAGCGCTCAGTGAGAAAATATGGCTTAAGTGTGGGGGACATATTATCATCCAACAGACCGAAGCCATGGTCTCGATTGATGTTAATACCGGACGGTTTGTCGGGAAATCTGATCCAGACAATACCATCCTTAGTGCTAATCTTGAAGCAGTTGAAGAGGTCGTCCGCCAGATTCAGCTCCGCGATCTTGGTGGTATTATTGTCGTTGATTTCATTGATATGGAAGAGGCATCGCACCGGAAGCGGGTCTTTAAAATGCTACAGGAGGCGCTCCGTAAGGACCGTGCCCGCACCAACATCCTCCACTTCTCAGACTTAGGTTTGGTTGAGATGACGCGCCAACGCACGCGTCCAAGCCTCTCTACGCTGCTGAAGGAGGAATGTCCTTACTGCGATGGACACGGCACAGTGCTTTCTATTGAAACAGTCGTCATTCAGTTGCTGCGTGCGATTAAAGCCGCACATAGCCATACGAAGCACTCCAAATTGCGTGTTATTGCTAACGACTATGTCGTCTCGCATATTAAGTCGCAGATGTCGCATAAGTTGGGTGAACTTAAGAAGTCGTTGCAATTAGATTTAACGCTCGAATCTGATCCCGATCTCCACCTCGAAGATTATCGCATTTTCGTCAGCGGTGGTGAAGAGATATTCCTTGATTAATACGGAGGTGTCCGACTCAGACCCAGGTCCGGTAGGTTCGGTTTTTGCGGTGTACGCACCCAGATGCGATCTGCATCGCGGTGTACGCACCCAAATGCGATCTGCATTCCAACCGAACCGGATTTTGCACGGAAACCTTGGACAAAATGTCAATCTAAGTTGACATTGGCGCGTTTTTAAGGTATAATTTAAGTAGAAAGGAGTGATTTCAAAAATGTATGCAGTTTTTGCGAGCGGCGGGAAACAGCACCGTGTAGAAGTCGGGAATCTGATTGATGTTGAAAAACTCGATGCAGACGTTGGCGAAAGCGTTAAATTCCCGTCTGTCTTGGCTGTCGTTGATGATGACGGTCAGTTGCAAGCCGGCTCGCCTTATCTTGAAAACACCGCTGTTACGGGTGAGGTCGTTCAACAGGCACGCACGAAAAAGATTGTTGTCTTCAAATCGAAACGGCGTAAGGGTTATAAACGTAAATTAGGTCACCGTCAATCATTTACACGCGTGAAAATTACCGCGATTGGTGCGGTGGAGGAAGAATCTAATGGCTCATAAGAAAGGCGGCGGAAGTACTCGGAACGGACGTGACACGATCGGTAAACGGCTCGGTGTCAAAAGATTTTCTGGAAGTTTTGTCACCGCAGGATGCATCCTCGCTCGGCAGCGCGGGACACACATACATGCCGGTAACAATGTCGGGGTCGGAAGCGACTATACACTCTACTCGAAAATTGACGGATATGTATGGTTTGAACGAAAAGACAAATATCGCCGGAAGGTGAGCGTCTATACGGAGTGTCCTGAATATTAGCGCGGACATCCGCACCGAGAACGAATGACCAGAAGCCTTGCCTTAGGGGGTCGCATCGCGCGTCGCCCGAGCGAGGCTTTTTTAATCTAAATAGGGAAACCGATATGAGATGGGCAATCTGTTTCATTGCGATGACAATGGTACTTGGCTGCGGCGGCGAATTACAACAACTCGCCGTTGAGACAATGCAAAACGCAAACGTGGCAATCACGTCCGCGGATGCTGTCGGCGCACAGGAGTCCGCAGGGACACCTTTCCGCGCCGCAGAGGAGATGTTGGGTACGGCTGAGAATGCTATGGATGCTGGTGATGCTGAACGCGCGTATCGATTGGCACTCCGCGCATATCTCCACGCACGAATCGCAACTGAGACCGCTATCGCGCTTCGTGAAGAGGCAGTCGTTGAAGAAGCACAGGCACAGCTGACACTCACTGAGGAGAATGTCGCTGAAGTACGCCAGCGGCTTCAGATAGCGAGAGAAGAATTTGATGCCTTACGAAGCGATTAAGAAAGTTTAGCTGCATGTTTGAGGGTGAAGTGATGAAATTCTACGGATGGTTATTTTTCTGTACGTGCCTTGTCGTTTTTGGGTGTGCGAAGCCAGAGATTAATGAAATCGTGCTGGAGACGCAGCTCCAAGACGCACAGCAGGCGATTAATGATGCAGCGACATCGGAAGCGGAGTCTTTGGTGCCGGAGGAATTCGGACGGGCCGTGAAACTCCTCAGCTTCGCACGTGATTCTTATGAAAAAGGGGACCTCGCACAAAGTTCAGAGTTCGCATCTCAGGCGGAATTGGTCGCACAGATCGCTATTGCGAAAACACGGCAGCGTCACGCCCGGCAGCAAGCCGTTGATGTCCGAGAACAGATATATCAACAGATCATTACGGCGCATGAACATGAACTTGAAATTGCGCGTCTCCATCAGGCGATCACGGAGGTACAACTCTCTATTGCCCAAAGTGCACGTAATACCGGTGAACAACAGCGGACGGAACTTTCAAAAGAGATCGCTGATTTACAGACGCAGCTGCGCCAAGCCAAATTGCGCACGCCTATAAGAATCGCCGAATCGCTTGCGAACATCGCTGTGGAAATCCACCCGTCTATTAAAAGCACTGCGGACTATGCGCGGAGCCAAGCGGCAATCGCGTCGGCGTTCGGTTTCATTGAACGTGGCGCATTTACCGAAGCGGAGGATGCTATCGCTGATGTAGAGACGCACGTAAACAGTCTTTACCGGTTGGCTGTCCAAAATCAGCAGGCAAAGACGGCGGCAGAAATGGACGCTCGGATCGCGATTGCGCAGGTAGAGGTCGTCCTCCAACGTGCACAAATCCTCAATGCTGTACAGCATTCGCCGAAGCAGTTCCAAGAAGCGAGTACGCAGCTACAACGGGCGAAACAGAGATTTGATGTCGGACGTTATGAACAGGCGAAGCAGTCGGCTGAACGAGCGCAGCAGGTTGCGGAAGCAGCTGTCGCAACAGCGGAGGCAAAAGAATACCTGCAACGCGCACAGCAGGAATTAAGTGCACTGATAGCACGTGCGAAAGAGGCTGTTGAGGGTATCGGCAAAAAGATTTCGGCGCAAGAAGAAACGCAAGTGCCGCAGCTGGAGCCGCAGCTTTATAAACTCGCTAATTCGGCTTATGAAAAAGCCATATCTGCATTCGCATCTAAGGAATATCAGATGGCTATTGATACCGCCAAAGAGGCAGAAGATTACCTGCAACGCGCCATTACAAATGCAGTACAAGTGACATCGGCGAAGTCGGACCTCGTCGCCGCTTCAAAACAGGTCCCGAAGGTTACCAATGTCATAGAACAGCGCAATAGCGTACTCGTCCGTATTAATGGCAACGTCTTCGCACACGGCAGCACGCTGATTGAGAAAGAGTTTTTCGGAACCTTTTCGGGACTCGCGAAAGTGCTACGGACGGCTGGGTTCGATGCCTATCCTGTCCATATTGAGGTACACACGAGCTCTTTGGGGACTGCGAACGTATTGAAAAAATTGAGTATCGGGCGCGCCGATACAATTAAAAAGTATCTTATTGATGAAGGACGTGTCGATGCAAACCGGATTACGGCGGAAGGATTAGGCGAGACGCAACCTATCGCAACTGATGGACACGATAAAGAGGAACGAAACCGAAGGATTGATATTATCATCAAAACAAATTAAAGTATCGTGCAAAACGTGGATCCTTATGTCGTCAATCAGATCGCAATGAGCCTGTTTGGAGACAGGTATATTATCATTTACGGGAATACGATTCAGTTCCACAACCACTGTTACCATGTGCGGTGTATCGACACACCCGGACACGCGTATCAGGGGTTTTACTATTTAGAGGACGCGAACACAGGTTTGGCTATGTTGAACGATATTGATTTCGCGCCTCCCGGATCTTATGGCGTAATTTTCGATTCGCAGACCGGTAGTATCGTCGGTTGCGAAACGGTGCCTAACCAGTAAAGAAACGGCATTGATCGATAGATCGTATGCCGTCTATTGAGATATGAGCCACACGAGTGACAGTATATCAACACGGCAAGAGCCCCTCCTTATTTTGGACTTCGGTTCGCAATACACGCAGCTCATTGCGCGGCGGATACGCGAACAGAACGTCTATTGCGAAATCCATCCATATACCTTAACGTTACCGCAGGTAAAAACCATCGCGCCGAAAGGTGTCATTCTCAGTGGCGGTCCCTCGAGCGTCTATGAAGCGGGTGCCCCGACAGTCGATCCAAAACTTTTTGAACTCGGCGTACCGGTGTTGGGTATCTGCTACGGTATGCAACTCATGGCAGCACTCTTAACGGGTGGAAAGGTGCATCCTGCTGCCGAGCGGGAATATGGACACACACCGCTTCAAGTACTCAGCGGAACCGACCCCCTATTTTCGGGACTCGCCTCGAACTTTTCCGCGTGGATGAGTCACGGGGATCGGATTGAGGTGCCACCGGCGGGGTTCCAAATCATCGCTAAGACGGAGAACGCCCCTGTCGCCGCTATGGCGGATACGGATCGTGGGTTTTACGGTTTGCAGTTTCACCCGGAGGTGGCGCATACACAAGATGCGGACCAGATTTTGGCGAACTTCGCACGCGAGGTTTGTGGATGCCGCAGTACCTGGACGATGCGTGCTTTCGTCGCACGCGCTACGGCACAAATACAGGAACGGGTCCGTGATGCGCGCGTCCTCTGTGCCGTCAGCGGTGGTATCGATTCTATGGTCCTGGCGACACTCCTCCATCGAGCCATCGGCGACGCACTTGTATCTGTCTTTGTTGATAACGGATTGCTCCGAAAAAATGAGGCTGCTGAGGTCGTTGAGACTTGCAAAAAGATCGGCATCCCCTTGATCGCTATAGATGCTGTCGCACCCTTTCTCGATGGGTTAGCCGGTATCACGGATCCAGAGAAGAAACGGAAGGTGATCGGTGCGCAGTTCATTGAGACCTTCAAGGGCGCGGTCGCAGATATAGGGCACGATTTCCGTTTCCTTGCACAGGGGACGCTCTACCCCGATGTGATTGAGAGTGTTTCTGTGAAGGGGCCTTCTGCAACGATCAAGACGCATCATAACGTCGGTGGACTGCCCTCGGACATGCCGTTTGAGTTACTCGAACCCTTCAGGGAACTTTTTAAGGATGAGGTTCGCGCTGTCGGTGCTGAGTTGAATGTTCCGTCCGATGTCCTCGGACGGCATCCGTTTCCAGGACCTGGGCTCGCCGTCCGCGTCTTAGGTGAGGTGACCTATGAACGTTTGGCGGTGCTCCGTGCCGCAGATGCGATCTTTATCTCCGAAATTAAGGCAGCGGGGTTATACAACGATATTTGGCAGGCATTGGTTGTGCTGCTTCCTGTGAGGAGTGTCGGGGTGATGGGCGACGCGCGGACCTATGAAAACGTGGCCGCGCTCCGTGCTGTCACGAGTAGCGATGCGATGACAGCAGATTGGGCGCGCATACCCGCCGACCTACTCGCGAGAATCTCTAACAGGATTATCAACGAGGTTCAAGGTATCAATCGTGTCGTTTACGATATAAGTTCAAAACCGCCCAGCACGATCGAGTGGGAATAGGAATAGTTATTAGTTTTCAGTACGATTTTTTTCTACGAAAAAAACTTTCAGTTCTCAGTTAACATTTTGTGGCGGTTACTTTTTGTTTCACTGCCACAACACACCTCTTAACTGACAACTGCGTACTGTTAACTGATAACTAATTAATACACCTGCGCTGCTGCGTGGACGGCTGTACCCGATTCCACGTTGTGTCCGGACGCAATCAGTAATTTCTCCAATGCGTTGAGGACAAGCATTACATTCCGTTCATTCGCAGATTCACCCATCAATCCGATCCGCCACGCTTTCCCGCCAAAGATACCTAATCCTGCACCGATCTCTATTCCGTAGTCTGTAATGAGTTGTTTTCGGATAGTTGCGTCATCAATGCCTTCTGGGATACGGAGCGTTGTGAGCATCGGGGCGCGGTATCCGGCTTCAGCTGCGGGTTGTAAATTGATCGCTTCTGCGCCGGCGAGAAGTGCGCGTGCGTTAAGTTCGTGCCGGGCATAGCGAGCTGCCAATCCCTCTTCTAAGACGACGCGTAACGCTTCCCGTAATGCGTAGATCATTGACATAGAGACGGTGTGATGATAGCCGCGTGTCTCACCGTGCCAGTAGTTTTCCAAGAGCGTCATATCGAGATAAAAACTCTGAATCGGCGTTTTTCGAGTTCGGATCACGTCAACGGCGCGTTCGCTGAAACTGATAGGCGAGAGTCCGGGGGGTGCGGCGAGGCATTTTTGGGTGCAGCTGTATGCGATATCGATGCCGCGTGCATCCATGTCCACAGGTTGTCCACCGAGTGATGTCACACAATCGGCGAGAAAGAGGGCGCCACTGTCGTGCGCAATCCCGATGGCATCGGTTAGCGGTTGGAGGATACCGGTAGAGGTCTCCGCGTGGACGAGTGCAACAAGTTTCAGTGCCGTCGTTTTCTCAACGGCTTCCGCAATTTTTTCTGCAGGGATGTGTGTTCCCCATTCCGCTTCTACGGTTGTAACGGCACCGCCGCACCGCGTGGCGATGTCGGCGATCCGCTCACCGAAGTAGCCGTTGATACCGACAATAACACCGTCACCGGGTTCGATGACATTGGCGAGTGCCGCTTCCATTCCGGCAGTACCGGTGCCTGAGACAGGAAAGGTCAATCTGTTTGTGGTGCCGAAGACTTGGCGAAGCAGTGCCACCGTGTCATCCATCACTTCAACGAATTTGGTATCTAAGTACCCCAACATCGGGGTCGTCATTGCTTTAAGTACCCGCGCGTTTGCTTCACTCGGTCCGGGACCGAGCAGCACGCGCGGCGGCACTATTAATTCATCATACACTTTTTTAGATTACCCTTAAAATAGGCGGGGTTTGTAACCCCGCCTTTAATGATTACTCACCACCACCACCGCCACCGCGGGTAACACCTTCACGTATTTCCAAATTATTTGCCTGCATGTAACTCAAGATTACTTGGACTTGGCTTTGTGCGTACGTGAGTGCATTGTTAACTTTTGAATCGGCAGGTGGAGTGGTTTCGTATTTCTCCCACAAACGGTTGAAATACTCCAACGCGTCATTGAAGTAAGCGTCATCGCTATCCGCTAATACCATGTATCCTTCACCGATCTGTACGAGACCGAGGTCGGCATACGTGCTTGTCGGATACGCTTCAATAATTTTCTGGAACCCTGCGATGGCTGCTTCAATCTGCGTTTTCTGTTCCTCACCCCTTGCGAGTTTCCCTTCGTTTAACAACTTGTCTGCCTGATCGTACTCGTAGTAAGCCAGCGCGTTGGCAGTATCGTTGAGATAGCCTTGCGCTGTCGATTTCGATTCGGCACCGATGCCGGGGGTATCGATCGCTCTCTGGTAGTGAGATATCGCCTCTTGATAGAGACGGATACGTTCGGATTCTTCAATCCCTTCCTCTGAACCGGCATTGAAGTACTTGTTACCGATGTTGATAAGGGCATCGGCAGTGTATGTGCTTTCTGGATATTCAGCGGCGAGTGCCTCGTTAGCAGCGAACAGCCTGTCGTACCACTGTTGCTCTGCTTCGGCATCGCCTGCTTCTACGGCGGCTTCGCTGAGCAGCTGCGCACACGTCGAGATCGCGTACAACGATTCAGGCGCGCTCTTATGATTTTTGTTCACTTGGCGGACCTTGTCGTATTCTTCGATGGCTTTCTCGAATTGCTGGGCGGCGAAATAGGATTCACCGACGTGGTACTGCCAGAACGCTGCGTCGGCGGCGTTCGGATAGCGACGCACCATATCGCGGAACACATCCGCAGAGGCGACAAAGTAACCGACCGCTTTCTCAGACATCTCACCGTCTATACCGACCTGCATCCTCCCAAGCTCAAAATTGGCACCAGCCATGTAATTGAGCGATGTCTCAACGTTTTTCGTGAGGCTGTCTGACCCTGGGAAGATACCCTTATCAGCGTACGCCACGAATTGCGAGAGAGGTTTGAGGGAATTGACTAAGTCCGGCGGCAGCTGCGTCGGGTCTTCGGAGTATTTGAACCCTACACCGACAGAATAATAAATTTGACCCGCTTGGAACAGCGAGTTCTGGACGTACGGAATAACCGTTTCCTTATTTGCTTGTTCAACTGGTGCCGCTATTGCATTGACTTCAAAGAAGGTCGTTGCGGCTTGACGACTCGTTTCAATGTACGGTTTCGTCGATGCGCCCTCTCCAGAAGGGAAAACCGAGCGCGCTTTATCGGAGTAGAGGAAACCGAGGTTATATTGTGCAGCGGCTTTCTCTGCCACGCTTGCATTCGGGTTACCCTTCGTCCGAGTCAGTGCCTCCGTCGCTTCGGCGATCGCTTCGTCTAAACGTCCCAATGCGACGTAGAGGGTCGAACGCCGGATACCGGCATCAGCGACCATTGAGGCGACGCTCGTATTCGCTGAACCGCTGTATTCGCCGATCAGCGTTTGGAAGACCGCCAGCGCTCTATCAGGCTGTTTCAGATCGTCTTGATAAATCAGACCCATCCGGTAGTAGGATTGTGCTCTCGTGATCGGATCCGTGACCAATTCGACGGCGTTCTGATAACTCATCAATGCGTCCTGATGGGCGTTGAGTTGTTCCTCTTGCGCGTATGCCATCGCGAAATAGGAGCGTCCTTTCAGGTCAACATCTTCGGTATTTTCGATGATGTACTGATACTCTTGAACAGCCGCGGCGTGGTCGCCGAGCGTGCCGTTGAGTTCAGCGAGCCGTGAGTGTGCTTGGAAGACAAGCGTTTTCCGGGCTTCATCTTCGGTTTGACCTTCCAACGCCGTGACTTTTCGGAACGCATCCGCCGCGCCTTTCGGGTTCTCCAACCCTAAGAACGCTAACCCGGCAGTGTAATTCGCACTAATCAGGTTGTCGGCGTCGTTTGTGAGGGTCGCAACTTTTTCAGCGGCACTGATGGTATTCTGCAGACTGAGCTGCTTGCTACCGGCATCCGTCGCAGCTTGCGAAATTTGATAGTGACATACCGCTGCTTGGTATTGCGCGTTCGGCGCGAATTCGCTGTTCGGGAACAATTCTACGAAGAGGAGATACTCCGCAAGTGCCTCATCGTAGCGTTTCGCACTGTAGTAGGTATGTCCAACCTTCAACTGCGTACGGCTACGCGCGTTTTCCTGTGTACCCGTGTTTTCAACGATCCGTTTCAGAGATGCCACGAGCATATCGGTATCGACATCTTCACTCGAATTTTCAATCGCGGTCGCTTTGACGAGTTCGATGTGACCGAGTGTTTTGAGAACCAGCTCGTCGTCACTTCCGGTGAACTTCGCGTTTGCCTCATCAACGAGTTCGAGGATGAGGGGCCATTTATCCGTTTGGTTCTGCTTCTGTGCAGCATCCCGATAGGCGAGTGCTAACCCGTAATACGCTTCAACAGCGTTTGGGCTATCGCCGTAGTCAGCGATGACTCGTTTGAAAGCGGTTTCGGAGGATTCCAAAAGTTCCGGTTTCTCAGATGCCGCTTGGTAGTAACAGAGACCGACGAGGTAGAGTGCATCGTCCGCATATTCACCTGTCGGGTTACCCTCAACCACGGCTTGATACTGGACAGCCGCTTCCTCGAACCGTTCCTCTGCCCGGAGCAGATCAGCGAGTTTGATTTCCGCTAAGGAGCGGTTATCGGCATCAGCGAGTTTATCTAAAATGGAGTTGTAATAGCTAATCGCGCCCTCTTTATCGCCTTCTTTGACGTGGCTGTTCGCGATAAGCAGGAGTGCGCGTTCGTAGTATTCACTCGTTTCGGGGATCGATGCGTACCGGTCGCGTGCCTGCTGCCAGCTGCCGAGCATCTCGTGTGAGAGCGCTTCGTTCATGACACAGGCTTCCACCTGTGCACCGCGTTCGCTGAAGTCATCGTACCGTTCTTCCGCGACGCCGGGGAGGAAGGTATCATCGTTAAACTTAGCGACCGCATCTTGATACGCCGCGACAGACTTCTGGAGATATTCTTCGTTGAAGCCTTCACCCGGATCGCCTTCTACGTAGCCTTCAGGTTTCGAGGCTTCATAGTAGGAGCGTCCTTCAAAGAATTTACCCATCAGTTTGACGAGATGGAACTTCGGTAGATCGCGGTATTCCCACAACTTTGCATATTCTTGGGCGGCTTCGGCGTACTGTTTGAACTCCGTCCGTTTGATGTCTGCGAAGCGGAGTTGTACCTCAGCAGCGAGGATGTCGAATTCGTTGTCGTTTTTGTTCTTTTCGATGAACTCACGAGCAACTGTTTCGAGTTCTTCCTGCCGTTCGAGATCGTTAAGTGCCCAGATGGCGCCGTAGAGCGCGTGCGGTGCGACGGGGTCCTGCGGGAAGTCGTCAATCGTTTTCTGGTACCACTGCAATGAGAGCTCGAGTGTCGCCGTCCCGATCTCTATATCGCCACTCGTCCGCTGCGCCGTGCCGAGGTTGTAGTACGCCTCCCCGATCCGGTATGAGGAGAACGGGATATAATCCGTCTCTTCCGGGTGTTCGTTGATAACCCGTTCGTAAGCAACGGTCGCGTCGCTCCAGTTTTCTAAACTGAAGTGGCTATCAGCGATACCGATTTTCGCTTCCGCAATGAATTCGCTCTCAGGATATTCTGTGAGGAGCAAATTGTAGGAGACGATAGCGTTTTCGTAATCGCCTTGATCGGAATATGTACGCCCGATTTCCGACTGGATGTCGGCTTGGACGGATCGGTCAGCGGTATTTTGGAGTGCTAACTCGTAGTTCACGCGGGCGTTGTCATAGTCTTTCTGCCGTGCGTAAATCGCGCCTTGGTCGAAGTACGCCGCTGTAACGAGCTGGCTTTCCGGGAACTGCGTGATGAAGTTGGTATACCGACCGATCGCTTCATCGTCGCGACCGAGTTGGTTCAAGCTGAAAGCGGCTTTGTACATCGCTTCCGCTTGCAATTCCGGGTAGTTCTTATATTCCTCTGTCGCGATCTTGTCGAATTCTTGATACGCCTGCTCGTAGTTAGATTCATTGAGGAACGACTGCGCGATAAGGTGCTGCGCATCGTCCTTAAAATCGGAGTTCGGGAACCCGTCGAGCACGGCTTTGAACGCCTGTCTGGAGTCCTCGTAGTTCTGAAGTTTGTAATTCAGCTGCCCGATGCCGTACCAAGCATTTTCGACGAAAAGGCTGTTCGGGAAGTTTTCGATGAGCTGCATGAATTTCGGCTCGGCGAGCTCAAATTGTTCTGTCCGGTAGAGGATATGGCCCCAGAGATAGGTTAAACCCTCTTGGTGTTTCGGAACAGTCGCTGTCGGCGCAACCTTTTCAATGTACGAAATCGCAGTGTCGTAGTGATTGACATCGCCAGACTGTTCAGCGAGACGCGAGTAACTGACTGCGATCCTAAAGTTACCGAGCGTTGGGAAGTCCTTGTCAATAACTTCGGTCTTCACACCACGCTTCGTTGATTCTTCGAGAGCCTCGTTATACTTAGCAATCGCACCTTCATAATCTGCCTGTCCAAACAGGTCTTCAGCGTCGTTGTAAAGCTGCTCAACCTTTTTGGAGCTACCCATCATGAAGGGAGAAAGGAGGGCAATAATTAAAGCGAGGCCTCCGATAATTCCCAAAATCCTTGGGTTCATTATGTTCTCCTTGTTTACATCGGCGAGCCGAAAGCACGCCTACAAAATTAGATATTAATTGGTTATTAGTAGTTATCAGTTATCAGTTATAAGTAGTTATCAGTTATAAGTACGCTGCGCTTTCAGTTATCAGTTATAAGTTAAGAGATTATTTGTAGCGGTTACCATTCTTGCTACTGCCAAAAGAGACCTCTTTAACTGAGTACTGAAAGATTTTTCGCAGAAAAATCGTACTGTTAACTGACAACTATCTTGCTATAACTCTATCAGATCGTATCCGACTTCGACAGACATCATTTCGAGGGGTACGTCTAACAATTTGTGTGAAAATCCTCTGAATTCGCTCCGTTTCCGTTGGTACTGCTGGCGTGCATGTTGGCTTCTGTTGATACCACGTAGCAGCAGGAGTGCATACCGTCTATCCGTGAGGACATCTCGACCCGTCAGCCGTTCCCGGGTTGCGTCTTGTACGGGGAATTCAGCATACGTGAGTAATTCGGAATCGATATCTAACGCGACGCTCGGTACCCTATCGGAATCCTTTTTTTCGAGTGTTGTAAAGATATAACCATCTCCGACGCGGTCGTTGGTGAATTTCCAGATGTCGGAGCCGGAATCTACAGCCGGTATTTCTGTCGTCCGTTCACTGTTGAGGTTCCGCCGTGTGTTGATGCTTTGTGATGCCGCATTCTCCTGCGCGACTGCCAACGTTACAGCACTGTCTACGGCGGTAGATGGCGAGTGGACATGTTCGTTCCGATTTTCTAACGGAAAATGTGTTAGCAGGAACGGGGTCGCGATTAACATCAGCATTGCTAATGCAAGGACGTAATAAGGTAGTGCGTGTTGTCTAATGGAGATGAATCTGCTAAGTCGGAAGTAGTCGGTGTATCGGTACACCTCTGTCCGCAGCTGCCAGTCGAAACGCGTTACGGCTGCAGCGAGCCGCTGATGCAAGGCAGTCGGCGCGCTCTCTTCGATGCGTTGCCGAAGTTGCGTCGAAAATTGGGCGTAGTAGGTGTCCGGTGCTTCCGGTTCGATGTAGAAGTTTTTAAGAAGGTGCTTCGTCTTTTTCAACTCGGCGACCTCTCGTTTACACGACCCACAAGAATGGATATGTGATGTCACATCGGCGGTCTGCTGTTCGGACAGTGTGCCGTCTATATAGTCAGATACAAGGCGTTCTATTTTCTGACACTTGGATCTCATCGGTTTTCTCCACGAGACTATGTGCTTCCAATTATATCGTTCTGGCATCCATATACGGCTTGAGCAGTATTCGGAGTTTTTTGCGGGCGTAGTGCAACCGTGAACGGACTGTCCCTTCCGAGCAGTTAAGGATTGACGCGATTTCCGAGTGCGTGAGGCCCTCAAACTCATGAAGGATAACGACTGTCCGATGTTTAACCGGTAAACTGTTCACCGCTGCTGTGACGTGTTGCCGGAGTTCGGATTTCTCTGCTTGGGCATGTGGATCGTTCGCAACCTGCGCCTTCTGACGAACGGTTGACTCGTATTCCGCTTCCGTAGAAGTTTCGAGCGTACATTCTCGGTGTCGGTCTCTACGTTTGACAAAGTTGAGGGCCTCATTCACAGCAATCCGATAGAGCCACGTCTCGAAAGTGGCATCCTTTCGGAAGGTGTGAATTGAGCGGTAGACCTTAATAAAGGTCTCTTGCATGACATCGTCGGCATCGGCGCGGTTTTTGGTAATCTGCACCGCCAGGCGGTAGACCATCCGTTTGTATCTTTCGATCAACGGTGCCAATGCTGTCTCGTCACCTTCACAGAGATCGGCAATGAGTAAGGCTTCCGTTCTATCCACCGAACTTTACTCCTCAAGGTTTCAGTTTCTAATTTTCTAACTGACTAATTGGTTAGACAAGATTTTTTTCAAAACCGTTCAAAAAAAAATGGTTTTTATCGTAAATCGAAAAATATATAGACACACCGGTAGGTGCGGTTTCTAACCGCACCGATCCCAATGTCCAAGATGGCGAGCATTAAGAAACACCCAAGCAAAAACACTCGCGCCTACCTTTTAGATAGATTTTCGATGTATTATAGCATTAATACGAAAATTGTGTAAATAGAAAAATGGATGGTTAACAGTACTCAGTACGGCGACTGCGTCGCCTTTCAGTTTTCAGTACTCAGTTTTTGGTTCTGATATTCCTTTATGGTTAATAGTTTTCAGTTAAGAGATACTGTGATTAATCAGGTATCTCTTAAACTGAGTACTGTTAACAGTTAACTGACAACTAATCGAAAAAAAAGGCAGCGTATTAGAAATACGCTGCCTTATTATCGAAATAGCCTCAAATTTACTCTTTAGCTGCGGTTGTGAAGGTAATTTCGACAGCAAGTTCGTTACCGGCGCCATCGGAGACAGTACCTTTAATAACATAGGTTGTCTCGTTGCCGATCTCTTTACCTGCGACGAGTTCGAGGGTGCCAGTTGTGCCATCAACATTACCGATCCAACCGACGTTGTCGCCAGCTTCGGTCTGCAGGGCGATGTTACCACTGACTTCTTCACTGAAGGTAATTTCGATTCCGCCGTCATTGATTTCTGCGGGATCAACATCTTCCTCGCCATCTTCAACGGTTCCGCCTGTGACGGTCGGTGCCGTTTCATCTGCGGCAGTGACGTTGTAACTAAGCGTATGGCTACCATCACCATTGGTCCAGGTGAGCGTGAGGCTCAAAGCACCTGCTGTGAACGGCCCCGTGATTGTGCGAGATTTACCGGAACCTGCGACGGTCCCTGGAGTCGCCGTTACCTCACCGGGGTCGTTATCAAAGGTAACAGTGATTGTGCCATTCGCTGCGAGGTCGCCACTCGGTGGTGTCGCACTTGAGAAGGCAGCTGCTGCGGGTTCATCACCATCACCATCACCATCACCACCACAACCGACTATGAGCGAAAGGGCGAATAGGGCTGCAAATACTAAAGCGAAGGTTCTAAACAATTTTGCCATTAGAGTTAACTCCTTAAAAAATTGTAGGTTTATCAAAATACACCCTTCGGATTGGGTGCCGTAAAAACTTTCGGTTTTCCTAAGGACGTTTACAAAATTGCGTCCTTAGGAAACTTCTGGTCCCGTTTCTGATGTTGAGTATACGTTTCAACACCTGGTGGAACCGACGATTATATTCTCGTTAAGTTGAGTAACGTAGGGCTATTTCGTTCGTTGTCCTTGACGCAAAGCGTTGAGAGCAAACTAATATGTTGAGAACAAAATTCCGTGAGAGCAGTTAACCCTAAAAATACAATTCGTAGTGTTAAGTGCCTCAGCCGAAAGTCTGATGTCTAAACGAGTTCCTCAAAGTTTAGCAAAAAATGCAAACTTTGTAAAGGTTAAAATACGGATTTTTGCTAATTATACGAGAATTCGTCTCTTTTGTCAAGAGAAAACTCATTTTTTCGTATAATTTTACCTTAAATTTAAACGATGTCAAGAAAAATAAGGTACACGTTTGTAACAATCAAGTTTAAGGACATTATATAGTATACTAGAAATTAAAAAAAAAAGCAATAAATATTTTAATAGTTGTCAGTTGTCAGTACGGTTTTTTTTCTAAAAAACCTTTCAGTTAATAGTTGTCAGTTATTAGTACGCTGCGCTTTTGGTTATCAGTTAAGAGGTGCTGGGATTACCGCTCATCTCTTAACTGTTAACCGTTAACTGTTAACTAAGTACTGTTTCAAAGAGTCCTATCTGTTCGGTGGCGGCACTGCTGCTGTATGTTTCGAGGCGTTCGGGATGCGTCAACATATCAATGACTTTATCGACTTCCGTGGATGCGAACGGGATGGCACCGGTACGGATCAGCTCGCGGGGCCCTTCGCCTAATGTGTGCTGTGTCTCCCATCTGCATGTGATAACTTTTCTGCCTTGGCGTTGCGCGTATTGTGCCGTGTGCATGGCACCCCCGGTTTTCGCTGCCTCTATAACGATTGTTGCCATAGAGAGCCCACTAATGATACGGTTACGCTGGATAAGGTTGCCGGGCGAGGGTGTTGTCGGGAACGGGTGTTCGGAAAATAGGCATCCGTGTTCATAGATTTTTGTGGCGAGCGAGTTGTTCCGAGCTGGATAAATCGCCGAGAGATCGCTACCGACGATGCCGACAGTTTTACCCATTCCGGCGAGTGCACCGGCGTGCGCATAAGCATCGACACCCGTAGCGAGTCCACTGACGACAGTAAATCCGGCGAGTGCGAGCTGTGTCGCGAGTGAAAGCGTCAGTTGCATACCTTCGGCAGTCGGTTCTTTGGTGCCGACGATCGCCACGCACCGTTCACTGAGCTCGGTTAATGTGCCGACGCTGCAGAGGATACCGGGCGCGTCGGGCAGCTCTTTGAGTTGTGGCGGATAGGCCTCGTCTTCCGGACACATCACCCTGACCTCTTGCGCCTTGAGCGCGTCAAGTCTTTTGCGGAGGGTCTCAAAGTTACCCGCGACTGTGAGGATCCGGGAGGCGAGGACCGGGTTGAAAGATGGAAGACGGGCGATTTCTGGCAGTTCTGCCTCGAAGATCGCCTGCGCGCTCCCGAAACGTGCGATGAGCCGCCGAATGCGGACGCTACCGAGTCCTTCAACGGAGGCGAGTGCTAACCAGTATTCGAGCGGTGTTTTCATAAGAGTTGTCAGTATACAGTACGATTTTCTTCAAGAAAAAAATCTTTCAGTGGTCCCAGGTCTGGGATTTACAAAGAAACCTTGAATCCTTCAGAAACCTCTTCAGTCGCGTAGCGAAGGTATGTTTATAGAAAGCTAAAACTAAATCACCGTGGTTGTCTGCTTATAGAAACTTAATTAAAGTATAGCACATATAGCGGCAGATGTCAAAATGGTTTTAAGAGTTATCAGTACTCAGTTGTCAGTTATAGTGGATCCCGTAATTATTTGCATACACGGCGGGAACCGTAGCGGTTGGGTAACCCAACCCCTACGAGCTATCGTTTGGGCCCCTAAACCGTACGGATAACTCTTAAAAAAACCAATTGACTTACACCTTTTAGTTAAAGTATACTTAAAGGTAGAGACCTTGATGAGGAGACGATAATGGAAAACACGTCTATACGGCTGCTTTCAACGAATGGACTGAGTCGGCACTATGGCGGTGTTATTGCCTTGTCGGAAGTGACGATGGCGGTGCATCCCGGACAAATCTTCAGCCTAATCGGCCCTAACGGTGCTGGTAAAACGACACTCTTTAACTGCGTCACAGGACTCGATAAACCGACATTCGGGACTGTCGAATTCTTAGGCGAACCGATTTCTGGGCTACGTCCGGACGAAGTCACGGCACTCGGGATCGGTAGAACCTTCCAAAATATACGGCTTTTCACGGACCTGACAGTCCTTGATAACGTCAAGATTGGGAGACATCCGAGAACGGAGAGTACATTCATCGGCGCAGTCTTCCGTACGCAGCGTCAGACATCGGAGGAGGCAGCTATCACCGAACGGGCACACGAGATGTTGACATTCGTCGGGTTAAGTAACATCAGTGGCCAGACAGCTGGTAACCTCTCCTACGGCGACCAACGACGCGTCGAGATCGCGCGGGCGTTGGCGACTGAACCGAAACTCCTGCTCCTCGATGAACCCGCCGCCGGAATGAACCCGCAAGAAACACAAGAACTCATTGATCTCATCTATGCAATACGCGAACAGAGTGTTACCGTCCTCCTGATTGAGCATGATGTCAAACTCGTCATGCAAATCTCGGATTGGGTAACGGTTTTAGATCACGGAGAGAAAATCAGTGAGGGCGAACCCGCAGACGTACAGAACGACGAACGCGTCATCGAAGCCTACCTCGGCGTAGCGGAGGAATAGCCGACAGCCAATGGCTAATTACTATGCTTGAACTTAAAGACATTCATACCTATTACGGCAATATCCGAGCCGTGCGCGGAATCTCACTGACTGTTAACGCTGGCGAGATGGTCTGCTTGATCGGTGCCAACGGTGCCGGAAAATCGACGACACTCATGACCGTTTCCGGGATCCATACACCTGTGAACGGTGCTATCGAGTTCGAGGGACAAGATATAACGCGGACTTCAGCGGAAGATCGCGTCGTACTCGGCATCTCACAGGTACCCGAAGGACGGCTCATCTTCCCTGATATGACTGTCCTTGAGAACCTCGAACTCGGGGCATATAAGCGAAACGATAGGGACGGTATTGTGGCGGATCTTGACAAGATTTTCCAGTTCTTCCCCGTCCTCCAAGAACGCCAGAAGCAGCGCGGCGGCAGTCTCAGCGGCGGCGAACAACAGATGTTAGCCATCGGACGCGCACTGATGTCACGTCCAAGGCTCCTACTGCTTGATGAACCCTCCTTAGGACTTGCACCCCTCATCGTTAAACAGATATTTGAGATTATCGAACAGATCAACACCGACGGCACGACGGTGCTACTCGTCGAACAGAACGCGCAGATCGCCTTACAAGTAACCGACCGCGGCTATGTCATGGAAACCGGTGAGATTACAATCGAAGGCACCTCTGACGACCTATTAGCCGATGAACGCGTCCGGCAGGCGTATCTGGGAGAATAGTTTTCAGTACGGTTTTCTACGAAAACCTTTCGGTTGTCAGTACACAGTACTCGGTTTTCAGTTAAGCGATATTATACCATTTCTAAACGCTGTTATCACATTATCGGTTTTCGTAAAATGTGTAACACTGCGCAACAAACTAACAGTTTGTTCTACGTAAAGAGAGATTTATTAACAGAAATGATATTAGATAATAACCTTTTTATTTTTTTCGGCGAATGCTGATACCGACCTCGTAGGGGCTGGGTCTCCCAGCCCGTCATTGACGGACAAATGCCGATACCGACCTCGTAGAGGCTGGACGCGCCTGCAGGCGGGGTTTGTAACCCCGCCTTCTATAAAGGACACACACTATGAAAACTGTCTTTTTTTTCTCAATACTCTTTTGTGTAATCGCGCTGCCTGCCTTTGGCGCGCTAACCGATGCCGATCTCGATAAGATTCGGTTAATTGTTAAAGAGGAAGTCAAGGCGGAAAGCACCGCAGTCAGGCAGGAACTAAAAGGGGAGATTGCCGCTGTCAAGAAGGAATTAAAAGACGACATTGGCAGTGTCAGGCAGGAACTAAAAGAAGCGATTCACAAATCCGAGCAAAGCGTAAAGGAACAAATCACACTCCTTACTTACTTTGTGTATGCGTTGATCGCTCTCATTGTTGCAGCGATTGCTATCCCACAAATTATCAGGCTATGGCGGAGCGAAAGAGAGCGATCACTTACAAGAAAGGTTGAAATCCTCACACAGGAAGTAGAAACACTAAAGCAGCAGCAGATTGTGAAACCCTGATTTAGGAGAATAGGTTTCTACTGCAGGCGGGGTTTGGAACCCCGCCTTCTATAGATGCCTCGTTAATTGTAAGTTTTACTTTAGGAGAATAGATAGCAATGTACCCGACGATTGTCGATTTTGGTCCGATCGGTATCCATAGTTACGGACTCATGTTAGCGACGGCGTTTATTACTTCTGTATTTGTCATACAACACGACTTGAAACGTCGCGGATTCGTGCCGGATGTTGCGGCGACAATCGTCGTTGCTGCTGCCGTCGGCGGTATCGTCGGCGCGAAAATTTATGCGGCACTCTTAGACGGCCAGATCACGTTTGCGGAACTCTTCTCTACGAGTGGGTTGGTCTGGTACGGCGGTTTCATCGGCGGATGTCTCGGTGTCATCTTCGTCGTCGTCCGTTCACCGAACCCGACACTCGCAACGATTGATATTGTCGGTTCAGTCGTACTCCTCGGATACGGGATCGGCCGCATCGGTTGCCTTTTAGCAGGCGATGGCGATTACGGGCCACCCTCGGACCTACCCTGGGCGATGGCGTTCCCGAACGGTACTGTACCAACGGATGTACCCGTGCATCCGACCCCGATCTATGAGACGCTGATGTCGTTCACATTTTTCGGTATCCTCTGGTCGCAGCGGCTGAAGTTGGAATCGTTTCAAGGGTTATTGTTCGGCGCAAGTCTGATTTTATTAGGTATTGAACGTTTTATCGCGGAATTCTGGCGTATCACGCCGCAGGTATTCGGTTGGATGACAGCGGCACAGATTTTTAGTGTTATAGCCT
The DNA here is from genome assembly GCA_000406005.1 of Candidatus Poribacteria bacterium WGA-3G. Taxonomy (GTDB): domain Bacteria; phylum Poribacteria; class WGA-4E; order WGA-4E; family WGA-3G; genus WGA-3G. The sequence continues at coordinate 175,032 of ASZN01000004.1, forward strand.
TCATCGTCGGTATTGCTCTTATATTCTGGGCGCGCTCACGTCCGCCTATCGTCCCAGAAGTCGTGCCAGTCGTTGAAGATCGGACGGTGCCGGAAGCGTCGGAAACCGCATCACCAATACGCAAACGCCGTAGGCGAAGATAATCGGTAAACAGCCGACAGCCACTTTTAATCAGAACCTCTTATCATGGGAAATCCCATAAATCTCATCAATTATAGTTCATCTGACTTCTAACAGCCACTATATACCTTTATATATTAAGACAAAGAAAAGGGAATCAAAAAACACGTGCAAACAAAACGGGTCTGCCTCTGGTCGGGACCGCGGAACGTTTCTACTGCGGTCATGTACGCCTTCGCACAACGCAGCGATACGCAGGTCATCGACGAACCCCTCTACGCCCACTATCTCCATACCAAATACGGTGCCGACGCCGCGGATAGCACACATCCTGGCACCGCCGAAGTCCTCGCATCCATGTCCACCGATGCAGTGGTCGTCATTCGGGATGTCATCCGCGGGCCCTGCGACAGACCCGTGCTTTTCATGAAACAGATGGCGCACCACCTCATTGATATAGACCTCAGCTTCCTACAACAGACGCGCAACGTCTTTTTGATCCGGGACCCGCGCGAGATGCTCCCATCGCTTGCGAAGATCATCGGTACACCGACGCTCGCGGATACCGGACTCAAGACCCAACACGATCTGTTCCTCTCACTCCGTGCCGCCGGTCAATCCCCACCGATTCTTGATGCGCAATTGCTTTTAGAGGATCCATGTGGCGTTTTGCGTCAACTCTGCGAACGGCTCGGTTTAGCGTTTGAGGGCTCGATGTTATCGTGGGAGACGGGTGGGAACCCTGCGGATGGTGTCTGGGCACCGTATTGGTATACGAATGTGCATCGGAGTACCGGATTCGCGCCGTATCGTCCAAAATCGGAGCCGTTTCCGTCGGCATTGACGGAGGTGTTATCCGAATGTTCGCCGTATTATGAGGTCCTCCGCGCTGATGCAATCCGTTAATGGCTGTCAGCCGATAGCCGAAAGCCGTCAGCGATAGACCCCAGGTCTGGTCGGTTCGGTTTGCAACCGAATCGGATTCTAAGTAGAAACCTTCCAACCTACAATCTCTTAACTGTTAACTGAAAACTGGTAACTGTTAACTGAAAACTACCTATCCCCCTGCGCTTTCAACATATTCGCGATCTGTTCAAAGAGCTGCCGCTTCTGGGCATCGGTTGAGGCATCGAGCTGCTCGATCTGCTGGAAGAGTTCCTCTATCGTTTTCGGTTTCTCACCATTCTTCGCTTCACCGTTTTCCGCCGGGAACCCGAACATCAAGAAATTCAACGCTTCCTCGAAGGTGTTCGCGGCTACAGCGTCAAGTTCATTCGCCCCTGCTTTCAAGATAACCATCTCTAATTTCGGACGCCGCGGCTTATTAGCGTCCGCCTCGACCTTCTCACCTTTCTTTTGCTTCGGTTTCTTTGCTTGAAGATAGATCGCTTCGAGGTAAAACAGGGCGTTTTCAACGGGGATGATCAATAGATTCCCGCGAATCACATCGTTCGCTTCTTTCCAATTCCGCTCGTAAGGTGTTATATTTTTATTAATGTCGTCCTCAACCTGTGTCGGACCAGCGATCCCGGCATTTTCCGGTAATACATAAATGATACGTTCACCGTAGTGCGGTGGATCGCAACGTGTGACCATCCACGCTTTCAACTGTCTATCCCGAGCCCGCGGTGCAAACGGGATCACATTCACAAATTCGATGGATTCCTCACCGGGCAGCTGCAGCATCGCATAGTACGGCATCATCTCTTGATCCGAGTCTGTGGTATAGTACGCCTCTTTCGGGATCGACCACAGGTTTATCTTATTATAGAAACCCTTTGCCTGCTGGTAGTATTTGCCGTAGAGGGTCGCTTGGATGCGTGTCAGGTAGTCTGGGTACCGCAGGTGCGCCGCCAAACCCTCTGGCATTTCGGAGAGTGACTTAAAGAGATTCGGGAACGCTTTCTGATACGCCGCCATCACCTCTTCATCTTCCTTTTCCTTGACAGCGTAGAAGTTCACGGCGCCCGTATACGCATCTACAACAGCAACACCAGAATTACGGATGTAGTTGAAGGCGTCGAAATCCGGTTCATCGTAAGGATCGATACCTGATTCGGAGATTTGCGTCTGATCGTCGATATACACCTGTGAGTTCGGATAATATCGGCTCGTCACGTAGAAATCAATAATCCAGTAGAGTTTACCCTCGTTGATGACAATATACGGGTCGGGGTCATAGTTAAGAAACGGTGCGATATAGGAGACGCGATCGCGGACGAGCCGTTTGTTGACGCGCGTACCGATCTTACGGCGGAACATAATCCGGCTCTCCGGTGTCAATTTCTCTGAGATGAGTATCGGTAAGAAATCGAAGCGGAGCGCGAAACACAACCTTCGGAACCAGCCCCCTATCGGGACACCGCCGTCGCCATTATAGACGTGCAGCTTCCATTCCGGTATTTCCTCGGTTTCCTCAGTTTCCCCAGTTTCCCCAGCCGCGTCAGTTTCCCCAACCGCACGAGCACCGCTACCCGTATCGCGGTTCGTATTGACAATCATATAGTTACGGATCATCTCACCGTAGTAGATTTGGGGGGACTCGACTTTCAGGTCTTCATAGCCTTCGTAGTCTATAGGTATATCCTTGACCCAAAGTTTCGGTAAACCTTCACCGACGAATTCGTTGACCGGGGCAACGCAGACACCGTAGCCATAAACAAATGGGTTCAGGTCCGTCTTCAAGCGGTCCCACCCGATAATATCGAGTTCCGGGTCGATTTCGCGGGCTGCAATTAGGACTTGCCGATACTCACCGTTGACGATGTACCGGTCCACATCGGTGTAGGGGTGGAAATTGTAGTGCTGTTCGATCTGTTGCTCCCGGAGTACCTCATGTAGCACGCGCCGATCCCAGATCTGTATATTCTTTTTAATCGCCTCGTTCTCTGTTATCATCTCCAATGTCGCGGGTCCCGGTTCAAAGTCTACCGTGTTAATGGTATCAAGTTCAAAGGCGCGGCGTGTCTCTTCAATGTGTTGCTGGAGGTACGGCTGCTCTCTCGTGATCGGTTCGACACGCATCCGTGCAACGTGTAGACCTAACGGGTAGACATGAATCAGCAGGACGTAGCCCAACCCCCAGACTGCTGCCGTTACGTACCACAACAGCCGGCGTCGCCAGAAGAGGTTCAGCAGGATAACAACGCCGATACCGATGAGTACCCCGCAATAGATTTTTGTCGCACCTGCGAGGTGGAAGTCTACATAAAACAGCCCGTGCAGCGTCTCGAATCCGGTCGTCAAGGGTCGCGTATAGACCTTACCCCAGAGGTTCGCAAAACTCCGCCAGCCTGCGACGATCAGCAGCAGCAACCAGAGCGCCGTACCGTGAAAGATGATGTGCCGTTTGACGCGCGCCATCGTGTGCGCATCGCGACGGTAGTAGAAATTATAAAGCAGCCCCACAACGAGACACGTCACCCACAGCAGAATCTGTACCCAGAGGCTCATCCATTTGTGCATCGGGTAGTTAAAGAGATAGAAATTCCGATCTTTCCCGAAGTGTAGTCCGTCTTCAGCGACTGCGGTTGCTGCATCGGGGCGGTTGAGGTATCGGACGACGGTATCATCGAGCAGGAGCATCGGTATCGCCATCAGAAGCCCGAGGACGATGGTGATACAGAGGACAGTCCGATGGAACGAGAAGGTCTGTGTATGCGTCCAGCGTCGGAAGGCCCGCGATTCGGGGCACAGCACGTTCGCTATCGCGGCGTTGATGTTCATGAACCCTGCAGCAACGATGAAGCAGAGCGTGAAGAACCCCCACCGGATCCGGTGAAGCCGCCAGAAGATACCTTCGGAACCGAGGCTCTCGTGCCAGAGGTGTTCCGTATACAGGAACGAGAGCGGATAAAACATACTCACACCGACGAGTCCACCGAATATCCAGAGCAGATATGCGTGGAGTTTACTATAGCGGTCGCGCCGGTAATAATCACCCCGTCGGTATCGGAAGATACCCCAGATTAAAGCAACGCTAACAACAAACGCACTCAGAAGCAGCTGCGCAATAGCGATGTTCGCTGACATGATTCTTAGACCTCCTGATTGTTACATAATAATATAATACAGTAGTTTGGACAATTTATGTCGCATTTCAGTTGCGTTCTCAGAGGTTGAAAGGATTTTCTTTGGTATTTCATCTGCCACAGAACTCGCTGAAAAATAACGGTAACTGCGAATTTGCCACAGGAAACCAACGGTTTCCTATGCTACAGAAGATACACAGGAGACCAACGGTTTCCTATGCTACAAAAAACTGTCCAAACTTTAGTAATATAATAACACAATCCATTCAAATCTGACCAGTGATTTTGACCAGTGACCTAAAATTGAGGTTGACAACATATCGAAAATATATTATACTTAAAATATTCAAATCCGACCTGAAGGTGTACGCAATTATATCACACCCAATGGACGGGACCCTTACCGACAATGGTATACAAGCATCAAAGATCGAAAAACGCAGGCAATCATCACGAGTAGGATTGATCGATTACAACATGGGAATCCGGGTGATTGTAAATGGTTGAGCAGCGGGCTATACGAATTGAGAATCGACTACGGTCCTGGATATCGTGTTTACTTCGGTCTTTTTCGCAACAGGGTTGTCATCCTACTTGGTGGTGGTACGAAAAGAACGCAGCAACGCGATATCGTAAGAGCTCAAGTATACTGGAACGAATTTTTGGAGCGTGTGAAGGACAATGATTATCAATAACGAATCTATATTCGACTGCACAGCGGATTTCAGAGACTATCTTCTCAAGGACCTTGCTGAGCCAGAATTCGCAAAACTGTATCTTGAAACTTCATTGGAGCATTACGCCGAAGACGGCGACACCCAAATGCTTGCACGCGCCATCACAAACGTCGTAGAAGCACGAACCGCTTCGGGTGAATTCACGCCCCTGACAGACCGTGATCTCAAGAACCTCTCTGATGCACTTGATGCCGACTGTTCACCACAACTCGACGTTTTGCGAAATATCCTCACCGTATTAGGTGTGCATACCCCCACCCTTCATCAATAGACGCGACCTCCTAAATCTGAACTGAATTTTATAGTAGATTCTGTAATTACTTTTACAGTGGCGGGGTTAATGAAGTTTGAAAAAATAAATCGGTAGTTGACGGGCAATGAATTGCCCTACTACAAACGGGTGGGTTCGTAGTCGTGCGATTCATCGCACGTTCCGATATTACCGAATTAATAAATCAATTTTCATCAAACCCTGAAGAAACACCCCAGCAAAAACCCCAGATGCGATCTGCATCGCTAACCGAACCGTATTCTATGTGGAACCCTTGAAGACTTCAAAACCCTCTTCAGTCGCGTAGCGACGGTATGTCTATAGCAGCGTGTGGCCAAAAAACCTAAGCCCCGTAGGGGCGGCATCACGACAAATCCCATAAATCCAATCAATCACAGTTCATCTTCCAACATAACTGAGGACCGAAAATTGAGATTGACAACATATCCGAAATATATTACACTTATAGTGAAACCTACAATTAACGAGACATCTATAGCAGGCGGGGTTGCAAACCCTTAAGGAAACACCCCAGCAAAAACCCTGCATGGCGGATGTGTGTTATTTTCTATAGTGTTGCATTATTTTTCTGTTTTACTTAAAAAAAGCGCAGCAACAAAATAGCGAAACCCAACTCGTCTCGTCTGTCCGGCGACGAGGAGACATCATGAATGAGGTCTTTGCGGATACCTCTGGCTGGGATTCTTTCTTTCGAGAGCAAGAACGTCATCATGCAAGGGCTGTCGCCTTAATAACACAGTCAACTATTAAAAAATTCTTGCATTTTTTTGTAACCTTTTGTATACTAACAGTGTTAAATAAAATAGGAAGAACCCACATACCAAAAGCGAGTCCTGTTGATAAACGGGATTTAAGGGTTCACACCACCCGACAAAACTTTTTTCGGAATTAATTTGACAAAACTTGCAAATACAGGTATAATTAACGCAAGTTGATGTGATTAGACGCAAAATTATAACCGTTTTTGCCGATATTCACACCAAACCCAGATTTTTTTTCACGAAAAACTTGACATCACATTACCAATGTGGTATAATATAGATACATAAGAGCATAAAGTTATTGGACGACAGCATCCGTGCTGAGTCCGAAAACACTCTTACAACAAATCCACAAACCCAATATAGGCAGTAGGCGCGAGTCTCACTCGCAAACCTGCAACCCGAATCCATAGCGGCGCAGAAAAGTGGCGACCCTAAACCACACAAAAGCACCGCATCCCAAAAAAATAGTTGACACGTTTCCGTAACTATTGTATAATTTACAACGTTTATACGAAAGGTTTGGTTATTTTTGTAGAAAATTATAACGCAATATAAAAACCGAACCTAATTTTTTCAAATGTGCTTTTCCCAAGCACGCAAAAAGGTTAGTTCAGAATAGATTTCATCCCTGAATCTGTTCTTGATTTAGATTTCGATTTTTTGTGGGAACCCCGATACATCGGTGTTCCCGATGATGTAGAGTGGGAACACCCACAAAGGCGTTCCCAAAAAGTTAATTGTTTTTGTTTTCTAAGGAGGAGAATAAGTAAATGCAATTGTCAAAATTGACATTTTCCTTAGCAAGTTTAGTTTTAATTTCCGCCCTCGTTTTTGCTACAACCCCTGTGATGGCGGCAGATGATGGACCTACGGCGACTCTCGGTGCTAAGCTTACGGATACGGATGATCGGATGGCCCTTAAGGTAGAGGTTACCTTTTCACCTGCGGTAGTGGTTGCTGAGGTTGAAGCCGGAGATCTTAAGTATACCCTGCTGGATGGTGCCGGTGACCCCAAAAGCCATCCGCACGCCCAATGCCGATCCCACAAAGATAGTCTATTACAAATCCACAGCTGATTCTACGATGGATGCTATGGGTATGCTCAACGTAGCTAACAATGACCCAATGTTTGCTGCTGCTACCGCAACGCGTTCTATCGCTGAGAATGTTGCAGTCGGTACAGCCGTTGGTGCCCCTATCACTGCGGATGATGCTGATGGTGATACGCTCACTTATAGTGTGACTGGTACAGACGCAGCAGCATTCACTATTGATGATATGGGACAGCTGATGACCGCCGTAGCACTTGACTATGAGATGAAAAAGTCTTACATGGTGACGGTCACTGCAGACGATGGCAACGGTGGCATGGATTCCATTGCTGTTACCATCAATGTCACAGATGTCGACGAGACACCAGCGAATACTGCGCCCGTCCTTGAAATTAAAACGCAGGCACCGGCAGACGCAGTTTCGACTGGGACGTTTCCGATTAACTATGAGATTACAGACCCAGACCCAGATGACACTGTAACCGTCAGTCAAACTTATACTGTGAGTCCTTCTTCCGCCAAGGAACACTATACTGTTGCGGATCCCGCCAATGGTATGGTTGTGATTACACAAGCGCCTCCTACTGCGACTACGATGACTATTCCAGGAGCAGCCGTCACAGTAACGCTAACCGCCAACGATGGCACAGTAGATTCAGACCCCATGAATTTCACAGTGTCGTTCGCGTCAAGGACCTATACGGCACCTAATATAGCTCCGGTATTTGCTACTGGTCTTCCGCCGAAGATAGACGCTAAAGAAGGTGTCGCCATTACTCCTGTTACGTTCGGCGCAACAGATGAGGACGGTGGTACGCTGGTATACTCGTGGGATGTTGATCAAACCGCGTTAGGTTTGATGTTGAATACAGCGACTGGCGAAGTCTCTGGCACGCCGAAAAAACCGCATAGCGGTTCACACCCCATCACTGTTGTTGACAATCAAGGCGGTTCGGTTATGCATCCGCTTATGGTTACCGTTGTGGCGAATACTGTGCCGGAATTTGAGGTTGAGTCGTTTGCATTCCCAACCTTAACAGAAGGTATGGAGCATCCGGTTACCTTACCGGGAGCCACGGATGGCAACAGCATTCCGTTTTAGTCGCGTCGATATCCAGAACACGACGTTTATCCCTGACGATCTCCGGCAACAGGCATCTGATTCCGTATTTAGGTCTTTCAGATGAGGAGGCACAACTCATGCAAAGCATGGCAGAACATTACTTGGAACGAGGCATCGCACAAGGCAGGCAAGAAGGCAGGCAAGAGGGCAGGCAAGAAGGCGAAAAGAGAGGCACCATAGAAAGCATCCTCGCATTGCTTGATATGCGATTCGAGACAGATGCTGTCGCCGCACTACGACCAGTTCTTGAAGCTATAGACGATTTGCAAGTCTTACGGGAAGTACTACTTGAGGTGCCAGAATCTGAGAACCTTGAAGCCTTCAGGCGAACACTCAGCCGTTAATAATATATATTTGGAACTCGCGACCTACGGTATCCTCACAGACGGCGACGATGGGATGTGTCAGATTCAAAATCCGATCTATCTCCACTGTATCATTCAGGCGTTTAAACCGACATCCCAAACTGCATCACGCCTCCAGACCCCATAAATGTGGTTGTAACCCCGTCTATTCTAAATCTGACCTTAGGTCCAGGGCTTGCAAAAAATCGTTGAATGTAGACGCTAAAAGAGCGGTATTCAGGAGTTGGTCAAGACGGGTTATATCACGAATCGTCTCAAGGTGCACGGCTACTGGGTGTGTATCGCTTTCGGGGAACCGCGTCCTCAGCACGGCGAGGATGTTTTTAATACCCGTCTCACGCGCACCGCGCTCTATACCGCGCTCTATACCTTGTTCAATACCTTGTTCAATACCTTGTTCAATACCGCGCTGTAAAACAATCTCATAAAATGGAGACTCTTGCATGATTTCCTCCGGTATTAACTGTTTTTAAAGTGTTGCATTATTTTCCCGTTTTACTATAAATTTGACTTTTCCGCAAAAATGTGATATATTAAAACCGTAAAACAAAAATCAAAGGAGGCACATCGTGAAACCGTACATAGCAATATTACTATTGACACTCACGCTACCACTCGTACTACAAGCAGCACCCGACTATACCATTACCAACAAGCACCGCGTCATCCAAGAGGTATCGCTCAAGCAGAACAACGTTCCCATCGGCACCGAATTGCCGCGCCTCAACTTCACGACGCTCAGTGGCGACACATACACCTTAGACAGTCTCACCAGAAATGGACCCGTCGTCGCTGTATTCCTCGCAACCGGATGTCCCGTCGCACAACGCTATACCATGCGTCTGAAACGACTCCACACCGAGTTCACAGGAAACGATAAACGACACACCACCTTCGTCGGTATCTACGCCAACGAAGAGGATACCCTTGACGATGTAAAAGCATACATCCAGAAAGCAGAATACACCTTCCCTATCGTCAAAGATACCACTGGCTACCTCGCCGAATTGCTCGGTGCCACCATGACCCCGCAGGCGATGGTCATCGACACGAGCGGTACGCTACGGTACCGCGGTCCGATCGACGATAACCGGTACGAGACCCGCATCAAACACAACTACCTACGCGACGCACTCCTTGCCACACACACCGGCGACGCACTCCCGTTACAAGAGCAAGAGACACCAGCGTTCGGATGCACCATCCATCTCCCCGAATCGAGTCTCCCGTCCGACATTACCTATAGCGAGCACATCGCCACGATACTCCAGAACAATTGCCAGGCCTGCCACCGTCACGGCGAAGTCGCACCCTTTACACTGACCGACTACGGCGATGCGAAGGCGTGGGCAACCGAGATCGCCGTCTACACAGAATCGCGGCTCATGCCGCCCTGGAAACCCGCACCCGGATACGGACACTTCAAGAACGAGCGACGGCTCACAGATAGCCAGATCGAATTAATCGCACGCTGGGTAGACGCAGGCGCGCCCCCCGGCGACCTCAACGCTGTACCAACCGCACCCGAATTCCACGACGATTGGGTGCTCGGTGAACCCGATCAGATCTTTGAGATGCCCGTCGAATACGAAATCGATGCTGAAGGCGAAGACGAATACCGACAGTTTATCATACCGACCAACTTCGAGACCGATATGTATATCCAGGCAGTTGATGTCCAACCCGGCAACAGGAAAACCGTCCACCACGTCATCCCGTATCTCGATGTCAACGGCGAAGCGCGTAAACTCGACGCAGAGGACCCGAAACCCGGATACGTCGTCGGAGGCACAGGTCCAGGGTTTGACGCTGTTGGTTCGCTCGGCGGTTGGGCACCCGGTATCACGCCGTCCGTCTTACCCGAAGGTGTCGGCTATGTCTTACCCAAGGGTGCCGATATCGTCATGCAGGTACACTACTACCGCACCGGACACGTCGAATACGATCGGTCGCGTCTCGGACTCTATTTCTCGAAGACCGCCGACACAGCACCGCTCCACATCGGCAGTGCCATTAACTCCGAGTTCGTCATCCCGGCTGGTGACGCGTTGTATGAAGTGTTAGCGTCTCGGAAGGTTAAAGAGGATGTCTATCTCTTGGGGACATCACCGCACATGCATCTGCTCGGACGCGACATGCGTCTCGTCGCGAAGACACCGGAAGGCGAGTCGCACGATCTCATCTGGATCAAGGATTGGGATTTCAATTGGCAGGACATCTATCACTATCAAGGCCCTTTATTCTTACCTGCTGGTACCACCATTGACCTCGTTGCGCATTTCGACAATTCCGCAGAGAACCCAGCCAACCCGCACACCCCTCCCATCCCAGTAGGTTGGGGCGAAAAAACAACAGACGAGATGTGTATCGGGTTCTTCTACTACGTAAAAGCCAACCAATTCTCACCGAATGATTGATTCACGCGCTCACCTCCCGTTGCAGGCGGGGATTGTATCCCCGCCTTATCACACCAAAGAACTAACCCGAACCTTCTCCAAATGGGCATACTGCGATGCCGTCAGCATATCCAATATACGGATACCCGCCTCCGACGATACACTCGCAACGAAATGCGCCGTCATCTCACCTTCAACCGCTGAAACCAACTCCGCCAACGTGATGTCCGACAACGCACGCGCCGGCAGATAACCAGCCGTATCACCCTCCACCTCGTAGATCAAACCCGCCGACTTGAACCGCTCGAAATTCGATGCCACAACCGCCTGTGAGACCCCTATACGCGACGCTACCTGTTCCGCCGTACACGCACCTTCACCCTTCGAGAACCCTTCCGCAACAACCAGGAACAGCGCAATAACACCCGCACTGTTCATATAGCCGTTGCTACTGTGTTCTGATGACACACGTTGTACAACTGCCTTACCAAACCGCTGGAACGCATTCGCGATCTCTGCCCCAAGGAGGATAACCACCCACGTCATATACGTCCAGATGGCGAAAACAATCAACAGGGCCATCGCACCATAGATGTCGCTATAGTTCTTCCAGACGAGTCCGAAGTAGCTGCCGAACGCAATCCGCGCCAACTGGAACAACGTCCCCGCGACCAACGCACCTAACAGCGCAGCACTCCACTTCACCGCAGTATTCGGCATCGCGAGGTATATCAGGAACAATAGACAATAGACCAGCATCCACGGGAAGATATGCGCGAGCACCCAGTTCTTCGCAGTTAAAAAGAATAGCGAGATTAGCAACGGGCCCACCGTTAGCAACGTATAGAAGACAGCATATTTCTGGAAGGCTTGTATGATTGGTAACCGGCGCCGCGCACCCCAAATGTCGTTGAGATGCTGCTCGACGGAGATAAACAGCAGCGTCGAGACGAGCAGGAACAACAGGAAACCACCGATACCGAGTCCACCAAGATTTCTATTGGCAAATGCTGAAAGTTCTGCTACAATTTCTTCAGCACCGTAGCGTGGTAAGAAATTATCACGAAGTGCCACGATCAACGGCGAATTCGCATCCGTGACAGCACCGAACGTCTTCAAGAGGAAAAGCGCGACAGCCGATAACGGGACCAAACACAGCAGTGTGTGAAACGCCAACGACGATGCCTGCTGAAGGCATTTATCCTCAACGAATTGATGCCAGATATTCGCAACTAACTGCGCAGCGGATACCCATAAATCGCCAAGGTAACCCACATATTTTTCGGAAAGGTTGTTGATAGCCATACGCATGACAAACTCGAAACCGGACCTCATCGCACGTGTAAAACACAGACTCAGACAAAACCGGCTCTTATCCTACCTTATTGGATGTCCATATCCCGCACCGCGTTGGAACCGATGCGTCAGACGGTTGATCCGTCAACTCGGTCCTGACGCGAACATATTAGATCTCGGTGCCGGGAACCGCCGACACGCCCCTAACGTCATCAATCTCGAAATCGAAGCGACCCCAGAGGTCGATGTCATCGCTGACGGGCATCTCTTGCCCTTCAAGGACAACACTTTCGATGCCGTCATCTCTGAAGCCGTGCTTGAACATGTCCACTCACCTGTCCGTGTCGTCTCGGAAATCTATCGTGTCTTGAAACCCGGCGGCTATATCTGTATAGCCGTGCCGTTCCTACAAGGCTACCACGCCTCACCCCACGATTACCAGCGATGGACAGTGCCAGGCATTGTTCAACTCTGTAATGCGTTCTCGGAGATAGAGAGCGGCGCATGTGCCGGTCCGACCACATCTTTACACTGGATATTCCGAGAATATATCGGACTTATCTGTTCCTTCGGTAGCCTCCTCGTTGCGAAGGCGATCTCTCTGCTTATCGGTTGGTTAACGTTCCCATTCTTAATCATAGATGCGTTGCTCTCACGCCACAAGCACGCCCATATTTTAGCATCAGCCGTCTATTTTTTCGGAAAAAAAGAGTAAGTGAGTTATCAGTATCGGTATTATATCTTATTTTAATATCGCATGTCAAAAGAAATATAGACGGTCTTCGTTTCACAGTTAAAAAAAAACGGCGAGGTCTTCCAACCTCGCCAGCGAAAAAATATGATATAGGCAACACACACGACGCTACCGAAGTGTAATATTATCCATTTCCGATTCTGTAAGGAGATCCCTCACAATCTGCAGCGTTAACTTCGAGAGTTTATCCGAAAACTCCGCATCCGTGAGCGTCCGATACCGCGACGGATGTGCCGATATGAGCCGTTCATTCGCAATTGTTAACGCCGTCGACAAGAGCGGCATGGAAACCTCAACCGGTTCCGATGCTGCGACAGACACATCTTCCGCTTCAGCTACCGATCCCGTCGCCTTTTCTACGATTTCGCCCGCCAAAAAACTTTCGCGTCGCGAATTAATTTCAGCTAACACCTGCTCTGAAGCAACCTGATGTGCAAATTTTTTGGAACCGGGAACAGGTTCCGGGGTCTCGTGAACATGGTTACCGTAAGATACTTTTACCTGCCACTGCGGCGCATCCGCCGGACCGAGTTGCGTTTCCGTATAGAGTGGCTGATCCAGTCCACGTTCTTGACAGTATTGAATCAAAAGTCCTTTATAATTTTCCGAAGCTCCGCCATTCGCCGTATTGGTCATATATGCGTCCTTTTGTTACACTAATAGGATCCGCGTCCGTTGTAACTGTTTGAATGATCGCCTGATTTGCGCGGTTTAACTTTCCGTTGCCGTTTCATTTCGATTCTACGACGTTTCTCGCTCGGTTTCTCATAGAAACTCCGTTTTTTGATTTCTGTAACGATACCGGCTTTACCGCACATCTTTTTAAACCGTGCCAGCGCACGATCAAACGCTTCACCTGAGTCTACGCTTACTTCTACTTGTACCATTGCTCTAACCCTCCGTTGTGAGTCTGGGATTATATGAATACTGTGTATATTATACCACATCTTAAAGGCAATGTCAAATATTTCTGGGGAGTAGTTTTCGGTTTTAATAGTTGTCAGTACTCAGTACTCAGTTATCAGTTAAGAGACTGTGGTTAATCAGATACCTCTTTAACTGAATACTGTTAACTGTTAACTGTTAACTATTTGACTTTTTACCTAAAATCCTTTATACTCAACGCACAAAAAAGGAGGCAGCACCATCTACGAAATTTTTATCCTCTGCTTCGGCGCATGGCTCACCGGTGTGAGCAAAGCCGGTTTCGGCGGCGGCATCGGCATGATCGTTGTCCCCATGTTCACCCACTTCCGCAGTGCAAGAAACGTCATCGGGCTAATGCTCCTGCTCCTCTTCTCGACGGATGTCTTCTCACTCCGACACTATTGGCGACGCTGGCACCAGCAAAGCGTCACACGACTCATCATCGGCTCCATCCTCGGCATCGCCTTGGCAAGCCTCATTTTAAAAGACATCTCCGATGCCCAGCTGAAGAAGGTCATCGGTGGAGTCGCCTGCCTCTTCGCGATCTTAGAGTTCCTGCGTCCTTACTGGCAACCCCTCCTCGGAGATTCCGACCCATCGATACCGACAGCACTCCAATTCAAGATGTGGCAAGGGCTACTCGCAGGGCTACTTGCAGGCGCGTTCTCCACCCTCGCACACATGGGCGGACTCGTCGTCGTCATGTATCTCCTCCCGCAACGTCTCGGGAACACCGCCTTCGTCGCGACAACGACTGCCACCTATTTCATGTTGAACCTCATCAAAATACCGTTCTATTACCAGCTCGATCTTTTCTCTTCGGAGATCCTGATCGAAGCCGCCGCGCTTTTACCCTTCATCGCACTCGGTGTATTAACAGGCATCGCACTGAACAACCGCGTACCAGAACGCCTCTTTTCCAGAATCGTGCTCTTCTTCCTATTCGCCACAGGCTTACATCTGCTTTTTGGTTAGTTTACTGATAACTAAAAACCCTTGAGATATTTCTCGGAACCCTATATAATACGCTCCAAACAACACAAACGAGGTCAAAAAACAATGCATTTAAAATGGGGCGTGCTCGGCGCGGGAAGCGTTGCCCAACGTCGTGCAATGCCAGCCATCCAAAAAGCAGACGGCGCGGAACTCCACGCCCTCCTCTCACGAGACACCCAACGCGCAGAACGACTTGCACGCGAACACGGCGCAACCAACGCCTATACCACCGTTGACGCACTCCTCACAGACGACGCACTCGATGCAATCTACGTCTCAACACCCGTCCATCTCCACTGCGAACAGGTCATTGCTGCCGCAGAACGCGGTTTACATGTACTCTGCGATAAACCCATGGCACTCACACCACGCGAATGTCGGGAGATGATCGCCGCTTGCGATGCCAACGGTGTACATCTACAGGTCTGTTTCCTCTTCAGGTTCCACTCCTGTTTCCAGCAAATCCGGACATGGATAGACGATGGACGGTTCGGGAAAATCGTCCACGGACGGATGCCGTTCCTTAAATATTACGAACTTAAACCCGACGAGTGGCGCGCCCAACCCGAACTCGGCGGCGGTGGATGCTTCATGGACCTCGGCCCGCATAGTGTCGATCTGCTCCGCTATCTCATCGGTGAGATAAACGCTGTCAGCGCGTTCTATAGTCGGACGACGCAAGGCACCCCTGTCGAAGACACCGGCGGCATCTTCTTACGTTTCGATAACGGCGCACAAGCCTTCACTGACCTCAGCTTCTCAGTTTCACAGTGCGACATCGTGCTTGAACTCTACGGAACGGAAGGCACTATCTGGGTCTACAACGACGACGGTTGGAAACTCAAGACCTATTTCGGAGAAGAGAAACAGGTCATCCCGTCCCAATACGAGGACCTCTATCAGTTTCAGTTCGAGCATTTCGCCGACTGTGTAGAACGTGGCGTACCCGCAATCGCCTCCGGTGCAGACGGATTACGCGCAAGCGAGGTACTCGCCGCCGCCTACCGTTCCGCCGAAACCGGACGCACCGAGCAAATTAGTTGACAACCAAAAACACCTATGCCAAAATGGCACATATTAGCTATCTATTTCTCGGTTGCGACAATATGTCGCAACCAAAAACCTGCCAAAATGTCACGTTTTCCAACTCGACCTTGATAATATAAGGGTTTTAAACATTGGCATGAAATTTGCTTACATAATTGTTGAAGAATCTTGGGACGGTATTTTTCTATCGTCTCCTGATAACACAGATGAGGCGAAAACAGACACGCCTCAACTACAACTTTCATGCTAAATTATGGAGGAATTCAACGACATGGCACTTGTACCCCTTGGCGATCGAATTCTCGTCAAACGTTCAGACAACGATGAACAGACAACAAGTGGCGGGATTATCATCCCAGATACCGCTAAAGAAAAACCACAAGAAGGCGAAGTCGTTGCCGTCGGTAACGGTAGGCTTCTCGACAACGGTGAACGCCAACCCGTTGATGTCGCAGTCGGCGACTCGGTCCTTTTCGCAAAATACGGCGGCACCGAAGTTACTTATGACAATATCGAATACCTCATCTTGCGCGAAGATGACATCTTAGCCAAGGTTAACTAGGAAAGGAGTTAAACACATGGCAGCAAAACAACTGGCGTTTGATGAAGAAGCAAGGAGCGCTATTAAACTCGGCGTTGACAAACTCGCAGACGCCGTCAAGGTTACATTAGGCCCTAAGGGGCGCAACGTCGTACTCGATAAGAAATTCGGCGCACCCACAATCACGAAAGACGGCGTTACCGTCGCTAAAGAGATCGAACTTGAAGACGCTTATGAAAATATGGGCGCACAGATGGTCAAAGAGGTCTCCTCGAAAACCAGCGATGTCGCCGGTGATGGCACAACCACTGCTACCATCCTCGCACAGTCGATCTATCGTGAAGGCTTGAAAAACGTCGCCGCAGGGCACAACCCCATGGCACTCAAGCGCGGGATCGAGAAAGCCGTCGGCGCAGTCGTCGATGAAATCCACAACCTCAGTAAAGAGGTCTCCGAGAAAACCGAAATCGCACAAGTCGCCGCGATCTCCGCAAATAACGACAACGACATCGGAAACCTTATCGCTGACGCTATGGAAAAAGTCGGAAAAGATGGCGTCATTACCGTCGAAGAAGCAAAAAGCCTCGAAACGACACTTGATGTCGTCGAAGGGATGCAGTTCGATCGCGGGTACCTCTCGCCCTACTTCGTTACCGATGCCGATCGGATGGAGGTCGTTCTCGAAGATGCCGCTATCCTCATTCACGAGAAGAAAATTAGCACCCTTAAAGACCTCGTACCCGTCTTAGAGCGCACAGCGCAGCAAGGCAAACCGCTCTTGATTATTGCTGAAGACGTTGAAGGCGAAGCACTCGCAACCGTCGTCGTCAATAAAATTCGAGGAACACTCCGCTGTGCCGCTGTTAAAGCACCCGGCTACGGAGACCGTCGGAAAGCCATGCTCGAAGACATCGCTGTCTTGACAAACGGGCGCGTTATCTCCGAAGACCTCGGGATCAACCTCGAAAGCATCACACTCAACGACCTCGGAAGCGCGAAACGCATCGTTATCGACAAAGATAACACCACCATCGTTGAAGGCGAAGGCACAACCGAAGCGATCCAAGGACGCATCGACCAGATCCGCAGACAGATTGAAGACACGACATCCGACTACGATCGCGAGAAATTGCAAGAACGGCTTGCCAAACTCGCCGGTGGGGTCGCTGTCATTAACGTCGGTGCCGCTACGGAAGTCGAGATGAAAGAGAAGAAAGCACGCGTTGAGGATGCCATGCACGCCACACGCGCCGCCGTTGAGGAAGGCGTTGTTGTCGGTGGCGGTGTCGCACTCGTCAGATGCCAAGCCGCACTCGATGCACTCGAACTCGAAGATGCCACGGAAGCCGTCGGTGTCTCCATTGTCCGACGCGCACTCGAAGATCCGCTCCGTCAGATCGCCAGTAATGCCGGACAAGAAGATTCCGTCATCATCGCGAAAGTCAAAGAAGACGGCGGAAACGTCGGCTACGACGCACATCAAGACCGTTTCATTGACATGTTTGAAGCCGGTATCCCGGACCCGACGAAAGTCGTCCGTGTCGCACTCCAGAACGCAGCGAGCATCGCAGCGTTGATGATCACCACGGAAACCCTCGTCGCAGAGATCCCCGAAGCCGAAGCACCAGCACCGCCGATGCCTCCGGGCGGCGACATGTACTAAACCGCTGAACACCAATCAAAAGGCGCGCCTCAAAAGCGCGCCTTTTTCTATTCTACCGTTTATTCTATGAGTGTTCCTGTTAGTAGTAGTGCGATTCATCGCACGTTCCTGTTAGTAGTAGTGCGATTCATCGCACGTCCCAAAAATCGCTCACATTCCCGCAGCACGCCCGCAACGCCAATCGTCCACATACACGGTGATGTCCCGTCCGGTAATGCCTGACAGCCGTATTCGAACCCCAAATTCAGGCACGGGCTGCACGGCATCTCCGCACGAACGATACCCACATCACGACTCCAAGGTCCCCACTGTGCAGCGTTCGTCGGACCGTGCAATCCGATGACCGGTGTCCCCGTTGCCGCCGCGAGATGCATCGGTCCGCAATTCCCGCTCACTACCAACGCCGCATCCGAAAAGAGTGCCGCAAGCTGATTCACATCTGTCCTACCCGAGAGGCTAACGGCTCGGTGTCGCGTCCGCGCTGCGATCTCTTCTGAGATATTGACCTCATCCGGCGCGCCTGTCAAAACGATCTGTACATCAAACCGTTCGACGAGTCCGTCTGCTAAGGCGACATAGCTTTCTGGGGACCACCGTCTACGCGGTTCACCGCGTCGCCCCGCCTCCGGATGGAGCACCACGAGCGGCGCATTCGGGGGCACCTGTTCCTGAATCAACATCTCACGCACCCACGTCCGCGCTGCCAAATCGCACCACACTTCGAGATCAAACGCCTCTACGGGGCACCCGAGTCGTGTCGCGATGTCTAAGAAGTTCCGCACTTCGTGCCGTCCTTGGATATGTTGTACCGTCTCCGTGAACAGAAAATGGCGGTGCTGTCCCCGCGTCCGAAACCCGATACGCATCGGCGCATCTGTCGCATACGTCAGCAGCGCGCTCAATCGGGGCCAATGCTCCAAGTCGATTGCCCAGTCGAACCCTTCGCGACGCAGCGACGTAAGCAGCCGAGGCACCGGCATCTCGAACCGGATACGCTTATTAATGTACGGACAGTTTCTGAGATAGGTCAAGTTGGTACCTGACGCTAACATCGTAATCTCAGCGTCGGGAAAAGCCTGCCGGATCGCACGGATAGTCGGGACAGCCAAGATCGTGTCCCCCAATGCCGAGAGTTGGATGAAGAGAATCTTTTGCGGCGGATAACGCACCCGCACACGTCTGCAAAATAGGCTCAGCAGACCACACAGCGGGATACCCAAATAACGGTCTAAGTATTGTTGAAAACGGTTGGATTGCATAGTAGTTATCAGTTAACAGTACTCAGTTATCAGTTAAGAGACTGTGGTTAATCAGAGACCTCTTTAACTGATAACCGAAAGCGCAACTTATTCTCACTGCGAAGCAAACTAACAACTAATTCCTATCCGCCGTCGCGTATCCATACAGCTCAATCTCTGCGATCTTCGCGAGTGCCGTCGTCGGACCCTTGACTTTGTAGACATAACGTCCGCGCCGTGTATTTCCGTCTGGTGTCTCTCTATTTTCCCGATCGAGTTGTAAATTCTCTCGCCGTGCCGCCGCGTCGTCCGTCGTCTGTCGTACCAATACCTTAATACTCGCCGTTGTGACGACCTTATTGAGCCGTATATCGATCACCCGATCCTTATTCGTTCGTTGATCATAGATTTCCTCCCACTCTCCGAGCGAATTCAACGCTTGCACCTCGAACTCCAGCAGATTTGAAGAATGAATAACGATCCGATAGATCGACCGCTTCTCCGGTAAATGGACGAATGCCTCTGATGGCACATCGAGTGTCACCGCTTGGAGCGCATTACTTTTCTTCCGTTGCGACTGTCCGACAGTTTCCATTTTACCATCAATGAATGCCGGATCGCTGGCGGCAACACCGGATTCGAGCGCATAGTTCTCGCTCCACTCCTGACTGAGAACGCAACCCGAACAGACCCACATCAATCCAAGCAACGGTAATAAGTAAAACACCCCCACACTTTTCTGCCGTTGAGGTTTCTGCCACCATCTGCTATAAATAGCTCTAAAATTGAATTTATTAAGCATCTTCATCTCCCATTTTGCCGGTCCCTTGCAGGCGGGGTTTGCAACCCCGCTCTTTCGATAGCTTATAGACGCTCACCTTCGCTGCCGATTCAATTGCCTCCGATTCTGATTCAATCCCTCAACATACTTAATAATGTCTGCTTTCGTTAAGTGTTGGACTTTAAAATGGAGGCTCCGAAAGAACGGCACGAGGTCTTCACCCGCCGCTTGGTTGAAATAGTAGACGAGTATGCTCGTCGGCATCAAATCCTCTAATTGTTGGTGAAGCCCATCCGTTTCCATCAATTCAAAGACCTTAATATAAAAATCGGGACCGTATCGCTCCCACAACTCAGCCACGAGTGTATAGGCGTAGCTATACCGCCACTGTGTCAATGGACTGTTTTCCGTATGTCCACCCCAATTTTCGAGTTCGTTTATACCGTTGATATCGACGTTGATATCCACCTTGAGGCTATCGAATTTCGGATGTAAGCCACCTTTTGCATACTCCGTCTGAATCAAGACGGCGATACCTTCCGAAAACCAGACGGGGATATAATAGATATTCGTGAAGGCATGTGTGAGTTCATGCGCCCGAACCCCGTGCTTTTCGTACATTTGCATCGGGAAATCCATCTTTATGCCATTAATAGATTTCATGTACCGTCCGTCCAGCATCCCGCGACTGTACTCTGTTGTGGTAAATGCGCCGAGTCTACTGCCTCTGTAAGTATCGTGTAATGTTACGTGAATCTTGTGCTGTGGATGGAATCCGAAATGTTCGCGCATCGCCTCGTAAAGACTCTCCATGTAGTTGAGTGCGCTGAGGATGAATTCCTGGCGTTCGGCGATCTCATCAAACGCTGGCAGCTGCTGTAAATCTTCAGCGAATGTAATCGTATAGTGATCGCTCTCACCAAACAAGGCATTCGGTGCGATGTTAGCCTCATCAATTACGGATGTCGGAGGTTTGAGCATCAGAGAACTCGCGTTCCGTTCTTCAAGAAGCCGTTTCTCGCGACGCTGCCCCGCCTCTTCAAGCGCAGCACATCCACTGAAAACGAGTGCCGCAATAAGCACCATCGGTCCCACGCACCAAAAAGTTGCCATAAGGAGTCGTCTATTTTTCTCTCTCATGATATACCTCTCTTTAGAGCGGTACCGCCTTCGATTTATCACCGATGCGGCGCATAGTAATCTCCTGTTCAACTGTCGGATCGGGGAGTCCTGTCTCAGCGAGTCGGCGTTCCAAGAAAGCCGCCATCTCTCCTTTCAGACGCGCAACGACTTCGTCCGCCTCCTCAGCGAGATTATAAACCTCGTCCGGATCCTCATCGAGGTCGTAGAGCTCCAGATCCGGCGTGTTGTAAACCGCAGGCGTGCCACCCGTCTCAACAATAAGTTTCCATTTCCGCGTCTGCCAGCCCCGTTTCTTCATCCAGCCGCACTCCGTGAGGTAGACCGCCTCTGTCGTACCATCATCTGTGCCGTTCTCCATTAACGCACGCAGACTTACGCCTTCCATTTTTTCACGTTCCGAGACGGATGCTAAACCGGCGTAGTCGAGAATCGTCGGTGCGATGTCGGTGAGACGCACGAGACCCTCAAGACGCTGCCCTTCCGTGAGAAGTGCCGGACAGTGGACAAGCAGCGGTACGTGACAGTTCGTTTCGTAAAGTCCGTGGTGATCGTACCAGAGTTCGTGTTCATCAAGTTCTTCACCGTGATCCGCCGTAATGATGAGCAGCGTCTCTTCAAATTGCCCGGAGTCTTGTAAATACCGGAAAAGCTGCGCCAGACACGCATCCAGATAGGCGATAGAGGCATCGTACTGGGCGTTGACATACCGCCGATCGCGCCAGAGCCGTTTCTTTGAAAGGTTTTCCGGATCCGCTGGGTCCGGTGTACACATCCACTGCCGGAAATAGTCCGTGAAAGGCTCACAGGCATAGACAGCATCCATACTCCGATTGTTCGGATCACATTCATCGCCGCTATAGAACATCCGTTCAAACGGAAGCGGCGGATGATACGGTGTATGCGGATCCCAGTAGTGAAGGAACGCGAACCACGGTTTATCCTGCGCCTGGGCAAGGTCTAACACCTCCATCGCTGTTTGATTGACCGCTTCCGCCTTTCGCGCTTTACGGAAACCGCTCTCCCATTGGTAGCCTCGGTACTGACCTTCAGCGAAACCGCGCTGGAACCATCGTCCCAAATTATCCGCAGCGACCGTGAAGTACCCCGCCTCACTCAGCAGCTCCGGTGTTGTCTTAACGTCCGTCGCTAAATTCAGTTTACCACCCTGTGTGATAATTTGGTGCGACAAGACATCCTTACCCGTGAACATCGTTGTATGCGCAGGATGCGTCGGGATATGTGGACTGATACACTTCTCAAAAAGCGTCGATTTTTCCACCAACGCATCGAGATGCGGTGTTGTCAGGTTAGCGTGCCCGTAACAACTCATACTTGAGGCACGAAGCGTGTCCAATGAGATGAGGATAATATTACGCAAATCTTTACTCCTTTGCGGTATCGCTCTGCGCCGCACGGATCGCATCACACAAATACCTAATCCCTTCAGAAACATCATCAACGTGGCAATATGCATACGCCAGCCGGATCGATTTCACGGGTTCGTTCGCATAGTGGAACGCACTTCCGTTGCTATAGCCGACCCCTTTCGCCGATGCCAACTGTTGCAACTTCTCCATATCCGTCGTCTCCGGCAGGTCTATCCAGAGGAACAACCCACCGCGCGGACGCGTCCACGTACAGATGTCGCTGACATGTTCCTCAAGTGTCTCTGTCACTGCCCGGCACTTCGCGCCGACAGCAGCGTTCGTCTTCACAAGGTGCGCTTCGAGATGTTCCATAAAGAACTCAGCAACGATCGCACTCGCCAACGCGCTCGTCCCACCGTCCCATCGGTTCTGGTGGATCTGGCCGTAGTACGGTTGTCTCGCCACAAAATAGCCTTGCCGAACCCCGGCGCCTAAGATTTTAGAAAACGTCGCGATAAAGATGACCCGATTTGCCGTGTCCAATTTAAAAAGCGATGCCGGTGTCGGTGTCGATGTAAAATCTATATCGCCGTAGCAGTCGTCCTCGACAATCAAGGTATCGTATTCTTCCGCGAGTGCCAACATCCGTTTCCGCCGTTCCAACGAAAGAATCGCACCTGTCGGGTTCTGATGATTCGATGTCGTGTAGATCAAAGATGGATGGATATTTTTGGCTTTCAGTGCCTTAAGCTTCGATGCCAGCGCGTCCATATCCATACCGTCGATATAGTCCATTGACACGCCTTCAATATTCGCCTTGAAGTGCCGCATGATACCTAAAGTACCGCTATAAGTATATTCCTC
Source organism: Candidatus Poribacteria bacterium WGA-3G (assembly GCA_000406005.1). Lineage (GTDB taxonomy): Bacteria > Poribacteria > WGA-4E > WGA-4E > WGA-3G > WGA-3G. Next base: position 198,529 of record ASZN01000004.1, read on the forward strand.
AGTTAGCACCGTGTCACCCGGATTGATAAGCGTCCCAAGCACGAGTTCGAGAGCCTGCATCGAGCCGGAGGTGATCGAGATATTATCGATCGGCAGCGGCACACCTTCACGCCGTTCAAACCGCATAGAGGCGAGTTCACGCAGACCGCGATACCCAGATTCGCCCGGATAGTTGACCAAATCGCCGCCCAGTTTCCGAAGTGCTTTCTCACTCGCAGCGATGAGACCCTCTGTCGGGAAAGTATACGGATCCGGACGCCCACCTGTAAAAGCAAAATCTTTCATAATATTCCCTTTCTGTACACGCATTCCTTTTATCGAAAATTATAGCAGACTTCACCGAAAAAAGCAATGAAATGAGTTTTCAGCCAATCGTAATCCTTGACATCAATTCCGACACTATGCTATACTTGACGCTATCTTAGAATCTTCTACCGATTGACCGATATGACAACCCGAAACTCGCACCCTAACAATCTCACATTTGAACCGATGCATAAGGACGACCTACAGCAGGTCTTAGCCATCGAAAACCAGTGCTTCGAGGACCCGTGGAGTGCTACCTATTTCAGGTTGTCCCTGAAGCGACCGCGATCGTACGAATATTTTTACGTTGCGAAGCGCGAACAGACTGTCGTCGGCTACATAATATTTTATATCCTTCACGAAGAAGAAGCGCAAATCTTGAACATCGCCGTACTGCCAGCCTGTCAACGGCAAGGCATCGGTAAATACCTCCTCGCATCAGCCTTAGAGATGATACACGCTGATGCCGAACGCGAGGTCTTCTTAGAAGTCGCCGTCAGCAATCTACCGGCGCAATATCTCTACCGCCAGTTCGGGTTCCGCATCTGTGGCATCCGAAAAAACTACTACGGACGTTATAAAGACGCTTACGTTTTATGCAAAGGAGTTGAAGAAGACGATGCTACTTAACCTCTTAAGCCACACAATTTCAGTGCTACCAACGCTATCGCTCTCAACCCGCAGACAGGAAGCGCGGACGGTTGGAAGAAACGGTTGGCGCGTCATCGAAGAAGAGGTACACTGGAACCCCTCTGAAACAGCGATTATTGTTGTCGATATGTGGAACGAACACTGGTCGTGGGGTGCGACTGAACGCGTCAATGTGATGGCACCCCGCATGGACATCGTGCTCGGACGCGCAAGACAGAACGGGGTGCAGATTATCCACGCACCTTCCGATACGATGGATTTTTACGAGGAACACCCCGCGCGACGGTGGGTACTCGAACTCCCACACGCCGAACCACCCGCCGAGCGCGAGATGCCCGACCCACCGCAACCCGTTGATGCCTCCGACGGCGGCTCAGATACCGGCGAAGCCGAAAGCTACAAAGCGTGGCACCGCCAGCACCCCGTCATCGAAATCCACGACACAGATGCCATCAGCGACAACGGACAGCAGGTCTACAACCTACTCCATCACAAAGGCATCAAGAACCTCATCTTCATGGGAGTCCACACGAATATGTGTGTTCTCGGACGCTCTTTCGCGATTAAACAGATGGTGCGTTGGGGATTAAACGCCGTCCTCGCACGCGACCTCACCGATGCGATGTATAACCCGTTCAAGCCACCCTACGTCAGCCACGAAGAAGGCACGCAGCTCATCATTGAATACATCGAGAAATTCTGGTGTCCAACAATCCTCAGCGGCGATCTAACAACCCCGAAGGTGTAAATAGCCATCAGCAAGAATGGCTATCGGCTACACAGAAACAAAAAGCCCACGGCACCTAAAAATACCGCGGGCTTTTTTATATTTACCACGTACGCTTATTGACGGTTGTTTTTCAGCGCCCCCCACGTTGTCGTAAGTTTCGCCTTCGGATCCACAGCGGTACTTACTGCAGGCACAGCCTCCAAAGCACTAAACATCGCATTCAGATCACCCGCACCGGTTTCAGCATTTCCAGCGAAGTCGAAATCGAGCGTACCATCGCTAACCTCAATCCCCGGATAGATTTTGATGTCAATTTCATGACTGCCCGGTGTCACATAGAGCGGCTCGACGTTCTCATCTTCAATGAAAATATCGAAACCACGGTTGTTCGGCGACCAGTGCTCACCCACGAGGTACGTCACATCAAAAGTACCGTTACCGGTTTGGAACTGATACTTCACAGTGTCGGGGAACTGTGCCCAACTGACAGCATAGAACAGATCCACGTCGTAGCCGGCAGCTTCCGCTTGTGCCTGTGCCTCCGCTGTCAACTCTTTTACCTCCGCTACCCGAGGTGCTTTTTCAATCCAGCCACCCCACGATTGGTCTTCCTGCTGCGCACCGTGCCAAACACGGCCCTGTGAATCAGTGAAGTCATCTGTCTTGCCACCCCACACCCGGAACTCCTCCGCCGGTAGCAGCGTCGGCAGTCCGAGAACCGTGAATAAGAACGCTATCGTTAAAACACTAAAAAATCTCATCAAAAATTACCTCCATCTATAGCTATTGATTTTGCCGTTCCGATTTCAGCGCACCCCATGTCGTAGTGACTTTCTGCTTCGGATCAACGGCTAATGCAGGAATCACTTCTATCCCGCTAAACATCGCGTTAAGGTCGCCGGCACCGGTAGCCGGGTTGCCAGCAAATTCGAGGCTCATCACCTTGTCTTTAACCTCAATACCCTCATATCGCTTAATATCGATCTCGTGGTTCCCGGGTGTCACATATTCCTCTTCAACAATCTCGCCTTCGATAATAATATCAAAGCCACGGTTGTTCGGCGACCAGTGTTCACCGACCAGATACGTCACATTGAACATGCCTTTGCCGGTATTCAGATCCATCTTAACCGTATCAGGAAACTGTGCCCAACTGACAGCATAAAAAAGCTCATTATCGTAGCCTTCATCTTTCGCGAGTTTTTCGGCATCTTTCGTGAGTTGCTGGACCTCTGCGATACGCGGCAATTTTTCGATCCAGCCACCCCACGCTTCTTTCTCATTCTGTCCGCCGTGCCAGACACGACCCTCGGAATCTTTGAAATCGTCCACTTTGCCGCCCCATACCCGAATCTCTTCAGCAGGGACAGCGTCATAAATGATCGCTACCGTAGCGAATACGATAATCAACACAATTGAAAATAGACTTCGGAACATAATTGTCCTCCTTAGCAGGACTTGCGAAAACCGTAATATTAACCTCTCGGTAGGAGCGAGCTGTGCTCGCGATCCAGACCCTCTTGGTAGGAGCGAGCTGTGCTCGCGATCCAGACCCTCTTGGTAGGAGCGAGCTGTGCTCGCGATCCTTAACTTAAAAAAATAACACATATAGCTCACAAATTCAAATCTTTTTTTCAAGTTAACAGTTGTCAGAGTACTGGTTATCAGTTTTCAGTACGCTGCGCTTTCAGTAATCATACCATTTCTAAACAGTGTTGTCGCATTACCGCAT
>ASZN01000005.1 GCA_000406005.1 Candidatus Poribacteria bacterium WGA-3G
TCATCAAATTCTTCGGTGTGGAAACCCCTGTCTTTAGGCAGGGGAGGAAACACCGCTCCTTTTTTAGTTTTAGATTCCCCAAAGTGGGGTGCGGGTTGTTTTTTCGCCACAGACCCGTTGGCGATTTTCTCCGATTGAGCTGCTTCTTTTCGGAAGTGCTGTCACCATCTCCGATCCGACCTGACCCGGTGTCTTTGAAAAAACAGGTAATTTCCCTTGCGGGTTGTATATTGCCCCATCCAGATCACAACACCCATGCTACCTGAGACTTGGGGAGTATCTGAAGCTAATAGCCCACCACAGACGTTTGCTTCGTCAGACATGTTAGGACTGCCATGCCCAAGTGTTGCGATATATTACTGTAGTCAATGAGTTACCCCCGTTCAACCGATAGACTTGGCTGCCGTGTTGAGCAAGCCCCCATGCTTTAGCTGGGGGTCACTGACTCCATCATCTCCAATGTTAGTGTTTTTGTTTATCACACGTTCGTTCGTAGTCGTGCGATTCATCGCACGTCCCGTATCAATCCAAAAAGATAAATTCGTTTAGATTCAACGCCAGTAACGCAAATCGGTCCAGCGCAACTTCTGCACTCACGCCTTCATGCTGCTGAAGTTCTCGCATGAAGGTCAACGCCTGCTGAATCTCTGTTGGCTCCGGTTCACGACACAGTACAAGTCGAAGTCCAAATCGTACACGGTCTTTGACCGTCACACCACCCTCCCACCGCATTCTGTTGGCAAAAGCGACGGCTTGGTCGTTGATAAACTTACCGTTGAGCATCGTCAGCGATTGTGTCGGTACCGTTGTCGAAAAACGGACCGGGCAGCTCGAATCGGTGTCTGCTTGATCGTATTGGTTCAGGATAGGCACAAGCAACGAGCGTTTGACCTTTACATAAATACTGCGTCGATTCGCCTCATCCGGCGGTGATTGTCCCCAGACACTCCTTGGTCTTGAGGATGTCGCCAGTACCTCTGCCGGCAGTTCAGGAAAAACACTGGGTCCCCCCATTTTGAGGTTCAGTTTTCCAGTAATCCAGAGTACTGTATCCCGAATCTCCTCCGCAGTCAAGCGGCGCATGTCGAATCGCCAGAAAAGATCGTTATTCGCGTCCTGTTGAACGCACCGTGAATTGCTCTGCGCCGACATCTGATAGGCGTTTGAGGTCATTATCAGTTTGTGCATCGCCTTTAAACGCCAGTTAGACGCGATAAATTCAGAGGCGAGCCAATCAAGAAGTTCGGGGTGTGTCGGTGGTGTACCGAGTTGTCCGAAATCGTTGGTTGAGCGGACAATCCCACGTCCAAAATGGTATTGCCAGATCCGATTGACCATCACGCGTGCTGTGAGCGGGTTCTCAGCACTCGCCACCCACGCCGCGAAGACACTCCGTTTCCCAGACGATTTTGCACCCTCTGGCACAGGTGGCACCTCCACAGTAGGCGGGTTCAACACCGCAGGAAATGCCGGTTCGACCTCGCGTCCGACGAGATGTGGGTTGCCGCGCCGAAGGATGCGCGTAGGGGGTTGCTCGCGCTCTGAAACTGCTAAAGCCTGATGTTCGTAAGGCACGCGCCGTCGCCGTTGCTCATTTCGCTGTTTTTTCAATTCTCTCTGTTGAGCCACTAACGCCTTCAGCGATTCGTTCGTTTCAATAAACTCTGCGTGTGTTTTTAGCAATGCATCAAAATTGACCGCAGTGTTTGTTGAAAGGGATTGTTTTTCAAAGTCCGGTCCAGACCACGAGACTTCCAGTTGGGGTTTATCTACATCTTTGTTGAAATATTCAAGACGCATCGGTACATCACCATGCGTGAGTGCAATTTCTACATCTCGCGCACCAATCAATTCAGCGACTCTGTAACCGTCGAGAATCAATCTACAGGCACCGTGCAGATTGATATGAAACGTATAAGTCGCATCTTCTGGCACCTGTAACGTTCCTTCAAAAACCAAGCCGATGTCTTTCTTTCGGCTAGTAGGCGCAAGAGAAAATAGGTTGCTGAACAGTCTACCTTCGGCAGCAGGTTCCAGGAGATTAAAATTAGTAGGAAACTGATCAAAGGTGTCACGATAGAAGCGATATGTCAGGTCGCGCATCGGGGACGTTGGTAGATCCGGAGCTATCGCATCTGAAATATGTTGAGCGAGTTCGATTTTGATGATTTCTTGTATCTCAAAGAGTTTATCCTGCGCTTCTTGTTCCGCGAGTTGCTTTTCAGCGAGTTGTTTGTTTCGTAATGCCTGCTGTTCAGGCGTACCAATGTCGGCAAGGGGACCATGATTGTTCGGGATAATGTCATGAAAAAATGCAAGGAGGCTGTAGTAATCCCGCGTCGAAATCGGATCGATTTTATGGTCGTGGCATCGAGCACAACCGATTGTCAGACCGAGCATCACCTGTCCCGTCGTCGAAACGATGTCGTCAAGATAGTCGTAGCGTGCAAGTTTCCGATCAGCAGGTCCAGTGTCCCAAACACCGAGCTTGTGATAGCCAGTCGCAATGACAGTTTCTGTTGTTACGGTATCCAGTTCATCGCCTGCCAGTTGTTCTTTGATGAATTGGTGATATGGTTTGTCTTGGTTGAAGGCGTTGATGACGTAATCGCGGTATCGCCATACGTACGGCTTGTCTGAATCGTTCTCATAGCCGTTGGTCTCTGCGTACCGAACGAGGTCAAGCCAGTGCCGTCCCCATTTCTCACCATAGCGTGGCGACTTCAGGAGCTTATCAATGAGTTTCTCGTAAGCGTCGGGAGCTGTGTTGTTCAAGAACGCTTCCACCGCCTCTGGCGAAGGCGGTAATCCTGTGAGGTCGTAGTATACACGGCGGATGCGCGTAAGTTTGCTGGCGGGTGCGGCGGGGGTTAAACCGTGTGCCTCTAATTTTTCGAGAATAAACGCGTCAATCGGATTGCTGACCCAATCGGATGCGTTCACTGACGGCACCTGCGGTCGTTTTAGCGGACGATATGCCCAATAAGCTGATGTTGTTTTAGGAATCGGTTGAACGTCGGCATCTTGAACGGGATAGGGGAGCCCTAAGTTGATCCATTTCGCCAGAATCTCAAGATCGGCCTCATCCAACCTGCCATCCGGTGGCATTTGTGCCGTCTCTTGACCGTAACCGACCATGTCAAGCAGGAAGCTATCGGCAGGATTTTCTAACGACACCGCCGGTCCATAATTGCCACCTTTGAGAATAGCATCTCGACTCGTCAATTCGAGTCCACCCTCCACTACATCCCTGCCGCCGTGGCATTGGAAACAGTTCTTCTGGAGAATAGGCTTCACTTGAGAATCAAAAAATTCTATCTTCTCTGCATCAGTCAGATCATTCGCATAACAGAGATTGAGAGAAGTCAGGACGCACAGGAAAACGGTTGCAAGAAAACAGGAACGGCGAAGATGTCGCATAGTCTTCTCCTTGAACTGTGATACATTGCCATCAATTCTAAAGAAGTCGATTGCCTATTTGACGTGAATTCGACTTAAGGGTTTAGTGAGATGTTGGGTTTCACTTGCGTTCAACCCAACCTACGTCCCCATTAGCCTATGACGATGCTTCTGTCTTTTCTGTTTCCTTCGGAACGATAGAAATTCGAGCGAGGAAGGCATTGGTACTCCCCTTCTTACAGGGCCAACTGCCTGTTGCCCCTAATTTAAACTTCTGTCCACAGGCAAACGGGTGCCGGATTTGTCCTGTGTCGCCGGGTGAAATATCCCACGCCGAGGCGAGTGCTTTATCTGGATATCCTTCTGTCGGCAGTTCAGCGTCACCCGCAAACAGGTCAAACGAACCCATCGCCTCCCCTTCGCCTACCTGTATATCAATAATAAGCGTGCCACCTTGTTCAAACGGCGTAGTGTCAATCTCAACAGGTGTATAATCCTGATAACCGGCTCCCGGCCCACGGAAGACGTTCAAAACCGCCATCAACTCTTTACGTAAACTAAGATCCAATTCTGGCATTGATTCTTCGCTTTCGGTGGAGAAATCCATAACCTCACCCTTAGCAGCAGCACCTATTAATTTCAGCGAATTTGTAGAGTTTCAACGCCAATTTTTTACGTGCTTCTTCGGATGTGATGGCATCCTTCCATTCAATATTGTCCGGTGTTTTTGTCGGCGTGGCAAAGAGTTCCATGCGCGGCACGAAGACCATGTCAGCATACTCAAAGTCGTTGATGTCTACATTGCTATTGCGGGGTGGGAGTGAGAGCGAAAAATCACAAATAGTGCCTGTCTTCAGGTTGATGCGTAATCGTCCGGCATATTGTGACGGAATAAAGCGTGCTAAATATACCTGTCTCTCATTACTTCCCGGTTTCCAGTCCGGATTGGGGCGCGTTGCCAAAGTAAACTCCGCATGAATCCGGAACGTAATGTCGGCATAATCTGCTGAGAGCGCGCGTAAGCAGGCAAAGGCACCTTTCTGTCCGTGACGCAACGTGCCTGTAGCACCCGGGTGAAATTGGGAAAGAAACGGAATAACCCTATACAGATTCAGTTCCCAAACATCTCCTACCGCCACAGTTGATGATGGAAGAAAGGCACTGAAAGCATCTCCCTTATATTCTCTAATAGGTTCGTGTGGCGACAGATCAAAGAGTTCCGTATTTTCTGGTGAGTTTTTGTGTAGGTTATAAGTCGCATCGGCAATCGGGTCCCAATGCGCATGGACCTGCAAAACTGGCGAATTCTTCAAGGTAGTGCTGAAATCTATCATAGGTCTTTTCTCTCCAAATTGATACCGTAGGACTTACGCATTGCTTCTTAAAGTCCCCTGATAAGCGGGATTTAGGGGGTTAAAAATATCGAAAATACTGCTTTTTTGGGTCCAAATGTCCAATATTTGCTCAGTTTGCGTAAGTCCTATACCGAATAATTTGGTGAAGGTGTTGTGCATGTCTACATTATTATTAGTTACGTCCAAAAATTGCAATAATAAGACCTACTATAGTAAGTGTGAATAGTACCCACCACTTTACCGAAGACTTCCACTCATTTTCCATCCGGGTCAATTTAGCCTCGTATGGCTTAAGTTGACCTTGAATTGTTTCGATTAATTCTATAGATCTTAATTCACTTTCGATATTGTCTATTCTTTCTTCACAGCGCTTTAGCCCAGCCTGAATATGCTTGATTCGCTCGTCAACAACAGCTTTGTTTACGCGAAATTCGGAACCCAAATCTGTTGGTTCGGAGGACTGCCGTTCCCAATCTTCTGGTTGCACATCCAAATCCGGTTTTCGATCTTGCATTGGCATATTCCACTGATTACTGGCTGAATTTAGTCAGGAGATTTTCAATCTTAGATCTAAGTTTTTCATTATGTTCTGCTAAACTCAAGGCCGTTTGGAGATCCCGCTCTCCACCTTCCTGTTGGTTCAGCAAAAGTTTCGTCATTCCACGGTTATAGTGGAATGTGGGATTGTTGGGCTGTATACGGATTGCCAAATCGAAATCAACGATTGCTTCATTGTAAAGACCCAGTTGACTCTTTGCAATTCCTCTATTGCTGTAGATCCCAACAAGATCAGGGGCTATGCTGATTGCTTCATCAAAGTCGTCTATAGCTTCATCAAATTGCCCCAATTCTGCTTTCGCATTACCACGATTGTTATAAGCAAGCATATTACGTGGATCCAGTAAGATGGTCTTGTCAAAGTCGTCTATAGCTTCATCAAGTTCTCCCAATTTAGCCTTCACATTACCACGATTAGTATAGATCTCAGAAAGATCAGGGGCTATGCTGATTGCTTCATCAAAGTCGTCTATAGCTTCATCAAATTGCCCCAATTCTGCTTTCGCATTACCACGATTATTATAAGCAACCACTAAATCAGGTTGCAGATCAATTGCTTTGTCATAATCAACTATAGCCTCCTCAATCCGCCCTAGTTGTCGCTTAGCGAGTCCACGATTAGTGTAACTATCAGGAAGATCTGGATCAAGACTGATTGCTTCATCAAAATCATCTATAGCTTCATCAAATTGCCCCAATTCTGCTTTCGCATTACCACGATTGTTATAAACAGGTACAAAATCAAGTTGCAGATCAATTACTTTGTCGTAATCAACTATAGCCTCCTCAATCCGCCCTAGTTGTCGCTTAGCATTTCCCAAAAAGAAGTAGATTATGTAGTTATCAGGTTGAATTCGGAGTGCTAGGTCAAAATCAGCAATAGCAGACTCATATTGAGCTAACTCGTACTTCGCAAGTCCTCGGTTATAGTAAAAAATAGCATTATCGGGTTGAATTCGGAGTGCTAGGTCAAAATCAGCAATAGCGGCCTCTAATTGCCCTAATTGAGCCTTTTGAATTCCCTCAGAATTGTAGTCCTTGGCATCTTTAAGCTCTATCACCTGAGAAGTATTAGCTGCCGGAACAGATGGATAAAAGCCAGTATTGCCTTCCATATTTCCGTAATTATAGTAGTCGCTATGAATATTCATCATAAACCTCATCAATATCGCGATAAATAGCAGTCAAAAGGTCCTTATGAGGTTGCCTCTTACATTGGACATCCCATTTTTTCGTAGCCATAAAGTTGATTAGAAGTTACCAGTTAATACCACGGAGGTAGGTTCACTGGTATAGGTAGAACATCTGGATATTCTCCCACTAGAGGTTTAAGCATGTTAGCAAGATACCTTTCCACACCAAGCCTGTCATCTTCTATTTTAACTTCAGCCCATGTGACATATAAAGGTCGAAATTGCGGAATAGGGCGAGGAGGGAATTGTTGAACTGTTCGGTATGCTGTAATTTGTGGATTTGTTCGATGATATAGTATTCGCTCCCTGATTTCCCCTTGCCCCACTCTAATTGCTATGGAATTACCTAATTTATCCCAATACCAAATGACATAAACACCCATAAGGTTGTTAAAATGTACACTGGTTAAGTCCAATGAATATAATCCACACCACACGTTGTTCTCACATTTATTCCAATCAACGTACATCTTGGATTCCCGGTCCCAGTCTATTTATCCCCCAACCAAGGTGGGAGGGTAGCAGAAACGGAAAGGGTTACCGATTCGTAGCAGTGCCACCCAAAAACTGGTTAATGAGTCAATGAAAAGTATAACACAAAAACAAAAAAATAACAAACTCATTCGCTTCAAGCTCAGGACGATTTAGTTTTCGGTTTTGCCTTTGGTTTTCTTTTTCGGGTGTTAACGTTTTCTCAGAAGATCGCGAGCATGAAGAACACCCCAGCAAAAACACTCGCTCCTACAGCGGAGGCGTATTCACATAGATAAAGTAAATATGTAAAACTAAATGGCCCTGCTTCAATCTTCAATCTTCAATCAGATGAATGGCAAGTTATCTGAGATTTATCATAAAATTGGAGTCTTATCAGACTATTGATCTATCCATTTTTAAATTGTAGATAGATTAGTTCGTAGTCGTGCGATTTATCGCACGTCCACTGGTCAGAACGGGCAATGAATGGTTTCCCTACTACGAACGGGGTCACTTCCAATTCCAATTTTAGACTGGACAGACTACTACGCTTATGGCAGCGGTTCGCCTTCGTTGGCAGTCCGTTCTGCATAGAGTTCCTGCAGTCGCGTTGTCACCGGACCAATCCCTTCATTTCCAATCTTTCTACCATCGACCTCTAAGACAGGACTCAACTCACCCACAGTCCCTGTCGTGAAGACTTCATCTGCAGTGTAAATTTCAACGAGTGAGACGTTGCGTTCCGTCAGTGGGATACCCGCATCGCGCGCAATTTGGATGACCATCCCACGAGTAATGCCGGGAAGGCAGCTATCAGCATGCGGTGTCAGCACATGTCCACGTTTGATAGCAAACATATTCGTGGCATTCGTCTCCGAGACGTACCCGTGGATGTCGAGCATAATGGCATCGTCTACACCAGCGACGTTCGCCTCAATCTTGGCGAGGATGTTGTTTATCAGGTTGTTGTGATGGATTTTGGAGTCAACACACTGCGGCGGGTTCCGTCGGATCGCAGACGTGATTAAACGGATACCGCTTTTGGAATAGATCGGTGGTTTCCACTCGGCGAGTACAATCAAAGTGGTCCCGTACTGATTAACACGCGCATCCATACTGGAGGTAACCTTTTTCCCGCGGCTGAGCGTTAGACGGATATGAACGCCGTCCCGCATACCGTTGGCAGCGAGCGTCTCAAAGATCGCCTTTTTAATTTCATCGCGCCTCGGGATATTCGCGAACGCCATAGCGTGCGCAGAATCTATGAGCCGGTCGAGATGCGCGTCCAATGCAAAGATTTTCCCGTTATAGACGCGTAAACCCTCCCATACACCGTCGCCACCTTGAACGAGACTGTCGAACACAGAGATTTTCGCGTCTTCGCGCGGTAAGAGTTCACCGTTGACGTGGATTAAAATGTTTTCATTTCTTGAATCAGGTAATTGTGGTTTCATATCTTCTCCTTTAATAGTTACCAGTTGTCAGTTCGCTTCGCTTTCAGTTATCAGTTAATTATAGTAGATTTCAGAATTACTTATACACTTTGCATCGGTGAGGTTAGGAAACCTCACCTACCAGGGGGTGGAGGTGTGTATTTATTTTTCAAATTCACTATAATATCCTGTGGCAGTTCAGTTTAATGTTCAGGCCATAACAACCTCTTTAACTGAAAACTGATAACTGGTGACTGACAACTATTCTACCATGTATCCCGGACGCTTACACCCTCATCTGTTAGATAGGTTTTGATACCGTCAATCGTGAATTCGCCGTAGTGTGTGATAGACGCGACGATTGCGGCATCGGCGTTGCTTTTGACAAAGACATCGCGTAGGTGCTGCGGGTTCCCCGCACCGCCGGAAGCGATCACTGGCACCGGCACCAGAGCGGCGATAGCTCCCGTCAATTCGAGCTCATATCCGGCTTTCGTGCCGTCTGCGTCAATGCTATTGACGACGATTTCGCCTGCACCTAAGTCAACACCGCGTGCTGACCATTCCAACGCATCCCAGCCGACCGGTTTCCTACCGCCGTCTATGTAAATCTCATAGCCGCTTGGGATTTCTTCGCTTTTTTGGACGCGTTTTACTTGCATGCTCAACACGACGCACTGGCTACCGAATGCTCGCGCACCTTCCGCAATAAGTTCAGGGTTCCGAACGGCACCCGAATCTATACTCACCTTCTCCGCACCTGCAAGTAGGGCGCGGCGCATATCTTCGAGCGTCCGCAATCCGCCACCGACAGAAAACGGAATAAAAATCTCAGCGGCGACGGCAGAGACGACATCAATCATTATATCACGCCGCTCGTTGCTCGCCGTGATGTCGTAAAAAACGAGTTCATCGGCACCGCCTTCATAATAAAAGCGTGCCATCTCGACCGGATCACCGACATCAACATTCCCCTGAAAAGCGATGCCTTTCGTAACCTTCCCAGCACGCACATCTAAACACGGAATTATTCGCTTTGTTAACAAAATTTCCTCCCCTCCGAAACACATTATACCGTTTCTAAACAGTGTTGTCGCATTATCGAATGTTATGAAAGACGTTAGAATACGGGAACACAGACTGACAGTCTATGCTACGTAAGAGGCAATGTAATACACATTATACCGTTTCTAAACAGTGTTGTCGCATTATCGAATGTTATGAAAGACGTTAGAATACGGGAACACAGACTGACAGTCTATGCTACGTAAGAGGCGATGTAATCAGAAATGGTATTAATTTTCGAGTCGTCGTTTGAACATATTCAAAATGTCATCGAATTCCGAGACCTTCAGGAACTTATACATCGCTGCGAGTATTAGCAGACTGAACCCGATCGGAACGAACACCCCGATAACACGTGAGGCGATCCCCTCCGTGCCGAGCCAGTCGCCTTCGATGACTCCGTTTGTTAGCCAGCAGACGCACCCCATTACCGCCGAGGCAATCAGGACCTTGAATGTCAGTGGCACAACCGATCGGAGTCCCAATCCGCCAACCTTGCGGCGGAGCAGTACCAGTAAAACCGAACAATTGAGTGTCACCGTCAAAACCGTTGAGAATACCACAGCACGCGGATCGAAAAAGAACCCTCGGTAGATAAACAGATAGTTAAGGCAGATATTGAGCACAACGGCACAGATACTGACGATAACAGGTGCGCGAATATCTTTATAAGCGTAAAATCCATCTGTGACGATCTTCAGTGTTGAGAACCCGCACAGACCGAACGCATAGACGAACAGGAGACCCGCTGTCCCGAATGTGTCCTCTTCGACCGTTTCACCCCATTCGTAAAGCAAGCGACAGATCGGTTCCGCTAACATCATCAACCCGATCGCAGCGGGGATCGTCAGGATAAGCATTAATCGGAGTGCATAAGAGAGTGCGTTGCGAAAGTTCTCTGTCTCTCCCGCTGTCGCAAGCCGCGCGAGTTGTGGCAATGCGACCGTTGAAATCGCCACGCCGAATATCCCGATCGGGAGATGCATAACGCGATAGGCTCTCGTAATCCACGTCAACCACCCAGAGTCTGAGGTGATAAAAAAGGTGTTCGTCAATAGATTCACCTGCACCGCCGCGACCCCTAAAACGGCGGGTCCAATGAGATGTACAACTTGAAGCACCCGTGGGTCCCGAAGACTCAGCAGCGGACGATACCGAAATCCGACGCGGTACATAGACGGCACCTGTATCAGGAACTGTAGGATACCGCCGACAATTACACCGATCGCCATACCTGTTACAGGGTGGATAGCAAACATCGGACCCAAATAGTAGCCACCGATCCCAACAACGAGAGAACTTATATTAAAGAAAGTGGACGCATAAGCAGGAATAGCGAACCGTCCCTTGCTGTTCAACAACCCCATCGCAATCGCTGCAAAAGATACAAACAGTAGATACGGGAACATCAACTGCGTGAGATAAATCGCCAGTTCGACTTTGTTTTCAAATCCGAAGTGCGCGACGGTGTCTAAACTCTCGTTAAAATTGTTTCGTGCCAGAACATCGACCACGATAGGTGCGAAAACGATGCCGAGCGCTGTGATACCGATTAAAATGAGAAAGGTCAGGTTAAAAATACGATTCGCGAGGTTCCATGCCGCCGCTTCACCATCTTCAGCCTCTGTTGCGAGGAAGGTTGTGATAAACGCCTTGCTCAAGATGCCTTCGCCGAACATATCGCGTAGAAAGTTCGGAATGCGGAAGGCGAGGTAGAAAGCGTCCGCACTGCCTTTCGACGGAAAATAGTACCCTATCGCCGTTTCGCGGGCGAGACCCAACACACGCGATACCATGACAGCGATGCTGACAATCCCAGCTGCACGGGTGACGTTCTGATTCTGTTGCACTGTGGATTTCGTTTCATTTTCCATTTTTTTGAAATTGACATTTTACGGATATTCTTGTAAACTTAAGAAACTATAGAAGAAAGGAAACCCAAAATGCAAAAAAAACGATATTTTACCCTCGAAGAAGCCAACGAATGTATCCCTGAATTAATGGATGAGATTTCACTGTTAAGAGCCATAAGAGCCCAACTTGCAGGACTCCATGCAATGATTACACCCCTCTTAGAGGTGGTTTCCTCGAACGGGGGTAGCCGGCACACACCTGAGTTACTGAAAGCAACTGCCCGATTTCAGGAGGTTTTGGACCGAATTGCGGCGCGCGGTTGTCATCTGAAAGGACTTGATCCCGGACTGGTCGATTTCCCGCACCTCCGTCAAGGGAGAGAGGTCTATCTCTGTTGGCAGATGGGGGAAAAAGATATCCGCTACTGGCACGAAATTGACGACGGGTTCGACGGACGGCAGCCGTTGTAATCTGGGTAGCTACATCCGAAAAAAGTGGTTCGTTGGACCGTGACCGTTCCCAATATCCAAGGCGTGTTGGATGGCACCTGTAATATACAATTTCGCTATCCTGACAGCATCAATTAAATCCTTACCGTGCGCTAATTGGGTCGCAATCGCCGCTGAATAGGTACACCCCGTGCCGTGTGTGTTTTCTGTCTCGACACGTTCCGCATCAAAGAGCGTCCACTCGTTATTGCAATAGAGCACATCGGTTGCGTTTTCACCGATGAGATGTCCGCCCTTGACGAGGACAGCATGGCAACCGAGCCCTGCAATCGTTTTCGCAGCACGTTTCGCGTCCGCCATGTCCCGGATGTCTTGTTCTGCAAGTAGTTCCGCCTCATAGATATTCGGCGTAATTACCGTCGCGAGTGGGATCAACACTGTTTTGAGGCTATCCATCGCTTCCGTTTTTAGCAACGGGAATTTGCTCTTAGAGATCATCACAGGATCCACGACGGTGGTGGGTGGTGTCCACTCCCGTAACTTCCCGGCGACCGCCTCAACAATCGTTGATGAGGAGAGCATCCCCGTCTTAACGCTGGCGACATCGAAATCCGTAAACACGGCATCTAACTGCGCCTCGATCAGTGAAATCGGCAGATCGAACGCCTCGGTCACTGCCACCGTGTTCTGTGCCGTGACGGAGGTAATCGCGGACATCGCAAAACCGCCATTCGCCGAGATCGCCTTGATATCCGCCTGTATACCGGCACCACCGCCTGAATCTGAGCCTGCAATTGTTAATATCTGTTTCATTTTTTTGTCTGTTATTGAATTCCCCTCATTCAATATAACCCTAATTCATCAAGATAACGTCTCGCTGGTTGTCCAGCGTTTTCTGGGGACATAACGCCTGACATCACAGCGACACCGAAGGCACCAGCAGTTAAACACGCAGCGACGCGTGCTGGTGTAATCCCACCTAATGCGAAGACAGGGAGTTTAACACCTTCTGCCACCGTAGCGAGGGACGTTATACCGACCGCTGGACCGTATCCCGGTTTACTTGTTGTTGGATAGATAGGACTATAGGTTACGAAATCCGCACCTTCTGCTTCCCGTCTCTGTGCTGCGTCGAGACTGTGTACGGAACACCCGACATAAAAATCGTCGCCTGTTTGTGCCTTCACTTCGGTTACAGATGCTGCATTTTCTGGGAGGTGAACCCCTGTTGCACCCGCTATAGACATGGTGCTCCGCTGGAGCACTTTATCGGATGTGTTGATGAAAAGTTTCGCCTTATAATTTCGGCACAACTCGGCGATCGGTTCCGCCAATTCAATCAGCTCGGTACCACTTAAATCTTTCTCGCGCAACTGGATAGCCGTGATTCCTGCATCCAGCAATTCAGAGACGACATCGGCTAATGGTGTCGGCGCGCATTGATGTCTGTCTGTAATGGCGTATAGTTTAAAATCGACGTTTTTAATTTTCCTTGCGGTCGGTAAGGCGGGTTTAGATATTAGTGTACCTTTCCGTGGATCCGCCCTCCATTTTGCGGCGTACTTGAAGAAACACCCCAGCAAAAACCCCATAAGCGATCTGCTTCATTACGGACTACGGTCTTGACTAATGCTTTACAGAAAACCACTTTTTAAGTTATCTAAGGCTTACGCATTTTTTTATCAAATCCTACCTTTAGACTTTTTTCCGAAGACGTGCAGCGAAAGCGCCGTCAACACCGTGTTCATGCGGAAAGGTCTGCATGAAGCCTTGCGGTGTTAGAATACTTGGTGGTACTTCAGGTAGAAATTGTTGCGCGTTTTCTACTGTCCACATCGGGTAGTCTGTCAAGAACCTTTCGACGACCCCTTCGTTCTCTATCGGTTCGATGCTGCAGGTGCTGTAGACGAGGATGCCGCCAGGTTTGATGTGTCGTGCTGCGTTTTTTAGTAGGCTATATTGTATTTCACTGAGGGCGCGTACCTGTTCTAAAGTCTTATTCCATCGGATGTCGGGATGTCGCCGAAGTGTCCCGAACCCAGAGCAGGGCGCATCAATCAGCACGGCATCGGCTCGACGCATAAATCCGAGATCTGCTTTTGTTGCGTCCATTATTTGTGTTTCAACATTCCGTGCGCCGACACGTCGGCAGTTCTTTTTTAGGAAAGCGATCTTCTCCGCCGAGACATCTACGGCGACGATCTTCCCAGCATTTCCCATGAGATGCGCCAGATGCGTCGTCTTACCACCCGGTGCTGCACATAAGTCCACAATGAATTTTGCGTCTGCTGGCGAGAGCAGATATGGGACTAACATCGCACTCTCATCTTGAACATAGATGTCCTCTCGGTTGAGGATATCTTTCAATGTCTCTTCACCGGCAGTATCGAAAGCCGTAATCGCGCGATTTCCGAAGGCTACCCCATCGGGTGCTATTTCGGAGGCAGTGGCGACGATGCCGTTCGCTGCTAACGATTGGCAAACATCTTCACGTTTGGTTCGGACGGTATTCACACGGAGTGCGAGCGGCGCGATCTGATTACTCGCGCGACAGAACGCTAACGTCCAAGAAACGCCGCGCGTCTCAAGCCACCGCTGGACCAACCACGTCGGGTAGGAGAGCGAAAAGGCGATATGTTCAGTCGGGTTCGTCTTAAGCTGTGGGTAAGTGAGTGTCGCACCTTCACGTTGCACGGAGCGGAGGACGGCATTGATGAACCCCGCAGTTTTCCGTCCTCTGCTTCTCCGTAGGTGTGAAGTCGCGAGTTGGACGGTTTCAAAGATAGCAGCGTGTGCCGGTACACCATCGAGGTGTAAGAGTTGGAACGCACCGAGTCTGAGAATATTGCGGTGCCGATCATCTAACTGGAACCCTGGATTAATAAACTGATCCAGCACCCAATCGAGTTGTTTCTGCCAACGGATAACGCCGTAGACGAGTCCATTAATGAGGCGACGTTCACGACCCGCAACCTGCCATCGTTTGAATGCGCTATCAACGACAGATGCTATTGATGTGCTGCTGTGCGAAAGGGTTAGCAGACATTCTAAGGCGACTTTGCGAGCGTTCGTCATTCGCGATAACGCGAGGTTTCACCGTTTACGGTTCCGATACCTCGCGAGTTCCATTCTATTCGTAGGGGTTAGGTTACCTAACCCTTACGTATCCAAGAGAGAGACAAGATTACGCTGCTGGGTAGGTGAGAGCATGCAATTTGCGGGTAAGCCGAGACTTCTGACGATTTGCTGTACCTTTTTTGATAACACCTTTACCGGCGGCACGGTCTAAAAGACTCACCACCGTTTTGCACAATTCTTGTGCTGTCTCAACGTTGCCTGCCTCAAGTGCGGCTTCTGTCTGTTTAAGTGCTGTTCTTAGCGTCGCTTTGCGGTGGCGGTTGCGTATCTGTTTCGCCTTATCCGCGCGCGCGTGTTTTTTTGCAGATTGTCGATGCAAAACGCGAACTGTTAGTAAAAAACTATGTTAATCTATGTAAATCCGAAAAACACAGTTCCCTACGGGATTCCTTAAGTCCCTTTNTAGACACCGTCGTGTCTAACCTGCCCGTATCCAGTGTCGTCTATGCACGTCATAGAAGATAGCAGGCGATTTTGCACGTAGCAAAAGAAACGCGCTACGTGGAGTAACCCTCAAAGTTAGCACCGAAATGCTAACGCTTTTTTACGTTCCGAGTGTCCTCACAATGTCAGGGTTCGTCTCACTCATGTATGAACCCCTCTCAGTAGAACCGACGTGGTTTTTGTCGGGAGTGCTTGGTTTGTGCACGAAGCTACTGGATACAGTAGCAGGGGATCGAACCCCACAGAAACGCCTATCGTTTACCGTTTAACATAGAAAAATCAAGAAAAACACAGAAAAAGAACTCTTTAGGAACTACTCCTTTATTCGTTTTCAGTTGTTGAAAATACGTGTATTTAATGATACCACAAAATATCGGATTTGTCCACATTTTTTCTTGGCAACTCCGAATACATCCGGTTTTTAGGTCTCTTGTTTTGTTTCAGGAGCCAGAGGAGACGCTATCCTCCGGAATCCAATCCGCTGTCGCTGCCTCGAATTCCTGCGACAACTCCTCAGAAATCGTCTGCTCTAATAGTTCGATGAGGTCAGTGCGGAACTTGATCCAATCGTCGCCGCGACGCGTAAACCGGTGTCTATCGTCTATTTCAACGAACATCGTATCGTTCGGTTCGGATAGGGATTCAAAATAACGTCTCACGTTCATGCGTATTCTCCTTTTTTTAGCCATCAGCCATTCAAAGCCATTCGTGTATTTCCCAGCCAGATTCAAGTGCTTTCTGGCGGAACTTTTTGCCTGGATTCACGGCGACCGGATGTCCGACACATTCCAACATCGGAATATCGGATTGACTGTCGCCGTAAGCATAGCTCTCCTCGAGTGAAATTTCGTGTTGATCTGCGTAACTCTGCACCGCTTTCGCTTTCTCTTCACCGATGAGTGGGGCGGTTATGAGTTCACCCGTAAATCGTCCGTTCTCTTCACGAAGCTGCGGTGTCAATACAGCATCAACACCGAGATAGTCTCCAATC
This sequence comes from Candidatus Poribacteria bacterium WGA-3G, assembly GCA_000406005.1. Classification (GTDB taxonomy): domain Bacteria; phylum Poribacteria; class WGA-4E; order WGA-4E; family WGA-3G; genus WGA-3G. The sequence goes on from ASZN01000005.1 coordinate 16,354, forward strand.
GGTTGCACGATAAAGTCAAGCGATCCGGTTACGAGGACCACAGCAGTCCCTTCTTCCTTGTGTTCCTGAATTTGAGACACCGCTTCGGCGTAAATTTTTGGACGCAGCGACGTTTCAAACATTTCCCTTGATAACGTCTTAACCTCAGCGGCATCCATGCCGCGGTAGTTGCGATAAAATACCCGATTAAAGCGGGTTCGACTTATACTATCCAAAATTAGATAATAGACAGTTTTCGGCAAGAACCCGATCAGCCAGAAGTACTTTAGCGGGAACGGCATCAGGGCAGAACGCATCCAGATGTAGTAATGCACAATCGTAGATTTCAAAAGGGTGCCGTCTACATCAAAAAATGCGACCCTCTTTTTCGGGTTTGAGGTTTCCGACATGATGAACCTTCCTAAGAGCGTTGCTGTTGTTTTAGTATTTCGCCGAGTTCTGCGACACGGTTCTGTGCCAAGTCCAAGAACTCCTGGTATCTATCTGGGTCAATAGGTGCACCGTCTTGCGTGTTCCAGCTTTCGCCTATCGGAAAGGTGAGCGGTGCTCCGAAAATGATACGCACCGGATGCTTCTTTGGCAAATTCTGACCTTTCGGTAACGCGTGATAGGTGCCTTCAATATAAGCCGGTATAATCGGGACGCTGGGACCGTAGATGAATAGGCTCAGCACCCCCGGTTTGAACGGTTGAAGGTTGCCATCAAGTGAACGTGTGCCTTCAGGGAAGATGAGCAGACCGTTATGTTGTGCCATCACTTCGTTTGCGATCCGGAGGTCCTGTAGGAACTCCGTAAAATTGCCTTCGCGTTCTATCGGGAGGGCGTTGAGACAGGTCCGAGCGAACCATCCTTGAAGCCGTGTCGCGAACCAATAATCACGTGCAGCGAGCGTCCAGAGTCGATACGCCTTGGTTCCGAGTGCCGTAATCACTGTCAACGTGTCAAGGTGACTCGTGTGGTTCGGCATAATGATATACGGTTTCCCGTTCGGAATGTGCTCAAGTCCGTGGCATTCGAGCGAGAAATAGCGTTTATAGATATTAGTCATCACGGCGCGAAAGGCGCGCGCGTACCAGTGGGGTACCTGTCTGAATTCCAGTTTTTCTGTTTCGGTGTGTGCCGGTTTTTCGCGTTTTCCATCTGTATGAAAGGTCTCAATCAACGCAACAACATCACCAACCGTCTCCAAGTTAGCGAGTAGCGCATCTGGCACTGTTTCACCGAGTCTGTTTTCAAGGACTAACAATAGGTCGAGCCGCGTGAGGGAATCGAGTCCTAAATCGGTATCCAGACGGCTATCGCGGCGAATCTGGTGTGCTGACATACGTGCCAACCGTGCAAACGTAGATAGAATTTCTTCGGGGACATCTGTTCTCGGCGTGCTAGATGCTTCGCTTTCTGTCTCTTTTTCGGCATCTGCCTGCATCTGCTCCACCTCTTTAATATGTACCGCTAAGTTACGTCTCAAACGGACCCGATCTATACTGCCGTCTTCAGTTTTCGGGAGTGCGTCCGTCCAGAGATGGTGTTTGTGAAATTGCTGATAACTCGGCAACGCTTTTGCGCACGCTTGAAGGTGTTCCTGAATCTCAGTTTGCGTGGTCTCGTCCTGATCTATCGGCACAATGACAGCATGAATGGCTGTGTCCGATCCGTCTTCGTAGGGGATACCGACAACACATATTTCAGCGATAGCAGGACTGTTCCGATACAGCGCCTCCAGTTCGACAGGATAGACGTTTTTACCAGAAGCGGGAACGATGATGTTTTTACAATGACCCGTCAGATAAAGATAGCCGTCATCGTCGATATAACCGAGGTCACCCGTGTAAAGCCAACCGTCTCGGATAGCCTGCGTTGTTGCCTCCGGGTTCTGATAATATCCCTTCATCGTACTCGGGCCCTTCGCGATGATTTCACCGATGCCGTCGCTATCCGGGTTCTCAATCCGAAGTGCTACGCCTTCCACCGCCGGTCCGACCGATCCGCGCTTGCTCTTGAGGTACGGATTAACGCTCAGCACGGGTGCCGTCTCTGTCATGCCGTAGCCTTGGTAAAGCGTCATACCGAACTTTTGGAACCCGTCGTAAACCGAATCTGACAGCGAGGCACCGCCACTAACGAGGACACGAATCTCACCGCCCATAACAGCCTGCGCCTTCTCTGGCAACGTCGTCCCCTGTGTCCCTTCTCGTGCTGCCTGTCTTTCAATCGTCCCCTGAAGCATCTGAAATAGGCGTGGTACGCCGATAAAAGCCGTCGTCTTCGACGCACGCATCGTTTTCAGAAGCGTTGTCGGACGGAGTGCGTTAACATAGATCGCCGTGGTGCCGCTGTAGAGTGCCATCAACAAGCTGCAAGAGAAACTCAAAGCGTGATATAACGGGAGTGCTGATAGGATGCGTTCTCTATCTGTCGGCGGGAGTGCCTTCGCGACCGCTTGGACATTAGAGATGAAGCCGCCGTGTGTGAGCATGGCACCCTTTGCCTCTACTGTCGTTCCCATCGTGAAGATAATAGACGCAACGGTATCCGGTGTAATCTCTACATTCGGAAAATCGTCCGGTATCTGTCCGGGAAACTCGGTTTCCCGGTTTCCGCTCCTCCGATTGTCAGCACCGACGACTGCACAGTTCTTATTGATGTTGTGCAGCGTAGCGCCTGCCGCTGACAGTGCAGCACCGGCTTTTTCTAATACACTTTCAGAGGCTAAAATCGATTTTGCATCGGTGAACTCGGCGATAGCCAAGATTTCGTGGGTAGGTGTCTGTGCGTCAAGTGGAACGACTGCCGTGCCGATCTGGACGGCGGCGAGATACGCGATACACCACCCCGGCTGGTTTTCGGAGACGAGAACAACGCGGTCACCTTTACGTAAACCGCTCTGCCATAACTGCCACGCAACTTGGCGTGATAATGTATAGGTTTCGGCGTAGGTATACTGTTCCCACGCATCCTCGCTTGCCATTTGCAAGGCGACCCTATCCGGAATTCGCGATGCTTGCGTCTTAATCAGGTCTACAATCGTTTCCGGATCAATCCGTTCAGGTTCCGCGACAGACTCCTCTGATTCGTCTTGCGCGCCTGTCCTTCCCTGTTTTGTAGCGGACGCCCGCGCGCCATCTGTCTCCGAGTCGTTTGCTGTGCTACCTTCAATTTTCAGGACGTGCTTCTTGATACCAGGGATATGGATCTCTTGGAAATACTGTCTCCAATGGATCTGTGAGACATCGAAGTTAAACCGCTGCTGTTCCGTCTGGGAGAGTGCTTCGTAAAGTCCTTGCGTCTTTCGCGTCTCAAATTCAAAACTCGTCCGCGTATAAGGCGCGTAAATCCTAATATAATGCAAGAGTGCCTTGATACCGCTCTGTTTCAGCGCAAGTTGACGACGTTTCCGTTTCGCTGCGCGGATCGGCAGTTTATCAAGCACTTGGATGGTAAGGTCGAGTAGTGCCATTCGGCTATCGAGTTTCTGCTGGAATTCTTCCATGCTCGGATATTGCCAGACCGGTACGGCGACGGGTTTCCCGTTTTCCAGCATCGGATTTTCGACAAAGTAGTCGTATGTTGCATCGAAGATACCGCGGAAGTAGAGTGGGTTCTGTGTACCTGTTGCAACATGATAAACCTCAATACCGCCCCGTTTTGCTGTCGCCTCAGCGGCTGCGAGCATAGCGTTCACAACGAAGTCAACGGGGATAATGTCCAGGATTATATCCGGGTCCGCTGGAAAATCTGGGAGTCGTCCCTTGCCGAACCCGACGATCAAAGGTTCAGACATCCTAAATTTACCGAGCCAACCGGGTTCGGGTTCATCAAAACTGCTTTCAATAATTGAGGGACGTACAATAGCGGTAGCGAGCTCGCCGCGCAGCTCCATAACCATCTGTTCGGCGAGGAATTTCATGTAGGTGTAGGTATCGTTCCATCCGCGCGAGCGTGCGTGTTTCAGGCCTTCTTCAACCAAGCGTTCCTCAAGCCAATCTGCTTTTAATTCTTCAACGTGGGCGTCAATCCCTTTACGTGTCGTTTTTTTCTGGCGTTCTGCTTCTTGTCGGAAATGTGCAAGATTTTCCGGTGTGTCGGCTTCAGCACGAATCGTGGTACTCAGGGAGAGGAGTCCGTCGATTTCTTCTGAAAGTGTTTCTGGTATAGATGTACCGGTCTTTTCGCGATACGCTGCGGCGTATTGCTTGTATGGTATCGGTAATTCTTCGGGTACGTGTCCCGGTGTATCCCCACAAACATAAGCCGTTGAAACATGGAGGAACACCGCATCTTGGCAGCCCTTTGCGAAGTTGACGACGTGCTTCGCGGCGAGGGCGTTTCCCCATAAAGAGTCGTCAAAAGGCGGATCGAAATCGACGAGTCCTGCAACATTAATAAAGACCTCTACTTCGCTCTGGAGTCGTTGGTAATCCGTATCGCTGAATCCGAGGTTTTCTTCGGTGAGATCACCTTCAACGGCTGTCAGTTTCTGGAGTGCCCATCTGCTAAAGTTGGCGCCGTGCAAACGGCGGAGCGAAGCAAAGACATCCGAGGCGAGAAGTTCATTTTCCAACCGTTCTTGGGCAGACGTACGTTTCCCAGAGGTATCGGTCCGACTTCGGATAAGGAGATAAATCTTTTCGACATCCGGGAGTGCGGTCAAAATTTTTGCGATCAGCGGCTGTCCCAAAAATGCGGTACCACCCGTAATAAGCAGAACTTTCCCTCGAAAAAAATCAGTTATTGACATAATTCCCTTTTCTGTGGCATAATAGGTATTCCAAGGTGAGGACTGGTTGTCAGCGTACTGGTTAACAGTACGCAGTACGGATTTCTACGAAATCCTTTCAGTTGTCAGTCACCCGCTTGTGGCGGTTACTTTTCTGGTACCTACGATGGTTATTTTTTCTAAAATTGACATTTATGGAGACTTTTTAACTGACCACCGAAAGATTTTTCTCCGAAAAATCGTACCGAGTACTGACAACTATTAAAGATAACACAATTTCTACAAAAAGTCAAAGGCTGAAATGATAATGTTAGCAGAAGAAGATAAAATAAGGTTTTTACAGCAGACAGAACTTTTCGCGGAGCTTCCTGAGACCGAATTAAAGTTGATCTGTCAGTGCGCGAGCGAAGTCGCTTATCCTGCTGATGCAACGCTATTTGAGGAAGGGGACGACGGTGATTCGCTCTACCTGATCGTCGAAGGCGAAGTCAGCATTATCAAAGCAGGCACAGAGGTGCTGTTCTTTAACGAGACAGGCTACTGTCTGGGTGAAATCGCTTTGATTGACAACAAACCGCGGAGCGCGACGGTCAAAACGGTGAAACCGACGGAGTTCCTGCGGATCACGAGAGCCGATTTTTACAACGCAATGGCGCGTGAACCCCGGATCGGTAGCGGGATGTTCCGCGTTTTAAACGATAAAATCCGACGCGACCTTGAAATCCAGATGAGTGCAATCCGCAAAGAAATTGCACAGGAAGAATCGATGCGCCTCGCCGCCGCGGTCCAACAATCTATTCTTCCAAACCAAGAGATTTCGCATCCGTCTATATCTTCTGCCGGCTATTGTCAACCAGCGAATAGTGTCGGCGGCGATTATTATGACTATTTAAGTCTCTCTGACAACCGCGTCGCTATCTTTATTGGTGATGTGATGGGACACGGTTACCATTCAGCGATGGTCGCAGCGATGACGAAAAGCTGCTTGCAAACACAGATCCGTTTTGATGCCTCCGTGCCTGAAGTGATGAAAGCGGTTGCCAGAGTCGTAGAAGAAGATTCACAAGCTTTTATCTATATGACCTGCTGCTATCTCATCATACACTCCGACAATCGTTTCGAGTTCGCCAATGCCGGTCATCCGCAAATGCTTCTCTATCGTGCCGAACACGAAAACGATAAGGACGACCCGATTGAGTTAGAATCGGGGTTTATGCCAGCCGGTTTCCCAAAGTTCAATGGACCCGTACAATACGACAGCACCGAAGCCAAATGGTACCCGGGTGATCTGTTAGTGCTTTATTCAGACGGCATCACCGAGGCTTTCAACCCGGAGACTGAAATGTATGGTTTGGAACGTTTCAAAGCACTCATCTCCGAAAAGCGGCACCTAACACCCGCGGAGATTAAAGCGGAAATCCTGAACGACCTTCAGGCATATCAGCGTGGTGAAAGTGCTGCTGATGACATCACATTAGTCGTCGCGAAGTTTATGTAACCGCTTGCGTGCCCTACTTGAGTTGACTCACAGCATAGTACATGATATTTTCTATGAGTGCTTTGTTTATTTCAGTTGTATATTGGCTATCGTTACGAAGGCTGGTGATAATGTATAACCCTTTGCCGTGCTGTCTCGCGCCGACAACGAGTTCTTTTTTATCTTCGGTCGTCGCGAACACGTCATCCCGCCGATCCCAATTGACCCATGCATCATCAAAGAATATTTTGCCCGACAATATCTTGTTAGGGGTAGAGAACACAGGTTTTCCTGTTTCGGTGATAGTAAAATTCTGTGCCGGTGGACTTTCAACGCCTTTCAACTTACCGCCTTGCAGCCACCCAGTGCCACACGGGTTCTCTGCGCTACTGTCTTGCCCCGCAACAACAACGATACCGCCGTTCTTCACGAACGTCTTAATCTTTGCCTCAGTTTCATCCGAAAGGAGGTAGCGTCCGTAACTCGCAATCTCTTCATATCCGATCCAGAGGATGTCGGCTTTCTCCAGATGCGGCAGCGTCCGTTCTTTGGTGAGTTCATAAACGATCGGACGTTTGCTCCCCTCTTTTACCGACCGCAATGCCTGATATTCATAAGTTGCAGCATTCGTGTAGACAGGCGTTTGGCTCCATGTCGGGTATGTGCTATTTCCGGTCAGGACTAAGACTTTCGCAGCATTCTTTGGTGCAGCGACCCACATTTTACCGGCTAACGTGTCGCGAACAATCTTTTGAAACGCCTTCGTCTTGCCATCAAACGTCCGCGACATCATCGGATCAATGTGTGTGAATGTCCACCACGTACTGTTATATCCACCACGATATGCGCGCATCTGAAACCATGTATTATCAACAAAGCACATGCTATCGATACCGTAATGTTCACGATAGAAAACGATGATCGGCATCCCGGGTTTGAGCAATTTCGCCAGTTTTTCTGGAGAGGTGCCCCGTTTGTAATGTCCGGTAGCAAAGTTCATCTTGATTTCCTTGAGACCGCTCTTACCTTTGACATCTTCTTCGACAGTGACGACACCCCGCAAACGGGCACGATCAACACTTTTGACTTTACCGAAAACGATGTTCGTGCAAGCATCAAGGACTTCACGAGTCGTATATTCTCGCTCAATAAATGCGGATGCAGGTACTGTAAATAACAAACCGATCAGACAGAATACGAGAAGTGGAGCAACGAAATTGTGTGTAAAACGCATGGTGGACTCCTCTTTATACATCAGGACTTACGCAACCGCACTGCAGGGTTTTTGCTTGGGTGTTTCCTTAAGGTTTGCAACCCCGCCAGTGCTTGAAGAAATGCGTAAGTCATACCCTTTATACATTACGGATAGTGTTGGTTAACGAATATTGTATTACATTTTTCGTAAATTTTTCAAGAACTATTTAATTTTTTCACGTTTATGTTCAAACTGAGACCGGGCCCCCTTTCACGCATCAACGCTAAAACGATATTTGATACCGCTACCTACATCGGATTCCTTATTTTCGTCCTCGCTTTACCTTTCGGCTATTCGACGGCATTTCTCAATATCGGACTGTCGTTTGTGCTCCTCGGATGGGTAGGTCGAATGGTCTCTGAACGGAAACTCAGTTGGCAACGCACCGCGCTCGATCTCCCCATCGTTCTATTTTTGGGACTATCACTGATCGCTTGCCTCTTTGCGCCGCATCCTGCGAGGAGTAGCCTCGGCTATTTTTGGAAACTGCTCCGTGCGATCCTGCTCTTTTATGCCGTTATTCAGAGTCGATTGCAGTCTCGATGGCAGCATCTCGTGATCGCTTTTATCGTCGCAGCGGGTATATCTTCCGCACTCGGACTCTGGTATTACGCCAATGATACCCGTTTAGCGATTGACTTTATGGGGCGGGTCGGGGTACAATTTCAGGAGGAACTCGAAGCACAAGAGGTCCGAAAAAGTTTACACATATCAGATGAATTGCGTGCCGAGTTACGGGAATGCAGCGTACCGCTCTCTGAAAGTGCCACGCTTGCACCTTCAAAACAGCCGGACGAATGGCGGATTGATGACCCGGCGCGCCAGAGACGCTACGTCGTTCGCAAAGATGAAACACATCTCATGGTCTACATGATCGAACAACGGCTCACTGGGACCTTTAAGATGCCGAACGATCTCGGCGCGTATCTCGCACTCGGTCTACCGTTTGTGATGGGTTATTTTCTGGCGGGTTGGCGGCAGTATCCGAAACAGAAGCAGAACCGAGTACGGATAATTTTGGTGCTTGGTGCCGTTGTCATACTGATGAGTGCGAACCTCGTGTTGACGCTTACACGTGCCGCTTGGATCAGCGTTACCTTCGCGACTGTCTGTCTCGGTGTCTATCTTGTTGTTAGTAGGGGAAACCGGGTTACCCGGTTTCCCCTACGGAGACTCGAATCCGCAGGCGGATTACGGAGACGAATTCTGTTAGGGGCCGCTGTAATCATCGTGGTTATAGGCGTGTCGTCATTTCTTATGCCGCAGCATATCAAGGCGCGCTTCCAAACGGTGATTAAACAACCTATCGGGTTCATGGGTGAACGTCCACAGTGGTGGCAGACCTCGCTCGAACTGATTAAAAAGTATCCACTAACAGGCATCGGGTTGGGTCGGTTTCGTTATGAATATCAACATAGTGGACCGCCTGAACAATACAATATCCCGTACCACGCACACAATATCTATCTACACATTACGGTTGAACACGGTATTCCGTCACTTCTGCTGTTTCTGTGGATAGTGGTAATTATCTGTCAACAGGTTTACGGCATAAGACGTGCCACCGATTTTTGGGGCAGTGGTACTTTCATCGGCGCAAGCGGGTTTCTAATTTCTGCTCTTATTTATGGACTCGCAGATAACATCCTACATCAACGCACGGTGCTGCTGTTCTGGTTTATTGTCGGCATGATTTTTTACATCAAACTATTGAAGGACGAAAATGATGAAGAAACCTTGGAAACCGGTTGATATGTCCGCGGTAACCACTTATCCGCTTCAGGATCGTATCAACAAAGTCTCCGTTCACGATTTTGCGACGCTACCGGAGTCAGAGACCAATATGTCGCCGTTTTTAGCGAGTCTCCCGAAGATCCTCAAAGGGTCGGATTTTCCTGCACTCGTTGACGACATCGTTGCCGCACATCGTAAAAAGAGACCTGTCATTGTGATGATGGGCGGCCACGTTATCAAGTGTGGACTGAGTCCGCTTTTGATAGCGTTGGTGAAACGTGGCGTGATTACCGGCTTCGCCTTCAACGGTGCGAGCAGTATTCACGATTTCGAGATTGCACTCATTGGGGAGACTTCCGAGGATGTCTCCGCCTATCTTCAGAACGGTCAATTCGGGATGTGGGAGGAGACTGGACACTTGATGAACACAGCGATCCAGAACGCTGCGGATACAGGCATCGGGATGGGTGAGGCGTTGGGTAAACAACTGATAGAAATGGATGCCCCTTATAATGGGTATAGTCTCCTTGCTGCGGGTGTTCAGTCCGATGTACCCATCACGGTGCATGTCGCCATCGGTACGGATATTATCCATCAGCATCCGAGCGCAGACGGTGCCGCTATCGGCGCGGCGAGTTTCACCGATTTCCGGTTGTTGACAGCGTTAGTGCGGGATTTAGAAGATGGGGGTGTCGTGCTGAACTTCGGATCGGCTGTGATTTTGCCGGAGGTTTTCTTGAAGGCGTTGACGATCGCGCGGAACTTAGGAAACACTGTTTCCAACTTCACGGCTGCGAATTTCGATATGAACCAGCAATATCGTCCTGTAGAGAATGTCGTCAAACGTCCGACAGAGATGGGTGGCAAGGGGTATACCTTCACGGGCCATCATGAGTTGATGATTCCATTATTGGTACAGGCGATTCTTTCTCATCTATAGCAACACCCATGGAAAAAGAGAAAGCGCGCTTCTTAGGATACGCAATGGGTTTATTCTCAATTGGGTGTTATACTATTTTCCGTTTGAATGGCTAAGCTGTGAACCGTTTCTGCGTTTCCATGCTGCTTTTAGTTCTGCTAACGATTTTCGGATGGCACGTAATCTCGGCAGCGACGGGATATGCAGATAAATTCTGAGCAGTTTGCTCCGTTTGGCACGATCCATGTCCCCACTCTCTTCTAAAATCTTCTGATATATCGAATAATTCATTTCACTTCTCCTTGTGTTTGGGGGTGGATGTCACCCCAATCGGTTATGCATTATGCATGACGAGGTCGCTATAAGAGACAGCGACAGGGGCGGCAGTGTCTAAATGAAGTATATCTTTAACGTGTTGATGCTCGTCTATCGCTTCGGCTTCAGTCTGTCCTTGAAACACCGTTTCGAGTTCAATATATTGCCCTAAATCGGCAACCGCATCGAGGTGGATACGTGTATTTTTGAACAGCCAGATTTCTCGTTGTTTTTTAACAATCGTTTCGATGCCTAACGCGGCGGTGAGCAATGTTTTGAGGGTTGACGGATCGTTGATTTTACTTAGGTGATACTGGCTATAACGGGATTCATTCTGATTCGGACGCTCATAATAGATAAGCCATGCTTCATCATCTTCATCAGTCTCACGCAATTTAAGGCGCGGTTTACAGGCTTCTGTTATTGAAGTGCCTTCTATTCCGGTAACATAAAAATACGTATCAATTTGATGGACGGTTTCACGATGTTTCGCGTTTAGTTCGGTCAATCTCGGATAGAGGTCTTCAAGCGACTGACACCGTGCCTTGAATTCTAAATTTGTTGCCATTTTAGTGCAGTTTTCGTGTGGAAGTTCTCCCTATTTTGGGTGTTGTTATCGGTATGAGGTTTCAATCAATGATCCGAAACGCATCTTCGGGTTCAAAGTTATCGACACACGATCGGTTGCAGCGTTCACCGTTTGCCAACAACCAACAGACATCGTTTTGGTGCTTTAGCGCGCTAATGATACAGGTACGCAGTTGCTCCGGATCAAAATCACGTCCTAACAGGTAACTGTAGCTGCCGGCTCTCATGACCCGTCGTCCAGCGTCATTATTACGGACAATTGAGACAATTTTGACATGCGGCTGATACCGCCTCACATATTCAAAGAGTCGTCCTCGCGTGCGTCGAGTGTAGTCGGCAATTATCATCTGATATTTGCCCAGTTTTAACAAACCGACGGCTTCCGTGCTGCGTTCTGGAATATCGCATCCGTAGCCTTCAGAATGGACGAGATTCCTTACTTTGTCATGTAAAGCACCGTCACGTGAAACGAGCATGACATCGCCTTCCAATTCAGAGACACCGAAGTCCTCTTGAATATCGAGGGGTATACGTGCTTCCCGGGTTCGCCAATCCAGAGTTCGGCGTGCCCGACGCACGCGTTCATCGACTTGATCGAGCCTCTCTTCTAAATCCGGTTGCTGCTTAAAAAGTTTGTTCATCCGATAGACTCCTTCCACAAGGCTTCGGTGCTAAATGATGCTAACCGATCAATGTTAAACCATTCTATCACATATATGTGTGATATGTCAACAGATTTTTGTTGATAAAAACCCAGAAATTCTATAAAATTCCTAAAACATCTCTAACAACCGCAACCGTCATAACAGCCAGCACGCGCCGTGTGTTATAACACTTATCGACACACCCGCACGAAAAAGGATAGAAAAAATGTCTGCATCACAACTTCCACTTCCGCAACACTTCGATGCCACTCAGGTAGACCAAGTCTGGCGAATCCCGTATCAAGAGCGTCAACGCGAAGCACTCGTGTGGGCAGCGCAACATTCAATACCTCCGGCATCCGAGGACGATTTTCGGACCTGTCTGCTCCTCGTTGATGTCCAGAACACGTTCTGTATTCCGGGGTATGAACTGTTTGTCGGTGGAAGGTCGGGAAACGGGGCAGTTGAAGACAACGTGCGTCTGTGCCAATTCATTTATCGCAACCTCCCACAGATCACCAAAATCGCTTGTACAATGGATACGCATACGGCGATGCAGATATTCCACGAAATCTTCTGGATCAACGATGCCGGTGAACACCCTTTGCCGCTACAGACCTTGATGACGGAAGACGATATTGAATCAGGGAAATGGCGCGTCAACCCTGCTGTTGTGAGTCGCCTGAATCTGTCACGTCAGGTTTCAGCATCCGATCCGTATGCGTGGCTCAAGGCATACAGCGAACACTACGTTAAGACGCTGACTGCGGACGGAAAATATCCGTTGGCGATCTGGCCCTACCATGCAATGCTCGGCGGGATCGGACATGCCGTTGTCTCTGCCGTTGATGAAGCCTGTTTTTTTCACACGATCACCCGTAAGACCCAGACCCATTATGAGATCAAAGGACAGAACCCGCTCACTGAAAACTATTCAGTCTTACGTCCGGAAGTCCTCAACGATGCCGATGGGAAACCGGTTGCGGAGAAAAACAGCTCTTTTCTGCAAACGCTGCTCGGATACGATCGTGTGATTATCGCCGGACAGGCGAAGAGCCACTGCGTCGCGTGGACTGTCAGCGACCTACTCACAGAAATCCAGCAGACCGATACCGAATTAGCCAAGAAAATCTATCTGGTGGACGACCTGACCTCCGCCGTTGTTGTGCCTGGGGTGGTGGACTATACAGAACCCGCAGACGCTGTTTTTGCCAAGGCTTCGGAGGCAGGGATGCACGTCGTGCAGTCAACACAACCGATAGCGCATTGGGATTAACGCAAATTTTGCAATTGGTCAGTCTATGCAATTATTTGATTTCGCCGCGGATGGTCAACGCGCTTGCGACGGAAAGGAAGTCTCTGCCTTCTTCGACTCTATCGTGGTGGTAGCTGAGACCGAGATGGAGGTTTGCTGTGATGTGTGTACTGATTTTGTAGCCAGCGCGCAATGTCGTTTCGTAACGTTCTGAACGTTCCTCGCGGTTTGCCCCGAAATTTTCTCTACGAACCGCCCAAGAAAGCGTGTTTGTCAACTCCAAGTCGTGTTTGAGTGGAATCCTACCGAAAAACGGAAGCCGTATGCCGTTTTCTGTGCGGTAACGGTAGTCGATGCTGAAATTTGGCGTGACGATCAAAGCATTGCTCAATATGCCGCTCCGCTCATGGTCTCGGAATGTTGTCCGTACTCCCAACGCCGTCCGCGTCTCTTTCCCCCATGTGTGCAACCAGCTGAGTGACGGTGTATGTGCCGTGCTGTCGCTGAGTGTCGTTTCCAGCGTTGAACTATCGCGCTTCGTGAAACTATAACGGAGTTGGAAACTGGTAGTTTCTTGTGCCTTCAGTTTTATATCGGCTTCGTACGACTCGGCGTGCGTTGTATACGTATTCCCCAAACTTTTTCGGAAACCATCGGATGTGCTGGCATTCGCACCTAAAGACATCCAGCGCCACGGGTCTACCGAGCTCCGCAGCGTGTATCGGTTACTGCGTCGCGAGTTTGACCGTTCTTTTGCGTCATCGGCAAGCGACCAGATTTCTAACGCTGACAAACCGGATTCAAGCCGCCGATACGATTCAGTCGCGGTAAAGTTGGCATTGGTACTAATTGTAAAACTCTTGAGTATCCTGTGCAAGATGCCGTCCTGAACTGTTGGGCGGGGGGACCCCGCCCCGACACCCGGGGCACCGACCTCGCCTTTATCACGCTCAATCCAGTCGCCACGATTTTCTTCTAATTCTTGGATCTGTGTCTCATCAATGCCGTCTGCTCGGAGCTGCGCAATTTGACCTGTCGATTGTTGCGGAGCGTTGGTTGTCGGCTGTTGGGAACCGTTTTGCTGCCCGTTAACGGGAACAGGTTGCTGATTGCTATCCGTCGTCTCTGGCGTTTTTTCGGGTTCCAAGAACCAGCCAAACCATTTTTGGACGCGCAGGTTCACACCGAGGCTGACATTGCCGTTGAGCGAGGCATTTTTTTCTGCCCTGAACCAGTTCTCCCGGAAATTCAAACGGCTGGTCACAGTCGGACGCATGCCGATAAAATCTCGGTTCAGACGCGGTGTAAGTGAGAGCCGGTGTGAGCGTTCGGAAATTGAGAAATCCGGCTCCGTCTCTTCGGTCGCTGCCGTCTCTATCGTTTCACTGCCGATTGTGCCTATGCTGGACCTCTGGTCATCTCGCCTCTCAAGCGTCCGACGCACATCATAACTCGGATTCAGGCTAAAGATACTTGTCGGGCTGATATTGAATGTGATTGTACCGCTATCCGTCTTTTCGTCCCGGTTTCTACCGTAGCCGTAACTATAATAGGATGATGTTGAAGAGGTATCCGTTGCGGTTTCCGGATTCGCGAGTACATCTTCGTGGCGATACTGTACATTAACGCCGAGTTTTGAGCCGAGTTCGTATCGGAAGCTGCCGGTATAGAGGTGGCTAATTTGCGTGCCTTGACGTTCGTTCCAAAAGTCTTGATAGTTATATGCGAAGCCGAGGTTCGGGTACGGGTTCCGGTTGAGTTGCACAGAAAAATCTCGATTACGGATTTCGCTCTTTCCGCTCTGGAAGCTGCTGTAACTACCGCGCAAACTTTCGGTTTCGGTTTCTTGCTGCTGGAGACTATACCGGATTGGCAACCACGAGAAAAGCGTAACATCTGCGTCAATGTTATAATCGTTGTTGGTCGTACTATACCCGCGAGAGGAGAGCCGTTGTCTACCGACTTCACCCGCACCGCTCTCAAAGTCTTTATCTTGACTGGCGTAACCGCCTCGCAATTTCACGATATTACCGAGCGACATTGACATGTTACCACGACGCGCCCAGCCAGCACGCACGAGCGGATCACCGAGATGAATCTCGTTCACCCAGATGTCGCCACTCATTTCATTGCCGGTATCATTACGGATGCCGAGCAGGATACCACCAATGTTTTTTATTGAGAGCCGTGTACTGTTGCTGCCTCTAACAGTGAAACCGTCGGGGTGTCCGTCTGGTCCCTGACTTTCAGTTGTCTGTTGTTCGGTGACAGCATCGGTCGGTTGCGTCCCACTTAATTGTTCTTGACCAACTGCTGACGGCTGATTGCTGACGGCTATATCGGGGTAAGTATTTCTATGGAGGTCCCGTAAATCAATCTCGATTAATTTCCAACCCTCAAAGTCCACTTTCACCGTATATTCATAATAATCCGTCAGGTTCTCGAAAACGTTAATATCTTCTTCTTGTGTTCGATTTACAAACGGATCTGAACTATAGAACGAACTGCGATAGCTGGTGCTGACAGTCGGTGCGAGCTGCAAGACGAAGGTCGTGTCGCTTTTATCGCCGTAGAGCCAGAACCGTAGCGTATCGTGTTTGCTAAAGTCCTGTCCGTCGCTCTGCGTTAAGCCTTTCAACTGTTTAGAGGTAACACCGTAAGAACCGGGGAACAGGTAATATTCAAGGCTCAACGTCTGTTCACGCTGCTGTTGGGTTTGGAAACCGAGTGAGGTCGCTGTGAAAGGGTGCAGCTTCTTGAAGAGTTCATTGTCCTCAATATCGAGATAAGCACTCTGATAGGCATCGTAACTGAAGTTGTCTTTTGTACCGACGATAAACTTTTCGATCGTGTCTTCGACGATGGTGCTTGTTGAGAGTATCTCACCCGTGGGTCCCACGGCTGGCGTTGTCTGCGTGATTGGACGGGTAATAATACCTTGCTGCCATTTATTTCCAACGATTTCAATAGATGCCCATTGCAGTGTACCGTTTGCACTCCCCGGCGCGTTTTTGCTTAGCCAGAATCGGAAGTGCTGCACAAAAACGAGGCTCGGTACGCGGGATCCTACCGGCCTGAATTGAGAGATCGGGATACTCAGGAACATCCAACCGTTAGCGTTTTTGCTTTTGATCCACGCATTCGGGATTTCGTTGAACGGAATCGAGACTTCAAAATAGGCATCTATAGTGTCGAGTACGCCGTCGCCGTTGAGGTCTTCGCTATCGAGGATCTGGTTGTCGCTTCCGATAGACGCGCTTTCGATGGGGCCGTCGTAATTCCATCCGACATCTTCACCTGTATCCAAGGCACCGTTTCCGCGATAACGATCTACTGCCGCGAGGTTCTCCAGGTCCAGGTCTAACGCATCGATATTATCATCGCCGTTTGTATCCGTGAGTGTATTCGGGAGGTCTTCGCTATCCAGACGCTGGTCGGTATCCGTGTCTTCATTGACGACACCGAGATTTAAGTGTAGCGTCACGTTATCGTCGCCTTGAACACGCATCCATATCTCAACGAAACCGCGTTCCGAATAATCGACACCAGAAGTTGAGAGACCGTTCGAGAACCCACCCCACTCCGCCACGACATCGGTGAAATCATAGCCGAGTTCCATGATAAGCCGTTCTTCGGTTGAGAGCGATAGCGGTTGGATTGAAGAGGCAGGGACATCTCGGTTCCGCATGTAGTTCCCGACGGCTTCCGATTCGTCTTTGTCTTTCAACGCAACTTTAAAGATTGCACGGTTCTCGTTCGTCGGTATGACATCGTAAGCGTCGGCGCCCGTCGCAGATGTCTCCTCCCTGATATAGGGTAGACTGCTCGGTTTCCAATTGTATTTTAATGTCGGTACAGTCGTCGATTCTTTCGCGCCTTCCATGCTATCAATGCGTGCGACACCGATGCTGTTCGGGTTGTTATGTGAATAAGCCGCCTCCCCACTAAAATCAACTTCGAACGGAAGGTTCCTCGTGTTAATAAATGGTAACAGGTTAAAGATACCAGCGACGTTGAATGCTCTGCCAAAACTTGTGTTTATATTGAACGCTTGTAGGCGATTCGGCACGCTGTTTACATCTGGTATCTCCGCCGGTTGTTGTCCGGTATTCAGGATATAACCCGTTGAAAGCATAAACCCTTTTTGGTAAACCGGGTTGAAATAGTTCCCGCTACCGTAGGCACCGTAGTAGCTACCCGTTCGGGACCTACCGCCTAAACTGCCGAAACTGCTGTAACCGCCACCGAACCCGCCGCCACCGAACCCGCCGCCACCGAACCCGCCCCTACCGAAGCCACCGCCGAGGCTCCCTCTTCCTAAACCGCCTAAACCGCCGCTTCTGCCCGGCGATGTTTCACCGAACGCATCCCCGCCTTCGCCTACCATCGACTGGAGACCGCCGAGTCGGTCAAATCTATCCTCAAGGCTCTGTTGTTTCTCTGGTTTGGGTTTCGGTTTGTGCGTATACTCTAACCATACGCCGACGACGGATTGTTGTGCGGAGCCACCGAAAGGGGTCTTCTCAAATTCGACAACGATTTCGTCGAACTCGTCGAGTTGCCTGAAAAATCGGATGGTACCGACCTCATAGAGCATCATATAGTCGGTATCACGGGTCAGAAGTTGTCCGTTCAATCGGACTGTCTCGCTATTCGGAATAACGAACAAACCTACGTTGTATGTTTCCGACTGGTACGTGTAGTCGGCGATGATCGTGTAAATTTGGGCATTTGAGAAAGCACCCTCAAGGTAAAGCGCATCGTTGTTGAGCGAATTGCGATAGGTGTAATAGGGGTGGTTCGGGTCTATGATTTGGAAAGGGTCCCTCTTCGGAAAACGCAATAATCCTCTGTCGTAATCTATAAATTGGGCATCGACATTGCCATCACCGTTCTGGTCCAAACCGAAGATCTCTATATAGGGAACAAGACCGTCATTTGTCTGAAAGGTTTCGTTCTGTCCCTGTCTATGAATTGTGAGATGAAAATCGCGTGGGTTAATGTTCGGACTACCGAGGTGGTAGACATGTGATGCCTCCGTGCCACGAAACCCTTTCCTTTTCAGCACGACGTAGCCGATCTCTTCACCCGCTTCATCAATCGTACCATCGCCGTTTTCATCGATGAAAACTTCGCTCGGATTACCGACGCTACCACCGCCGCCACCCTCATATTCGTAGGCAACGACGATAGTGTAGTTTGCAGAGATTGATGACAGAAATTCGATCTCACCCGTATCGTAATCGATGTTGTAGTCTTGTCCAACAAATTGTGGGTTAAAATAACCTTGACTCGTTCGTATGCCGCCTTGGTTGTTACCGACAACACCGTCATCGATGTAAATCTGTTCACTCCGAGCTTTAATAGGCAGATAAGCCTCGTGTAGTAAGTCGTCTTCACCTTTGTGGATATGATAGTACCGATTTTTGATGTAATTCGTATCAGGTATCTGCCTGCCTGGTGTCCCGTAACCGTAACCACCCGCACGCCGCGACTGACCGCGGAAGGTACGCACCTCGCGTATCCCTTTACTTCGGGAACCGAAGGCAGTCAGACGTGTGTTTTTCCATTCAAAAACGCCTTCAAGTCCGAACAAATTCCGATTGATGTTCAGAAAACGCGTGTTCGGCAAATTAAGCGTGATGTCACCGAATGAGAACGTTTTTATAATGCTCTCCGGTTTACCTTCGTACCAGATTTTAATCTTCTGTTCCCTTGCACCACCGAGTCCGTAGCCACCGCCATAACCACCGCCGTAGCCACCGCCATAGCCACCCCCATAACCACCGCCTCCGAAACCGCTACCACCCGCACTATAGTCCACCGCAATATGCCACCGTTGTCCAACACGACCGTGTAATCCCAATTGCTGTATCTGTCGAAGGTTGAAACCCGTTGAGCGTGGGATACCGCCGCTGCCATAACTGCTACCGTAGCTACTGCCGTAACCACTACCATAACTGCTGCCGTAGCTGCTGCCGTATCCGCCGCCGTAGCTACCGGTACTATAGCCACTACCACCGAAACCGCCATAGCCGAAATCTTCGTAGCCGTAAGAGGATGTGAGTCCTAAGTCAAGGCCTGATGAATACCCTCCGTATCCGCCGCCGTAGCTATAACCCCCGTATCGGTTCAGGTCACCGCTCCCGAAATAGTGCGTTTTGTTCGCCTCTATCGTTACGGACTGTAAAACGGTTACTTTTAGGTTGGAATCCATCGGCAGCGCGATACCGTCTTCGTCGCGCTTCGGTTTCGGTTTCCAATCGTGGAGTTTATTAAGGTCGGTCAGTTCGGGCGGATTTCGCCATCTGCGGAGACTGTCAAGGTACGGTTGGATCAGTCTATTTTCCGTCTCTTTTTCGGGTTGCTCCGCTTCTTCTTGCCAGATGAAATGTCTTGGCGGAAGATCCGCGTCGAACGGGTTACGGTTAAACAATCCGATCCCGGTAGGGTTTTCATCTTCCGATGGTGTCTCGGAGACATCGGATTCGGGAACGGCGACGTTGTCGTTGGGTGTTGAGGTCTCCTTTTTCGTTTCGTCGTTCTCTTCGATAATGCGGCTTACGGCAATATCGGACGTTACGGAAAAGACGATGATCAGGAGGATCCCAATTTTAGAAAGCAGCCCCAGGCATCTTAAAAAGTGGTGAACTGCGAATTTCGACAAAAGATTTTTCAGCACGTGTATTCTCGTTTGTAGGGTATGTTGTCGGTTTCCTGTGACGGGTTCCGTTATTTTTCGCGATTTCTATTGTAGCATAGGCTGTTAGCCTGTGGCGATTTCTATTGTAGCATAGGAGACCGTTAGCCTGTGGCGATTTCTATTGTAGCATAGGCTGTTAGCCTGTGTGTAGCATAGACTGTTAGCCTGTGTGTAGCATAGACTGTTAGCCTGTGTGTAGCATAGGAGACCGTTAGCCTGTGGTGATTTCTATGTAGCATAGGCTGTTAGCCTGTGTGTAGCATAGGCTGTTAGCCTGTGGCGATTTCTATTGTAGCATAGGCTGTTAGCCTGTGTGTAGCATAGGAGACCGTTAGCCTGTGGTGATTTCTATGTAGCATAGGCTGTTAGCCTGTGTGTAGTATAGGAGACCATTAGCCTGTGCCGAGTTCTGTTGTAGGGTATGTTGTTGGTTTCCTGTGCCGAGTTCTGTGAGAACGCAACCGAAATGTGATATGAATTGTTCAATCCATAAGAATATCCCGATTAACTCGCGTTTCGTCGGCGCGGTGTATCAACCGCGATTCGGAATCTTGACTTGAAACGAGAAATCGGGACATTATGTTTACATAAATTTTGCAACGCCACGCTCTTACTTGCCACTCTCTTTGAGATGTCCCCATGTTACGGCTAATTTCCCTGTCGCTTCCACGGCATGAAATTGTTTGGTCAATCCTTCCATCACCTCAGCGATCTCATCTTCCTCTAATGCTGTATCGTAGACCGCTACCTCATCAATGGTGCCTTTCAACGGTCCGCTGTTTCCAGCAGGTCCTTGCGCACCGATAATAAAGGGTGCGTTATTTGTCGCAGGTTTACCAGCCGCGCCGCGCGGATTGAATTGCTCGCCATCAACATAAGGAATGAGGTTCTTCTCGTCATATACCCCGGCAACGAAGTGCCATTCATTATCCGTGACTTCTTTACTGCCTACTTGTAAGTCTTGGGCACCGCCGGGGAGTGTGAACCCAAACGTCATCACACCGGGACGAATCCACATCGTGTAGTTCCGATCTGGCCACGCCTCTTTACCCATAATCACTTGGTATGGATTGACGATTTCCGGGACTTTTATCCATGCTGTCATCGTCCACTGCCGAAGGTTCATGACATCCGCATGTGGCACGAGGACATGACCGCCATCAAATTTAAGGGCACTCTCAAATTTTCCATCAGCCCATGCCACCTCACCGACAATTTCGCCGTGATGCTCGTTACCAGATGCATCTTTGACGACTTTGCCGTTCCCTTCATCGAAGAGCCATACACCTATTACGTCAGCGTTGGCACTGGTTATCCTGAAATAACAAAAAATGCTCAGCAGGAGCATTAAGACAGTTAACTGTTTCACTTGCGTAATCCTCCTCGTGCCATCCCTTATTATACTGTCGTTCCGTATCAACAATTCTTTCTATTTTAGCAGATTCACTGCAAAGATGCACGCGTTTTTTCTATTGCCATCTTCTTCATTGTTCAGTTAGAATAGAGGAAGCTTCAGGGAGGTGAATCCATCTCCGCTTTTTATGAAACGGTTATCCTTGTCTCTGAAAGGGGTGTTTGATGAAAGTTTTTGAAGATCTGACGACGTGGATTGGGTACGTCGGATTTTTGGCACTTATGGTTTTCTTAGTGTTTTTCTGCCTCCGAACGCGGTCCAGGGGGTTGATCGTCCTCGCAACAGCTCTCATTGGTGTTAGGTTTCTCAGATGGCTTGTCCATGCGGTTTACAACACATATATGGGGCAATGGGAGCCGGGGCTGGATGTAAGGGCCGTGCCCTTGTTTCGAGGATTGAAGCTCGCCATCATAACGGGTGGTATAGAAGTCGTGTTATTTTACAGTTTATGTCTATTCGGTGCGTTTCTGGTATACAAAGAGTGGCGAAACGGAAAGTTCAGCAGAGACGGTGAGAAATGAAAGGTATCCATACAATGCCAAAATATCGGAGTGCAATCATCGGCTGCGGCAGTAGAGCCTACGCGCATGCCAATGCTTATCAACAGGTCTCGCGCGGCGAGTTGGTCGCGTGCGCGAACCGGTCAGATACCGCCCGACGCGAAAGGTTTGCTGAGACCTTCCAGATGACCGGCTACGCGAATGCCGAGGAGATGCTCCGTAAAGAGGAACCCGACTTGGTTCATCTCGTCACCATGCCGGATCAGTGGCGTGAACTCATGCCGATGGTATCAGAACTTGGTATACCGGCGTGCCTCGTCGAAAAACCGATCGCCTGCGGTGTTGAAGATTGGCGTTTGCTGTGCGAGTTGGAGGCACAAACGGCTACAAAATTCGGTGTTGGGAAACAATACCGCTGGCACCCCGGACTTGTCAGGTGCCGGGAGGTCGTGCAGCGTAGGGAATTAGGAAAAATTCACCTTTTAGATTTCTCTTGTGGTATGAACCTCTCTGCCCAAGGGACACATATCATTGATTGGGCGATGTCCCTAAATAATGATTCTCCGATCGTTCGCGTCTTCGGTACCGCCAGCGGTTCAAAGTCGCTTGACAGTACCTATCCTGCGCCTGATACATCATCGTGCCAGGTCCTGTTTGAAAATGGTGTCTACGGTGTCTGGAATACTGGATTTACGTCGCCGCGAGTCATGGACGACGACGCTATCCACAAACACTGCCGTGTTGCCGCTTACGGCGAAGGTGGTCATGTGCTCTTTGAGGAGTTCAGTGGGTGGGAGATCTTTTCCAACGGAAAAATGGAAAAACGTCGAACATCTCTTGATGAATGGCGTGAAAATAACGACCTCGCCCAGGCACGTTTAACAGAGGCGATGTTCGACTGGCTTGAAGACGATACCCGTCCAGTCGGAACAAATTTGAAACGCGCCTTACATCAGTTCAATGCCGTTTTGGGCATCTATGCAAGTGCTATCTTTCGCCAACCGATTGACATCCCGTTTGAGCCTTCCACAGACCTTGATTTACAACTTCGTGAGGTTTTGTCGCGTTAGTAATATGCGTGTTCTTGAAGATATTTTCAGACAGAACGCCCTATTGATACAGAAGGTGTATCCATAGGGCGGCGCACGACTACTAGCACAAGTCGTTGCTAATACCCAATCTAAGGGAGAATTGTAAAATGAAAAAACTGGTATTTCTTGCTATCTTTTTTCTTCTTCTCGGTGCATTTTATCTCTACACAAAGATCGATACACGGAACTTTATTGATAAACTGCCCTCATCACCACAATTTGAAGAACAAACGGAAACTAATAGGTTGCCAACCGATCAAAAACCAGAAGGTGTTGAAGAGTCGACGATGCTGGAATTAGCTAGGACATCAGAGTTAGCAGAACAAGAAGTCACCGATGTAAAGAAACTACAGAAAACCAAGCCTAGTTTTGACTGGAAAAATGCTGATAAATATCCCCATAACCCCAAGCAAACTGATCCATTCGGGGATTACATTATAGAACAGCAAGCAAAGGAGCGTGGAGCGTGGATAGGCGATCCGGAAACAATGGATCCAAACGAACTTCACAACGCCACATATAACCAACTCCTTGAACGATTTGGCGATATTCTACAGGTTCACACCTATATGGATTATACGCAAAAATTCAGGGATGATGTCCCTATGTCTCTTGATGAGGAAATTGTTGGATTGGAGGCAATGCAGTATTTATTTCCCTCTGGTTCAACCCACCGATCGCTTGGTTATAGTAAGTGGCTGCGAACAAAAGGCGATAAAGGTTTCACACTAGATCCTGGGGATGTGGATTACCTCCGAAGTTTAGGCATTAAAGTCGATATAAAGGAAACAGATGGAAGTATCCAAATTGCTATCTCAACGAAATAGTCTTAGAAATAGACAACTGGGAGAACCGCTTAAATTCCCTCTAAACTACCTTGTTTTTGTCTAACAAGTGTAGGAAACTATATTATCTCTGATGAGCCGCAAACCCCGACACCTATTGAGAAAATCACACCTCAAAAGGTAGGTCAGTCGTGTTTACATTTCATCTAAATGTCAAGTTTTAAAATTTTCTCAAGTTCAAAACGACTAATTTGGTAAATATTAATGTATCCAATAATCGTTGATTTCGGGCCCGTCAGTATCCATTCTTTCGGATTGATGTTAGCGACCGCGTTTATTACATCTGGTTTTGTTATACAATCCGAGTTGAAGCGGCGAGGTTTTGTTCCAGAATTCGCCTCAGCTATCGTCATGGCTGCAGCGATCGGCGGCACTGTCGGCGCGAAAATCTATTTTGCATTACTCGACGGTCAGATCACTTTCCGAGAACTTTTCTCAACGAGCGGCGTGGTATGGTATGGTGGATTCATCGGTGGAGGTCTCGCTGTTATTATCGTGGTCCTCCGTGCCCCGAACCCGTTCTTACCTATAATTGATGTCGTCGGGCCGGTAGTCATCCTTGGATATGGTATTGGTCGGATCGGATGTTTGCTCGCTGGTGATGGGGACTATGGTCCTCCGTCAGATCTACCGTGGGCAATGGCGTTTCCTAATGGGACTGTTCCAACTGATGTTCCTGTTCATCCAACCCCTATATACGAGATGCTTCTGTCGTGGGCATTTTTCGGCATCCTCTGGTCTCAGCGTCGTAAGTTTGAAGGGACTCCCGGTGTCGTGTTCGGTGCAAGTCTTGTATTATTAGGGGTGGAGAGGTTTATCGCAGAGTTTTGGAGAATCACGCCGCGCGTGCTGGGATGGATGTCGGCGGCACAACTTTTCAGTATTGCGGCGTTTATTTTTGGGATCGTACTCATTCTCTGGATGAGCACCCGTCCCCGTACAATGGAAGGCCAGGTTCGGAACCTCACAAGCAAGACAGCGGCGCGTGAAAAAATACACCAGCAAAACAGAAGTCGTAGGCACCGGCAGCGACGGTAGGCGGCAATCAGCCATCAGGTGTCAGTAGACAGAAACCCAGCCTTACCTTTCTTATCCGAGATGATTGGCAGGACATCGCGCGCAGCAAAAGCCGAACAGACCGATTGCGGGGGCTTCCTGAATCATGGCTCTCTGAGCAAAGCAATTGGCACGGCTATTTAGTGGAGGCGCATCCGCGTAATTTCTCAGCACTCGTTGAAAAAACGGTAGCAGACGAGAAACTCCGCCCCTTTTTACATCGTTTGACTTTCATCAACGCTGCTATTTGACAAATTTATCAAATCTTCCGCTACAAAACCGCCTTGCTTTAGCTGGGGGATGTAGTAGCGGTTAGCGGTTTGTGTGAAAAAAAGATTTGACATTCAGTTTTAAATATTGTATACTATTCGTATCAAGTTGGCAGACATATTCAGCGTTACCGCTTGGTAGCGTGTCGGTTTCCTATCCACTGAATAGGGGTTAAAGTCTTGATCCTTGAGATACCATGCGAAACACGAATCATAAACTTTTTCACGATAAGATTTTGAAGTATTTGCACAATGATTTGGATATTTGTGGCATTGTGCGAAATCACTTCATTGCGTTGTGTATGCGATATAAACGTAGATATAGTAAAGGGCTTTCCTATTCCAAAATGTCTGCTCATTTGACGAAACTCAAAAAACTTGAGAAGTATCAGCATTGGAATATCCCTTATGCGTGGTCCTTACAGAATGTTGTAAGACGTTTGGCGCAATCTTTTGGTGAAATGAAAACACACGGCAGAGGTCATCCGAAGTTCAAGTCCTGTAAGAAACATAAAGGCATGACCTTTGACGGTCTCCACGCCCCCGTTGAAAAAGTATTAGACAAGCAAAAAAACGAAAGGAATCACCCGACGTATCAGATTCGTCTCAACGGTCGTTGGTATCGTTTCGCCTTACACCGTGAACTCAAGGGACAAATCACACAGGTTCACGTAACAAGAGACGCCCTTGGAGATGTGTATATCACACTCACTGAAGATTACACGGAAGTCATACCTGAACCCAAGACGGGTAAAGCTGAAGGGTTTGATATGGGTATCAAAGACTTCNTAACTGGCAGTGANGGANACNGNTATACTTCTCCTATGTTCTACAAACANAACGCGAATAAGTTAGCGAAAGCACAAAAGGTTCATTCCCGAAAGGTTAAAGGTTCTAATAACCGAGAACGCGAACGCAAGAAGGTTGCTCGTATCCATAAAAAGACTGAAAATCAGAGAACCGACCACCATTGGAAACTTGCGATAGACCTGTGTCAGAAGTTTGATATTCTGTTCTTTGAAANNCTGAACCTGCGGGGCATGAAGGCACTTTTTGGTAAACAAGTCTCTGACCTCGCCTTCGGTGAGTTCTTGAAGAAACTCAAACACCAATCGAATAAACGGAATCGGTTTGTCTTTCAGATTGGACGTTGGACCCCTACGACGAAGTGCTGTTGTGTTTGTGGACATAAAAATGAAACCTTAACACTATCAGATAGAGCCTGGACGTGTCGAAAGTGTGATACACACCTTGACCGGGACCAGAACGCTGCGCTGAACATACTCAAGGAAGGGTTAGCTTCCTTTGGCTTAGGAGACGTAAGACCTATTGTTTTGCTTAGACGAATCGTAGGCTACTCCGTTGAAGCGTCCAGTTCGCTTCTGAAACCCACGAATGCTTTCGCATAACTTTGCGGAAGCCCCCATGCTTTAGCTGGGGGTCTATCACGCTATACTATTAAAGATTTAATTTTTGTAGGATAGGCAGAGAATTTCGACGCTAAGGAAGTGCTATTTTGGCTGATGCAAATACGGTCTCTTCAGAATCGGACATCCACATCGCGCCATCGGTGATGTGCGCGGATCTATGCAACTTGGAAACCGATGTTCGGGAATTAGAGGCTACAGGGATTAATATGCTCCATTTCGATTTGATGGACGCACATTTCGTGCCGAATATGCCGATCGGACTTGCACTTATTGCGCAATTACGACCGAAAACAGATTGCGCTTTTGATATCCACCTGATGGTAGAAAACAACGATTTCTTCGTCGATGCAGTCGCAGCGGTTGGTGTTCAGCAGATAGCCGTTCACGTCGAATCCGCAACGCATCTGGACAGAACGTTATCGCTGATTCAGGCACACGGTATTAAGGCAGGCGCAGCACTGAACCCAGCAACGCCACTCTCCGCATTGGATTATGTGCTTGATCGGCTCGATTTTGTACTGATTATGACGGTGAACCCCGGATTCGCAGGGCAGAAAGTCGTTCCAGCGACCCTCCGAAAAATTGAGGCGTGTCGCACTTTTTTGGATAGACACGCTGTTGACCTACCGATTGAAGTTGATGGTAATGTGAGTTTTGAAAATATCCCTAAAATGGTGTCCGCGGGCGCGGATATCTTGGTCGGTGGCACGAGCAGTGTTTTCCAAAAATCCGGTTCACGACTCGAAAATGTTCAACGGACGCGGAAGGCGATTGCACTCGGGCTTGCAGAAAGAAAAAACGATGGCTATCAGTTATCAGATAGTGTTTAAAAGAGGATGCTGATGCGTCAATACCTCTCTTTAACTGACAACTGGCAACTGACAACTGACAACTATTAAAATATGGAAGCACTTGTTCTTCACGGCGTTGGTGATTTACGGTTAGAACAGATTCCAATTCCGCAACTCGCTGATGGCGATGTCCGCGTCCGAATCGGGTTCTGTGGGGTCTGTGGTTCCGATATTCCGAGAATCTTTGTCAAAGGTACGTATAGTTTCCCGACCGTTTGCGGGCACGAATTCGCAGGTATCGTTGACGCGTGCGGTGCAGGGGTTGACAACTTTGCACCCGGGGATCCGGTTGTCGTGTTCCCGCTGCTCTGGTGTGGCAAGTGTCCGGCGTGTGAACAGGGGAAATATGTCCAGTGCCACGACTACGACTATCTCGGTTCCCGCAGCGACGGTGCGTTTGCTGAATATATTGTTGCACCGAGAGAAAATTTGATCGCTGTACCTGCTGGCGTAACGTTGGAAGAAGCAGCGATGACGGAACCCGCTGCGGTAGCACTCCATGCTGTCCGCCGCGCGAATACCACGCTTGCTGGAAAATCTGTCGCGATTTTCGGTGCTGGACCCATTGGATTGATGACAGCACAGTGGACAAGAACAGTGGGCGCGGCGACCGTGTTTCTCTTTGACATTGTTGCAGAGAAACTTGAATTGGCAAAGCAGCTCGGTTTTGACAAAGTCTTTAACACAACGACTGAGACACCGGTTGACGTAGTGAACGCACATACTGACGGCAAAGGCGCGCATGTCTGTATTGAGGCTGCAGGTGTCCCGGCTACCTATCGCGATGCCCTCGGAAGTGTCGGACGCGGTGGCAGCGTCGTTTTGCTCGGCAATCCTGATACTGATGTCAATCTACCGGCAGCACTCATATCGCAGTTGATGCGACGTGAGGTCAGCATTTTCGGGACGTGGAATTCCGATTATAGTGCCGCAGGCAACGACGACGATTGGCGCACTGTACTTCAAGCAATGGCTTCCCGCATGCTAACGCTTACGCCGCTCATAACACACAGCGTACCGTTAGCGGACAGTACAGACATATTACATAAGATGCGAGATAAAAGTGAGTTTTACGCAAAAGTTTTGATTTACCCGTCAGTTATGAAACCGTAGCCTGAAACGTAGTGGAAGGGTTTTGCTTGGGTATTTCTTCAGATATGTGCCGGAGAGCTTCAAAGTCCAAACCCATTTGCCTTAACCGCAAGGAAAATTAAAAAACTAAAACTGATAATTCATTAAGAATGAAGCCGTAGCCTGAAACGTAGTGGAAGGCGGATATGTGCCGAAGAGCTTCAAAGTCCAACCCATTGCCTTAACCGCAAGGAAAGTTAAAAATTATGAAAGCGGCTATACTTGAGAGTCTTGATAATTTAAGTGTACAAGAGGTCCCCGACCCCGAAATTGATGACGATGCCGCTTTAATGCGCGTCGAAGCTGTGAGTATATGCGGTTCCGATGTCCGCATCCTCCACCACGGCAACCCAAGAGTCAAACCCCCCACTATTATTGGACACGAAAACTCCGGTGTCATCGTCAAGACCGGCAAAAACGTAACCCGCGTCAAAGAAGGCGACCGTGTATCAATCGGTGCCGATGTTCCGTGTGGACAGTGCCACTGGTGCAGAAACGGTCTCGGCAACAACTGCGACATCAACTACGCCATCGGCTACCAGATCCCGGGTGCTTTCGCGCAATATATGGAACTGCCGCGTCTCGTTTTGGAGGAGGGACCCGTAACGCCGTTCAGTGAATCCCTGAGTTTTGATGAAGCCGCGCTCGCTGAACCGCTTGCCTGTGCTATCAACGGACTCGAACTCGTCAATATGTCGCTCGGAAAAAGCGTCGTTATTATCGGTCTCGGCCCCATAGGATGTATGATGATAGATCTCGCACGCGTTATGGGGGCAACGCAAGTCATTGGGGTCCAACGCAGTAAACTCCGTATGGAAATCGCGAAGTTCTACGAGGCGGATGCCTACATCGCTTCCGAAGAGGAAGATGTTATTGAGCGGTGCAAGGAAGAGACCAGCGGTGAGGGACCCGATATCGTCATTACGACCTGCGGTTCCGTTGAAGCCCACGAACAGGCTGTTGAAATGGTCGCGCATCGCGGATACGTCAATTTGTTTGGTGGATTACCGAAGACGATGCGTCCGATGCGTGTTCTCTCTAATATTATTCACTATAAAGAATGTTTCGTCACAGGTTCACACGGGTGTGTCCCGCGCCACCACGAGTTGGCGGTTCGGCTCCTTGAAAAGGGGTTGGTACGTGTGAAACCGCTCATCACACATCATTTTCCGCTCATTGAGATTGACCAAGCGTTTGAAGCGATGGAATCGAGGAAGGGCATGAAGATTATGATACATCCACATCAGGGAGATACAGGAGGATAAAAGGACGTAATGCAAGATTTTTCGCGGTTTATTCGAGAAGTATCCGATTTTCCGAAACCGGGTGTTGTATTTAAAGACATCACGCCGCTTTTAGGAAATCCGACTGCCTTTCATAGGGCAATTGATGAGTTTGCACTCCGTTATAAACTTGAAGCAATTGATGTTGTTACGGGAACCGAAGCCCGCGGCTTCATTTTCGGTTCTGCGCTCGCTTATCGGCTTGGCGTTGGGTTTGTCCCTATCCGAAAAAGAGGTAGGTTGCCCTATCATACACACGAAGCCACGTACGATCTTGAATACGGTTATGACGTGGTGACGATTCATCAAGATGCGTTCCCCAAAGATAGCAGGGTACTCCTATGTGATGATGTCTTGGCAACTGGAGGGACGCTTGCTGCATCAATCGAGCTCGTTGAAAAACTGGAGGGGCACGTCGTTGGCATCGCTGTTTTAATCGAGTTATTAGAACTCAGCGGGAGAGAGAAGATTCCGAACTACGATGTTTTTTCGCTCATTAAGTGCTAAACTATATGACGTGCGCCTGTAGCTCAGGGGACAGAGCAGGGGCTTCCTAAGCCTCGTGTCGGGGGTTCGATTCCTCCCAGGCGCGTCTGGAATGAAAGAATTTTTTGGAGAAAAAAATCGTACTGACGACTTTGACCAACAACTCGTCTACAAATACTTGTGCTAAGGCGCGAGTTGTTGGTCAAAACTATTAAAAAATGTCTTAGGAGTAAATTTGGATGTACAGATTCAATATCTGGAAAATAGTTTTAATTGTCGGGGTTTTGGTGTTTTCTATTTTGTACCTTATCCCCACCCCGGATAGCTTCTACAATCCGCTATACGGGAACCTACCGCTTTGGATGCAGGAAAAACTCCCACCTTTTGAAGTCACCGAGGATAACGAATTGAAGGTGACCCTCGCAGATGTCGAGTACCCCGAAGGAATTAGTTTCCAGGATACGACCAATGAATTAGAAGATGTTTTCGGTGTCCATTTAGGAAAACTTGGTTTTGAGCCTGAAGTGGACTATGCGTTTGATACCACTGAAGCCCGCGAATTTTACGTTCGGCTCATCTCAGAAAAGGCGCGTCAGAATCCACAAGAGACACTCGACAACCTACACCTATACGGGAGCCTCCCCATATTTGTCCGTCGGCTGATACCGGATACACGGTTGAAGTTGGGGTTGGACCTCAAAGGGGGTGTCCACTTGGTACTGGAAGTGGATTTGGAAGCCTCCAAAGCAGCACTTTTCAAAGAACACGCACTCTCGATTCCGGATCAGCTTCGCACAGAAGAGATTTTGTGCCGTGAAGTTAAACGGGTAGACGGACAAGACGCACTCAACGTTTTCGTCGGTATCCCCTCCCGACTCCGATCTGATGCAGCGCAAAAAATGGAGTATCTCCAGAAAGCACAACGTATCCTCAACGAGATCGAGTTTTTTGAAGACGCACGGCAGCTCAGCAACGAAACCGAAACACAGTCTGTATATCAATTGAGACTCACGCAGAGCGGAATTCAACAGTATAGTGAGCAGGCGATTGAACAGGTTCTTATCGTTTTACGGAATCGTGTGGATGCGTTTGGTGTCTCAGAACCGTCCATCCGGCGAGAAGCGAATCAACCCAGAATTATCGTCGAGTTACCCGGTGCTGAAGACTCCTCAAAACCGCTGCAAATTGTTCGGGAGATGGGCAGACTCGAATTCAAGCTCGTCAAGAAGGCGCCCACTGGTGGAAACTTCTGGAGTGGGAGCTCGGATACACCACCACCTGACAGTATCCCGGAAGATAGCGAAATCCGCTACCACCGAGAAACCGGAAGCTGGTACGTCTTGGAAAGTCCCGTACTCCTAACCGGTGACCGGATTACCGATGCCTTCCCAACAACAGGGAGAACCAGCTTTGATATTGTCGTTTCACTGAGTTTTGATGGACCCGGCAGACGTAAATTCTCACAAGTTACAGGCGACCATATCGGTGAACACTTAGCGATTCTCCTTGACAGCAGAGTCCAATCTGCACCCGTCATCCAAGACCAGATTGTCGGAAATGCGATCATTCAGGGAAACTTTACTTATGAGGAGGCGAGTTACCTGTCCAACATCTTAAAGGCTGGCGCATTTCCAGTAGGTGTCCAGATCGCCAAAGAGGATACTGTCGGTCCCACCCTCGGAAAAGAATCTATTGATAACGGTATTCTCGCTGCGCTGATCGGTTTGGGGGTCGTGCTTGTTTTCATGGTCATCTACTATCGTCTATCGGGGTTAGTTGCTATTGTTGCTCTCGTCTTTAATATGATGATAATCCTCGGTGCACTCGCAGGTTTCGGCGCAGCACTAACGCTTCCTGGTATCGCTGGGCTTGTCCTCACCATCGGGATGTCTGTGGACGCGAATGTCCTCATCTTTGAGCGGATTCGTGAGGAATTGCGAACCGGTAAAGCCGCCTGGGCAGCGATCACAAGCGGCTATCAACGAGCGTTTCTTACCATTTTAGACGCTAACCTGACAACCTTCTTTACTGCGCTTGTCCTCTATCAGTTTGGGACAGGTCCGATTAAAGGGTTCGCGATAACGCTCGGTATCGGTATCCTCGCGAGTATGTTCACAGCGATCGTCGTCACACGCGAGATATACGGACTCACTATCGGGAACCGAGATGTAGAAACACTGAGCATCTAACAAACACGGAAATCGTAACTCTCACTGCGAGGCAAGAAAATTGGAACTACTTAGAAATACAAACTTCGATTTTATCAGCAAATACCGCACCGGTTTTATATTTTCGACTGTGCTTATCGTTATCGGCTTGGTTTTCCTCGGTATCCATCAGGGGCCGAACTTCGGAATTGACTTTCGCGGTGGTGTTAAAATCCAAGCGAAGTTCAATAGAGTCGTCACAGAAGCTGAATTGCAAACTAAACTTACTGAAATCGGTTACGATCATGCCAAGGTTCAAATAGATGAAGGCGAAAAAGAGGCCTCCATCTCCCTGGGATACCGGCCGGAGTTTCAGGAACAAACTGTCAATATCCCGATTGTGGCGGATCCTGGCGATTCGACTGCTAACAGCCTTCAAGTACGTAAAACCAATCCGAGAGCACACCTATTGGGTATTGATGAGACTGTTCAACTCGTTGACGGCAGTTCGCAACAACGTAATCAGATTGTTGACCTGCAAGACAGTGCCGAAGGCGATGCAATTCAACTGACGTTCGAGAACGCGTTCGGAATTGACTTCAGCGAGAATGCCACTGTCCAAATCCAGGCGAGTGTCGGCACAATTCTCACAGAGGCACTGCTCAAAGGTGGAGACGGTTGGCAAGCAATGGTCGGTGGTGTCAACGTTTCCGAAGTCGGACCGAGCGTCGGAAGCGATCTCAAATGGGCTGCGCTCTGGTCTGTGCTCTGGTCGATCATCATCTTGTTGGCTTATATTTCGTGGCGCTTTGAATTCCGTTTTGCTATCGGTGCAATAGCGGCACTCGTCCACGATGTGCTGATTACCTTAGGTATCTTTGCCATCTTGTCGAAAGAGATTAACCTACCGACAGTGGCAGCGTTCCTCACGATTATCGGGTATTCACTCAACGATACAATCGTCGTGTTTGACCGCATTCGTGAGAACTCGCAAACCTTACGCGGCACCGACTACATAACCGTCATTAACCGAAGCATCAACCAGTCGCTGAGCCGCACTGTTATCACGTCTTTGACGACGCTGTTTGTCGTCTTGGTTATATTTTTCCTCTCCAGTGCTGGTGAGGAGATTAACACCTTCGCCTTAGCACTTATCGTCGGCGTGTTGGTAGGTACGTATTCCTCAGTCTTCGTCGCAAGTCCGATCCTATATCTCTGGAATCGGGGACAGCAACCAGCGCAATAGCAATTAGCAAGGAATGGCTATCAGTCATCAGGCATCATCGGAGGCACCCACCGTAGGGGCGAGGTTTCCTCGCCCGTCAGGTATGTCTCATTAATTGTAAACGCCACCCTATATGAAAATATTGATTTTAAGCCCTTACACAACCGGTCAGAAACAGAAACCCGATAACCCACTCCGTGAAGAGGATTGCACATCGTCTGAACGCCTTGAAGCGCGGATAAAGGGACTCTGTGGCTACAATGCGGAGGGGTGGTATCACGAAAGTCGAGACTACAGCGCAACCGCTGGAGAGATGTTCACCGGTCCCCTGAACGCACAATTGCGGGAAGGGTTAAAACAGATTCGGGAACACGACCAATACGGTGAAACGACGCTTGATCTCTATTTTCCGTGGTATTTTTGTCGTGTTGACGGAAAAAAGGGTCCGGTTAACGAGACCGACATTATCGTTCCGTTTGATACCGCACCGCTTCATAAGCTTGAAGTCTTAGAATACGGTGATAGCGGGGTTCCTGAGCAGATGGCAAGTCTGATTGACAGTTACGATCTCGCCTTTTCGCTATTGCGGCAAGACGATATTCAGTCCTTGCAGCGCGTCTTTGAGGTGGAACGTCCGACGACGCTAATTTTCTTGCTTGCGAAAAGTCACAGGCATGTCGTCAATGAAGACTTACCGAATCTCCATGTTGTTGAAACTGGAAGCGATTTACAAAAAAGCCTTCGCACCACAAATTGGGCTATGAAGGGTGTTGTGTTAAGAAGGTTGTGTGAAGCAGCGTGTCAGGACGGTTTCCAAGTGTTTGCGCAAGTCAAGCAAGACCCCCAACAGTTAATCGAAATCGCGCGTAATCAGTAGTCGCACTTAAATTTATCATGAATCTCCCAACACTCGTTACCAGCGATAGTTCGCGCCGTATTATCGGTGAATCCGCACCGATGCAGGTGGTTTTGCGTCAAGTCGCGCAAGTCGCGCCGACGAAAGCGACTGTCCTCATTACAGGTGAAACGGGTGTCGGAAAGGATGTCATCGCACAGGCGATCCACGAAGGCAGCCCCCGTAAAGATAAACCCTTTAAAGCCGTCAACTGTGGAACCTTTTATCAAGAACTCCTTCAAAGCGAACTCTTCGGACACGAAAAGGGTGCATTCACCGGTGCAACCAGCCAGCGACGCGGTGTGTTTGAACAGGCGAACGGTGGCACGCTCTTCTTGGATGAAGTCGGCGAGATGTCGCCGGAAGTACAGGTGAAGTTCCTACGTGTTTTAGAGACACAGGAGTTCACACGACTCGGTGGCGAGCGAAATATTAAAGTGGATGTCCGAATTATCGCCGCCACAAATATCGATCTCGCAGCATCCGTTCAGCAGAAAAAATTTCGGCAAGACCTCTATTACCGTCTCAATCTCTTTCGCATCCAGATTCCGCCACTGCGCGACCGTCGCGAAGATATCCCGCTCTTCGTCTCCGCGTTCATCTCCGAATTAAGCGCAGAACACGATAAGCCTATTACCCGTATAACATCGGATGCACTCAATTACCTCCAGAACGCTGATTGGTACGGCAATGTCCGTGAGCTCAGAAATGCTATCGAAACCGCTATTATCTTAGCCACTACTGATGAACTTCAGCTTAAAGATTTCCCCGTGGCCCCCGAATATGGGCAGATGCCTCTGGTCCCTGTGCAATCCACCGGTACGCAACTCGCACCCACACACAGCGACGCATCGGATCTTCTTAATGTACCGAGCGGGGTTTTACAGGTTGTCGGTACCCCTGATAATGCAATCGCAACAGAAAATATAGCCATTTACAAGACGATTCTCGGACTCATCCTCTCCGCAATCCGACTGTTAGAACCCGCCGCAACGGCTAACAACGACGTACCGTTCCTGATCCCCGATGAAGATACCAGTTGGATGCAAATTAGCGATGCGGATGATGCCGCAGCTGTCCTGAAAAAAGCGTTAGAAGTACTTTCAACGATTGCCAAGACACTTGAAAATCGCCAAGATAATAGGGTTGTGCCGATCGGTCCACCGTTTGAAACGCAAGGCAACACACAAGGACAGGACGACTACGGATTTCCGGCACAGGATGAGGAGGAGACTATCGGCAGAGTCGGTATGACAATGGCAGAGATTGAACGCGCAGCGATCCAAAAAACACTCGCCGAATCCGGTGGCAATAAAACAGAAGCGGCAAAGATACTCGACATCGGCGTGCGAACCCTCCACCGTAAGTTAGATGTCTATAAACAGGAAGACGATAACAATTCAGGTGATCAAGAATAACCAGAGAAGTTTTATGGAAAAGCAGTTTTCCATAATAACATTTGAGAGCATTTTAACTTGAGGTCTTAGCCTTTTTGTGGTATAGTAATACGTGAGGGGAATTGGAGATTTATCACTGAGTTGCAACCGTTAAAAGTGAACACCTAAGCAAATGGATAAAGAAGATAGTAGGAACGCGAGAGAAATCATAAAGAAGTGGATGCCTATAGCAATATGGATTGCGGCAGTAATGATTGTCCCTTATTGGCTATGGATAGACGAAAAGAAATCGTTACAATCCACTTTGCTCAACGTAAGTGCTTTAGTTCCGTTCTTTCTACTATTATCAACACTTTTCATAGAAACGGGAGGATTTGTAATGTCTGGGATTATGATGGCGGAAAGACTCTGGAGAGAAAGAAAAGAAAGAATCCGTATGGAGAAAATAGAGACAGCTTTGTCACCACTTGCGTGGCGGGTAGCAGCGCGCTTCATGGATGAGTGTGATACTGCGCTTGGGGATAAATCAGATTCCGAATTGTTAGAAATGGTCCAAGCGTTTGGTGCTAACAAAGCACTTGATATTGCAGCAGAAGAAGTTCGCAAAGATATTTTGGAATTTGTTAACAGTATTGATCATGAAAGACATGCTAACCAAATAGCCGTTAAAATTTCGGACTTGATGGGTCGTGATGATTTTGCAAATCAAGTCGTGTCTTTAGTGAAAGAAAACCAATATCTACATATTGCGTGAAAACGCTGGTATCCATGTCCATGTCCAACGCGGAGACAGAAATCCGCTAAACGAATAGATCCCGGACGTAGCATTGAAACCCTTCAATTACGTCGCCACCCTCAAGGATGTCATCTCCACGCAAAACGGTCATATCTTCAGGAGACCGGTACACTTCTACGGTTTCTCTGCGCGGATTAATAACCCACACCATCGCACACCCCGCATTTAGCCATTCGTCTACCTTTTCTGCGACTTCAGTGTAAGTATCGCCTGGAGAGATAACTTCAACCGCAAGATCAGGCGCGCCTTCCCAATATCCCTTTGAAATACCGCGTTCATCAATTGTGGCTTGACGAACAAACGCAGCATCTGGGGCGCGCACAGTATCCGGATTTTGGGCAATCTTGAATCCTGTTTCGGCACCACAAACGTAGCCTAATTTATGTCTTTCAACATGTTCGTTAAGACGGCCTCCAATTTTAGCCGATCGGATCCCGTGTTCAAACCCAGCGGGTGGCATTTTATGTATGACCCCTTTCACCAATTCATACCGATAACCGTCATCAGGCTGTTTCCACAGATCCTCAGCTGTTAAGAGCGCGGATTGGGTAGATGGCAATTTTGATTGATTCTGTTGTGTTTCTGCCATTTTTCCTTCCTTGTTTGCTTGTATGAAATCAACAACTGGGTTCGTGTTGCTCGGTTCTCATATCAAGTTAATCTTAATCCATTTGATCTTTTTTATCAAGCGAAAAATTCGCTAATTCTCAGCGCGGAGGGCATCAATAGGTGAAAGTCGTGCTGCCCGCATCGCAGGATAGACACCGAAACCCACGCCCATAACAATTGAAAAAATAACAGAAGTTAGTATCCACGGTAAAGATAACACGACGGGCCACGTCTCCACAACTAACACAATCCGTATCGCGAGTTGTGACATCGCGTGTGCCGCACCCCAACCGCCTACGATTCCGAGTACCGCACCACACGAACAGAGACAGATCGCTTCCGTCAAAAATTGACAAAAAATGTGAAGCCGTGTCGCTCCCACCGATTTCCGTAAACCTATCTCTCGCGTCTTTTCACCGACGGAGACGAGGCATACATTCATGATGCCGATACCACTGACAAACAGCGAGAAACCGGCGATGCTGCCTAAGGCAATCTTTATCACCTTTTGGATGTGCTCCAGTCGATGGAACGTCAGTTTCGGTATATAATGCCCAATAAAATCATCCTGTCCCCGGTGTCTTTTCCGCAGGATATCCTTAGCAGAAGCGACGATACTGTTAACATCGGCCCCCTTTTGAAAAAAAACAATCAGATGTTCAACGTAGCGTCTGCCTTTAAGTCGTTGTTGATATGTTGTCAATGGGAGACAGATAGCATCATCCAAGCAATAGACCCAGGTGAGGCTACGGCCCTTGGGTTTCATCACCCCTACAACGCGCATCCGGACTATTTTTTCTGGCCAAGGATACCGGACCTTTACTTCTTGACCGATCGGAGAGGCTTCTCCAAACAAATCGGTAGCAGCACCGGACCCTAAGACGCAGACCTGTGCTGCGGTCTCTATATCGTTTTCGGTGAGAAATCTGCCGGCTTGTAGTTCCCATCCCATGCCGCTGGCATAGTCTGCGGTAGAAGCCTCTAAAAGTGCCCGGGTTTGACTCCCATCTCGACTGGTAACCAAGATTTCATAATTTTCATGATTCGGCAAGACATATAGGACCTCGGGGCATTC
The DNA here is from genome assembly GCA_000406005.1 of Candidatus Poribacteria bacterium WGA-3G. Lineage (GTDB taxonomy): Bacteria > Poribacteria > WGA-4E > WGA-4E > WGA-3G > WGA-3G. The sequence continues at coordinate 54,461 of ASZN01000005.1, forward strand.
TGCCTCAATCGCGTGAGCATCTTCAAACGTGTATCGTTCGGTGGTGCGCCGGGGCCGTCCACGTTTGAAAGTAGACGTGCGTGTCCAGAGCGTGAGCTGATTTGACCCGCCAAGTTTTTCGATGTCTTCGGCGAGGATCCTTTTCGCACCGTCGCCGATAGCGACCATGCACAGCACACCGGCAATCCCGATGAAGATGCCGAGAATCGACAATCCAGTACGGAGCCTATTTTGCGAGAGCGGCTTTACACCGGCGATGATCGCATCACGAAATTTCATTGCCGTCTAACTTCTGACCCAGAACCTTCAAAAACTCCGGATCATCCTTGACATCCGAAAATTCGGGAGTCTCGAGGAAAGTCGGATAATACGAATCCTGATAATTATAGGAATCTACTATATAGTCGTCCTGAGCGATCTTCAAATGATGCAAGGTCTTTTCTCGATCCTTCTCGGATGCCCAGATGCTCACAGCAAGTTGGAAGTGAGCGTAATGGTTCTTATTTTCCAAATCGATGGAGATTTGTAACATATCTCTTGCTTCACTATACTTCTTCGACCATAACAGACAACAACCGACATCGTGAGCAGCCCAAATAAGGTCATTGATATTTACCGGATAACCGGCGTTCCGTTTGTCTACTTCCCCTTCGATAAACTCCCTTATATCCGTCGAGACTTCATCGAAACGGTCCCAATCTTCCTTTTTGCTGTACAACAGCAGTCGATTCGTTCTCACAGCCAACCAGAATCGAAAATAATAGTTCCGTCTCTGATCTTTGTTGGCACGTTCCAACTTTTCTATTCCGAGAAGTGCCTCATCAAACCGATCGTAAGATCGTAAGATTTCTGCTCCTATTTAGCGTCATCGCCCGATAAAATTCTGCGGATGAGTTGAACATCGTCTTCTCTTTCCAAAAGATGCCTCCTTCGTGTAGGTGTCTGCTAAAAGGATAAATACAAAATTCGGCAACAGATGTCTGGTTCACACCTTCTATAATTAAAGACGAAATGCTGAATAGAAAAAGTGCATCAGAGAAAAAAAATTAAATTTAACGCGAGTCCGAATAACGAAACCCAACAATCCAAACGCTATAGGCGTGAGAATATGTTGGGTTTCACTTGGCAAATCATCTTCTTTATGAGATTTCAAATCTCGTCCATTTTGTGTGCCTCGTTCCGAGAATTATTCTGTCGCACTATAATAAATTGCATTAAAAAGCAGTTTAAAAGTCCCATGCGATTGCCCACGATGCTGCGGTTTGAACCCGAAAAGAATGACGCGTCCATCGCCTAACGGGGTTTCCAAAAGTGCGACCTTCTGCCGAATCTGTTTTTCACCTTCGAGCCATCCACTCATCAACGGATTGAATTCTGGGTACGTCGCCACGGCTTTAGCATCACCGCGAACGCCATCAAAAACAGGTCCCGATTTAAACATGATTGCCATCTCTTTGTCTAACCCGTGTCCGATTGGATGTCTTGTGTCTATCCGAACACGCAGTAATGAACCGGGACAGAAAAACGCGTCTTCGTCGGGTTGGTTTTCCTTGTCTACGACATTAACGATCCCTTTTTCACGCAATCCAAAGTATTTTAAAGGGAGTTCTGTCGCCCGGTTCAAACAGATAAGTGTACCCCCCTCTTCCACGAACCGACGTAAATTCGCCAATCCTTCAGTACCAATACCACCGGTGTATTCTGGCGGTAATTTCCGAGCTGCATGTCCGTTGAGGATACCGGAGGCACCGAAATCCGGCAGAATTATCGCGTCGTACCGCGTCTGCAAATTCCCTGCCCGAATTTCCGAATTCGTGAGACTATTATAGGGGAACCCGTGTGAATCTAAGACCCAGCGTGTCCACCCTTCATCCATGTTCGCTGTCCACGGTTTATAGAGACCGAGACGCGGTGCTTGCAGACTTGTGAATCTCCGATTGATCATTTCTTCGTCGAGGGATGCCTCGGCGTGGATATGGATACCCAATTCCGATGCAAGTGCCGCCATCTCTTCAATCTGCTGGAGTGGTGGTTCTACTGTCTGTATTAAAATAGTCCCGCTCGGCAGCGTCTTACCAGCGATCTCCACACCGCGTCGCGCCCAATAAAGTCTATATTTAGGACTGTTATCCGCAAGCCTTGCATTGAACAGGTGATTGAGGAAAATCGCTTCGACATTCGTTCGATTCTCAAACAGGTAGCCGGTCGGTTCGGAGGCACCGTCGAGTGTGCCTTGTATCGCTGGCAGCATCGGCAGCTGCCTTAAGTCCGCTTCAAACGGATGTACAACCGCAATCGTTCTCACACCCATCTGTAGCGGTAGTGTCCAACCCGCGATATCATACGGACGTTCCGGTGGTGATTCCGGGGATGGACGGCGTTCCGGGTAACGCTGCACCTCCAGCAGATCCTTCGCGTGTGCACGAAACGGTTGCGACATTAAAACGACGTAGGTATCCGCTGGATATTCTACACCATCGGCGGTAAAGGGCGCGTTTGCCTGATGAATCTGTACGCCACCACGTTTTAGGATGTCCAACATCTTTAGTGTCGTGTGAATATCGCGTTGGTGCGTCGGGATAAGAAACGCGCGAGGCGGTTCATCTTGTCCCTTTACGATTGCGTCGCGTCCCATCTTGTAAAAGTTCGTTTTTAACATCACACGGTTCCCAGCGACGAAACCGAGAATCGAGTGTGCGGCGGCTTTCTCGTAGTCTACAATATTTCTTAATCGCCACCAGCCCCCGGGCCACGGTTCAGGGAAGTTGGTGCGGAGCGCATACTGATCAAGCCCGCGCCGATAGCCTCTTAAGGTATGGTGGGGTTGAAAAATCGGCGTTGCTATTTCCACACGCGCCGCTTCCGTTAATATGCCTACCATATTGTGGCGATACGGCACCGTCCGGAATCCGCCGTGCCACCATGTATCGTAGACAGCACTTGAAAGCACGCCTGTCAGTCCTTCACTCGTCAAATCGAAGGCGAGTTGCGCCCCTATAAGCGAAAGCGTCCGTTGTAGGAGCGGCGGGATGTTCGGGTTAACCGGCTCGAAATATGGCGGAATCACGAAACGCGGACCCCGATAGCTCATCTCATGCACGTCGTAGACAACTTCTGGAAACCATTCCTCATAAAGCACGCGTGTCAGCAGCTGCGTCTCCACCTGCGTCAACATGAACCAGTCGCGATTGTTATCGTGTCCCGTATACTTATGATACAGCCACGGGATTTCCGAACCTTCATAAGGTGTACCAACGGTGCGGTTATACCAGTCCACCACAATGTCCAATCCGTCAGGGTTCGCCGAAGGGATTAGCAGGATTATTACATTCTCAAGGATCTCTTTGATTTCGGGTGTCTCTTCTGTCGCGAATTGATAAACAAGTTCCATTGCCATCTGCGAGGAAGCGATCTCTGTCGAGTGGAGATTACAATTGATTAGCACGACCGCTTTACCTTCTTGAACGAGCGCATCCAGTTCCTCACTACTTTTACTGGCTGTTGCTAACTCCCGCTGAATCTCCTGATAACGTGCCAGATTGTTTAAGTTCTCTGATGCCGAAATCAGTAACATCAAAAGGTTGTTCCCTTCAGTCGTTTTACCGAGTTCATCCACCAAAACCCGATCTGAGTTCGCCGCGACGTGGCGCATATAATCCGACACCGTTTGCCATCCGGCTACCTGATAATCCGAACCGACCCGGAAACCGAGTACTTCTTCTGGTGTCATAAGTTGTGCATGTGTTGGTCCGTGCAGCGCAATCACACAGAGGATCAATATACCAAGGGTGCAGGATGATGTTTTCACTCTGATTTCTTGTGCGTCCGTTTTTCGGTGCCGAAATAGAGATATGTAGTTGACGTAAAGAGATCCAAAAAATTCCATTAAAATATTTCCCCTTTTATAGGCGCGAATTGCTAATTGTATGCGTTGTTAGTATAACCAAAACCGATGGACCTGTCAACCTTATTCAGAATTAAGAACCAAATCTATACTTGACTTTTTTCAAATTATGTGGTATTTTTATAGTGAAGTGTTTCTAAAGTTAAAATGTGCCATGGCGTGCAGCAAAAATATGCTGCAAAGCGCAAACCTAATATTTAGAGATTCATGCTACGAAAACATCCTTGTATTCATAAAAAATCGGGAGGAAACGGGATAAAATGAAAAAGGTTATTATCATTCCACTACTCGTTCTCTTGCTCGCGAGTTTTGGCTGTGAAACAAAACAGAAGGGACCCAGCAACTTAACCGTGGGTAGGAGCAAATTAATTGACAGCGGAAACGCCTTGGAAGCCGTTGGACATCTTGAAAAAGCAGAAGAGGAGGAAGTTAATAAACTCGAACCCCGTGCCTTGCTTCTTATCGCGTATTCTTATGGAATTTCCACCGGAGATGCCGACCGGTCGGGGAACACAGCGAAGTTCAAAAGTGAACGGAACAAACGGATTGAAGAACTGACAGAGGCTGAGATGAAGAGCGTCTTACAAGTGCTCAATGACAGGCGTTCGCAGGTACGGAGAGCCGGTTTACAAGTACTCGTGGATAAGGGACGCGATGCCGCGGTCTTAATTCTCGATAGCCTCGCAAAAGGGAGATACCCAGCACTTCATGACGATTTTACACAGTGGATGTTGGTTGACATAGGGACTGATGGGTTAGAGCTCGTTTTAGCCAAACTCACCGATGAAGCCACCTCACCGGCTCTCAAAAGTAAACTTGTGCATGTATTGGCTGAAATCGGAGATCCGAAAGCCGTAGATGCTTTGAAATCCCTCCATACCGGAACCTCGGAACCCGGATTAGCAATGGAGATTAGCACAACACTCTATCAACTCGGTGAAGATTCGTATAAAAACGACATTATCGCCGGTGTAAGTCATGATGATGTTGGTGCCCGACGCGCCGCTGCAAAAGCGATGGTCAATATCAAAGGTATATCGACCGAAACGCTCGTCGCGGGGCTTAAAGATACAGATTCTGAGGTTGTCACGGCATTCGTAGAGGCACTCGCTGTTCACAAAGATGCCACTGCTGTGGATGGACTCGTGGATGTCCTCACCAGTGATGTCTTAAACAAAGATCCGAAACAGGCCGCGATTAATACGCTCGACATTTATGGACAAGAAAAACTCGCCAGAGGTTTAGCGAGCCGGATTACGACGCTCATTATCGGTGGAACTGTGAGCGACGCAGACAATCGTTTGCATCTTGTACAACTTCTGAGGAAAGAACCGTTTAAGAAACAGATCAAGGCGATAAAGTCAATTGACGACCTCGCGTTCAAGTTGTATACCTACCACGAGAAGAAGGAAGAGAGTACACTCGTCAAAACCACACTTAAACAACTCCTTGATGAATTGCAGTAGCGCGTGACGAACAATCTAATAAAATTCCACACCTTCCCAGAAGTGTCTTCTGCTGATGCGGTTGCGACCCATATACGCCTTTGGCGTATCAGTTCGCAACCGCGCTCGCAATTCCGATGCATTTCCAAAGCATCAAATTCTCTCATTAAGCAGTGTAGGAAATTTTCATAACCGGACGCTCTGCAATATTGTTGACATAAAAATGTATTTATTTTACAATAACGGTTGCATCTGTACTCACCGTTTCAGTTGTCTCTGTCTACAGAATGCACAAGCATCTATAATCGGAAGGCCGTGGGTGTCTTCAAGAATTCAAAAATTAGTAAACGAAGTCCTAAATTAAGGCTGCCGAACCACTTCAAGAAGTGTTTGCGGTCTATTTTGTCATAGGGTTATGTGTGGTGCGAGATACGGACAGGTGAGTCTAACTGAGATTTTAGGAGGAAAAGGTAAACGGAACATGAAAAAAACTTTGATAGTATTACTGCTTGTAGGCGTTGTGAGCTTCGGCTGTCAGCAGAAACAGATCATCACCCAACTTGAAGTTGGCAGGAGTAAGTTGTTAAACGCCGGACTCACAATGGAAGCCGTTGAGCACCTTGAACGCGCTGAAGTGGAAGAGGTAAACAAAGTTGAGCCTCGCGCACTCTTGATTATCGCTTATAGCAATGCAATTTCAACACGTGCTGCGGAAATGTTCAATGTGGAAACCAGATTCCAGAGTGAGCGTGCCCGACTTCTCAATCAATTAGGTGAGTTTGAGATTAAAAAAATTCTGGAGATCCTCGGCGAACGGCACAGGGTACAGAAGGATGCAGTGCAAGTTCTCATTGATCGCGGCGCACCGGTGGTGCCGTTTGTGCTTGATAACCTCGTCAAGGACCGAAATCATGAGGCACACGACGATTTCTTTCAAATCTTGAAACAGATCGGAGGTGAAGGGGTTGACACAATTCTGGAAACCGTCCAAGACAACGCGACACCAATCGCTGTTAAGGTGAAATTGATTCGTACCGTCGGCGAGATTGGAGACGCAACCGCTACCGCAGGTTTAGAGCGACTTCACGATTCAATTGCGGACGAAGGCTTGAAGATGGAGGTAGATACCGCTCTATATCTGCTCGGACATCCAGAGTATAAAGAGAAGATCATTGCTGGTTTAAGCGATGCGAATGTTGTTGTCCGTCGAGCCGCCGCAAAAGCTTTGGTATCTCTTAATGACGCACCAACAGCCAAAATCGTTGAGGCACTCAAAGACGTTGATGATACCGTACGGATGGATGCCGCCAAAGCACTACAGAAATATCATGATGCCAACGCTGTTGACAATCTCGTCGAAGTCCTGAACAGCGGGGCTGACTCGGAAGAGAAGCAAGCCGCTAAAATGAAGCAAGCCGCTATGGATACTCTGCATCTCTATGCCGAAAAAGGGATGGCTGACGGGTTGGCCGCGCGTTTTATAGAATTGTTGACCAACTCCGAAGTCACCGACCCCGATAACAGGCTCCGGATGGTGCAACTGCTTAAGAAACCTGTACTGATTAAACAGGTTGAAGAAGCAGACCAGTACGACAATCTACCGCATAAAATTTACCAGATCTATGAGGCTGAAACCAACGATATGGTGAAAGACGAATTCATTAAACTACTCGATGTAATTGAGCAAGACGATGGCGATGGAATTGAGTAAGACGGTGGCGATCTTGCGTTAGAAAATTGAGGAATGGGGACTTATGGTTTTCACTGGAATTCTGAGGTTTTATTTCGTCTGATTTGCCGCACAATGGAAGGAGTAACGATGCAGGACTATCCAACCGATGTTAAAATTACCAAAATTGAGCAGGTTACCATCGAAATTGACCAACCTGCAATCGGTTGCAACTCCGGTGCTAAGGAGATAAAACAGCCGGACCCGAACGGGAAATGGCGCGAACGCATTATCCGCATCTATACCAACGATGGAACACTCGGATGGGGAGCCGGCAGTTGGGCAACAACGACCGCTGAGGATGCCACCGGTGTGCGCAATCAAAATCCTTTCGACCTCTTGAATCCTGAAGACGGGGTTGTGGAGGAATTTCGCGGACTCGAAAATGCTTTGTGGGATACGATCGGCAAAATCCTCGGTAAGCCCGCCTATCAACTCATGGGCAGCGATGTTAATTCAAACGGATTGCCCGCTTATGACAGCACGATCTATTTCAATGATCTCCTCTACGAGACGAAAGCCGAGGGACTCCAACGCATTGAAAACGATGTCAAAAATAGCCTCGCGAACGGGTTTACCGCATGCAAGATGAAAATCGGACGCGGGAACCATCTCATGGAACGTAAAGCCGGTTTACAACGTGATATTGAGCTCGTACAACTTGCCCGTAGTACCGCAGGTGAAGGGTTCAACATCCTTGTCGATGCAAACAACGCTTATACCTACGACGAAGTTATTACCTTTCTCAATGAAACGAGCGATTGCGACGTGTTTTGGATAGAGGAGATGTTTGAGGAAGACGTTGAACTTTATCGCAACCTAAAGGCTTTCATCCAAAAGAAAGGGTTAAAGACTTTAATCGCTGATGGTGAGACACGTACCCGCGCACCCCTTGAGTTCTACGATCCGTTCTTTGAAGCCGGAGTGATTGATGTCATCCAGCACGATATGAAAGGATTAGGGGTTACCGGCTGGCGACGGCTCGCTGATATGGCGACTACCCACAACGTCAAATGTGCACCACACAACTGGGGGTCTCTGCTCGGTTTCTTTCTCAGTCTCCAATTCGCGAAGACGATTCCGCATTTCCTCTACGGCGAAGTCGCAACCCTCACCAGTGATGTCATTGATACTTCTGGCTACGGTTTCACCGATGGCACGTTCACGGTACCGGACACCCCTGGACTCGGTTTGGAACTCAATCAAGACGTTTACGATGCCAAATACGCCGGAAAAGAGGATTGGCAGATCTCCTGATGCTTTACGCCAGACTTTTAACTTAGTGGGCAATCCCATGAAAAAGATTCTCGTCGCAATGAGCGGTGGCGTGGACAGTTCCGTTACCGCTGCCATGATGGTTGAGGCAGGTTATGATGTCACTGGCATCACCATGCGCCTCGGTGCCCCTGATACCATTGAAGTGGAACCAGAACGTCCCAACTGCTGTTCACTTGAAGGTATTGAGGACGCGCGCCGCGTCGCCACACAACTCGGTATCCCCTTCTACGGCGTGAATTATGAGGACATTTTCCGTGAACAGATCATTGATTACTTTGTCGAGGAATACCTCATCGGCAGGACACCCAGTCCGTGTATGGTCTGTAATCGCGAACTCAAGTTCGGTAAACTCCTCGACCTCGCGAAAACGTTAGAGTGTGATGCGATCGCTACAGGACACTACGCCCGAATCGAACAGAACCCAGAAACCGGACGCTATCTCTTACGCAAAGCACTTGATGCCAGCAAAGACCAGTCCTATTTCCTCGCCGCGTTGACACAGGAACAATTAAAGTGCGCTATGATGCCACTCGGTGAATACACGAAAGCCGAAGTACGTGAACTTGCTCGCAAGTACCAATTGCGTACCGCTGAGAAGGTCGAAAGCCAAGAGCTCTGCTTCGTTGCTGATACCAACTATAGACGTTTCCTCCAAGACAGGGTCCCTGAGAAAATTGAAGGCGGCGATATTGTTGACAAAAAAGGTGATGTTCTCGGTAAGCATGACGGTGTCGCGTTTTATACCGTCGGGCAGCGACGCGGGTTAGGCATCGCAGTCGGAAAACCGCTCTATGTAACGCAGATCAATTCAGCGGAGAACACTGTTGTTGTCGGCGACTCCGATGCCCTCTTTGAGGACACGATGCACGTTGAGCGCATCAATCTCATCGCTATTGAGAAGTTAACGGAACCGATCCGCGCACACGTCAAAATCCGATCCCGTGACGACGGCGGTCCCGCGACGATCACACCTATCAGTGAAACGGAAGCGATCGTGAAATTTGACGAACCGCGCCGCGCAATTACACCCGGTCAAGCCACCGTCTTTTACGATGGCGAATACGTTCTCGGTGGTGGATGGATCGTAGGGACCCGCGATACAACAAGCATTCAATAGATGAAATCAAGACTCCTCTGTCTCCTGGGTCCTACAGCAGTCGGTAAAACGGAGATAGCAATTCAACTCACACAGCGTCTCAACGCCGAAATCGTCTCTGTCGATTCCCGGCAAATCTACCGACAGATGGACATCGGCACCGCAAAACCTACCTCAGACGAACAGCAGGCAGCACGTCACCACCTCATAGATTGCATAGACATTTCCCAACCCTTCTCCGTTGCAGACTATCAATCCCTTGTGGACACAGCGATCGCCGACATCCAGAACAGAGGCAAGCAGGTACTACTTGTTGGCGGTGCCGGTCTCTACTTTCGAGCAGTTGTTGACGGTTTGTTTGAAGGCCCCGATGCTGATACTGCACTTCGAGAGCGACTTGAGCAGGAAGCAGCACAACACGGGGTCAATGTCCTCCACGAACGCCTCCGTGCCTGCGATCCAGCGTCTGCGGAGCGGATTCATCCGAACAACGTCGTCCGTGTCATCCGTGCTTTGGAGGTCTATGAATTGACAGGAACTCCTATGTCCGAACACCAGCAGCAATGGCACCGAGAGAACCAGCGATATCCGTTTACGGCCTTCTGCCTGACGATGCCGCGCGCGCTGCTCTACCAACGTATTGAACAACGCGTGGACGTAATGCTTGCAAACGGATTGATAGCCGAAGTAGAATCTCTGTTAGCAGCAGGGTATGCACGTGATAGTGCCGCACTCCGAAGTTTTGGTTACAAAGAGTTGATCGCGTATCTTGATGGAGAATGGACATATCTCGAAGCGGTCGAGCAGTTGAAGCGGAACACCCGTCGCTTCGCCAAGCGGCAGCTGACATGGTTCCGTAAGGATACCCGTATTGACTGGGTGGACCGGAACGCAACACCGGATATTGTCGCGTACCTGTTAGGGAAAATTGAAGGTATGTCGTAGGTCGCGGTTATGGGTTATTGGGTACTGAAAGCTGGATTCCCTGTTGATTCCTTCGACCAGATATAATACAATATTTGGTTGATACACTTCGCAGAAAGGAGGCAGAAATGAGACGTTTTTGGACGCAAGGTCCTGTCAACGCTCAGGAGCACTACGTTGTTTCACGTTCTGATGAGATCGCCGATTACATCAAGCGCGTTGACGAGGGACGCTATGTTGTGCTCTTCGCGCCCCGCCAAACGGGCAAAACTACTTTCTTTCAAGATGCTTTAGCAGCAATTGTAGCCGATTCTACAACTGAACGGGCTGCGGACTATTTCCCAATTCAACTGAACTTTGATGTCTATAAGAACACTTCTGTTACAGATTTTTACGGCAACCTTTACCACGATATTTGCGAAGAAATTGAGAATTTGTTCCAGCGGCGCGGCAGGACACCTCCTGAGGCTTTAAGCCGATTTTTGGCGGATACCCAACTAACGAACCCACATGCAATGAGAAGGTTTTTCAGACACCTTGATCGGTTGATAACACCTCAGAAATTCGTCTTAATCATTGACGAGTTTGACGGCATCCCGCAGGCTGCCTTGAGCGATTTTCTTCATACACTCCGCCATATCTACATTGCTGGTAAACCCCGATGCCCCCACAGTGTCGGTATCGTCGGCGTGAAAAGTATTGCGCAGCTCAACTATGACCGATCAATTTCTCCTTTTAACATTCAAGATGAATTCCATCTGCCTAACTTTACCCTTGAACAGGTACACGAGCTGCTTGGGCAATATATGGACGAAGTCGGACAAGCTTTTGTCCCAGAAGTTATAGCATCTATTCATAAGCAGACTGCTGGTCAGCCTGTTCTTGTCAACCGGTTTGCGCAGATTCTTACCGAAGAGTTGGACATTCCGAAAAGCGAACCGATTACAATGGCGCATTTTTCAAAGGCACACGCACAACTTCTTGAGGAAGATAATGTCAATCTCACACACCTGCTTACTAATATCCGAAGAGACCGCCAATTTGAAAGTGTTCTTATGCGAATTATGGCGCGAGATGAGGGGGTTGATTTCAATCTACATAGTGAAATTATCAGTGAACTTGCCACCTACGGTGTCATTGCCAGGGGGGCTGATGGTATGTGCGAGATAGTTAATCCTATTTATCTGTATTGCATCCTACAGGCATTCAAGCCAATCGTGAACGGGTTGGAAGATGAATACTTACATGGGGCATCTCGTGAAGGTTTTCTGGGTTACCTTACACCCACAGGGCAGATTTATATGGGGGCATTGCTTGATAATTTTCGGGATTTCATTGCCCGTGCAGGGTTCAAAATCCTGCAAGTTCCTGATACACCACAAGAGTCAGTTGGCAGACATCTTTTACTTGCATATCTTGACCAGTTTGTTAAGATCATCGGCGGTTTCATGCATATTGAGGTACAGACCGGTCGCGGCAGAATGGACATCATTATCATCCATAACCAGCAGAAATATATCGTAGAAACAAAAATTTGGAGAGGCGATGGACGTTATCAAGCAGGCAAAAAGCAGCTTGCAGTGTATCTCATATCTGAAGGCGTAACGGAAGGGTACTACATCGTCTTTGATCATCGGGAAGAGCCGGAACCACGCGTAGAGACAGAAACGATAGAAGGTTTGACAATTCGGAGTTATATCATTCCTGTGATGCAGGAAGCACCTTCAAAGCCCCAAAATACTGTGGGATCACAGTAAAATCGGTGCTTTAATCAATATTATGTTCTTCGCAATATGCCCGAATAATCGGCAAAAAATCATCGGCGTATTTTTCCATTTTCCTGAGACTGACCCCACGAATCTGCGCGAACGCCTCTTTGGTTCGCGGAAAAGAGGTTGCCATTTCTCTTAACGTCCCATTAGTGAAAATCCCTGCTTGCTCTGCCTTTTCTAATGTTTTACATTTGTCTTGAAGCTGCTCGAAAAGCTCTGGAGCATATTCATTCGTTTTCTCATGTGCCAGCTGAGAAGTATTCGGTGCCTTAGTTGTTCTCTTTACAGGCTCCACGCTATGTTCTTTGCAATAATCACGGATAATCGATAAAAAGATGTCGGCGTATTTTTTAAATCTCTCTGGTTCTATATTGGATATCTGTCTGAATGTTTCCTCAGATGTCGGAAAATGGGTTGCCATTGCTTTCAGTGCTTTATCGTGAAAAGCTTCGTAAACCTTGTCCCCCTCTCTCTCAAAGATTTTATCTCGTTCAGCTCGGAGTAATTCAAAGAGTTCTGGGGAATGTTCATTTGGTGCTTTGGATGTGCTATCATAAGTATTCGGTGCTTTAGCTATGCTTTCTACTGATTCTATACCGTTTTTTTTCCGATAGTCTCGGATGATAGGTAGAAAATCGTCAGCGTATTTTTCAGTTTTCACCGGACCAATACCACGAATTTTCCTGAATTCTTCCAACGATTGTGGTAGTTGGCGCGCCATCGCTTGCAAAGTCTTGTTGTGAAAAATACAGTATGCTGGTAATCGTTCCTGATCTGATATACTTTTTCGCTTGGTGCGAAGTTGTTCAAATAATTCTAGAGCGTAAGTATTTGGTTCTTCTGGTGCTGGACTATAGGTATCCGTTCCTACTGCAGTTAAGGTATTTACCGTATCCACCGGAAACCCCCAATACTTCTCTCTACCTTTTAAGACCGCCCATCCTGTCTTTGTTAGGCGAAGACTGCCATACCGAGCATCTCGCTCCAACAACTGGTCTCGGAGGAATTGGTGAACTAAATATCGCCACTGCTCCTTGTTATACTCTTTCCCTTTACCGTGAGTTTTGATTTGGTCATGTTCGTTATCAAGAATTTTTCTTTGCTTTGAACCCCGTAACACATCAATAATATATCCTTCTCCGAAAATCTGATTTGTCCGGTAAACACCAGAGAGAAATTTTTGCGCTGGTACTGTCAAATCAACCCGTTCTTCATCAGTTTTGCGGCAGTTGTCACACATTCCACAATTTGGATCCTTGTATTCTTCCTCAAAATAGGCTAACAACATTTTCCGGCGGCATTCGGTTGTAGTCGCCCACGAGACAAGTGCCTGTAAACGTTTGAATCGCTCTTCCTGTTCAGATGATGCTCCTTGAATAATGAAATCACTGATAATATCTGCATCTTCATAGTCAAATAGTAGGAGGCACTCGGACCGGAGATTATCACGTCCAGCGCGCCCGATTTCCTGATAGTAGGATTCAGGGTTCTTCGGCAGCCAAGCATGTAGAATAAACCGCACATTCGCTTTATCTATTCCCATACCGAAGGCAATTGTGGCAACTATAACTCGCACATCGCCGTTCATGAAAGCTTCCTGGTTTTCCTTGCGAGTTTCGATGTCCAAACCTGCATGATAGGGTAGTGCTGAAATTCCATGCTCTATTAAATCCTGATATAGTGATTCAACTTGTCTTCTTCTTTGGCAGTAGATAATACCGGATCCTTCAGAATTTTTATTCAGAAACGAGAGTGTCTGCGTGAGTAATTCGATCTTCGGTTCAACGGCGATAAATAGGTTTTTCCGGTCAAAACTATCAACGAATTCACTGCCTTTAGGAAAATTAAGTGATTTTTTAATATCCTCTTGAACCCTTGGGGTTGCAGTGGCAGTCATCGCAAGGCAGACGGCATTTTGGAATCGTTCGCGAACGGAATCTAACTCTCGATAATCCAGACGAAAATCGTGTCCCCACTGTGAAATGCAGTGTGCTTCATCTATCGCAAGACATGATACATTTGATCTATCGAGTTTCAACAGCGTTCCAGGCTTCACCAACGTTTCAGGGGCCAGGTAAAGCAGTTTCACTTCACCTCGTATGACACGCTGCATGGTGGCTTCTTGTTCTGAGAGGCTGAGGTCGCTGTTGAGAAAGGCGGCATGAATCCTTCTCTGTTCCAACTGCATTACTTGGTCCTGCATCAGGGACTTTAAAGGAGATACGACGACGGTCAAACCATCAAAGATGAGTGCAGGCAATTGGTAACAGAGCGACTTTCCACCCCCCGTCGGTAAGACAATTAGGGCATCCTGTCCGTTGAGGATGTGCTTAATAATTTCCTCCTGAAACGGGCGGAATTTTTCATGTCCAAAGACGTTTTGAAGAATTTCTAAGGGACTTTGTGTTAGCGTTTGGGATGGGGGCAGTTTCTCTTCACGAGAGGGTTTCTGTTCTTCCTGTCTTTCTTCTTCAAAAAACCAGCCAGAGATTTGCGCGTAGCAACGCTTTTCTACTATTGGTTTATCTTCTGGTCGCCACCAATGCGCTAACGACACTCGTAGGAGCGTGCCCGCAGGAATTGTCTTAAGTGGTTCTTGAAAACCGCCGAAAGTAAATGTGCATCCGCCATTTTCTGTAGGATAGCGATACCGAGGCTTCTGCTTCTCTATATCAAGGGTCAGTGGCTGATCTGTCCTCCAAAATGTAGTACTGTAAGGTGGAATCCCGCTTTGCTTGGCAATATGAAGTCTACCGCTCTCGGTATTCTGCAATAAACCATCATAGAGTTCACGTGGATGCCCTATTTTCGGCGGCATCAAAAGTTCAATAGCACTCACCAAGTCTTTCGGGTCTTTTGCGGTGTGAAGGCGCGATTTTTTATGAACAATAATGTTTTCGTTATGCGGGGGAATCAACGAAGTTTCAGGTTCAGGAGAAATCTCCCAAATCTCACCGACCTCATATTCACGATTCGCGCCATCGTGAGGGTCAGCGTTAAACGGGATGAGCCGAACACTTTCTCCCTTTTCTGTAATCGCGCCAATACATGCCCCTTTATTCATACGGGTTTTCGCAACAATTAAGACTCTCACGGTAAAATATCCTCAACCTCCAAGTTCAAAGTTTTCGCTAATTTAGCCGCTACCAAGGATCGGTGGCACGCCTCCGGCGCCGTTTCCACACAAAAGAGTGCTACAACTCTTGCATCCGATTCCAATTCATCTAATAGGCTTTTCGGTTCAAACCCGGCGAGGCATTCGGTGTGGTAGGCTTCAATGAACGCTTCCCCAAGTTCAGTGCGTTTGCGTTTAGCTGTTTTCGTCGCTTTATCTGCCGCTGCCTGCTTGTCCCGAACGGCTTGCGTCGGACTGAGGTCCTTACGATAGACATATCGGATACCGAGTTCTGCAAGCCGGACTTGTAAACGCTTACTGTTGGCGAATGCATAGGTGCTACCGCGGACACCGCGTCGACTTCGGATATCACAAAACGTATCAACCTCTGCTTTACGCAACGCCTGAAAAAAACTGGATTCGTCGAAGCCATATACACCGATAGTGATAATTTTGATTTGCATAGTAGGTTCAATTAAGGGTATTTCTTCCGCGAGTAGAATGTGTGTTCACCAAACATTGATAATTGACCCCCTGTTAACCGATCAATCACTTTCTCCTGTGTCAATTGCTCGCCATTTTCATCAATGTGAACGACAGGAATATCTTGTGTCGTGAGCGTCTCACCGATCAGTTTGCAGCGATGACACTCTTCCGGTTTCCCTTCGCTGCACATCAAGACAACACGTTGTTGCTGCATAAAAGCGGTATGGAGACGTTGAATTCCATGCTGATAGAATTCCGCGGCTTTGACTTTTTCGTAATCAACGTTTCCGTTAACGTAACACGCTTCATCGTCGGGTCTGCCGCCGAGTACGTCCCCCATGAACACATAGCGGATGCCGTGTTTTGTGAGCTCAGCCGCAAGTGGTGCTTTCGAGAATTCTGGCTTATAACGGGAATAGGGTGCCGACCGGACATCAATGAGATAGGCGATCTCACACTGATGGAGCACTTCAATAAGTTCTACTATTGACCGGCTACCGTAACCGATCGTATAAATTGGAATAGGGGTAGGTGATTTTTCCATGATAGGTACATGGTATCATATAGTTTCCGAAAAAACAATAGAATTCTGTTCATCTATTCCGGCCATCGCTGACGCGGTTTCTAACCATACTTATTGACAAACATCAAAATATTCTTGCTATTCTTAAGTAACATTTGTTATATTAACAGTGAGATAGGTTTCAAAATTCAATTTTCCGCAAGTACATCCACCCATGAAAAACTACAGCGTCAGAATGATCCGTGAGAATATGGAAAACATCCAGCAATTTCCCATTCCAAAAGGTTTTGCTATCCGCAAGTACCGTCCAGATGAAGGACATATATGGACCCGAATTCAGAGAGCGGCGGAACGCTATATCAACATTAATGAAACACAAGTTAGTTTTAATACTCCATCTCATTTTAACAATATTCGGATTCATCTGCGAAGCACCCGCGCAAGAGGGTGAACCTGTGCGGGTCACCGGTATACGCATTCTGACGTTGGATGCTGTGGAGGCAGGCACCAATTTGCACGGATCTTGGAAGTACCATCCGGGTGATAATCCTGAATGGGCGAGTCCAGCTTTTGATGATACTGGGTGGGAATCTACTAACACGCTGATGTTTAGACCGGAATTACCTGAAAGTGGCTGGGAGGGCATCGGTTGGTTCAGACTGCGTCTGTCTATCCCTGATGAACGGCTTTGGAATATGCCGTTGGCACTCCGTGTACCGTTTCAAGTGGGCGCATCTGAAATCTACCTTGACGGGGAGTTGATTTATAAATTCGGCACAGTCGGAACGCGGGAAGGGGAAGAAAAGCCATATTGGAAGCGGGATCCACAGGTAATTTCGTTTTCGAGTAAAACGGAGCATCTCATTGCAATTCGGTATTCCAACTTTTCATCTTATCAGTTGACCCCCATGTTCGGTTTCAGTCTTATGCTTTCACCTCTCAATGATAGCATTGAGGACCGGGTCAATATTGTTCGCGACGGTACCACGTTGCAGATGGTATGGACAGCGATTTCGGTTTTCCTGATGCTGCAGCACCTATTGCTATTTATTTTTTATCCACGTGCACGAGAAAACCTCTATTTTGCGCTCTTGACAGGGAGCATCGGTGCTTTTGTTTTTCTAACCTTCCAATTTTTAATATTAGCAACCAGTACAGCGCAACTTCGGGACCTAATTCAGTTACTCGTCTGTGTTTATGTACTGATGCTTTTGTCGGGAATGCTGTTTCTCCATACGCTCTTTTATCCGAAGTTGCTAAAACTGTCTTGGTTCTTTCTTATCGGATGGATTGTGATTGCGTGTGTATGCCTTTTTAGTCTCAGGACTCCATTAGATTTAGTTCTCACTGGCGAAGATATGTCTGGGTACGCGTTTGGCTTCAGCACAGGGATAGAAATTGTACTCCTCGTGCTGTTTACACTGCTCACGTTTTTAGAGATGGCGCGTGTGATTATCATCGCCATCTTGAAGAAAAAGGATGGTGCGTGGATCTTTGGACTCGGTTCCCTCTCACCTTTTATCTTCACATTCGTACTCGGAGATCTCGTCTCACAAGCAGGATACACAATTAACAGGCAGCTGGGTGTACTCTCTATACTCCTCGCCCCACTTTTTTCGATGTCGGTTTATCTCGCACGCAACTTCTCGCGAACGAGCCGAAAACTCGAAACAGAGGTACTTGAGCGTCAGCTCTTGGAGGTGGAAAATACGCGCAAAACAGAGGAATTGGAAGAAGCGCGTGAACTTCAGATGTCAATGCTACCGCAGACCGCACCGCAATTAGCTAACCTTGACGTCGCCTTTGAGATGCGCCCCGCCACAGAGGTCGGTGGCGACTATTATGACTACAATCTCACGGAGGACGATCAGCTCACGATTGCAGTTGGAGATGCGACAGGACACGGCACGAACGCCGGACTTGTCGTGTCGGCTGTCAAAAGCCTTTTCAAGACCTCGCCACCGGGGGCAGAGAATTTGGAAACCCTTGAACGTATTTCACAGGGCATTAAGAGCATGAACCTGAAACGGTTATATATGGCAATGACGCTTGCAACACTCAACGGCAACAAACTGACGCTTGCAGCCGCAGGCATGCCACCGGCACTCATATATCGAGCTGAGGAAAACCTTGTTGAGGAGATACTCCTTGAAGGGATGCCGTTGGGCGGATTTATTGGAGCTGAGCGACAAGAAGCACCCTTCGATCTCCAGATCGGTGATACTGTTTTGCTTATGAGTGATGGGCTACCAGAGATGCTAAACCCTGAAAACGAAATGTTAGACTATCCAAAGACGAAAGAACTGTTTGAAGAGGTCGCGGATCAGCCCCCGGAAGCGATTATCGACCATCTCTTCAAAGCGAGTGTAGCATGGGCGGATGGAGAACCGCAGGCGGACGATATAACGCTTGTTGTCATTAAAGTAAAGTAATTTATTCCTCGTCCGAGCGTACAGTGAGTTGTACTGTTAGCCTTGAAAGGAGTTTATATTATGACTACAACGAAAACACCATCTCTCACAAAACAACAGATCACTGACTTCCATGAGGACGGCTATCTGATTGTGCGGAACGCTTTATCTGCTAAGGAAGCGGAGAAACTTCGGCGTGTCGTCCAACAACAGGTGATCCGAGAGGCTTATCCGTCAAGGCTTAAGTATCCGAAACCGGCGAAATACACTGTCAGCGGCAATCGGCTCGCGGATCCGGAACTCGCCGCTATTGCCGAACATCCGACGGTTATTGATGCTGTGGAATCTGTGCTGGGTCAACCCGCGTATCTCACTGCTTACGTCGCCTATCTACGGACACCCGGCGATACAGGTGCCGGCGCACATTGCGACTACAAACGCTGGCGACCCGTCGGTTCATCAATGAATTGGGTGTTCGCCATTATCCCCTTGACCGACTTCGATTCGGCGTTCGGTCCGTTTCTGGTGGCACCGAAGTCGCATCAGTTGGCACAGGTGATTGATCCGGACGCACACATCTTGGACCTCAACCGTCCCGATGCTAAACAGTTGGCGCCCTTCATCGACCCAGAACTCAAGGCAGGCGACTTGCTTGTCGTCAACGAGCATGTCTGGCACAAAGCACCTGCTGGCACCACGACTGAAGACCGGTGTGGTATCTTCAATAAGTATTGCGCTGTAAACGCACCGCCCGCAGCCGGATATTATCCTTATAATCCCGCGGCACTGGAGGCATTAAGCGATGACAGCAAACGCCTCATACCCGTCTGTTTTGACAAACCGATTACGACGACGCGCCTGCTCATTGAGAATACATCAACACAGGAATCGAAATTCTTATTGCACCACGATGCTGAAACAGCGGATTGGGAGTTACCGGGTGGCGAAGGTTGGGAAGAGGAGAAACTCGTCGGTTGGGATGTCGGCGCACGGATCGGTTCACTTCAAGAGATTACTAAAACGCAGCTCGGTTTGGACGTACCGTGGATGTCTTATATCGAAGATATCGAATCAGAAGACGGTATCAACCGAGTTTACGGGTTCTCGGATGGAAACCTCAATCTTGATGCCCTCGCAAATAACGGCTACGACTGGCTTACGAAAGCCGAACTTCAACAACGTCTCGGCGAAAGTGCTGCTATCTGTCGTACTGTTGATACATGGCAGCAGCCCGATGTAATTCGTGGCAAAGGGAAGGCGTGCAATCAAAGCCGGACCCAGTTTGAATAAATTCGCCGCACCCCAGCTGCTAAAATTTCTAACCTCGCGCTACTCTCCCATTGCGAGTCGCTTTTTCTGATCTTCAAGTATCTTCTGTTGACGTTTGACGCGTTCTGGGACTAAGCGTTCCCGTGGTGCTGTCGGCTTGAAATCCAGACGGTCTTTCCGCAATCCGTGCAGAACACCCAATTCCACGGGTGAGAAATCGTCCGGGTTCTCACGATTGAAATTCATCGGTTCTTTAAGCGCAACCGGCGGGTTTGTGATAAAACGGGCGCGACCCGATGGGTTCTGGGACGCAGCATGTAAAATGAACGGGTGCAGCAGCACAACATCCCCGGCATTTCCGGTAATTTCTGCAAAATCCTCGCACTTTCCAATAAGTTTACCAAAACCGCTGCTCGGTAGCAAGCCTTCTGGATGTTCGTATAACCACTGCGCAACGTGCTGGACTGAGTCGCACGCCACAAATGTCCCGCCACTTTGTGAGTAAATATCTGACCAGACAACGATGGTGAGTAATCCTTGCTCCGGGCTGTCAAGGAAGTGGCGGAAAAAATCGCCATCTTTATGCCAGCCACTGACTTCCGGTGAAGGCGGCTGCCACGGTGTGTCCGCACCTAACGCAAAGTTGATAATAAAGCCATCACTCCATCCTGGTTTTGCGTTGTTCTCCCAAGGATTGATAATCCTGTCTTCGCCACCGAGGAGATCACAGATGGCATCATAAGCCCTTGGTGCAACATCCTCAATCGGCACACGGTTCATAGAAGGTATATGAATGCGCGGCTCCTTCCAAGTACTCGGATCGTCTGGATCATAGCCGAGACGTTTAAAGGCAAACGCACGCCACTCTTCCGCCAATTCACGTGGAAAGCAGTCTCGTAGGATAATGTGTCCCTTCTTAATGAAGTGGTTAACATCTACTTCCGTAAGTGTTCTGTAAGTCCTTGCCATTTTTGTCCTCTCTACTGTATACTCTCCAACAACGTTTCTGCAAGTTTTCTTGCAAACGCGTCGTCATTGATGTGAGCGTCCATTTCGATAACGGTAACATTGTCCCCGATATGCGCCTTTAGATTCTCGCGCCACGCCTCCCGCGCTTCGGGTGAATCAAAGGGTTGTCCTGTTTTATCAATTGCTGAGACACCTTGTGTCGGAATAATGACCGTTGTGGGTCCCTGTGCTTCACTCAATTTGTGTGCCATAATGCGTCCGAGTTCGGCGGTTTCTTCAGCGGTGGTCCGCATCAACGTCACTGTAGGGTTGTGCTGATAGAACAGCCTTTTGCTGAATTTTTCTGGTACCGTATCAGGCGGCCCGAAGTTTACCATATCCAATGCGCCGGGTGCAACAACTTGCGGTAAGCCGGTTTGCCCCGCGGCTTCCAATCTATCGGGCCCGGCACTCAGGATTCCACCCACTAATTCGTCGGCGAGTTCAGTCGTCGTCGCATCTAATACGCCGACGAGAAAGCCGCCTTTCACCAAATCTTCCATCGCTTGTCCGCCGGTACCGGTCGCATGAAACACGAGGACTTCGTAGCCGGCTTCTTCAAGAATCTCTCTCGCTTTTGTGACGCACGGGGTGGTTACACCGAACATCGTCGCTGCGATTAACGGCTTATCCGCGGTTGTCTCTGGTACTTCGGCGTTTATCATCCCGACAATCGCGCCGGCAGCGTTAGCGAGGATCTGTCGCGACAGACGGTTGATACCGGCGATGTCTACGACAGCGTACATCATACAAATATCTTTTGATTGTACGTAGGGACTCGTGTCGCCTGATGCGAGTGTAGACACCATAATTTTCGGGACACCGACGGGAACAGCCTGCATCGCTGTTGTGCCGATGGTTGTGCCTGCAGAGCCGCCGAGTGAAATTATACCGTCAATCTCACCTGCAGCGTGTTTCTCAGCGACAAGTGCTGCTGCGCCTTCTGCCATCACGGCGACGCTATTGCCGCGGTCGCCTTCGTCTCGCAGTGCCTGTAAAGATGAACCGCCTGCTTTTGCGACTTCATCGGCAGAGACATCCGGTGTGAGTTGTGGTTCTCCCAATATGCCTGTATTAATAACACACGTTGAGATTCCAGCTGATTCGATCTGCGCTTTGATAAACGAGAATTCTATGCCTTTCGTGTCCATCGTTCCGACAATGCATGCCCTTTTTGACGCAGCTTGCAAGTCAAAACTTGCTGTTATGTCCGCCATCCTCGAATCCCTCCACTGTTTTATGGGTTTAGGATTTGTGTTGCAACTGTATCCTTTTGCCTGAATGTTGCCGAAGATAATCAGAGATAACTTCGGACACTCGGCTATGCACCAGTCGGAACTGGTGGTTGTACCAACAAAGCACGAGCAACATTCTTAACGAATATGCCACGTGCGCCGTTCAAATCTCGTTCCATAGAATTACCGTCCGAATCGGTAATGATCTTCTTACTACCTAATTTCCAATCAATTTCGCCGTTCCAAGACAGCGTTTTTGATGTATACGCTTCGCATACATCTATGACTTTCTTACGATATTCCTTTGCTTTCTGCTTAAGAAATACTTTGAATTTGTAGTGGGACAGCGTAAGCATACTACGCACTGACTTCTTGCGTATCTTCCGCGCAGCACGTTTGACCATATTAGAAACTTCAAACTTCGGTAGTAATATTACATCAAAGTTGGTTACCAAGAAATGTGCAAACTTTCGATGCAGTTCTGTTACGAGATTCTGTATCTTTTTCTTTATCCTATTTGCTGCGATACGCAGTTTACGCCGTAGCGGGCGTTTGACTTGCGTAGCACGAGCATATAAATCATCAGCATGATGACATAAGCGTATTATACGTCCAATATCATCAATACCTATCCAACCAAAACTATCTTCAGAGTAAAACGTAGCAAATGTGCGAACTCCAGGGTCAATGGCTACTATTCGGTCACTTGTGTCTCGTGCCTTCTTTTTAGCGATATATGGTACGACGAGATACCATATACCGCCTTCATTTTTCAATCGTGAGTCCTTAATTTCTATATCCGTATTACGTTCTGACTTCTTGCCTTTACCTTGTAAATCAGCGGGTAAAGGCTCGGTGGTCTTCATTTTGCCTAACAATCGGACATATACGCCGTCATGCTTTATGGCGGATGCGATAATTCCCATACTTGCCGTGTGGTCCTTCTTCCTGCGGAACGACACGTTTCTCCCGTGCTGTTTGAACGCTTTCTGTGCATCCATGACAGCATACACGCGTATATGACGCGGGCATTCATGCGTCCATTCTGGCAACGAATTAATGAGGTCAGGTGCGTAGACGTTGCCATCACGTTTCAGTGTTTCTACTGCCATATTATAGCAATAACGCGTAATGCCTGACCATCTACGTAGTTTCGATTTCTGTTCCGCGGTCGGTAAGAGTCGTATCTTTTTTGATTTGGTCACGGTATCGCCTGAGTCCGTACATTCTACAGGAAAAGACGTGGAGAATAGCGAGGAGATCGGCAGTAAGTTCCTCTTCGGGGCTGTGAATAGTTTCGTCGAGAACCACGACTTCGCCACCGTTTTGTTCGACCAAGAATTGAATGACTTCGCCGCCGAATCTGGCGAGTCTATCCCTATGGGCAACAATAACTCTGAGTTTATCGCCTCGCAACACGCGTTCCAATATGGATCGTAGACCCTTTCGTTTGAAGTTGATACCCGATCCGAAGTCCGTGATGATTTCCGCGTCGGGGAACCTTGACCGCATATATTCAACCTGGGACGCGAGGTGATCAGATTGTCCTTTGCCACTGACTCGGCAGTAGCAAATGGTGCTACCATTTGTCTGTTTCTGCGATCTAATATATCCATCAACATCATAACGCCTTTGCCCCCCAGGCGACATAATAAAATCAATCTTGCCAGCTTTAGCAAGTTGGCGGAGATAATCAACATTGTAACCGAGTGCCTCCGCTGCATCTCGTGGTGTATAATACTTCATATACATATTATAACATGTAATATGCGGTTAGTCAAGTAAATCTGCGTATTTATACGATAACATTCAGTGTTAGAAGTCCTTGCAAATACCTCTTTTTTTTATAGTGGATTATTATAGGACGCGTAGTGAGGTATGTCAAGCGATTTTTTAATTGACACGACTATGGAGATATGATACACTAAAGAAAGTTATCAGTTGTCGGCAGTTCTGAAATCTGCAATCGCTTTAACGAACAGCTGATAGCGATTTGGTCTTTGCTATGCCAGTCGTGGAAGGGGTTCTAACCCCAATTTTTCCGAAGATCGCGGAGGAAATGCGTGAAATCAATTGATTCTAAACAAGCAGGGTTAACATCCATACAAATTTTAGTCGTCGTTATCATTCTTGTGGTTATTGCTGCTGTGCTTTTCGCACCTCGATTGCTTGGACAAGCCGGGCGCGCACTACAAGCACAAGCCGATGCTGATATTGAAACACTCGGTATCGCTCTGGATAGATACGCTAAAGATAACGGCGATTATCCGTCAACCGAACAAGGATTGAAGGCACTCTGGGAAAAGCCTGAAGCACCACCGATACCTATAAACTGGGTCGAACCCTACATCCAAATTCCGATTACGGAAGATCCGTGGGGAAACCCTTACGTCTATATCCGTCCCGGCGTACACGACCGATATGGATATGATCTCATCTCATTCGGAAGCGATGGTGTTGAGGGTGGCACAGGCGAAGCAGAAGATGTCGTCAGTTGGATCCGGCGTGATGAATAATGAACGGGGGCTTCGTGCTTGAAAGCGCACGGAGAACCTATCGGAAGATGTGGAGGCAACTATGAAGATTACACAGATCGATGTTATCAAAGTGAAAGTGCCGTATCATGAAGGCGTAAATGAATTGATGACCCGTCGCAATCTTTACCAGATTGACCACGTCTACAAAGTCCATACCGATGTCGGACTCGTCGGGATAGGCGACGGTTCACGCCAGGCCGAGGAAGTCGTCCAACGCTATATAGATAGGAACCCGTTTGAATTTATGAACGGTTGGGCACCGACACCCTTGCAACAGGCGTTTTATGACATCATGGGTAAAGCTCTCGGTGTGCCAGTCCATCAACTTTTAGGGGAAAAGGTTCACGACAAAACGGCGTTCGGCTATTGGTCTATTGATATGACACCAGAAGAGTGGGCGGCAGAAGCGAAACACGCCTACGGACTCGGCTATCGACTCCATAAGATCAAAGCGCGTCCGTGGTTTGAAGTACTTGAGCAGGTCCAGGCGATCAGCGACGCTGTACCGGAGGATTATCAACTCCGCGTTGATGCCAACGATTCGTTTGAGACACCCGAACGCACCCTTGAGGTTATACGGCGGCTCCAAGATTACAATATAGAGTCGTTTGAAACGCCGATTCGACAAGCCGATGTCGCAGGCTATCAAGAAATTAAACAACACACCGATATGCCGATAACAATCCATTTCGGAAACCCGGACCCGGTTGAGGCGATTCGTGCAAAAATGAACGACTCGTTTATCATCGCCTATCCCGACTCGCGCGCTGCAAATGCGATACGCGAAGCGACCATTTCAAACGCCGCACATCTACCGGTCTGGATACAGATTGTCGGACTCGGTATCACCACCTGCTACGTCATGCATCTCGCAGCGGTTATGCCGAATGCAACCATGCCATCAATCACACTAAACGCATTGCGCGCTTTTGACCTCGTCACGCCGTCAACGATTCCGCTTGTTGATGGATACGCAACGGTTCCGGATAGACCCGGATTAGGAGTTGAATTGAATGAAGACGCACTCGACAATTGCCGCGTCTAAGGAGGGCAAAATGAAAAAGGTTATTTCTGTCTGCCAAATACAGGTGTTCACAATCATTTTGAGTTTATTCATTCTCGTAATGGCGTTCTGTCCTACCGCACACGCTGTGAAACTCGGTTTAGCGAGTGCTTGGCTCTTTGATGACAACGGTGGAAAGACCGTCAAGGATGTCGTCGGTGGGCATAACGGTGAAATCAAGGGGTCCCTCGAATGGGTAAATAACGGTAAATTCGGCGGCGCATTGGAATTCCCCGGCAAAGGTGATAGCTACGTCCGTGTCGATCACGACGATGTCTTCAATTCCGATCCGTACACCTTTGTTGCGTGGGTGAAGTTGGAAGCTGCCTCTTGGCAATACGTCGTCTGGCGAAATGGGATGTCTGGCCCGAACCCGAAGATGTACGGCATCTTGATATATGGATTCACGATGCTGATTACCCGGTCTTTATGTGGCACGTCGGCGGGAACGTCGGACGGATTGACGGTAAAACTATTGTTGCCGATGGGGAGTGGCACCACATCGCTAAAGTCTATGACGGCAAGAACGTTCAGATGTTCATTGATGGGAAATTGGATGGCGAGGAACCGAGTGGCGGCACGTTGGATACAAGTGAATCGCCGATCTGGATAGGTGCACGTCCCGGCAATGTCGCAGCGACAGGATTTTTTGATGAGGTCGGATTTTTTACCGAGGCACTCTCTGAAGATGAACTTAACGATGTTATGGATAACGGGTTGGCTGACTATGCTGCTGTTGAGGCGGCTGGAAAAGCGACAACAACTTGGGCATTCCTAAAAACAAAAAAATAGCACGCATATACCTTTTCCTGATAACGGGTCAGGTCCCTGTGCTGTCGTAGAAACGGAGAAAACACATTATGCAAATGCACGTAGGTGGCGAATGGATTGACAAATCCGATAAGATTGATGTCTTGAGTCCCTTTGACGGTTCAGTTGTTGATACTGTTCCGAGAGGCGATGCAAGCGACGTTGAGACCGCTATTCAGACCGCGGAACGCGGGGCGAAAGTCATGGCAGGTTTGACTGGCTATGAACGCTATGAAATCTTACGGAAAGTCGCGGATTTGATGATCGAACGCGCCGATGAACTCGCCGAAGTTATCACGCGCGAGGAAGGCAAAATCTTAGCAGAGGCAACAGTTGAAGCCACACGCGCTTCCGAAATCATCGCGCTTTCCGCTGAAGAGGCGAAGCGATTAACCGGCGAAACAATCCCACTTGAAGGCGCGCCCGGTGTTAAGGGCAGACTCGGTTTCACGGTGCGTATGCCGTGTGGCATCGTTGCCGGTATTAGTCCATTCAACTTCCCACTGCACCTCGTCTGCCACAAAGCCGGCCCCGCAATCGCCGGTGGCAACGCAATCATTATCAAGCCGGCGACGGATACGCCGCTCTCCGCCTTGAAACTTGTTGAACTCTTTTTGGAAGCGGGGACACCGCCTGAAGCGATTCAGTGTGTAACGGGCCCCGGCGGCGAAATCGGGGATACGCTCTGTGCAGACCCACGCGTCCGAAAGATTACTTTTACTGGCAGCCGTGATGTCGGGGAACATATCTGTAAGGTCGCTGGGTTGAAGCGTGTCACGATGGAACTCGGATCGAATTCACCGCTTATTGTTATGCCCGATGCCGATCCTGAGAAAGTCGCACGTGCCGCAGCAGCGTCCGGTTATTCCAACGCAGGACAGGTCTGTATCTCAACGCAGCGCGTCATCGCACACGAGAAAATCTACGGCGATTTCTTGGATGCCTTCCAAGCAGAGGTTGCCCAAATCAGCACCGGCGACCCCCTCACAGAAGGTACACGGATGGGTCCGATGATCCGAGAAGGTGATGCCACCCGTGTCGCCGAATGGATTCAGG
This sequence comes from Candidatus Poribacteria bacterium WGA-3G, assembly GCA_000406005.1. Taxonomy (GTDB): domain Bacteria; phylum Poribacteria; class WGA-4E; order WGA-4E; family WGA-3G; genus WGA-3G. Next base: position 82,122 of record ASZN01000005.1, read on the forward strand.
AAGCCGTTTCCGATGGTGCAGAACTCCTCACCGGTGGCGAAAAGCAGGATCAGTTCGTTACACCCGCCATCCTCGCCAACGTCAAACCGGAAATGAAAATCTCCTGTGATGAGGTGTTCGGACCGGCTGTCGGTGTGACGCGCGTCAACGATATCGACGAAGCGATTGCGCTCGCTAACGATACAAACTACGGACTGAGTGCCGCGATCTTCACGCAGAACGTCGATTGGGCAATGAAGTTCGTCCGTGAGGTCGAATCTGGCAACCTGATGGTCAACTGGGGGACACAGTGGCGTGCGGATTTGATGCCGTACGGCGGTGTCAAAGAGAGCGGTATGGGCAAAGAGGGACCGAAGTACGCCATTGAAGAGATGACCGAATTGAAGATGGCGATCTTCCACCTTGACGGTTAGCAGATTTTGATAACGGGCAGAGGTCATTATCTGCCCGTTTCCTTTATGCTTTTTGTGCCACCATACTGGCGAGGATACCGAGAATTTTGTCGCACCGTTCAATTGTGTAGGCTGCCATGTCAAGTTGAAGTTTCTTTCCCTCCAACTTGAGAAATATCCAATCTATACCTGACGTAAGGGCACCATAGATGCAAGAGATGTCATTTCCCCTTTCGGCGTTAAAGCATTGAGCGGCAACCATCTCTGCGACACACTGCCCGAGCCCTATCGTCAAATTATCTCTTTTTGCTTCAACGAGGAGGATGACAGGGGCTTCCACATAAAATTGCGTCGGTGACAGACTGACCAAAAAATCACATACACCCGTCAAGCCTTTTTCGGCATCAACATTAAAGTCAACTCCGGAAAAAAAACTGATCTGACGATCAAAGTGTTCCCAGAGATCAACTAAAATTGCTGAGACAATTAGTTCTGATTTTGCCTTCTCAGTGCCTATTGCAAAGGCTAACGGCACATTCCGCGCCAGTGCCGTGGTAAGATGTGTGCTCGGATCCACAGGTTCTATATCAGAAAAGATGCCAGCGGCGTTAACTTCTTCTAACCGAAACGCTTTTTTCACTGCTTCTAAGGTCCAATTGCTATACGCCATCTGCAAAACCTCTATTCGGTAATGTGAATTGAGTTAATACGTTCTCAACCCCGAAGCCTCTTGCCAATATCTTGAGAACTGCGTCTACAAATACAAAGAGGAGAAGAGGCGAGATTTCAAATCTCGCCAGCAGTAAGATTACGACTCTTCCTCTTCTTGTTTCAGCGCAGCGATGACCTTCTGCATCACATCGTCGGGTGCGATTTCGTAGTGTGAGAATTCCATTATAAAGGTACCACGGGCACTCGTCATCGACTTGAGATCTGCCGAATACCGAAGCATTTCCGAGTGTGGGATATTCGCCTGAATCACCTGCTTTCTCCCGATCTGTTCGACACCCATCACCTGTCCACGGCGCCCATTCAGATCACCGATGATATTACCCATAAACTGTTCCGGTACCGTAATTGTAACGTTCATGATCGGTTCAAGCAATCCTGGATCGGCTTGTTCCGATGCGGCAGAAAACGCGAGAGAACCAGCAATCTGGAACGCCATATCCGAGGAATCGACGGGGTGGTGTTTACCGTCGTAAAGATCGATTTGAACATCGACGACAGGGAAACCGGCGATGAGACCTCTGTCCATCCGTTCGCGGATACCTTTTTCGACCGCCGGGATATAGTTGCGGGGGATCGCGCCGCCGACAATATTGTTGACGAATTCAAAGCCTTCACCGCGTTGCAAGGGTGAAACGTTAATCCAGACATCACCAAACTGTCCTCTTCCACCCGATTGACGTTTGTGCCGTCCTTGGACGCTCCGGACGTTCCGACGAATCGTCTCCCGATACGCGATTTTCGGCGGTGAGACCTCCGTCTCGACACCGAATTTGTCTGCCATCCTCTCACGGTTGACTGTAATATGCAGGTCGCCGAGTCCAGAGACGAGCAATTGCTTCGTGACATCATTGCGTTCAATTTTAAACGCTGGATCCTCTTCAGACATACGTGTGAGTGAAGTTATCAATTTTTCGTCGTCGCCTTCACGCGTTGGACGGATAGCGTAAGAGAGCACTGAGTTCGGGAAATCAACGCCTGTGAGTTTAATAGGTGCGTCTCTGTCGCAGAGCGTGTCGCCTGTATGCGTTGCAGCGAGTTTCGTGAGCGCGCCGATATCGCCTGCTTCAACGTGTGGTGTGCTGATTGGATTCTTACCGTTCATGAATGTCGTTTTACCGAGACGTTCAGTCTCTCCGCGCGTCGAATTGCTGACTTGCGTATCTGCTCGCAACGTGCCGGAATAGACTCGGAAAAGGCTCAATTGTCCAGCGAATGGGTCGGCTATCGTTTTGAAAATAACAGCGGACATCGGGGCATCTGGTGACGGTTCGCGGGTATCTTCCTCATCCTCAACGTTTTTGACCGCGCCGACATCAACAGGAGATGGACACCCACTCACGAGCATATCCATCAATTGCTGCACGCCGACATTGTTCAATGCTGCACCACAGAGTACAGGTGTGAACTGATTTTCAGAAATACCGAGCCGCAAACCGTTCTGAATTTCCTCTTCCGTGAGTTCGCCTTCAAAAAACTTTTCAATGAGTTCGTCATCACTTTCTGCTGCGACTTCAACGAGTGCTTCGCTGGTTTCTTCAGCCTGTGCCTCTAATTCCGCTGGGATTTCCGATTTCGAGGTTCGCTTATTACCATCGGGTTGTAAATAAGCTGCCATCTGTATCACATCAACGACACCTGCGAAATTGTCCTCTTTTCCAATCGGAAGTTGAACGGGTACAGCTCGAGTCTCTAAAATTTCTTCAATGCTCGCAAGTGCGTTTTCAAAACTGGCGTTCTCTTTGTCCATTTTATTAATAAAAATGAGACGTGGAAGTTGATATGTGTCCGCGATCTCCCATACCTTTTCGGTGCCACCTTCGACACCCGTTGTTGCATCGACGACAACGATGACAGCGTCGGCGATTCGGAGTACGCTGTAGAGGTCCCCATAAAAATCCTCTGCGCCGGGGGTATCAATTAGATTTAGTTTGTGTCCTTCCCATTCTGCGATACAGACGGAACAGTTGAGCGTCGTTTTGCGTGCTATCTCATCAGCGGCATAGTCAGCTGCAGAAGTTCCACTATCTACTGCACCCATACGCTCAATGGCACCACCGTTGTAAAGCATCGCTTCAACGAGAGATGTTTTGCCTGCTCCTGAATGCGCAATAATGGCGATGTTCCGGATCTCGTCGGTCCTGTATTGTTTCATACGTCCAAATAATTCTCCTTTTACTGTTAACGATACGGAATAGAGCGAGCTATGCCGTTGAAATTATATCCTATCACTATGCAACAAAAAAGTCAAGAAAATATTTCTCGAAATCTTATCGCTTCGCGCGTTGCCTTTGTTTTCGGGACATGGATGCTGTACAAGGGATTTCTGAATTATCAGTTTTCAAATCTGAAATCATTTTTCGGAGAAGTTTTCAGAGCGGTCAAATGTTACTGGGGTTGATAATGGCGGTTTTCACCATGCAAAGGCGTTGGAGGTGCCTCGAAAAAAAGAAAAAGTTTCCACCTCTCACCAAAACGGACACGAGGTGGAAACCTTTATATCGTTAGAGCAATGAACGGAGGATTATTTACAGTTGAAGATTAAGAAATTCATACGGATCAATTCCATCTGTATTAATCTGTAAAATCCGAAGGCCCGGTGGTGTCTCCCCGGTTTCGCGGAATCTGTCCATCTCTTCACCAGTAAGCAACAGGTTCCCTGGAGAGATTATTTCAGCAACTGCTACGCCCTCTGTTCCATCTGGATTTCTGCCAATCGTCCGCTTCACATAAATCGTATTCTCGAAGTATGGATAGACGAGTCCAGTATCATGGGAAACGGCCCCACTAAGATAACTCCCTACGCCTTGTTCCACCCACAGCTTGACGAGAACCCGACTGAGAAGTTCAAGATTTTTTTTATGTTCCTCAGAGAAACCTAAGGCACCGTCATGTTGCCAACTGTCCCGTTCCCAGATCGGGGTACCTGGAAAATCCGAGGGCACCTCAGGGTAAGGTCCGAATCCATAGGGTGAAACAGGCACATCTTCGACGGGTGCTTCCTCTGATACGAAATCATCCGGTAAAATCGCATCCGACATCTCGAGCATTTCGGAGGTTTCATCTATCGGTAATACATCCGGGGTGTCAGACATCTGCAAGTCATCCACTTCAAGTGGCGTTTCCGTTTGTTCAAAGTCCACTGTGCTTGTATCAACGGTGTCTTTTTCGGAACGCGTCTCGTACGAAACCGCATCTGTTCGTGTGAACTCAGCAACAGTGGCGCGGCGGGTTTGCCAACTATACAGCAGGCTACCACTGACAACCACAACAAAAAAAACGAGTCCAACTTGAATCAATCTGCTTGAGAGTAAACCATGGAACATACAAGGCCTCCTTATGAGTATTCATTACACGGATTGATGGATACCTTTCTTTGGATTCTGCATCATTTTCCTTTTTAGGACACTGAGTGGATTGTTTCCATCGCGTTCGCTACGATTGAGGAGTATACCACGTTTTTAAAATAGGTCAAGAGAAATACAAGAATCCATAAGAATCGGGGTTACAAACCCCTTCTACAAGCGGAGCATCAGGGTTATTCAGAGCATCAGGGTTATTCAGCAAAAAGATCTGACAAGATGTACTGAATTTAAGTTATAATGGGTTGCGATAGTAAATCTCTAAAAGGAAGTATTCATGCAAAATCTTTTCTTTGCACTCGGTTCAGGGTTAAGCCTACTTGGGGTTGCGTTTGGGGCGTTCGGAGCACATACACTGAAATCAAAACTCGCGCCGGAGATGCTTGAGACATTTGAGATCGCCGTCCGTTATCAGATGTACCACAGTCTCGGACTGATTGCTGCAGCGTGGGCAGTATCACAGTGGCAGAACCAACTCACGACTGCATCGGGATGGTGTTTTCTCGCTGGCATCTTAATATTTTCGGGGAGTCTTTACGTCCTGAGTCTTACGGGCATCCGCTGGCTCGGCGCGATTACGCCTATCGGTGGCCTGGCATTTATTGTCGGTTGGGGCTGTCTAACTATCGCTGCGATCAGGGGCGGATGAGAAGGTTGGTTATTATTTAGAAAGATGTTGCAGGCGGAGTTTGGAACCCCGCCTTCTATAGATGTCTCATTAATTGTAGTTTTTACTATAGAAAGATGAAATGTGGAGTGCGCGGCTTGCTGAGCGTCCCTCTGCATCCACGCATGTAATCACATGTTCGCCTTTAACAGGTGTGAGCCAGTACGGTTGCTCCGCGTCTCCCTTGAATATTAACTCACCGTCCAGAAACCAGAATAGCTGCTGTGTTCGATTAGAGGTCGAGGCGGAGAGTTGTATTTTCTGGTGCGCTATCGGGATGCCATCTCGGATATAGTAGACGGTATCTTGTGCAGGAGATAGGATAACCGGAGCAGTGCCAGCGATTGTGCCTGTACACAGTGGGTTGTGTTCTGGAAGCACCGGCACAGCAAACCCGTTTTTTGCCAACCAAGTCGCCGCCTCGGCGGGCCACTCTTCAAATATCTCCGTTTCCGCATTGTAGGGGCTGGGTGCCCCAGCCCCTACTGGTAACTTAACAGAATAATTTTCGCCTGTTCTCGAAAGATTCCGACAGTGCGAGCAGAGGCTATATCCAGTAACCGTATCAACATAAACCCGTTTGTGAATCGTACAGGTCTTGACAGACGAGAGACCGGGAATATAGACATCGGTTTTACGGGTCGGGCAGTGTGGTGAAGGCGGGACACCCGTAAGGGCACACACCTCTCGTGTCTTGAGTTGTTCCGGTGTTGTATACCAGCGGTGTGTGTCTTGTCCGGTAAGCGCAGTGAAAAGCGCGAATAGAATCGGCGTTGCTGCGTCTGTGCCGCTGAGCATCGGCACACCTTTTCCGTCAAAATTTCCCAGCCATACACCGATTGTTAGTTTCGGTGAATACCCGATACACCACGCATCCCGATGTCCATAAGATGTCCCGGTTTTCCATGCGATCTTCGGTAAGTTCATAGTGCTTTCAAAGGCTTCTGGGTTTTTGACAGTGTTTGTGGGCAGCTGCGACGCAGTGAGCATCTCCGTTATAATGAAACTTGTCTCTTCGCGGAGTAGGCGTTGTCGGTTATCAGTTACAAGAGATTTTTGATAATCCCAACGCCTCTTTCTGATAACTGAAAGATTTTTTTTCTGCGAAAAAAAATCGTACTGAGGACTGATAACTATTTGGTATGGTCGAAATTCCCCCATATTTGCCAACCCCGCGTAAAGTGTTGTGAGTTCGAGTAGGTTCACCTCACACCCACCAAGGACCATAGAGAGTCCATACTTTTTTGCCGGTGACAATGTGGAAATTCCCGCTTGTTTGAGGAAAGCGTGCAGTGTAATGTCTTTCAGACGCGCACTCAAGTTTATAGCAGGGACATTCAGAGAGGCTGCGAGTGCCTGACGTACACTAACATAGCCGTTGTACGTACCGTCGTAATTGACCGGTTCATATCCGGCATAGTTAACGGGAACATCAAAGAGTAGCGTTTCCGGTGTTATCAAACCTTGTTCAATCGCAAGTGCGTAGACAAAAGGTTTGAGCGTGGACCCAGGAGAACGCGGCGCGAGCGTTCCGTTTACCTGTCCTGATGCCCGCTGGTCAAAGAAATCGTGCGATCCTACCATTGCCAAGACATCACGGGTTTGCGTGTCCATAACGATGATCGCACCTGTGCTTGCCGTATGGGACTGTGAACCTACAGTCCCGGCAGCCGAGGCACTCAGATATTCGCTGAGGATACGCGAAGCGGTTTTTTGAACCTTCGCGTCTATCGTCGTGTATATCCTGCCATCTGCTGCGGTTTCTATGTTCCACCGGTTTCCCTTAACCAACATACGTGAGAGATGTGGGGCATTGAATGGAAGTGCGTGCCGTTTTGTCGGTATCGGTTCGCGCACTGCTTCATGCCACTCTTCTTCTGAAATCTGTCTACGTTCAAGAAGTCGGTTCAGTATTTTTTCTCGCGCCTGCCGCGCATTTTCTGGGAACCTATCCGGACGCAAGCGTTCCGGTGCGTTCGGAATAGCAGCAAGGAGGGCTGCTTCACCGAGACTAATCGCATACTGCGGTTTATTAAAGTAGAGTCGTGATGCCGCCCCGGTTCCAACGATATTACCACCATACGGGAGCATATTAAAGTAAAAGTTGAGAATCTCAGATTTGGAATATGTCAATTCGAGTTGGAGTGCGCGGAACATCTCAATAAGTTTGTTCGGAATATTCCGCGCTTTCGGTTCCATCAGTCGGGCAAGCTGCATCGTAATTGTCGAGCCACCTCGCACGACCTCACCCGCTTTGATGTTGTCGTAGAGGGCAGTTACCATGGACACAGGGTTGATCCCGCAATGGTAGTAGAACCAACGATCCTCTGCCGTTAACATCGCTTGGTGTAACAACGGCGAAACGGCCCCTATTTGGTGCAAATGGTTATCGGTTTTCAACATTTGGTTGGAAGATTGGAAGAATTTGGTTGGAAGATTGGAAGATTGGGTACCATCCTTCCTCCCTTCCAGTCTTCCAGTCTCTTGCTGACGGCTGATGGAAACCGATGGCTGATGGCTAAATCGCCACATGCTGTCATCGGCTAAGAACGCACGAAGCCATTCTCCGTTCCGATCTAAGACAACATAAGACGGTGGCGGGTGGAGACGTGTTTTCGGCAGTGGGAAACACCAGTTCGCCAGCACAAAGACGAGAATAATAGAGAGCGGCGAAATAGCCAGAATAGTTTTCAGTGCGATTTTTCTACGAAAAATCTTTCGGTTATCAGTTATCAGTGACAAGAGGCCTCTTAACTGACAACTGCGTACTGTTAACTGACAACTATTCTTCTGATGGCTATGTTTTCTCATTAATCTTCGCACAAGTTTCCCCTTGCTTTAGCGGGCGGTTCCTGACTGTTCGGTAACCACTTTGATCGCCATACTGCCTGTTACAGTAGATTTCGTCGGGTCATACATCGCTTCCGCTGTGATCGGTGGTAACGTAAATTCGCCTTGTGTCACTGCCCTTAGCGCGTAATAGAACTTACGTTCACGTTGACGGGGGAACGTCCCGAAGAAGATAAGTCGGTCGTCACGAATGTCGAGATGGTCCGGTTTGAAATCTTGCGTTTTTAGCCATGGGATCCCCGCTCTGGATTCCAGGCGTGGGTTCTCAATCTCGAAACCCGTTGGCAACATATCGACGACGACAACGTTTTCTAAGTTTGCCGTGAGTGCTTTAACACTGATCTCGGCGACGATTAAGTCGCCGTGTAGGAACGTGCCGGCGAGTTCCTCACCGTCTTTGTTGAAGTATCGGCGACGTACCTGGAGTTCGCGTTCATATTCTTCGATATACGAATCGCGTTGGATGCCGAACGCGCTCCAGTAGTAGTAGCAAGTACCATCGCCTTTAACGGAGATTTGTATACGCCCACCGTCCCACGCTTCATCACTGAGACGGACCTCATTGGCATCAAAGTCAGCGAAGTGTTCACCGTTGATGCTGATGGTACCGTTGTAATTCCGGTCTGCCTGTTTCTGCATAATCTTACCGAGCGCAAGGAACGCGAAAGCGTTGTCTTGGGTTGTCCGCCAGCGGTTTCCATCGGATGCCGCTTCACTCAGGTTCTTGACGAGCGTCGGAATAGACGGGTGGTTCTCGTTAACTTCGGCGAGAACGTCCAACATAATCGCTTGCGCTCGGATAGGCGAATTGAAGGTGCCACCTGTCTCCCGTTTTTTTGTATCTTTCCCGTTAAAATTCGGTGATACGGATACCGGTAGCATTGAGAGGGCAGTTTCGAGTTCACCACTGAGCGCGAATGCGCCGGCAAGTTGGAAGTAGCTGTAGTCGCTGAGACCCCCTGCACCCCTATTTTTTAGGTAGTGCATCGTGCCTCGGTCAGGTTGTCCGGCAGCGGATAAGACATAAGATGCATAAGTTGCGAGTGCGATCCTCGTCTTTACCTCTTTAGCATTGCCACTTTCCATATCCGGTGAAAATTTTGCTCGTGTTTTTAAGCCTTCTAACATCGCGTCGTAAACTCGGTCTGCCACCTCATACCCAGCTTTCCGCGCTTCAACGAGAAAGTGAGTCGCATAGATACTGCTCCACGGATTGGCATAAGTACCACCGGGCCAGTATGAGAACTGATTATTTGACATCAGCATACTCTCAAGTTTTGTGATCCCCGATGTAATATAATAATCCACAGCATCTTCTGAGGCAAGCAACGGTTCAACGGTTCGTGCTAAGTCACTGAAATAGAGCAACGGAAAAACCTTGCTTGTTGTCTGCTCCAAGCACCCGTGTGGATAACGGACGAGGTAACGCAGGCTGTCCGCAAACGCAATATTCGGAAACGGTGCCAACGTCAAACTAAACTCCGATGAGTCCGGTATGAGATTCGAGGGGAGGATGAAATCGACCGATTTACCCGCCCGAACCGCACCGTGTCCCGTTGTTGTCACGGGCGGCGCGACGGAACGCATCGGCAATTTCAGATCTATTTCTGACATTTCCGCATTACCTTGCGCAGATAAATGGAAATTCGCTTCTCCTATTGCGTCTTGCGCGCGAATGTCGAAAAAGACTTGTGCCTCCGCACCTGCTGCGACACTTTGGTTTATGGTGAGTTCGCCCGACAGTGTGTCTATGTTTTCAGGTACTGGCGTTTTCACTGTACCGTTTTGGGACTGTGCTTCCGTTATATCGGTGTCGTTCGCGGACAGCAGCTGTACATCGCCTGATGCTTGCAATTGGACGGTGAATTCGCCATCCGCGCCTGTACCGTTAAAGAGCGTAACGGGAACACGGATTTTATCGCCACCAGCAAAGAATCGCGGGAATGTTGGCGTTAGAACAATCGGTTCGCGCACGGTCAAGGACGCTTCCGTGGCACCATAGTCCGCTCCGGCGAAAGCGACCGCCATTAACCGCAATCTCCCGTTGAACTGTGGAATCTTGAATTCAACAGTACCGCGACCGTTTCCATCGGTTTTAACAAACCCCGACCAGAGCGAGACCGGTTTTACGCGGCGGATACCACTCGTGTTAAGCCGTTTCTGTCGTAATCGTGAGCGTGCAGCGTCGCCACCTGTGCTTGAGTTGTCCGTAACATCAGCGATTTCAGGTAAAATCCCACTATACAGATCAAAAGAGCGGGTTTTTAATCCACGTTGTTGATAGAAAAAAACGTGTGGGTTCGGTGTTTGGAAATCGGTTAACGTGAGAATCCCTTCGTCTACGGCGGCTATGCAGACATCGTATTTTTGCCAAGATCGTCGCCCGTGAACTTGGAACGTAATGTTCACCTCGCTGTTTGGGCGGACGACTGCTGCCTCAACAGCACCGACATCGGTCTGCGAAATTTGGGAATTATCATCTCCAAGAAGTCGAATTTCTTCAGTATTACCGGCATCATCCATCTGTTTAAGCGACATTTCGATGGAGAGTTGTCTTCGCGACGCATCAAGTTTCAATGGAATTACACCGAACGCGCGTGCTGGTAGAAGCGACTTGCTATCCGATGTTGCGGTATCCGTTGGGATGGCGCGAATCAGTGTGCCTGAGAGGTAGACGTTCGGTTTGTAGTTGGTTCGGATCGGGATTGATACAGTTGCCGTGTTCTCTTTCATTACAATCGTACGATAACTAAGTACCTTCTCGCGTTCGACGGTCAGCAAAAGCGTTCCCGGGAAGGGCGCCTTGATGTTGAGTTTCGCTGTCTGCCCCGGACGGTAAGCAGCCTTGTCGAGTGTCATATCCAAGCGCGTCGGATGTTCCATAGACACCGGCATGTTGCGCCATCCACTGACATAAAATCCGATTTCTGCTATCGCCGTTGATTCGGTGTCCTCAAGTTGAACACGGTATTCACCGTAATCCGAAGGCGTTAGCGTCAACGTCTGTGTGTTCTCTCCTGAAGTGAGATCATAACTTTTCACCTCAGTTGTCTGCGGTTCAGAGACGTACTCGTAACGTCCGGCATTGTTCCGCCGCAGTATTGTATTCCAATGGACTTTGTGGAGGCTGAGTTTCAAGGGTCTCCCCGATGCAGCCGCCATTGTGTTGTCAACGGCTATATAATCGAAACGAAGGGGTTGGTTAATTTTGACCGATCCAGTGGTGGCTCGACGGATCCCGACATAATGTGAGTACGGATGGATAACAATACGATGTGCGGCAGTAACGGCTCTTCCACCGATTTCACTGACGCTCGCCGTCAGAATACCGTTTAGTAACGACGGTGCTTTCAGCATCTCAGGAACTGTGAATTGGTAGTATGCCTTGCCTTCGGCATCGGTTTTGGTTTCGCCTAATTCAATTCGTTGACTCTCAAATTGTCTGCTATTCCCAAAGACGAAGGACTGCCAATTTGTAGTATCCGTGCCAGATGGTAAGATACCGTCGGAACCTGTCAGTTGGACTGCCTTCAACTGAAGTGATGCCTGAACCTTTCTACCGACAGCTGGGGGGCCGAACAAATTGATGGCGTTCACTTCGAGGTTGAGTTCATCTCCGAGCTTGTAAGACGATTTATCGGATGTTAAAGCGACTTTCATCCGGTCTGGCATAAATTCTTCAACCTGAAATCGTATGCTACCGACGACTCGGTCAGCAATTTTCATTTTCGCAATATAATTACCTGTCAATGCGTAGTCAGGAATCGGAATCTTCACATCGCAAGCACCGCTTTTGTTTGTCTGCTGCCGGATTTCTTTAATGATCCTGCTGTCAGGTGATATAACTTCGATGCGTGTGGGAAGTGATTCTGGTGTCACCTGATTCGGTCCGCGTACAATACCGGCGAGTTGGACAGTTTCACCGGGGCGATAGACACCGCGACTCGTGTAGAGAAACGCTTCATACCCTTTTTGTAAGTACGCGGGGCCTGCAATATCGAAGTCAGCAGTTGCGATTTCATGACGGTCTAATTGAATAAAGGCGAGGTCGTCGCGTTTGGCGACGGTAATCATAAACGGTATAAAGTTGTTGGTTTTCTCGGCGACATCGGTAAACTCGACAAAACCTGCCCAATTCGTTGTACCCGTGAGGAGTGTCTGGTTATTGTCGCTAATAAGTTTGACCCGCGCTGCTGGCACCGGATCGCCGGTCGCAAGAGATTTCACCCAAACGTATAGATTATCGCCTGCACGTTTGGCACTGATACCTAAATCTGTAATGAGTACCCATTGGTGGTCACTGTCCCACCGGCTATCTGCATTTCGCGCAACAACCTTGAAGATACCCACATATTCGTCTGAGAGGTAGTCTTCTAATGAGACGGCGGTCGTTACCTCTTCGTTCAAGTCCGTTGATATATCAAGTACTTCCGAATGGATAGGTTTGCCTAAGTTCCTGCTCCACCGACTCCATCTTTCTAATCTTGAAACATAGATGAGATTGTTGGCAAAAACTTTCTCAATTTCGAGTTCCACCCGTTTAACGTTAATTGTTGCGAGACCGAGGTTTAGATGTCCTTTCCGCGCAAGGAAGAAACCGTCTCCGAGAAACCGGAGTTGCGGATCAATGTCTGGTATTCTGAGTTTGGTCAGGTAATCCTTTTTTAACACAGCATCGTTGCGTGCTGCTAAACCGCGTCGTATCTTTAACGTATAGGTGGTACGCCGCTTAAAATTACCGTGAACTTTGATATTTCGATAGTTGGATGTTACTTGATAGTCTACGGCTGGCATCAGTTCTATATATGGTTCGATTGTGTCCCTAAGTACCGGGGAACTAAAATTGACTGATATATACGGTTTACCGTCGCTTTCCCGTACATCTGAGTATGTTATACCGAGTGTCCCTTGTCCCTGGAGAGTGACAGGCGTAACGTGCACTTTTTCCAGTCCAATTTCCCCGCCTGTACATTTAAAATCTTTTTCAATCTTAATTTTTATCTTTCGGTCAGCATTACCGCGTTTTATCCGCTGCGTCACAAAGTTTACTGTCCGTGCTGTTGTGGCATTGGTTTCAATCTGATAAGGGATTTCTGTCCCGTCAACGAGTTCAATAGAGAGATGTGCCTTTAAATCGGCGGTCGTTACTGGGTAATTAAATGCTATTGTACCGTAACCTGTCGCATATTCACGTGTGTTGTCCGTCCTGAATTCGAGGCGCGCTTGTTGAACCGTGAAGGGTTCAGTGGTGAATTTAAATTCTTTTTGTCCGGTGAGTAGGAATGTTTCGGATGGGTTAAGTTCTGATGTGAGTTCAACGGTGTATTGTGCCGCCGGTGCTAAAGGGGCGTCTAAAAAGAAACCTATTCTGTCGGGTGTGACCCAACGTGCGATGCCTTGAACGGCTGGTGTAAATCGCAGCGATTCCGATGGGACTTCTGTCCCGACGCGCGATTTGTCGATAACGTCTTCCGAAAAAGTGATTGAGAAGTCTGTCCATTGTGGTACTTCGCCTTGTGGCGTGAATGTGTTAACGCTGTATCGCGTTTTGGCGTGCACGTTGCTCCGCACGATATACAAGATACACGCACCGAGGAGCAGTGCCATCAACCCTATGACCCCGAATAGACTTTTGAGTAGCAAATTTCGGGAATTTCCGTGTTCCAGCGAAAGATTTTTAGAAAGTTTGGAAAACACCATGAGAAGTGCCCCCTGCACTTTAGAAAGTTTTGTGCGTGCCGGTACTTTTGTTGCCGACACTTATAGACTGTTTGTGACAAAATTATATGTCATGAGATACCATCTGCGAATCTCGCCAAATTTAACGAGTAAAAAAAGATACTGATACTCATAATTAAGCAATTCCGTTTTAAAGAAGCAATTTTTGTGCCAACTTTTTTCCGGTGTTGTACAAAGCGTTTAAATGGTGTATGTTCGCTTTAAGTGGGATTTTAGGGTAGGTTGAAAACAATAAAAAGGTGTCTTTAAGTGACGTTATGTGTAAATATAAACACATAGGGACGGATGTAGAGGTCCATCCCTATGTTCAGGTGTTCTATCGGGCGCACCGTTTAAAACCAGAATCGTGACATCAAGATAATCTGGTCTGTACCTTGGAGTTGACGCAGTGTGCCTTTGTCTCCAATGGTATCATCCTCACCTCGATCAGCGTTCGGAAGGTTTGCCCAGTAAAAGAGCGAGAGTGCCCCATTTTCCATGAAATTGTATTGCGCACTCAGTGTCACGCGTTGACTTGCGTCACCCTTTATTGTGCGATCCGGATCGAACAAACCGTATCGACCTACAAGCGTGAGTTGCGGCAGGACGCGATATTTTGCACCGACATAGTATCCCTTTGAGTCAACATCATCCGGTGCGAAAGAGGCGACCTCGCCGCTATTGCCACAATTAAATTCTCCCTCTATACTCAGACCGGCATAAGAAGCGGTGAGGAATGCACCGATGAGCCGTTCCCACTCGTCACCTGGTTTTTCAAAGATGCCAGAGATACCCGCGCGAACGGGTCCAAGTTGTGCACCAAGTGTACCGAGACCCCCTTTTGCTGTCCCCCCAGCGTTAAAGAAGGCTGCATTATAGAAAACTTTACCCGCGCTTCCGCCAAGTTCAACCCCGATATCCCGTTTATTAGAACCGAGTCCATAACCTTCGCGGACAAGGATATTGTGGTCCTTCTGTTTAATAGCGAACGGGAGCCGGAATTGTCCGACTTTGACGTAGAGATGTTTCGGGATCGCATCTACCGTTGCAAACGCGTTCATCGTTGTGCCAGCATTATTGGAGAGTGTGAGATTGATATTCTCCGAGGCTTTTGCGTTAAACGTTACCTCTGCTTGCATAAGCAGGAATTTGTCAACTGAAGAGTGGCACGAGTTACAACCTGCGATAGTGCTTTCTTCTTCATCGACATGCGTTGTTTTGATGAATGCAGTTTGAAAGTCAAGTGATGTTGTGAGCTGCTTGACAACCTCCATAGCTTCTTCAGTCACGGCTTCCATGTCAAAGTCTTCAGGAAATTCAAAATAGTTCTCTTCAAAAATTTCGCCGATACGGTTTCGTGGACCCCCGCCTGCAGGGTCAAGGTGACAAAAACTACATTCTTTCTCAAGTTCAGTTGCAAATTCCGGACGCGCCTCCGCACCGGTCTGTAATAAGAGACTGAGTGCGATACTTACGACGCATCCAAGTTGTAGAAACGATGGTACTATGCTCGATATATACCAGCGTTTTGCGCGTCCGGTGGTGTGGCTGATTTGCTTCACATAGTTATTATAGTGTGTATCCAAGAGAGACTCCTTGTTTTATACTGAAATTTGATGGGTATAATATGGCTGGCGAGGTATCAAACCTCGCCAGCAAAAAATCTTATTCAAGTTCTGTAAAAACGTAATCGATATCTTCGACTCGGGCGTGGCATCCCCAACACACGCCATCTTTAGCGATGACACTGAAATCAGCATCCGGTGCGTTTCGGACGTATTCAATGAATTCCCAGTCGTTGTGATCCGGGTCCACACCGGCTTTCTTCCGCATAATGGCGATGAGTCCGACGTAGTCCTTACCCGGACGGTATGCCTCCTTTATAACGATGCTGCCGTCGGGATATGGAAATTGCTGTTCACCGTTCGGTGCGATGTCTTCCCGTGTTTTATTGACATAAACATTTTTTGTGCCATTGTGCGGATCGCCGCCAGGGACCGGTGGTATCGGTTCCGCGTTTAATTTCAGCCACTGTGTGTAGCCTGCCACGTCTGCTGGTAGACCGGGGAGAGCCACGACCGGTTCCTCAGGTTGCGTAGGTTCCGCTGTGTCCAGAGTCGTTTCTTCGTCTTGCTGTTCAATGAGTTCTTCTAACTGCTTTTCGGCGCAGCTCGCGAAGAATAGGCAGGTTATTAGTATTATTGCGAGGCTGAACAGTGGGTTTCGTGTTTGCATTTTCATGATAAATTCCTCAATTTTTTTTAGAAGGTTATTAATTTGTATACCATTAACGAGGTTTTCCTCAATTGATTTTACACGGACATATATTTTTATACCGGAGGACTTACACAGCCCCTCCCTGCAGCTGGATTTGATGAAGTTATAGGACTCCGTAAAACGGAAATATGATTCATCAAAGCATCTCTTAACTGAGTCCCGAAAACTGACAACTGCGTACTTAGTATAAGACAAATTGGCAGTCGTTTCAAGAAAATTCGCGTATACACTGTTATCATCGGGTGGCTGAAATTCCGCCTGCTGACCGTTGAAAACTAACGCCTCATTTTCGTTTGCTATTTTACTTGCTGTTACTGTATCATATCAAAGGAGCAGATACGGTTTTCTGCTGAGGCTATTATAGACTAATAATCATAAAAGGAGAGATAATTCGGATAATGTTAAGAAATCTATTTAAGGGTCGTGACAAAGACAATGTTGCGTCTGATGCTGAGGATAAACAACAGAATTGGTTTGATCGCCTGAAGTCTGGGTTAGCGAAAACTCGCAGCCAGTTCATGTCTCAGTTATCGGGGTTACTGCAGATCGGGCGGAAAATCGACGAAGACCTGATGGAGGAAATTGAAGAGATTTTGATCCAAGCAGATGTTGGTGTTGATACGACGTTGACGTTAATGGATAACGTCAGAGAACGAGTCAAAGCAGAGGGGTTAAGTGATTCTTCAGAATTGGAATCTGTCATAAAGTCGGAAATTCTGAATCTCCTTGGTGAGGATGTCCCGATAGAGGTTAGAGATGAAAAACCGTATACGATTTTGGTGCTCGGTGTGAACGGGGCGGGCAAAACCACAACGATCGGCAAACTTGCCAATCGTTTTGTTACAGACGGTCAACGTGTACTTGTCGCCGCTGGTGATACGTTCCGCGCGGCAGCGGAGGATCAGCTCGCGATTTGGTGTGAACGGGCAGGGGCTCAGTTGATACGCGGTGGAGAGAATGCTGAGCCGGCTTCTGTAGTCTTCGACGCGATTCAGGCAGCGAAACATCGCGATGCCGACGTGCTAATCATTGATACCGCTGGGAGACTACATACCAAAAAACCGTTGATGGACGAGCTCGCAAAAATCGGACGGGTCATGGAACGAGGACATGCTGGGGCGCCGCATGAGGTGCTCCTTGTCGTTGATGGAACAGTAGGACAGAACGCTTTGATACAGGCGAAGATCTTTAACGATGCTGTGCCGATTACGGGTGTCGCTGTTACGAAACTTGATGGTACAGCGAAAGGTGGTATCGTGATTGCGGTGAACGCGGAGATCGGCGCACCGGTCAAGCTCATCGGAATCGGTGAAAAACTTGACGATTTACGGGATTTTGTGGGGGAAGATTTCGTTGAAGCACTCTTCGCAGCAGAAGAAACCGTGGAGGCATAGGCAGCAAAAAGTCCGTATCATTGACACGGAGGGGACTTATACCGACATACTCGGCGTATGCGCGCTTTCTAAGCGCGCATACTGAAACTCCTAAGAATCTATTTCTTGTAGGTAAGGACGGAGGTGTTTGCGAAGATTACGATGCGCGTGCAGCAGATGTGCCTTAACCGTTCCATCGGACCTGCCAACGGTCGCCGCAATATCTTTAAGCGATAATCCATCCCAGTGGCGCAGGATAAAAATTTGGCGCTGCTTTGGTGGAAGTCGGCGAACCGCTTTGCGGATATGTGCCCTCAATTCTTTATTCTCAGCCGCTTTCGCAGGAGAATCTGAACGCGGATCCGGAATATTTGCCATCGGCAACTCGCCCGAATCATTGGAGTCATAGAGAAGCACTTCAGATCTCGACTTTTTCCGCAAAAAATCGATACACAGATTGACCGTGATTCGGTAAAGCCAACTGTAAAACTGGCACTGACTCTTAAAATCGCCTAATCCTTGATAGGCACGGATAAAGGCATCTTGCGTCAGATCTAAGGCATCTTCGCGGTTCGAGATGTAGCGTTGCACCAGACGGTAGGTGCGTTTCTGGTAACGGGTAAAGAGCGTGTCAAACGCAGCGGTATCGCCTTGTTGAAATCGCTCAATCAGTTCGTTATCATCGTAACACTCTGGAGGAAGGCTTTCAGGGTTTTGGGACTGCATGTTCTCCTCTTAAGCGTCATCGGCCGGGTAAACGACTTCCGTTTCTTGAGAGACGAAAATCAGAAGTTTAGGTGGCCATTGACAAAAGGTAGTCACTGATTCGTTTGTTTGTGGACACTGCGAAACCAACGTTTATATCTCTGGCTATCTTGAACCATCTGTTGTAGAAGCGTTAATTCTTCATTATCTTCGGCATGGGGGGCAGTTTCGAGCAATGCGATCAATTCTTCATAGACGACATTGTCTTCGTGGATAAGTGCTGAGAGGAGCCGTTTAATGTCCTCGCCATGGCCGAGTAGACCTAACAGTTGGTTCGTGTGACGTATTTCCTCGGAAGCGGCTTGGTTCAGGTACGCCGCGAGTTCATGTTCGTTCTGCTTTTCCGCAATTTGGGCAAGAATTAATCGCATCCCGACAAGTTTCAGTTTTGCCTGGGCAAGTTCATCCAAATCGGCTTCAAAGCGTTTGTGAAGATGATCTGTATCGCGTGGGTGTAACTGTGCGTAACTTGGCCAGACGGGTTTTGCCATCACCTGTTTCAGGCGTTTTAGACTACCGATCAGGTTTTCGCGTTCTTGCGGCGATAGCTGCCCAAAAGTACTTTGCCAAAAGTCCGCTGCGTGTTCTACACCTTTGCGGAAAAGTTCTTCAGATTGCGGTGTGAGTTGAATCCGAGCCCGTCTCCGATCTTTATCGCATTTACGACGTACAACCCAACCGTGCCGTTCTAAACGGCTTACTAACCCGGATGTGGTGTTGTGGGCGAGACCTAAATGCTCGCCGAGTTCACTCACCGACATGCCAGCATCACGGCCATACCAGTGAAGGTGTTGCAAGGCGTTGAACTGAACAATCGTTAGACGATTGGGAACAACTTCTTGGATAAACCGAGATTTGACAGCCGCTTGCGCATGACGCATCACACGCATGACAACATCAATTTCGTTATGGAATTCCGGGTCTTTAGGCATTTTTGGCAACGCTGCAAGCTAAAACTTGCTGTTAAAAGTCAATGTTGTAAGTGTTGTTGCTAACACGTATGCGCTAAAACGGACAATAAAAAATAAATATATCCTATATCGGACATATCTACCGTCGTATACGATATAATAATTATACCCTCCTTTCACCTGAATGTCAAATTAAAATGCCAAAAACACACGATTTTAGCACATTTTTTCTCCAAAACGTCGTTTTTCGGAGGTCGTATAAGCATTTTCCCTGGTCTGGAGGTTTTTTATTAATTACTGCCGACGAGGCGTTGTGCCTTTATCTTCCGTTTTCGTTTCGATTTCGCTTTGCTTTTCTGTGGGGGTGATGGTTTCTGCTGCGGTGCCTGTTCGGTGTTGAGAGGTCGCGTATCTTCTTGGGGGTCTTCTTGTGACGCTACGTACTCAGCATAGTTCCCTTCAAAAAGGGTCGCAGTACCGCTCGGTGTTCCATCGAAAATCAGGAGTTTCGTCGCAAGATTGTTCAACAGATAACGGTCGTGAGAAATAATAAAGAGTGTTGCTGGATATTCCGATAGCGCTGTTTCTAACGCCTCGCGCGCCGGTATATCAAGATGGTTCGTCGGTTCGTCAAGTAACAACACATTTGCGTTCGCTAATAGCAACTTGGCGAGTTGCACACGGCTCTGCTCACCGCCGCTCAGGTTCCCGACCCGTTTGAATACATCATCACCGGAGAATAGAAACTTACCTAAGAAACTGCGTATCTCGCCTTGGGTCTGTTGGGGTCGAAGTTCCCAAATTTCGTCAATAATTTCATTGTTTGGATTGAGTCCTTCGAGTTCTTGTGTATAGTATCCAAACTTGAGCGTCGAACCGACCCATATTTCGCCTTCTGTAGCGGACTCTTCCCCCAAAATCATGCGGAAAAACGTCGTTTTTCCGGTCCCGTTTGCGCCGATAACACCAACGATATCACGACGGTACACCTCAAAGTTTAGGTTCGTGAATATCACTTTGTCCCCGAAGGCTTTGCCGACGTTTTTGCATCGAAGAATATCATTACCGCCGCGGGTTTCAGGTGTAAAGTTGAGTTTAAGGGTTGGCGCGTCGGATTTCGGTTTTTCGATACGTTCTAATCGGTTTATTTTTTTTTGCCTGCCTTGTGCTTGGCGAGTTTTCTGCCCTGCCATATTACGACGGATAAAGTCTTCATCGTGCGCGATCATTGCCTGCTGTTTTTTGAATTCTCGTTCTCTAACCAACTTTTCAACGTTTTTAGTTTCAACGTACTTGGCGTAATTCCCGCGGTAGATTTTTATTTTATGGGCTTCGAGTTCCCAGACCTTACGAACCACCTTGTCTAAAAAATATCGATCGTGTGAGACAACCAGGACAGCGCCGTCGTATTCGGTATTGAGATAATTTTCGAGCCATTCGATCCCATTGATATCGAGGTGATTCGTCGGTTCGTCAAAAAGCAGCAGATCCGGTTTTTCGAGAAGTAGTTTTGCGAGGGTTGCTCGACTTTTCTGACCACCACTGAGTACATCAATCGGCAAGTTGAAATCCGTTTCAGCGAAACCTAAACCGCTGAGGATGCGATTAATTTGATGTTCATAATCGTAACCGCCGAGTGATTCGTGCTGTTCCTGAACTCGTGCATATTCCGCTAAGAGTTGTGGCGATTCCTCTGTCTCCATTTCCTCTGCTAATAGGAGCATTTCGTCTTCAAGCGCACGCCTTTTTTCAAAAACCTTTAGCATCTCTTGTCTTAATGTACAATCGCGCGCAAGGTCCGGTTCTTGGCTGAGATACCCGGGGCGTAATCCCTTCGCAGACACAACTCTCCCTTTAAAATTGGAGAGCGTACCGTTTAAAATTTTAATTAACGTTGTTTTTCCAGTTCCGTTACGGCCAATTAACCCAATTCTGTCGCCGTGCTCAATTGCAATGGAAATATCGTCGAGAATCATCTCAGGGTCATATAATTTGGTGACGTTTTCTAATCGTATTAAAGACATTTTTTAATTTTACCTTTAAATTGTGCACTGCGGGTAATCATCTCCTGATATGTGTCGGCGCGGTGTGCGTCTGGACGGCGGATATTAAATTGTCTGAATCGCCAAAACGCGATGGAGAGCGCGGCGTAGTGAACAAAGCAATCCAAATGTTTCCATTCTTCCTCTGTCAACGGGCGCATGGCGTTATAAGCATCCAGAAATCGCCGGACAGCTTCTAAATTCAGTTGGTGATCCGATGTATAACAGCACCCGATGATAGTCATGCCGACATCGATGAGCAGTGTATCGTAACAGCCTTCCTCAAAATCAAGGATTGCCACCATCTCTTCACCATCGAAGAGCGTATTGTCCAAAAAAAGATCTCCATGAAGAAGTCCCTTCGGGAGTGGTAAATTGAGGAGCGGTTCTATCTCTTCCAATTGCGATTTTAGCGATCTGACGAACGGGTGCATAGCAAATTCTGTGTCTTGTACCTCTTTCAGAAAAGGGTGCATCTGTGATATACCCATCGCAAAGCGTGGGAGTCCTGCAACTGGCGGAATGCAGTGCAGTTTCGCCAACGCCTCACCGAGTGGCGCCGATATATTCGGTGAGGGTAAGGGTTCTTCTCCTTGTAGGAACGGATAAAGCATCACACTCCCAAACGTCTCGTGAATCAGAGGTTTCTGATCCTTCGTTAGGATCGGGTATACTGTCGGGTATGCGTGCTGATGGAGATGTTGCAGAAGCGCGATTTGCATGTTGAGTTCTGCTGAATCTTTCTCATCGCAAATTTTCAGCAGAAACTCGCCATCTGTAGTTGTCAGCTTAAAGTTGCTATTTCCGAACCCGCCCGGAATTTCTTCAAGTTTCAGTGATGTGCCGATCGGGTATTGTGCGACGATGTGCGCCAGTTCTGTCGGTGAAAGAGTGGTGTAGCGTGCCATATTTTGCGATCTTTGGTATCAGTCTTGTCGGTGCTCGTCTTCGGTAGCGTNTTCCAGTGCTTGGAATTCTGCGGTATTGCGAATACGCTCAAATGCGGGGTCCGCTTTTGCGTTAGAAAGTGCTGCTTTATCTATACGAATCGCCTCACGAAGAGATGCAATGGATCGTGCGTTCTCTTCCTTCTGTGAATAGGCGACAGCGAGGTTATAATGCGCTTTCGCGAAGTTGGCATCCAACTGTATTGCACGTTGCCACGCTTGGATGGCTCTGTCGAGTTCACCTTGATTGCCGTAGACAACACCCAACGTAAAGAACGGCATGACCCATCCCGGTTCGTTCTGGATCGCCAATTCGAGTTCGGTGATGGCTTGTGCAAAATTGCCGTTCTCAGCAGACTGCATACCCCAATTATAGTGTGCGACAGCGACTTCGTTCGGTTCGAGGGCATCCGTGTTTTGGGAATACGGTATCGCTTTCGTGCCACACGCTGTGAGGTAGAATGCGATACCTGCGATTAAAAATAGCGCGCTGAATCTATATAAAGTCATAACTTTCCCTCCATCGTTCCGTTACATTTTAGCAGAAGATAGGGTTAAAATCAAGGGATAGTTAAACGGGTATTATCGGGTGAGAGCTGTATATCGTTTATTACGCCTTTTCCGAGTCGGGCTTTGGCACCTTCGGGTAAACTAAGTTGGGTATAGTCCTGTGCCTGTGCAAAGGTGTTCGTTAGAAATAGCGTTGAAACGAGTGTCACTAAAAG
The DNA here is from genome assembly GCA_000406005.1 of Candidatus Poribacteria bacterium WGA-3G. Classification (GTDB taxonomy): domain Bacteria; phylum Poribacteria; class WGA-4E; order WGA-4E; family WGA-3G; genus WGA-3G. The sequence continues at coordinate 104,880 of ASZN01000005.1, forward strand.
AGTAGAAAAATATGTGGTTTTCATTAGGTCCATTTTCCTTTTATCGCTTGAACCTACACAAGCGAATTCAAAATTGGGAGCAAGGTACGCATTGTCGGAACGTCTCGGAATGTGAAACCGAACTGCAAAAAATAAGCCGATGTCTCTAATGCTTCCGCAATCAACGGCTTTTTTTCCAACTCTTTTGAGACACCGAGGATAAGGGATACATTTTTCTCTTCAGCGAGGGTGTTGAGTCTCGCAATGAGATGTCCCTGATGCCACGGATGGAACAACTCAATAGCGGTCTCTACACCACTTTTGTGAATGAGTTGATAGTCAGGGAAGCAGTAGAAATCGCCTGCTAATGGAAGAAACTGGCTCCCCGGACGAATCTGCCAATCTTCGGTTTTGTTGCGGAGCATCGCCTGAAAAAGTTGGATGTCTTCAGGGATATAGGCGAGAAACTGCTGTGAAATCGGTTTGATACCGCAGGATTCATCAAGCGATAGTCGAGAACGCCGCTTGTTTCTAAACTGGACCTCTGCAGTCAATTCCCATTTCGGTTGATGCAAAACGGCGAGGAAGAAGTTCGCCAAATTCATACCGTAACGCTTCGTTTTGTAAAATAGGTTGAGCGGTCCGTCCACGGTAATCTCATACAATTCTTCTTCTTTCCGAATTGTGGAGAGGAGTTGGTTGAATCTGAGGTACTTGAACAGTTGGCGGAGCTCGGCTGTCATAGAATCGGAGAGTTTTAGCGTCAGCGAATTGCAATGAAGGAGCAATCCTTGTACCTGCGCAGCATTATAACGATGAAGCAGACGTTCAGCGGAAAGCGTATTGAATGTCAAAACCGGTTGGTTACTCGGTAAATCCGCGTAGAGTTTAGCACCCAACGTCACACCGTCTTCTGTAGGAGCGATCTCCGGTCGCGATCCGTCTGCTCCGGCACCGTCTTCTGTAGGAGCGATCTCCGGTCGCGATCCCTCTGCTATTGTCTCTAACACCTTATGCTGATAATCTTCGTAGTCCTGAAACTGTTCTTGTGAAAGCAGATGGCTCGTCTCTGTAAAGAGTTTCTTCCGAAACGCGATCAGTTCTTCGTTGGGTGCCGTGTCAAACGCTGTCCGATCTAATAGGAGTTTTTCGAGTCCGCGTTTGACGATCGGTGCCCCAGGCGTACTGTCGATAATCTGCTTACTGGATTCTAAGAGTGCTGCGCGCGGCGTGTTTATTGAATCTTCAAAAATGGAGATCAATTGCTCAGCAACTACCAGTAGCTGTTTGTGGGTCGGGTTCACGAACTGTGGTAAAATTTGACCGCTCTTGATTTTATACTGAAGTAGGTCTTTGGTAAGCATCTTTTAATTATACCTTGCGGTTAAGTGACGTGATTTTGGACTTTAGCACTGTTTTCTCGAATCCGCTCTCCATTTCATGGAGTCTGATAGGCGTGGTGCTGTCTGCGTCGCCTATTAACAAAATGTTCGCCGGTCTGTTTAGAGATGAGTTCGTAAAGCACTGCCTGTTTGCCTTCACGTTTACGGAGGATACGTCCGAGCCGCTGCACGTGTTCTCGGACACTCCCGCTCCCTGAAACGATAATAGCGACATTCGCCTCCGGTACATCTACGCCTTCATTCAGTACCTTCGAGGTAACCAAGATGGAATAGGTCCCGTCACGGAACCCGTCCAAAAAATCGTTCCGTTCCTTAAGTTTCGTCTGATGCGTTAGCACCGGCAGAAAAAAACGTGTTCCGATCTGATACGCCGTGTCATTGTCTTGTGTAAAGATGATAATCCGGTCTCCTCGATGTCTCTGAATGAGTTTCCACACCCACTCCTGTTTTGTGGTAGAGGCGAAACTGAGTTGTTTCTGTGTGAGATATGCTTTGAAGGCAGCACGTCCTTCATCGGATTGTGACGCTTTCCAGAGGAAGGTATGCCATCCGCGTGATGTGCCCATATTGATCTTTGCCTGTTTAAGGAAACTTAAATAAGTGCGGCGCGCCTCCTCGTACTGCACCCGTTCCGTATCCTCCATCTCAACCGCAATAGTCATAACGCGATATTCCGAAAGCGTTTTCCCTGAGAGTTCCTGGACCTTCGCCTCATAGCAACATTCGCCGACAAGCGCATAGAGACGACTCTCTTTTCCGTCAACCCGTTCAGGTGTCGCTGTCAGTCCCAATCGAAACGGTGCGATGCTGCTGATGGCGGCGTACTGATACTGTTCTCCGGGGAGATGGTGGCATTCGTCAAAGACAACAAAGCCGAACCGATTCCCGTAATGTGGCGCGTGCATGACTGCGGATTGATAGGTTGTCACCGTAATATCCCTTAATTCGTGTTGACCGCCACCATAAAGCCCGATCTCTTGTCCGAAGTGTTCTGTGAGTACTGCGTGCCACTGGTGCATGAGGTCAATCGTCGGCACATGGATGAGTGTCGGACGTTGGGTCTCTGCGATGAGCAGAATTGCGATGAAGGTTTTACCGGCACCCGTCGGAAGACTGACGACACCACGCTTGCCGTTGGCGTGCCACGCGTCAATCGCCTCGGTCTGGTATGGGTAAGGCGTAATTGATTTTCCGTGCGTGAAGGGTTCGACTGTAAATTGTCTCGCAGTGTCTTGATATGAAATGTCGTGTGCGCGGAGCTGCGAGATAATTTTCCGATAGCGGTAGGCGGGCGCGCGAAAGGTGAGCGTACGCTCGTCCCAGCGGATATCTGGTAAATCTGATTGAAGTGCCTTCGGAACATTCTGTAGGATGAGAGTGCCTTTATCGAAGTTGATCTTGAGTAAGGTTTCCATAAATCAGGTCTTTCTCTTTTCACTGAGATGTATTGAGAAAAAATTTGGCGTTTTTATACGCCTCAAAGTCGAGTTGAATTGGGAAGTAGGTTGCCTCTTCATCTGTGAGGACATCAAGCGCGCGGTAGAAGAATGTCGTTTTGCGCTATTATATCAAATCAGTGTGTGAGAATCAACGGCTTTTTCTTTTTTCTTCCGCTTGATTTTCTGCTGCTATCGTGCTAAAATAGGTGGAAAATCTTAAAGATGAGGAACGAAACCCGTGCCAAAACTTATACTCATGCCGCCACAGAACACCGAATCACGCCAGTGGGCTGAGCGTATTCGGAACGAACTACCCATATATACCGTCGTTTTACCGGAGACAGACGAAGCAGTCGCTGAACACCTACCTGATGCCGATGCCGTCTGCGGTTGGGTGTCTCCTGAGCAACTCCCCTTGGCGAAAAACCTGAAATGGCTACAGAACCCTGCAGCAGGTCCCTTCCCCGGCTACTATTATCCCGAACTGATTGAACATCCGGTCGTCGTTTGTAACCCGCGCGGCATCTATAACGACCACATTGCACAGCATATCATGATGTTCGTGCTTGTGCTTGCCCGTGGGTTGCCCTATTATATGGACGCACAACGTCAAGGTGTCTGGGACAAAGACGCGCGTAAACACGGATATGTTGACCTCGCACAGGCAACGGCGTTGATTGTCGGCGTTGGTGGTATCGGACATGAAACCGCACGACTCTGTAGTGAATTCGGGATGAAGGTGATCGGTGTTGACGCGCGCTGGGAATACGAAGTGCCTTTCGTTGAGAAGCACGATCCGTCAGAACTCGACACACTCCTTCCGCTCGCTGACTTTCTGATAACCACGACACCTCACACACCCGAAACCGAGGGGATGTGGCACGAAGAGCGATTTTCCCTGATGAAAAACAGTGCTTATTTCATCAATATCGGACGCGGTAAGACCACGAAAATTGCTGATCTCATCGCTGCGCTTGAAGACGGTGTCATTGCTGGATGCGGTTTGGATGTGTTTGAAGTTGAGCCGTTACCCCCTGAAAGTCCGCTCTGGCGATTGCCGAATGTGTTAATAACACCACATATTGCTGTCAAAGATGCAGAGAATCTCCCGGCACGGCGATTTGAGATTGTCTTGGAAAACGCACGCCGATTCGCTAACGGTGAACCCTTACAGAATGTCGTCGATAAGGCAGCGTGGTATTAAAAAATGATATGATATTGTCTAAACCTATCTTTCTATTTTACGTCTCAATCCAATAATTAAAAATTGCTTGTAGTTTTAAAGCAATTGGTGAGTAGGTGGGATTTTCCCACCTTTTATGTTCTTGTAACCGGTGAACTATATTTTCCGTTAATTTTTCAAATTAGGACATTTGGAGGACCTTGAGATGTCAAAATTGACGGTTTCAGGGGCTTTGAAACTCGTAAATACCCAAAAGACTACGCTCTATAATGCGATGGGATGCAGACACGGTAGTGTTCACTACAAAAGACGCTCTCGGCCGAGAGGTCATCAGCACCACAGCCTTGCAACGCTTTTGTGGTATGCTATCACTGTTCTCCCAAAACGAAAATAACGGGCAATGTTGTAGCAAACTTCGTAAAAATTAAAGGACAAACCTCTTCACAGGCGGGGTTTAAAACCCCGCTAATTCGCTGCTGCAAACAAGCATACCAATTACTCTTTTCTAATCTTCCCTTCTGGGTCGTAAAATTTCATAGCGACATCCATAGCACGTTCCACCAAAACCACAAAAAACCCACTCGTAGCTTGGGTTCATAACATTTTGTAAATTTCATGGTACTCCGATTTACTATGAAAACTATGAAATTTCACATTACATTCTTGTCCTGACAACCTCATAAAACCGACTGCCAAAATATTTACACACCCGCTGCTTTACAATAAGTTTACTATTGATTTTCTGCACCAAATTTGCTAAGATAATAAAAAGATCGGTTCTCTGAACTCTTTTATTTTTTAAAAATTTAGATTACGCAGCTTGTAATGAAATGGAAGGCGGATTTAAAAACGGTGTGTCAAATTCCAAGTTCGCGTCGTTTAACCGCGAGGAAAATTTTAAAAATGGATTGTATCTTTTGTGCGATTGTCGCTGGTGAGATTCCGGCAATCAAAGTCTATGAAGATGAACACGTCTTCGCATTTATGGATATTGCGCCCGCAAACCCGGGGCATACCCTCCTTATACCGAAGCAACACTATCGAAATATCTTTGATATGCCTGCGGAGATCGGCAGTAAAATTATGCAAGCAGCGATTCCGATCGCAAATGCGATCCGGACGGCATTGAAACCGGATGGGCTTAACCTTTTTCAGTCGAATGAAGCCGCAGCGTTTCAGACCGTTTTCCATTTCCATCTCCACCTAATCCCGCGATGGGAAGGCGACCCGCTTCGGTTACCGTGGCGACCGAGTGAAGGTGATATGGACGAAATCGGGAAAGTTGCAGCAAAGATTCAGAATGCTTTGTAGGAGTGGTGTATTGGTGTAATTTTTCTTTGGGACTAAGTGTTAACAGATGCAGGGATAATTAAAAATTTATGAATATATTGATTACTTCCGCTGGTTCCGAACTGGCGCGCAACTTAGCAGGTGCATTGGCGCAAGAACATACGCTCCGATTAACCGAGTTGTATCCGGTTGAGGATGTTGAAGGCACGTTTGTGCAAAGCGAACTCGGACACGACGAGTCCACCAACGAATTGGTCCGCGACATGGATACGATTATCCATATCGCCGAAACGCCGTCTAACCTCCTCGCTGAATCTGAGCAACCCGAGAATTACGCGATCGACTACCAGACGCGCTGTACCTATAACCTACTGATGGCAGCGGTCGCGGAAGGTGTGAAGCATTTCATTTATGCAAGCACACTCTGCCTTTTCGAGCAACACGGTGAAGATTGGACAGTCACAGAGAGTTGGCGCCCACGTCCATCTGTCTATAGTTTTGTACTTTCAAAGCATCTCGGGGAGTTCACGTGCAGGGAATTCGGTCGCGAGGGTAAAATTGACGTGACCTGCCTCCGTCTCGGCAACCTTATCACTGCTGATGCCGCAGAGTCAGCTGCCTATGATGCGATGTGGCTTGAGATGAACGACGCAGTGGCTGCTTTCCGATGTGCCCTTGAATCCTCTTCGTCGTGGCAGATCTTTCATATCCAGTCAGAGTTTCCCGGTTCCCGTTTTTCGATCGGAAAAGCCAAGGGGCATCTGAAGTTTGATCCACAATTCGTACCAGTACAGGGAAGGGAGGCGTAACCATGAAAGTACTCATTTTAGGTGGTAACGGTTACCTTGGACCACATGTCGTCAAGGCGTTGGAACCTTATTACACGCTTCGCGTTACGGACATCAATGATCTTGAGACGAAACACGAATCGATGCACATTGATGTCGGTTCGTTGGATCAGGTGATGCGCGCCGCTGAAGGAATGGATACAATCATCAACTGCTCTGTGCTGCGACACGACAGACAGTTGGCTTTCGATGTTAGTACACGCGGGTGTTATAACACGATGCGCGCCGCTGTTGAACACGGTATCCGCCGCGTCATCAACACAGGTCCGCATTTCACGATTCAGGGTGATAGTTATACCACCTACGATTATGAAATTAACCCGGATGTCCCGCCGCATACAAGCACCGGACTCTATCCCTTGACGAAAGGGTTAGGGCAGGAAATCTGTAAAGTCTTCACTGAGCATTACGACATCTATGTTCTCTGCTACCTATTCCTCAGTTTCCGAGAGCATGAAGATCAAGCGGAAGGCACCGACCTCAACCCGTTCTCTGTTAGTTGGCGCGACGCAGGTGAAGCGTTCCGATTGGGTTTGGAGATTGATCTCGAAGAACTTCCCTCCCGCTGTGAGATTTTCAACATTTTCGCAGACCTACCGCATCAGCAGTTCTCGAATATCAAGACGAAACGTATCTTAGGTTTTAACCCACAGGATAACTTCGAGCGGATGTGGCAGAAAAAGGATTAAATTGCGTGTACACAATGCTTATCAAACGTTCGCAGGAGGAATAGTGATGACCACCATTGAGAATCCAATGGAACTAAAAGTAGAACATTTACTGAGTGGCGTTAAACAATTATCGCCGATTGAATTGGATGAATTCACTCGGAAATTTATAGAATGGCAACAACAAGAAGCAGCGATTGGCGAAGAGGTTGATCCCGATGCCACAGATGCAGAAGTGATAGCGTCTATAAGGAAAAACTCGCGATTACCTGAAAAAGCATATCGGCGTTATTGGCAGTTACGGCGCAAGCGTGAAGATGAAACTTTAAGCGATGACGAGCAGCAGACCTATGAAGAACTGTTGCGGCAGTCGACAGTTATGGATATTAAGCGTCTGGAAGCCCTCACTATCTTAGTGCATCGTTGGGGAAAACCTGTAAAAGAAATTATGGCAGAATTGGGACTTATTGTTTTTCACTTAGATGAGCCTGAATTTGCAGCGGAATCTACACCAGAGACTTATGCTGAAAATCACAGCGTGGAATCAGGTAAAAGGTAGAAAAAGATGCTTTCTGAGCGTATTTCTGGTTCCCAACGTCAGCAGGTGCGCGAGCGTGCCAAAGGATTTTGCGAATATTGTCGGGCACCTGATAGCTTTACTACCTCTCCTTTTCACTGTGAACACATCATTCCTCGAAAAGTGAGTGGCCAAAACGCGTTAAATAATTTGGCATGGGCGTGTCCGTGGTGCAACAATCATAAACACGCCAAAACACATGCTCGCGATCCACAGACAGAGCAACGTGTTCCACTCTTTAATCCACGCCTGAAAAGATGGCACCGCCATTTTAAGTGGAGTGATGACCTTCTATCTATTATTGGACTCACGCGGACGGGTAGAGCAACGGTTGAGGCGTTGAATATGAATCGATTTGAACAGGTAAATCTGAGGAGAGCGTTGAGGGGCTCGGGTGAGCACCTGCCAAACGTTGATTAACAGGTTAAGCAATTGAGCAGTAGGTTATGAAAATTCAACTCTTAGCACATCGAGGCGGGATGGGGCGCGCACCAGAAAACACCCTCGCCTCCTTCAAGCAGGCGTTGGCAGACGGTGCCGATGGATATGAGTTTGATGTCTGTCTCACCAAAGATAAACAACCGGTGTTAATCCATATCGACTTCAATAGAACCGATATAGGTAAACCCACAGGATGCCCAACGCCACTCAGCGAACTGAAATGGAAAGATGTTCAGCAATTAACAGTGAATAACTCGGATGAACCGGTGGCACACCTTGATGATGCACTCCAATTCACACGCGAGCACCAGATGCCTTGTTTTATCGAACCAAAATTGGATACACCGGAATTGCTACCTATCATCGTCGAACGGGTGCGCCATTTCGAGGTTGTCCACCTCACCAGCATTCTTACCTTTTACTTCCGAAGACATCTACTCGTTGCGGCAAAACGTTTAGAGCCAAAATTACAGACGAGTGCGATTCTCATCAACCCGATGGCGAATTTCCTTAAGGCAGCCGCCACGATTGATGCAAGCCGAATCATCATCGGATGGACAGGCATTAATCACTTTCAACTCTATAACGCTTTCACGCGCACTGTTACACGTCAGATTGAACAGCTTCGGGCAAACCAGATTGTCGTAGAAGCCGGTTTTATCCAGACGGCAAAGGATGTCGATTGGGCGGTATCCGCACATAAGGCAGGCGGCGTTGACGGACTGTGGGTAGATGATGTGCCTTATATCAGACGCTGCCTCCAGGAGATTTAACCGTATTCTACGAAAAATACAAAATCATGAACATCACTGTCTGCAACCCTTTGTTAAGAACGCCTCTCTCTCTTATCGTTGACGATTCGTGTCCCGTGATTAATCTTACCTACTCCTGGATACAGCAACGACACGCTTGGAAAGCACGCCATCAACCCGGTGTGCCGCCTGACCGCTGGGAAGGAGATGCCGCACAATTCAAGAAAGTCCCACCGACAATCCCTGCAGATTTTGCGGCAGAGTGGGCAGAATGGTGTTGGGAAAACGGTGTGAAAGGTAAATTCAGTCTTATCCCGTATCCTGCTGGGATGGGACGCGTGGATGAAGGATTCCCAGATTTTCCAACAGTAGAATATCAGGCATGGATACGAGTTTACCGCGAACTTATATGGCCCAGTTTCGATTTGACCCCCGAAATGCTCACGCATACGGCTGTTGTTGATCTGGAAACGTTCACGCTCACCGAGGAATGGGAGCAGGTGGAATGGGTGGACCCACCCGTTGATGATAGACTCACAGACTACATCATCACAGCGATGGAGATGCTCGATAATGTCGGCATTCCGTGTGAAGGTGTCACGAGTCCGGGTGCGTTCGGGAAACGCCAAGAGGCGGCATACGCGAAAGCCGTCCTTACTGCCTCTCAGCAGGTCAATAACAACCCACGTCCCTTCTATTTCCTGTGGTTGAAGCATGATGAATTGCCTGATGTACCTATCTGGTATGCTGAAAAGGAAAACGGTATCGCAATCGCCAGTATTGTGTCGTGTGCCGGCGACTGGTTCGGCGGCTGGACAGGCTACGATTTAGGGAACGCTGATCGATTCATCACGGAAGATGGACAAGGCGGCCGCTTACCACCCGTCCTTGAAAAAGAACTTCCCTGTGTTCTCGTCGGACATTGGCCCGGATTCTATTTCAACGGTGAAAAATTGGGGTTTGATATATTGAAGACCGTCAAAGCACGGCTCGACGATTACGATCCGGACGGCACCAAAACGCTCTGGATGAAAACCTCGGAAATCGGACACTATTGGATGGCACGCCAGCTCACTGACATCGTAGTAGGCAGACTCCGTTCTGCCGTAACCACAGTTTACCTTTCTACCCAATTCCCGACAGCGAACTTTACTTTGGCTGTTGATGCACCGATACGCCACATTCAAGTCAACGGATGGGACTTGCGCGAAGTGCATTCCCGACGCGATTTTCAGAGCAATACATTTCTCTGTGAGGGTAAGCAAACCTTCGTCGCTTTCGATTTAGAAATTGGCGAAACAGAATTGACGCTCACGGTATGAGGATACGTCCACCACTGGCAATAACAGTCGAACCTGTCATATAACTCGATTCTTCGCTCAGAAGGAACGCAATTACATCTGCCATCTCTTCTGGTTCGCCAAGCCTGCCGAGTGGCGTTGTAGACCGCAGCTGCTCTACCATTTCCGTTGAGACTTCACCTAACATATCCGTGGCAATCGCGCCCGGTGCAACCGAATTAATACGGATGTTGTGTGCCGCAAGCGGTCCGCAACACGATTTCGTCAGTGAGATCACCCCGGCTTTCGCTGCCGCGTAGGGCAACTGATTTGGACGGACTGCCAGTGCAGCAATCGACGATACATTGACGATACGTCCAAACTGCTGTTCAATCATTCCGTGTTTAACTGCCCACAGCACATTGAAGGGGCCCGTCAGGTTAATCGCGACGATCCGATCCCAATGTTCGGGTGTCAGTTCCTCAAACGTCATATCACCGACATCGCCTGCGTTGTTCACCAACAGTTCAATTGTCCCGAGTTCCTCTCTCACCGTCGCGACCATTCCGTTCACAGCATCTCTATCGGCGATATCCGCTTGCACAGGCATCGCTTTCTGTCCGATGTCGCGAATCTGTTCACAGACCGCTTCCGCTTTATCAACCGCGCGCGAATAGTGTACAGCAACGGTTGCACCTTCACCAGCGAGTTTCAGTGCTGTCGCCTTCCCGATGCCGCGGCTCCCACCGGTTACCAATGCTACCTTACCCTCAAATTTCATTTTTTATCTATGGTCTCCTGGGCTGCGCGCACTTCGTTTCGCGCAGATTTCTGGTTAAAATCAACGATATCTTAGAATTTGTACAGATGATCAAAACTTGCTTACAAGAGTGCCGCCAACTGCTCCCACACGTCTTCTGGAATTGGTGTCGTGGCAGCAGTGAAGTTCTGATCTACCTCTGAGGCATTCTTAGAACCCGTTAAACTCATCGCAATCCTCGGTTGACGGAAACAGAATTGAATGGCAAGATTCAGGACGTTCAGGTTGTTGTCCTTTGCCCACTCCCAAAGCCGATGTGCTCTTTCGGCATCAGAAGTGCCTAAGTGTGCGCTGCTGGCTGATACATCCGGTTCAACTCCTGAAAGCAATCCCATTGCAATCGGACTGCCGTTAATAACACCGATGTCGTTTTCAGCGGCAAAAGGTAACAGCCATTCATTCGCAGTTTGACTCAGGAGTGTATAATCCAAGTACGTTAGGATAACATCAACGACACCCGTTTCGATGGCGATCTTGTGGAATTCGTGTTGGCGCACGCCGAGTCCGATAAACTTAATCAACCCTTCCTCGCGCATCCGTTGGAGTTCATCCAACGCACCACCTTTTGCCACGACAGGGTCCATGCTGTCCGGGTCATGCACTAAGCAGACATCGAGATAGTCCGTATTTAGCAAACGGAGACTATTCTCAACGCTTCGGCGAGTGCCTGCGGCACTGTAATCACCGCGCCACTCAGGGTGTGTCCCCGTTTTTGTGGCGAGGTAAATCTTCTCCCGCCAGTTTCCATCGGCGAAGGCGAGTCCGACCCGTCTTTCGCTTTCACCGTAGAGCGGTGAGGTATCCAGATAATTGATTCCGAGATCAATTGCTCGGTGCACCGCCTCGATGGCATCATCGTCGGTGACATCGCCTCTGCCGAGTCCTGCACCTCCCATACCGAGGCATGTAACCTCTAATTCCGTGCGTCCTAAGCGTCGCCGTGGCAACGGATTTGCTTGTATTGACATGGTTTACTTCCTTTAGCGAAAATTAAAAAAAAACAAAAGCGCGTAGCTTGGAACGTAGTGGAAAGCGGATATACGGTGAAGCACTTTTTTGTTATAACCTTTCTGACCGAACCGCAAGGAAAAATTAAAAAACTCGATGTAGATGCCCACGGCGAGCATCGGGATGAATCACGCTCACCCACTGCACGCCTTTCACAACATCGTCTGGGATATGTCCATGCTCAACGCCTTTCGGTGTGATGACCATATCTCCGGGACCGATACGATAGGATTCGGATTGACCCTCCGCCGTGCGTAATGTCACGGTTGTTGTACCTTCCGTGAAATACCAATACTCATCGAAATCGTGGTAGTGAAGTTCGGTTGGGTTTTCTTTGGAAACAGCGAAAGCCCCAATTGTTGTCATATCTGGGGTATCCAAGATTTTTCCGAGCGCGTCATTAACGCGCGCTCCCTTACCGAGCCGAATAACACAAAGATTCGTATCCATCTCGTTTCTCCGTCGTCTGTGGTCGAAGAACGGGCAATGAATTGCCCTACTACAAACTGGGTTTATTCACAATTTCAAACTTGATAGAACAGTAGTCCCTAATGTATCTGCGGTGTACTCACCGAAGTGGGAAGTGGATTATCGCACGTCTGTGGTCGAAGAACGGGCAATGAATTGCCCTACTACAAACTGGGTTTATTCACAATTTCAAACTTGATAGAACAGTAATCCGTATAGGTGCGTCAGGCGGGGTTCCAAACCCTAAAAAACACCCCAGCAAAAACCCTGCATTGGGTATGCGTAAGTTCTGATTAAATAACGCCGATGTCTTTCAGGTGTTGCAGCGAATCTGCGACGCGTGCTTTGGCACCGGCTTCGTCAAGGTTTTCGCCTTCGACACCCTCTAATTCCATAGTAAAGGGTCCGTAGAAACCCGCATCGTTGAGTATTTGGAAGACCGCTTTGAAGTCAACCACACCTACACCGAGCGTCGGGAAATTCCATGTCCGATAGCCACCATTTGTATCCTTAAGATGAACCGCACCGACGTAGGGAATAACTTTCTGGACTTCGCCAACAGCCGTCACATTGTGGTTATAATAATAGACGTTTCCTGTGTCGAAATTAACACAGATATTCGGGTGGTTAACGGCTTGCATCGTCTCAAGTGCGATGTCGCCGTTGTGTATCAAATCTGGATGTGTTTCCAGACAGACCTTAACCCCACCAGGCGCGGCGTTCTCTCCGATTGCGCGGAGCCGATCATAAACAGCGTTTTTGTCTGCATCACCGGCATTAACGCTGACAAAGATGATCTTCACACCCATCTTATCGGCAATCTCCAACATCGGTTGGAAATCTGAGACAGCCGTTTCGGACTGTATGTCGCATCTGCCGAGCAGGCTGGTAGCGGTGAGTCCGTGTGCTTTCAGTTCTGACTGGACCGCGTCAACGGATTCAACCGAAGGCACACCGATTTCCACATTCGTTAGACCGATTTCTGCCAAATGGCTATACGCACCCTCATGAAACTGCCGATAACTCCCTAAATTACAAGCAATAATATTTTCCATATTTTAAATTTTCCTTGCGGTTGGGGCAAGTGGGTTTGGAGTTTTGATGTTCTTCTCCGTATACCCGCTTTCCACTTCGTTTCAAGCTGCTTTTTTAAATTTTCCTTGCGGTTGGGGCAAGTGGGTTTAGAGTTTTGGTGTTCTTTTCCGTATACCCGCTTTCCACTTCGTTGTGCTTTACTGCAAGGCATAATTAAAAATCACGGAATCTTCCGTAGTACAGTGTTACTCAATAGAATTTCAATCCCTAAAAGTAGTATGGTGGGTATCAAGAAATATCCCACCAACTCTTTGCGAACGACGGTGTTGATTGTCTCGAATTTCGTCTTTTCAAATCTATCAATTTCCGCATAAATCTGCTTCAACGATTCCGTATCTGTAGCACGAAAATAAATGCCACCTGTTGTGTTAGCAATCTGTTTTAGCGTCCCCTCGTCGAGATAGGTTAGAACCTCTCGGTATCGCTTGCCGAACGTCGTATCGGCATAAGGGATACGCGCCCCACCTTCTTTTCCCATACCGATGGTATAAACCTTAATCCCGTCAGATGCTGCAAGCGATGCTGCCGTTTCGGGTGCGATACTTCCAGCGTTATTTTCGCCATCAGTTAAAAGGATAACAATCTTGGTTTTCGATGCTAAGGCGCGTAGCCGATGCGTGGCTGTCGCGAGTGCGTCACCGATAGCCGTTCCATCCTCTAATTGTCCAATCTCTACATCGCTGAGGAGTTCCGCCAGCACTGCATAATCTAAGGTGAGTGGGCAGAGCGTGAAACTTTCACCCGCAAAGATAACCACTCCGATACGATCGTTTTCGCGATGTGCAAGAAACGCCTTGATAACCGATTTCGCGGTTTGGATACGGTTTGACCCTGCAAAATCCTCCGCACGCATGCTTTCTGAGATGTCAAGCACTAAGAGAATGTCGATACCCTGCGCGATACTGTGCTCACGGCTTTGCGAAAGTTGTGGACGAGCGAGCGTGATGATGAGCAGCGAGAGAACAATGAACCTCAGGACCTTCAATAACGGCATCGCTTTGACCGAGAGGGCTTGCCGCATCTTCTGAACGCCTGCTGCGAATCCATGGTTAAAGTCAGAGAAACGGATAACAGGGAGGCGTGTCCTTCTCGGCAGCTGTCGCCATACGATGAGCATCAATGGGATTACAATGAGCAAAATTAAGAAAATCGGAGATGCTAATTGCATACTCACTAAACCCTTTTTGTTCGGGATCCCCACTCGTTACCAGGGAGTACGGACGTGTTTCGACGCGAACCTTGCTGTCGCATTAGACTGAGCCCACATAGCACACAAATCCCGATCCCGACAGTGTTGACAACAAGAAACGTTATCCAGTCAATATACGGCAGCGATGTCGCCATAAAATATAGCATATAACCGAAGATCGATGCCAGCGGTCTCAAACGACCTGAAAAGAGGGTACTACCGAGCGTAAGAAAAATCGCCGTTTTACCACAGAGTGCTAACGGTAGTAGGAGCGCCAACGCCAGCAACATAAACGGAACGCCAACGATTGAAACCGTCAGAAACGCAAGAATCAACGGTATCACAGCCAACATCAGGAGACTGAAGAGTGTACTTCCAATGGGTCGATGTGCGAACAGTGTACTCACGGCGTTTACCGGCTTCGGAAATACAGCGGCTATCAGCAGGTACATGATAAGTAGAAGCGCGAACCGAATGATTGTAAATTGTAAACCCGTTACTTTATCGGTTGCCCAAATGCTGCTATACGGGTGCATCACAAGTTTCACGACAGCAGGCACTATCTGCCAACGGTTGCTCACCTGAAGATGCGTTATGCGTTCTATATTTCCGGTGACCTGTCCACCAATAAGATGGAGTGTTCCGTTCACCTGTGCGCCTGATCCGAGCTCAACATCTCCACCGAGGACCAGGACGTTCCCTGTAACGCGCCCGTGTAGTTTCGCGTTCCCAGCGATTATGACGAGGGTCGTTACGACTGCATCTGGTGCTAATTCATAGTTGTTAACAACCTTGAAAATCCGCTGCGTTTTTTCCCACGCTGTGTGGGTTTCTTCAATAGTTTCGCCGTTTTCCGAGTTTGCTACTTCAGTCTGCTGTGTCAGATTGTTGGGTGCCTTTTCCAGAGTCTGTTCTGGATGCTCAGCACTCTCTACACGGTTAGCTTCTTGCGTTGAAGGGTTCGGTTCGGTTTTGGGTACACTTGCGTCTTGTGCTTCTGAACCTTGTGCGAGAAGCGTGTTGTACCCAGAGCTGATTTGTCGTCGCTGCACATCGTTGTGCTGATGTTCCAACGCTACAGATTGTCCGAACAAGCACATCACGCCAAAACCCAAAATTAAAAAGATAAGTACGATTCCTTTCATATTTTCCTACGCTTTGTATTTGATGAATGTATAAGAGTATTATAGACAAATATTTCTCTTATGTCAACATAATATAAAGTATCGAAGGACTGAATCCTGCTGAAAATTACATTTTTCCGCTTGACATATACCTGTGAATCTGATACGATAAATATATCGGCATTGTAAGCGTTTTATCTTATAATCGCTTTCGCATAACTTTGCGGAGGTTTCCCCCATGCTTTAGCTGGGGGTCTATCACGTCTTTAGGTAAATCGCTTGGATTTGTTAGTAAGGACTTGGGGTGTATATTACCCACAGGAGGTCACAATGAATTTCAGTTATATTTTCTCTGCAAGGTTTGGACTTTTGAGCATTGTACTGATGTGTCTCTTTTCTATTAGTATTCTATTTTTTTCTACTGCCTCAGCCGAAATTGATCCTGATAGCGTTGTCGGCGTATGGCTTTTTGATGAAGGCAAAGGTGACATCGCGACTGATGCCTCTGAAAACGGTTTAGATGGTGAGTTCAATGGTAAGCCAGAGTGGGTTGAGGGTAAATTTGGGATGGCACTTGAATTCGATGGTAAGTCCGCTTACGTTCAGATTCCAGCACATGAAAACCCGAACGAAGCGATAACGGTCTCAGCTTGGGTGAAAAGTCCAAACGCAACTTGGAACCAACCCGGTTGGATTGTTGAAAAACGCCCCGCTTATATCATTCATCCCAATAGTGGCACAACAAATGTTGCGTGGCCAGTTTGTAACGGTGGGTGCTGGAATAAACCCGGAGGCTGGAATGATGGTAATGTTGGCACCGATGATATTACCGAATGGCACATGTACACTACCACTTTTGATAGTAATACAGGTGAATGGTACATCTATATTGATGCCGAAGAAGAGAGTGCCTTGGATTTGGCTAAAAACCCTATTGACGCTGATAGTGGACCCGTCAATATCGGATTTGATGACTGTTGCGGCGGCACACGATTTGGCGCAGGTGTTGTCGACGAAGTCGTAATTCTCAGTGTCGCTTTGGAACAAGAGGAAATTGAAAAACTGTATAAGAACGGCCTTTATGCTGAAGTCTTGGCGGTCGAACCTGCCGATAAAATGACGACTACCTGGGCGGATGTGAAGGTCAAGTATTAGAGGTTGTTAGGTAAATAGAACTTACGCAGGTCCACTGCAGGCAGGATTTGTAACCGGGGCCCCACCCGTTTTTGGGAAGGGCCCCATCCGTTCCTGGTGAAGAGTCCAGTGTTTATTATGTGAAAACTCATGAAGAAATGCGTGAGTCCTAAAGAAACAGAAAACGGAGGAACACATGACATTCAATTATAACGAAGAAGATGATTTTGAAGAAACAGATGACTTTGAAGAAATAGATAACTATGACGAAGAAGATAATTTAGATCCTGAACCAGAGGATGATTATTTAGAGGATGAGGACGAGCCTAATACAGCACTTTCTCTGGCTTTTCGCAAAGCGGTGCCATCCGAAATAGATGACGAGGATGAGGACGACGAAGATGCCCTTGATGATGCGGATGACGATGAGGGTGCTGATGAACAACGGCTTGTAAAACCGGTAGATACACTGCCTGACGATGACGATACAGATGATGAAACTGAAGATGAGGATGTCGAAGATGAAGATGACGAAGAAAGTAGTGATATCGATGCCGATGATGAGGACGAGTTAGAGGTTGAACTGCCACCGCTTGAGTTGCCACCGGTTAGACCGGTCGTCGAACATTTCCGACCTCAAGAACAGAGTAACACTGCTTACGCCGACGCGGTGACAGCCTACTATGTAGAAAGAAATTATCAACGGGCAATCGAAAAATTTGATGAGGCTATCGATTACGAAGCCCAACGCACTGAAAACAACGCAATTGATCCTAATGAAATCATCGCGAAATCCAAGTACTGGCAAGCAGAGGCATACGCCAAATTACAGGACCTCTCTCAAGCTATCGGGATTTTCGAGGACTTAGTCAAGACCTGTCAAGGACATTACCTCGTTTTAGCGGCACAGCGGAGGGCGGATCAATTAAACAGTTAAGCGTATGGAACGCTTAAACCGTTGAACCTCTCGGCGCATTGAACGACTTTATACTGCTTAAGCGAAAATTTATAAATGAATAGCCGTCGGCTGTCGGCTGTCGGCTGTCGGCTGATGGCTATTCCCGAAAGAAGGATTAACAAATTTGTGGAAACTTTGAAGACTCTCCTTAAACAGAAGGCGACTAACTTACGAATTCACTCTATTACCGCCACCTCAGAGGCGGGCTCTGGGCATCCGACGACGTGTCTTTCCGCTGCGGATATCGTCTCTGCGCTCTTTTTTCACACGATGCGTTATGACACTAACGATGCCCAAAACCCTAACAACGATAGATTCATCTTATCCAAAGGGCACGCCGCTCCACTGCTCTACGCCGCTTATGCTGAAGCGGGGATCATCCCCGATGAGAAACTGTCTACCTTACGCCAAATTGACAGTATCCTTGAAGGACATCCGACACCTCGCTTTGAGTGGACAGAGGTGGCGACAGGATCACTTGGACAAGGCTTATCACTTGGACTCGGTATGGCACTTAACGGAAAGTTCTTAGACAAATCCGACTACCGTGTCTATGTTCTGCTCGGTGATGGCGAGACTGCCGAAGGTGGGGTCTGGGAAGCTGCCGCTTTGGCATCACACTATCAACTCAATAACCTCATCGGAATTGTGGATGTCAACGCACTCGGACAGAGTCAACGTACGATGTACGCCTTTGATATTGACACCTATTGCCAGCGTTTTGAGGCGTTCGGATGGCAGACCATTGGTATTAACGGACACAATTTTGATGAAATATTGTCAGCACTTGATCAAGCGAAAACCTCAGCCGACAGACCTACTATGATAGTCGCTAAGACGTTTAAAGGGAAAGGGGTTTCCTTCCTCGAAAACGCCGACAACTGGCACGGGAAGGCAATCGCTAAAGGTGAGCCGCTTGATAAAGCATTAGCCGAACTCGGTCCCTTAAATTTAGAACCGGTTCAGATTGAAGCACCTACTGCAGTAAATAGTGGTGCTGGTCGTGCTGCGACTGAATGTGAACCGCCAGACTATCCATCCGACGAAGATGTCGCGACCCGCGGCGGATACGGTACCGGACTCGCTAAACTCGGCACAGCGAACCCAAATGTCGTCGCTTTAGATGGAGATACCAAAAACTCTACCTACGCCGAACAGTTTATGGATCTCCATCCAGACCGATATTTTGAGATGTTCATCGCAGAACAGAACTTAGTCGGCGCGGGTATCGGTTTAGCAAAACGGGGAAAGATTCCATTTGTTTCCACCTTTGCTGCGTTTTTATCGCGTGCTTACGATCAGATCCGGATGTCTGCAATCTCGCAAGCGAATATCAAATATGCCGGTTCACATTGCGGTGTCTCTATCGGAGAAGACGGCCCCTCACAAATGGGTTTAGAAGATATAGCCATGTTCCGAGCGATTCCAGGCGCAGTGGTCCTTTATCCGAGCGACGCAGTCAGTGCCGAACGGCTTGTTGCGGAAGCAGCCGCACACGAGGGTATCGTTTACCTCCGAACCTCGCGTCCAAAAACATCTATTCTCTATGATGCCGATGAAAAGTTCCCTATCGGTGGGTGTAAGGTTATTCGGCAGAGCAGCGAAGATACCCTAACCGTTGTTGCTGGCGGCGTTACCGTTCACGAGGTATTAAAAGCACACCAGATGCTCGCTGCAGAAGGAATCACTATCCGTGTCATTGATCTATATTCAGTTAAACCGGTTGACGCGGAAACACTGAAAGCAGCTGCAGCCGACACGAACAAAACACTGATTACCGTTGAAGACCACTATCCTGAAGGCGGTTTGGGAGATGCCGTACTGGATGCTGTCGCAACTGAAGATATTCGCGTCCACAAACTTGCCGTTACTGGAATACCGCGCTCTGGAAAACCAGAAGAGCTCCTGGAGCATCACGGCATTAGTGCAAATGCTATTGTACAAAAGGTGAAGGATGTTACTGCCGTATAGCAGCCTCGGAACCGAATGCTAAGTATGCAAAAAATAATTGTCTTTGGAACTGTCTTAGGGGTCATCGTTCTTGTAGGAATAGGGATGTTCTACGCTTTGAATGCCCCACGGACAGCACCAAAAACGTATCCAGCGGATAAGGGTCCAAACTTTATTGATGTTACCAGTTATCCCGCGGAGATGCAAGAGTCATACAACCTTTTTACCAATAAGTGTAGCCGATGCCATACCGTTGCGCGCCCGATTAATTCTACTTTCACATCGGAAGAGTGGCGGCAGTATGTCTATAAAATGATGCGGAAACCGGGGTCCGGTCTGAAACCGAAAACTGCTGAGGAAATAATTGAATTCCTAATTTACGATGCACAGCATAGGGAGCGAAATACAGAATGATTATCGCAATAGTATCGGGGCGTAAGTTACAGACTCTGGTCGGATTCTTAACGTTGGTAATGTTGTCCGCTGTCGTAGGTGTACAGATAGGGTTCACTAAAGGGGACAGTATGAAAAGAGAGGACTTTCAGGTGTCAGTGAATGGACGACGTGTTGAATTTACCCTATCACCTATTTCCAAAGATGAGACACGGTTCGTCCCTTTAAAACCGTTCGCCGAGCAACTCGGATTGAAGGTAGAATATCCACAAGGAACGGAGATGGTGGTCCTCTGCGGCGGTATAGAATCGGAACTCTGTGTGCCACTCCAATTCCAAGATGGCAAGGAGGGTGCTGTGAACATTGATGGTGTAACTTATGTGCAACCGGTGCACCTCGCGAGAACCTTCGGCTTTGAAATTTACGAAGCATCAGCGAACACGCTGGAGATTATCCATCCGACACGCCTCGCTCCCGAATTCACACTCCCTGATTTAGAGGGTAACCCAAGACATTTAAAAGAGTTTCGCGGGAAAAAGACGTTTCTCTATGTTTGGGGTTCGTGGTGAGGGTGTCGTGGACAACTGCCGGGCTGGCAGGAATTTTATGCCGAACACAAAGAAACGTTGAATCTGATCTCAATTGCCATTGATGCCCAAGGCGCATCTGTCGTCCAGCCTTGGCACGATACTGCGAACGCCGATTTTGTTACGCTCGTTGATTCACAGAACATACTCGGGACCCGCTATAATCTCAAAGCGATCCCTTACGGTGTCATGATTGATGAAGCCGGACGGTTGGTGAAAGCACCTTTTAGTGTTAACGTCCAAGATCAAAAAACCGTTGCGATGCTTGAGAAGTGGTTATCCGACCCAGGTTACAATGCTGTGCTGCTCAATGATATTAAATCGTCGAGCAAGCCAACTGTAAAGACGAATGCCGAAGCAGCAGCTCGCTTTCAACTCGGGCTCGTTTTGCTCGAAAGCGGCAAAAAAGAGGAAGCGATGGCTGAATGGCGAAAGGCACTCGCTTTAGATCCAAATAATTGGATCATCCATAAACAAATTTGGGCAGTCGAGAATCCAGACAAATTCTATGATGGAGATGTTGATTACGGTTGGCAGAAGACACAATTAGAAGCTGAGGTAAGCAAACCCTAAATGGAGAAAAACATGAATACGCGAGAAGGTTACGCAGAATTACAAGCAAAGATTTTGGAAGCGCGGCGCGTCTGGAAACGGAGTATCTTCTGGACGGGTTTTGCTATTGTCCTGACAGGCTTAACGGCTCTATTTATGGGAGAGGCTATTGTTGATTGGTTAATGCCACTCCCAAATTTTGTCCGGCTTGCGTTGTTGATAGGTGGAATCGGTGTGATCGGTTACCTCTTATACAGATACCTCGTTCAACCGCTCCGAGCATCGCTGACGCTCCGGGATGTCGCACTCAATGTAGAACGCAACCACCCCGACCTGGAGGATAGACTCATCAGTGCTGTCCAGTTCGGAAATCGGGACTCGACAGACCCCATTGAATCTCACATGCTCCAACGCCTGCTTGAAGATACCACAGAGCGCGTAAAGGGTATAGATTTTAAAGCGACAATTGATCATAGCCGCACCCGTAAACAGGTCGGCATCGCGGCTTTAGTTGTTGCCGCTTGTTGTGTCCTCGCTCTTATCTTTCCGACAGAAATCCATACCAGTCTCCTCCGCGTCCTCGTGCCTTGGGAGAAGACCGATCCAGTTTTAACGACCAAATTAACCGTTGAACCGGGGAATGCCCGTATCCTCCGAGGTAAAAGTTTACCCATTCACGTTACCGTCACTGGGAAATCTGCTGATAAAGTCGTCTTGACCTACGAGGATGCACAAATACAAGAGACCGCTACGCCTGACGGTGAAAGCAAGTCAACGCAACAACAGATCAATATGTTGCAAAACCCCGACGATAAACGTGGGTTTGCTTATGAAATTTTTAATATTGATGCGGATATCGAATATTATGTTGCTGTAAACGAGGCAACTTCGGAACGTTACACTGTTGAAGTGTTTGAGATGCCGAAGGTGACGGAAATTTCTGTCGCTTACACTTACCCTGACTACACAGGACTCAAACCGGTCGTTCAAACGGGGACCGGCGATATCCAAGCGGTGGTCGGGACACAGGCGGAACTAAAACTCACGACCAACAAAGCCGTTCAAACCGCAACATTTTCACTGAGGCGTGATGTTAAGGACCGGTCTTTCACGGAAAGATTGATTGGAACACCTGAACCTGTCACAACCGAAATGGTTATCTCCGATGGAAACACGCTTACAACAAGCATTGATGTTGTTGAAGATGGAACGTATACTGTTCAATTGTTATGTATTGACGGTTTCAACAACGAGATACCTATTGAATACGCCGTAAAAGCGATTCCAGACGAAGTCCCTGAAGTCGTCATCAAAGAACCCGGTCGGGATATAAAAACGACGAAGTTGGGTGAAGTGGAAGTCATCGCTGAGGCGACGGACGACTACGGGATCGCAGAATTGAAACTCATGTATCGTGTCGGGTCTGATGCACTACAGGAACTGGCTATGGAGGCTACCGCCCCCGAACCGGCACCTGTTGAAACACGCCAACGCCGCGTCGCCGACGGCAGCTACACGTTCTATCTTGAGGAGTTTGACGTTGAACCGGGGGATGTTATCTCCTATTTTGCCCGGGCCGTTGATAATAACACACGCACGGGTCCTGGTAAAGCCAATAGTGATATCTACTTCATTGAGATCCGTCCCTTTAATGAGAATTTCCGAGAGGCGGAGGCGCAGGAAGGAGAACAGCAACAACAGGAATCGAATCCAGCCCTGGAGATGGTTGCTAACCAGAAACAGATTATTCGTGAAACAGCGAATCACATTAACACGGAACCGTCTTCGATTACCGAGGAATATCGAAGTGCGGTTAGGACAACGGCGAATAAACAGAACGAATTAATCGATAAGACACAAAGACTCGCTGATGAATTTAGTTTGGCGATGCAAGGTGAATCGGCAGTCACTCCAGAAATTCTGATGAATTTGGAAGACGCTCTCGCCAGTATGCGTGAGGCAGCCGATAGCCTTAATGCTGTTGAACCCAATGAAGCGATACCTGCAGAGCAAGAAGCACTTGAACTGCTAATAAAAGTTAGCCTTGAGTTACCGAAAGTCCTGACGCAGATGCGAAACAGCAATCCACAACTTGCCGAAAATCTTGAACTCGAAATGGAGGAGCTGCAAAGCGAACTTGAAAACCAGCAGAACGAACTCGATTCGGAAATGCAAGAGCAGACGCAGGAGATGTTGGATCAGGCACGTCAGATGTTGGCAGATCAAGAGCAGCTGAGTCAACAGAGCCAGCAGATGGGACGTGAGAGCCAACCGTCTCAGAACGAGATGCAACAGAACAGTCAACAGCAGGGACAGTTGTCGCAGCAGGCACAACAGATGTCGCAGCAGCTCGGCACGATGCAGCAGAATGCACAGGGTACACAAGGGCAACGCTTGGATCAAGCCGGTCAGGCGATGCAGCAGGCGGGCCAACAGATGCAGCAAGCCTCAGAAAGCATGCAACAGCAGGAACCGCAACTCAGTGCCGCCAAAGGTCAAAAAGCGGAGGAGAGACTTGAAGAGGCGATTGAACAGTTGGAACAGGTCGCATCCGAATTCGCCGATTCTGCACTTGAAAGAGTGACACAGCAGACGCAGGAGTTGATAGAGGAGCAGTCTGGTGTTCAGCAGGAGACACAAGAACTGAGAAACCGTTCTCGGCAAGCAGAGCTGCGTCCCGAAGATTTGCGGAGGGCTTCCGAACTCGCAAACGAGCAGCGTGAACTGCAACGCGACCTTCAATCTCTTGAGAGCACGCTGAGGACCCTACCCGAACAACTCGGCGAGGAGAATCCAGAGGCAGCGCAAAATGTGACTGACGCGACAAGACGGCTTACTGAAGAACAGACCGCCGGCGATATGTCTACTGCCCAGCGCGCACTACAGTGGCGTAGTTTCCGTGCCGCTGACCTGAACCAGCAGGATGTGATAGAGACGCTGAGACAGGTACAAGGTGATCTGCAACAGGCGCGCGCCAATATGGCAAGTACCGAAGAAGAGCAGCTCGAAGCCGCACTCCAACAACTTCAGCAATCCAGAGAGCAGATGGAGGACATCCAACGCGAACTTCAAGCGCTGGAGGGGCAAGAGCAGACAGAAGAACAGCAACAGCGTCAGCAACAGCTCGCTGAGCAGCAACAGCAGATTCAGGAACGCATGCAACAGGCACAACAAGCCATGCAGGATAGGCAGCAGGAACAACAACAACAAGGGCAGGAGGGTCAACAACCCGGGCAAGTCGAAAACGAAAACCAAGAACAGGCGCGTGCCGGTGGTAGAGAATCCGGACGTGAGATTAACGAACTTTGGCTTGATGTCTTGGATACCATGGATTACCGCCCGGGAAATCGATCAAATCCGTTCCCGAACTATGAATTCGTTATCCGGGACCTCGTGAAGTTGGAATCCGCACTTGAAGAACGGCTCAACACGCTGCAGGAGAAGAAGCAACTCACCCAGGTTGCCAAGGAAGATGTTCCACCAGAGTACCGACGACTTGTTGATAACTATTACGAATCTTTGTCACAATAATTGGCGGTTGGTAGTCGGCAGTAGTTCGAGTTCCTGCTGTTATCTCCTGTCACGATGTTTTCTTTGTGGCTATTCATGACCGAAACCCAGTTGATTTCATCTGCAACCACCGTGAAGCTGATTGCTTATGGGGGCGTACGCCGCACAATATAGTGGAACGGTGGCAAGGTTTAATGGTAAAAAATGGAACTTAAAGCTAAGAATATTGTTACGCCGGGTGAGTTCATCCGCTTGGATGATTACCCACCGGAGTATACTGGAGTTTACGAGAAAAAAGGTCAAACGAAAAAACGCCTTAAAAAACTGCATAAGCAGCTGCTGGAACTTCAGGGGCTGCTTTACGCGGAAAGTCAACACGCGGTTCTTATTATCCTGCAAGGTATGGATACATGTGGCAAGGATGGCACCATTCGGCGTGTGATGGAGGGTGTCAACGTCCAAGGCTGCGATGTCGTCAGTTTCAAAGTCCCGACTGCCGATGAACTTTCCCGTGATTTCTTATGGCGCGCCCACAAAGCCGTTCCACCGAAAGGGAAAATCGGCATCTTTAACCGTTCGCATTATGAAGATGTCCTCGTCGTTCGTGTGCATAATCTGGTACCGGAGCAGGTCTGGATGCAGCGCTATCAGCAGATCAACGATTTTGAGAGGATGCTCGTTGAAAATGGGACAGTTGTCCTGAAGTTTTACCTTCATATCTCCAAGGATGAACAGAAAGAGCGTCTCGAATCTCGGATTGGCGATCCGACCAAGCATTGGAAAGTCGAGGCATCCGATATTCGCGAGCGCGCCTATTGGGAGGATTATATGCAGGCGTATGAAGTCATGCTCGAAAAATGTAGTACGGATTGGGCACCTTGGCATATAATTCCAGCCAATAAAAAGTGGTATCGGAACCTTGTTATCACGGAATGTATTGTTGAGGCACTCAAGAAACTTGACATGCAGTATCCCGAACCTGCTATTGACGTTACCGAACTCACGATTGCGGATTGATACAATAAGGAATATGCGATGCTTTCAAAGCAACAATTAACGCAATTTGAAGAAGAAGGCTATCTACTCCTTTCCGATTTGATTCCACAAGAGACTGTCACAAAAGCCGAGGCAGCGATGTGGCGTATGATGGGGATGGAGGCAGATAATCCAGATTCGTGGGGACATTTCAAGCGTCCGGGGCTTGCTGGATTTTACATGGAGCAGATGTCTAACGGGAATCGCATAGAGCTTTTTGGCGTTACCAATCCGGATGTATTGGCATGTTGTACCCTTGATTACCTCGCTGTTCTCAAACAACTATCATCTCGATACCCAGAAATTCCACACTGTAAAGATCAACGTCCGGATGGCATCTGGGCACTCAATCAATTCCCTGTTTCAACCGAATGGAAAAGCCCATCGCCGCACTTGGATGGCGATTTCCGAGATTTTCGACTGGACCCTGGCACATTCCGAGCAACCAGTTTAACCTATCTCACCGATGCCAATTCGCACGGCGGAACGACGGTGATATGGCCCGAAGGTCCGCAACGCATTCGTGAATTTCGTAAGAAGAACCCGGAATTCTCGAACCGTGTCGGCGATGTACGCGCACTGTTTCCTGAGATGGATTTGGGTGAACCGATGGAGGTTGTCGCTAAACAGGGGGATGTCCTGTTTTTTCATCACCTGCTACCCCACTCCGGAACAATAAATGTTGGAGATTCCGCGCGTTTTGCCATACGGTATATGTGTTTATGTGTCGCATGCCGTAAATGGGAGAAAAAAGGGGAGTGGAATATCTGGATGCCGTGAAAAACTAAATAGAGGAATAAGAATGACTAAAAATATACAGATGACTTTTTGCCAATATGTTCTCTTAACGCTTGCGGTTGCTTTAACCTTTGTTTTCGTGGGAAGTACAGACGCACAAAAAGTGTTCGTACGAACAGGATTTGAGGAATTCACCACCGGTAATCCACCCAAAGATTGGGAAGCAATTGGTGGCGACTTTGAAGTTTCTGGCGATACCGTCAAAACCGATAAAAAAGCGCTCGCTATCTTAGGGGGTGCGGATGGAGACGGACTCGGTATCCCTATAGAGACCGAAAACCCGATTATTTCGGTCGAATTCTATGTGTATATTGAAGGCGGCGGCAGGTCTTTCAATCTCAAAGTCGCCACCGCTGACGGTTTTGGCGAAAACAATGGTTGCACCTACATCAATTGGGATGCCGGTGTTGTCCGGCTTTACGACGGTGCCGCATGGCAACTCATTGGTGATTTTGAAACCGATACATGGAAATACGTCTACATTGTTGCTGATGTAGAAAAAAGTGAATTTGATTTTTACGTAGGCGACGGCAGGGACGATGCGTTGGGTGCCAAGCCAGAAAAAGGACTCCCCTTTCGGAATCCGGCACTCGGTCCCGTTGCCAAGTGGGTCGCTTTCTATGTATGGGGGATAGTTGTTCCTGGTTACATTGATGATTTATTGGTCTATGAAGGCGAAGAGGCACTTGACCTCGCTGTTGACCCGACCGGAAAACTCACCACCTTCTGGGGACATATTAAGCAAGGGTTGTAGAAACGCTTTGTAAATTTGG
Organism: Candidatus Poribacteria bacterium WGA-3G; assembly: GCA_000406005.1. Taxonomy (GTDB): domain Bacteria; phylum Poribacteria; class WGA-4E; order WGA-4E; family WGA-3G; genus WGA-3G. The sequence continues at coordinate 132,134 of ASZN01000005.1, forward strand.
AGATGGGAGATGAAAAATAGTGAACCGATTTGCCTCACGCCAGCACAACGTTTACACTTTGACATCTACGGTTTCGTCCTATTAGAGAACGTCCTAAGCGACGATGAAGTTGAGCGGATGAAGGGCGCGCTCTACAGAATCAAAGCAGACGAGAATCTGGACACCAAACGCGTCTATGCTCGCGGGAGAAGCGAGCACCATGTCCTTTTCGGCAATCTTGTTGAATATGACCCCGCGTTATTGGAATACGCCGCACATCCAAAACTCGTACCGCTCGTTGAAGAAGTCGTCGGGGGTGCAGTACGTCTTGAGGAAACCGAAGCGATTATTAACAGACGGAACCCAGAGACAGAATTGGACGAACTCCACAAACGCCGCTATAACCCAACCGGTTTCCATCGCGGGACGCAACACGGGTGGGGCACCTACATCGAACAGAACAAGTACCACTGCATCTTCGTCAAGACGCTCGCCTATCTCACCGATGTCGGTCCCGACGATGGCGGCACATGTGTCATACCGGGAAGCCATCGCCTGACGTGGAATCAGAGCGAAATGATTGAAGCAGCACTCTCAGATGACAAACTCATCTACCAAGTCGAGGCATCTGCAGGCTCCGTGCTGCTTTTTGCTGAGGCGTTGATCCACAGTACGACTGCCATCCGTAGCGACAAAGAGCGGGTTATTCTCATCTCCGGTTATACACCCCCGATGGTGCGCGAATGGCCCGGCAATGAGGTGAGTCCTGAATTTATTGAGACATTACCAGAAGACATCCGTCCGCTCATCTCAGGAAGCGATAGTTGGCACTGGAAACGGCGGTATTAAATCTCCGGTGTATGCGCAGTCGGTAATCTTGATTTCCTCAGGCTCAGTAGGTGCGGTTTTACGGGGACTTGCCATAAGCGATCTGTATTCCTAATCGCACCTATATGCCTACTTATACCATTTCTGTTAATAAATCTCTCTTTACGTAGAACAAACTGTTAGTTTGTTGCGCAGTGTTACACATTTTACGAAAACCGATAATGTGATAACATCGTTTAGAAATGGTATTATTTTCAGAATTCACTATGATGTCCCGCGTCTTGCAGGAGGAAAAATGAGAAGTTTTGGTACCTACGGACATGTGCGTCCTGAGCAGCATTATATCGTTCCGCGGACTACGGAGGTCGCTGATTTCATCAACCGGGTCAAAGCAGGCAGATACATTGTGCTGTTCGCACCACGTCAGACCGGAAAAACGACCTTTTTCCGATTAGCACTTAATACGCTCACGGCTGAGGACCCCGCCTATTTTCCTATCCTGTTGGATTTCCAAACAATGCGCAACGCTTCATCTACAACCTTTTATGAGCAACTCACCCACATGATTCAACGGCAAATTGTGTCTGTTTTTGAAAAACGCAGGGGTACACCTTCTGAGGTGCTCACCCAATTTCTGGAGAAAACAACGTTAACCGACCATTTTTCGATGATAAATTTTTTTCAGGATCTTGAAAACTTGCTGAATAGCGATTCTCAGACGCATGCACGAACCATCAAGCGGGTTATACTCCTCATCGACGAGTTTGACGGTATTCCGCAAACTGTCCTAAGCGATTTTCTATATTCACTCCGCCAGATTTATCTTTCTCAGGAGATGCAATGTCCCTACAGTGTTGGTATCGTCGGTGTCAAGAGCATCTCACAACTCGACTACGACCGGTCCGTCTCTCCGTTCAATATCCAAGATGAATTCAAATTGCCGAACTTTACACCTGAACAGATACAAGAACTTCTTCAACAATATACAGAGGAAGTCGGGCAAGCTTTCGTCCCAGAGGTCATTGAATCTATTTACAAACAGACTGCCGGACAGCCGTTCTTAGTAAATCGCCTTGCCCAGATACTCACCCAAGAGTTGGACATTCCTAAAACTGAAACTTTTACGAGCGATCATTTTTCAAAGGCACACGCGCAACTCCTTGAAGAAGATAATACCAATCTTACACATCTGATTACCAATATTCGCAGAGATCGCCGATTTGAGACGCTGCTCATGAGGATCACAGCCGCTGAAGAGAGTGTGAACTTTAACCTCCGAGATGAACTTATCAGCACCCTCTTTACGTACGGCGTGATTGCTAAAGGGGCTGACGGTCTATGCGAAATTCTGAACCCGATTTATCTCTATTGCATTCTACAGACATTCAAACCGCTGATAAATGGGTTAGAGCACCAATACCTCCCGGAAGACACTGACGCGGGATTCAGCGATTACCTCACACCGGCTGGACACATTGACCTCGTATCACTCCTTGATAATTTCCGGGACTTCATCGGGCGTGCAGGTTTCCAGATTCTGCAGGTACCAGATACGCCACGAGAGTCCGTGGGCAGACACCTCCTGCTTGCCTATCTTGATCAGTTTGTTAAGCTCGTCGGCGGTGTGATGCACATTGAGGTGCAAACCGGGCGCGGGCGGATGGACCTTATTATTACCCACAATCAGCGAAAATATATTGTCGAAACGAAAGTTTGGAGAGGTGCCAGCCGCTATCAAGCAGGTAAAAAGCAACTCGCCGCGTATCTTAAATTGGAGGGTGTGAGAGAAGGATATTATGTCGTATTTGATCATCGGGTAGAGCCAGAGCCGCGCCTGGAGACCGAAACAGTTGAGGGTGTGAAAATTCGGAGTTACGTGATCCCTGTGATACAAGAACTTCCTTCAACCCGTTAGCAACAAACGCGGGTTTCGTGCTGCTTTTTACTTTCGCGTTGATCCACAGCACAACTGCTTTCTGCTAAAAGTTCTGGATTTCGTGCTGCTTTTTACTTTCGCGTTGATCCACAGCACAACTGCTTTCTGCTAAAAGTTCTGGATATGGAATGTTCGCATGGATCTGCATACGGATATTTTCTGACCATAGTTATCGGTCCGGGTCCTATTGTAAGGAAACACTGGAGTGCCTTGACGGACAAGCTCCCAATACCCTATATCTCTATGGGTCGCCCATCTCATAAAACAAATTCCTGCCCTATCTGATACTAAATCAAGTGTCCTGCCAAATTTGTCCCCTAAAATTATTGTAAATATATACAAATCCTTCGGTTGCCTATGATACTGATCTATAGGCACGAGTGCCCAAGCATTCTGTTCTATCTGTGACTCCCTTCGTATTTGGGATTCCCATGTGCGATATACATGGAAAGACTTTACATCTCCTAAAATATGCCTATCTAAGTCCTCAATTCTGAAATCAAATTTATCGGGACCTCCGGTATCCGTGCCTTGAATTACTGATAATCCTAAGACTTCTTGGAGATACCTAAAAACGACTCGCTCAGCAACCTTGCCAACATAAATGTGAAACTGCCTTTTATCAAGGCTTCCGGGTGTATTGTCATACCCCATACGGTTATATGTCCTATGGACCGTCTCACTAGCGAACTGCAACGCTATATCAGAATCTTCGGATGTTATCTCAAACCACATAGAGTTAAATCCTCTGAAAAGTTAGACAATAGTGATGGAAGTTATTGGTTGCGTAAGTTGTTGGATACCCATAGATGCCTAATTTCCCCTGCTCCTTACACCAAATCCTTTCTCCTTTCATCTTCCAAAGTCCTGTTTCAACTAATAAGAGACCCAGTTGCCACGCAATCGGCACCAATAGCCCTTCATAATTGAGATTTTGTATAATGATTGTAAGATACCGTTTTGGCTTCAATACCCTATAGACATCCGTAAACAGAGAAACTAACTGCTGTAGATACTCCTCTACTTTCTCTATATTTCCAATGTCATCAGGACTGTTACTGTATACAAAAGATTCCCCGCGCTCTTGTCTCTTTTTATGACGCGTATCCTTATTTCCACCTCTACTTTTATGGAGTGTATTCCAATAGGGTGGCGATGTAAAAATATAATGAAATGATTCGGGTGGTAACCGTTCTGTATCTTTAATAACTTCCAGAACGTTCCCAACAAATATTGGATGTGAGGTACGGGTCGCAGCAAACTCAGCAAAATGAAGGTTGAGTTCAATCCCCGCAGAACACCTTCCCATCGCCTCTGCAACTTCCATTGTGGTGCCTGATCCCAAAAACGGATCAAGCACAGATTCACCCTCTTTTGTAAAAAAGTGAAGGTGATCTTCTACCAATTCAGCAGGAAATGTTGCGGGATGTAAAGATATTCTCTCTCTATCACACCCTTTACGGCTAAGTGTAAACCATGACTTTGAAAACTTGATCCATTCTTTAGCTGTTAAGTTATTCAGAGTTTTCTTATTCGATTTTTTACTCGGATTAGATGTCTCTGCTGCTTCTTGAAATAAATCCATCCGCATTTGTACCATGCCAATCCTCCTTGTTTAGCAATATCATACGCTCACTCACAAACTTTGAACGTTCTCGCTCCGATTTTCACGATAATATCTCCTTTTCAAGCGTGCAGCTTGTAAGAGGTGATAGTAGCGCGGACTATGCATTACGTTCGGACGAAGGATCGGATAAAGCACACGTCGAGGACGCGCACGCCTCCACAAATCTACACAACGCCTGTAATCGTGCAATTGAAACAGTCTACCGACAGCCTTCGGTGCAATAATCACACCAAGGCCAGGAATACACATCCGGTGATTTGGACTGATGAAAGCTTTTGAATCATCCATTATGCAACTTTCCTTTTAGCAGACAGTCTTTTATACTTTCAAAGCGGTTAACCTTTACCACACACATTTTGAAACACCCTAATATGCTCGATTGCCATCCGCCGGAATCGGGCATCACATTTTTTACGAAATCGCCGGAGTGCCTCGTCAGCAAGGTTTTCGAGATCCATCGGTGAAATCGATTCGACAGTTAAATCCTGATCGTTGACGGCTATCTGATAAATCTTCTGTGCAAAAATCTGACTCTTCGATGGTTTGTGTCCTAAATCGTAAAACACACTAAATGACCTCAATTTATCCAAAAATGATATATTATTATACAATTTTTGACATTAAATAGCAATAAATTAACCAAAAAATGCCGGTAAATAGCACATAAATAGCGATAAAAATCAGTAAATTCATACTATTTAGCAGTAAATTGGAAGTATTTGTAAGAAATAATCTACAATTGAGGACATACTGAGCCGTTCAGAGCAGCAATTACGACTCTCTTGGATGGAATTGAGGGATGCGGTCGGTGTGAATAGGGTAATACGTTGATGGCAGCAACAGGCGGAACACCGGTTCCAGATGGCAAAACCAGTCCCGTGTTTTGACGGACGCGTTTTAGAGGAAAACGAGTCCGATCTAAGCTAAAAAATGAGGGGAGTTGAGGCACGGAGTCTTGAAGATAACCGTCTATGAAATATCTTCTAACAACGCAGCGAGGAGTTCCGCTGTTCGTGTAGTGGAAGGGACGGGGATAATGCGAAGTGCCTGTCCTAATTTTCGGTTCCTATCCACCCATTCAAGCCGCTCGCGCGCATCTGTATCGCCAAAGTAGGCAGCATTGAAGTCTTGAACCAAGATCTGTTGCATCTCTAAAGCGAGGGAGCCGGCTTTAATACCGAAATATCTTTCCAATGCAAGCAGGTGTTTTTGACTCGGTTGTCTCCGACCAGTTTCCCAATGTTTTACTGTTTCAGCATCAACATTCATTTCACTGGCAAGTTCTTCTTGTGTGACTTGTACCACTTTTTCGCGCAAATAGCGCAAGAAATATGGATTAATATCTGGTTGGGTATCTTGCGTGTTCCCTTGTGCACTGTTTTCCACGGAGGTCTCCTATCAAATTTGTAATTGCATAGGACTCACGTACCACTTCTTAAAGTCCGCCTGATACGGGGAGTCTAAGGGGTTTAAAAGGTGGAAATTTCCACTTTTTGCATCTAAATGTCCAATATTTTCTTAATTTGCGTAAGTCCTATTTGTTTTCTAATGTTGGTGGAACGTCTCTTTAGGAGTCTCATGCTCCCGAAGTCCGCGGCATCCGCAACGGCTCTTTCCCCATCTCCGCGAACAGCAGCTTCATAACTAACTCTGCCTTCAACGCCGCATGTTCAGCCGAATTCCAGAGATTATTGATCTCGCCGGGATCCGATTTCAGATCAAACAACTCACCGTATTCTCGATTGTAATAAACCGTCAGTTTATACCGATCGTCAACGTAGGTTTTGACGTGTACCGTTGTCGGTTCATGGCGATTTTCGACGATGATGTGATCGCGTGCCTGTTCTGCTTCTCCCGACCAGACAGGCATCTGATCTACACCTGTCATGGAACGTGGAATGTCTATACCAGTGGCACTCAGGAACGAAGGTGCTAAATCCACCAGCGTCTGCAACGCCTCCGATTGTTTCCCCGCAGGCACAACCCCCGGATACCGCGCGATGAAAGGTACTCGGATGACATCTTCATAATGGAACGCGCCTTTTGCGACAAGTCCATGCTGTCCGTAAAAGTGTCCGTGATCGGATGTGAACACAACCAAGGTGTTATCTGCGAGTCCCAATTCATCCAGCTTCGCCATGATTTTCCCGATGTACTTATCCATCAGGCTTACCATACCGTAGTACACGGCGATGTCCTTAGCGAGTTCATCCCGATCGCGTAGATGTGAGTTGAAACCGTGGACACCCTTCCCGCTTTCACGCCAAGCAGAAAAGTCAGGTTTTTGCTGCTGTGTTAATTGGAAGTGTGGCGGATTGTTGTCGTGTTCGCCTTCTGTTACAGAAGGCACCGTCAATTCTGCAGGATCATACATCGTATCCCACGGCTCTGGGACGAGGTATTTCGGGTGCGGATCAAAGAAACTTGCCCACAGAAAGAAATTCTCACCGTTCTGTTGGTAGTTTTCCATGAGTGCGTTCGTGCGTTCCGCAATCCATGTATCGTAATGGTATTCCTCTGGGATGGGCCACTTTCGGCGTTGACCACGTGCGTTTCCTGTCGGCGGCGCGAAATAGTCTCGCCAATTCGTGCAACCGTTCTCTTCCATCCAGATAGCGTAGTGTTGTCCGACGTGTGCTTCGTCGGCGTGGTTGCGTGCCAACTCGACATGTTCAAACCCGTAAAACGGTTCGTTGAAACTCCGCCAAAAATCTAAATCTTGGAGGATCGGATAGGATTCGAGAGACGGAAATTCCTCAGTGCCGTGCAGGGGTTGGAAATGTGCTTTTCCGACAAGTGCCGTCCGATAGCCTGCATCTGTGAAGTCTTCACCGACGGTATGTTCATTTTCAGAGAGTTTTGTGCCGAGGGACCAAGCACCGTGTTGGCTCGGATACTTTCCAGTGATAATAGATGCGCGTGTCGGTGTACAGGTCGGGTTCGGGCAATAGGCTCTATTGAAGAGTGTCCCTTGCTGTGCCAATGTGTCTAAGTGAGGAGTCTGGATTTCTGGATTGAGACATCCCAAAGTGTTCCAATGCTGCTGATCGCTGGTGATAAGTAAGATATTAGGTCTGGTTTCTGCCATAATGTTTTCCTTTCTGTTGTATGTGTTGATAGAATCAGCATAGCACTTTATACAGAATAATTCAAGAAGAATGCTGTAGGAGGGGTTTGTAACCCCGATTTTGAAACGAATTAAATTCGGTGGACATCCATCACAAAACATGTTATTCTTTTAGACAGCATCGCAATTGTAAAGGAAAGTGAATGGACAAAGAAAACCAAAACGAGCCAAGCACAGTTGATGAAATACTCCGAAAAATAGAAGAAAAATCGGACACTGGGGCCTATCTCTACCGCGGTGAACCTGAACGCCATGAGGAAGAGCCTTATTTGGGTAAAGTTTCTTCAAACTTCTATCGCGAGTTTTTGAAGGACGACGACTTTGATGTCTCGGCAGAATACTTTGATATAGAGGCATTCCAAGAAGTAATGTTGACCTCAGCTAATAAGTTTTCGCGTAAACCGATTAGCGAACTTGAACGCTTATCCGAAATTCAACACTACGGTGGGAAAACAAACCTTATTGATTTCACGACAGATTATCTTATTGCGCTCTTCATGGCTTGTGATGGTTCCCGTGGTGAAGATGGCAGGCTTATATTACAAAAAAAGGAACAGATAAATCCATACATTCAAGAATCGTATGAGCCAGTAAATCGTGTTATTGCCCAGAAGAGCGTGTTTGTTCGACATCCAGAGGGTTTTATTGAACCCAGCGAGGACGATATTATCAATATTCCGGCTGATCTCAAGCACCCTATATTAATACACCTGCGAAATTCCCACGGTATATCTGTTGAAACTATTTACAACGATATCCATGGCTTTATCAAAGATCAGACCATCCACATGGAAGTCTACATGGCGATTTACAAAGGTTTAATCCATGAACAAAAAGGGGATGTAGAGAATGGTAACTCCAACACAGATGACGCATTATGAAGAAGCCGTCAAGCATTATAGTAGAGCTGTTGAAATGCGACCAAACTTTGCCTTACCGTACATCTATCGCGGTGATATTTATCGTAAGATGGGCAAGTTTGATTTTGCTATTAACGACTATACGGAAGCCATTTTCTGGACTCGTCAACCGGCAAGGGCTTATCACGGTCGCGGTATGGCGCATGGTGCTAAAGGTGAGGTTGACAAAGCAATTGATGACTTTACGAAGGCAATCCAATACGAACCGGACTACGCCGAAGCGTATTACCATCGCGCTCATGCTTATGTTAGCAAAGACGAGTTTGATCGTGCCATTGAAGATTGCGATAAGGCGATACAACTTAATCCCGATGCTGCTGATGCCTACTTAATTCGCGGTAATGCTTATAGCAGCAAAGATGAGGTTGACTTTGCCATTATGGACTATAGCAAAGCGATACGACTCAAGCCTGATGCTAACGCCTATGCCGCTCGGGGGAACGCTTATAGCAGTAAAGGTGGAGTGGATAGTGCTATTGCAGACTATACAAAAGCATTAGAACTGAAACCAAATTATATTGAAGTCTATTTAATTCGAGGGGGCACGTACGTACTTAAGCAAGATTATGATGCTGCTATTGCAGACTATCAAAAAGTGATAGAACTTAGACCTGATGCTGCTGATCCTTATATTACTCGCGCTATGGCTTATAGTCTCAAAGGCAATTTTGATGCTGCTATTACAGATTGTAATGACGCAATAAAACGTAATCCGAATGCGGCGGATGCATATCTCATTCTCGGCATGGCTTTCAGCAACAAAGGCGAGGTGGATTCGGCTATCACAAATTATACCAAGGCGATAGAATTGCAACCCAATTACCCCAATGCCTATTATGAACGAGGCAATGCGTACAGTAGTAAAGGCGAATTCGACAATGCCATAATTGACTATACGGAAGTAATTCGACATGTTCCAAATCATGCCGAATGCTATTTTAATCGTGGTATCGCTTATAGTGCAAAAAGCGAATTTGATAATGCTATTATGGACTATAACATGGTCCTCAAGTTTCAACCCGATCATATTCCATCCTATGTCAATCGTGGCAATATTTATGGGACCAAGGGTGAGTTTGATTTAGCTATCGCCGATCATACAATGGTGATACAACTTAACCCATTGTTAGAGATATCGTATTATAATCGTGGTAACGTTTATGCGAATAAAGGGAACTTTAATATGGCTCTCGTAGATTTTAATACGACAATACAACTCAACCCTCGTTATGCAAAGGCTTATTATGGTCGCGCTAAGGTGTGGTTGCACCAACAGGAGTGGGAGAAAGCGAAAGCTGATTTAACTGATGCTAAGGACTTGAATTTGGACATTGTTGTTTTATTTCTTAACGATTATCACAGCGTTCCAAATTTTGAAAGGCAGATTGGTGTTAAAGTACCTGATGATATCGCTCTCTTATTGATGCAAAAAGAAGAAAAAACTCGAACCCAGTCCGTGGAGGAAAATCTACTTGGTCCCTCAAGCGAAGTTGATCGTCGCTCGTTTGAAGAAATCGCGGAGATGCGGGCGCAGCAAGCAAGATCAAACTTAAATTTTATCCATATCTAATCTGTTCTATCTCCGAGGTGAAACGGCTCTTCGCGTAATCACTGATTAACTTCAAAGCAACTTGATTCTGGATTCATTAAAATCGTGAACAAACACCATGTTCTCAAAACAACAACCCAATCTCCTCATCATCATGTCCGATGAACACGCGCCGATGTACAGCGGTCCCTACGGACACCCGCTTGTCCAAACGCCGCACATGGACAGACTCGCTGAAGACGGTATCACCTTTAACAACGCTTACTGCAATTCACCGCTCTGTATGCCGTCTCGGATGTCGTTTATGACAGGTCGGTATATCCATAAAATCGGTGCGTGGGACAACGCTGCACCGTTGCGCCCAGATGCGGTCACATGGGCACACAGTCTGCGCGCCGCAGGTTACGATGTCGTGCTCTCTGGAAAACAGCATTTCGGTGGGATGGATCAACGCCACGGATTCCGGACGCAACTCGCTCGCGATCTGCACGCAGAACGACAACACGGACTTACGGATTGGGATAACGGCACACCACCAGCAAAGCGTCCATGGCAAGGACTGGTACAGGCACACCCGGGAACAACTGAGGAAATCGAAGTCGATGACCTTGCAGAAGCGGAGGCTCTAACGTATCTCCGAGATCCCGCTCGGAAAGAACAACCGTGGGCACTCAATGTTTCGTTTATCGCACCGCATTTCCCGCTCGTCGTGCCACAACGGTTTTGGGACCTCTATCCACTTGAAGAAATTGATCTACCAGATATTCCAGATGGACACCTTGAGAACCAGCATCCTGTCTATCAACGGATGCGGCGCATGTTCGGTTGTGTTGACTTTCCAGAGGAACTCGTCCGCCGTGGACGTGCCGGTTATTACGGGTTGATTACCTACCTTGATGAAAAGATTGGCAACCTGTTCAAAACGCTTGAGGCGACCGGACAGTTGGAGAATACCGTTATCATCCACACCAGCGACCACGGTGAGATGAACGGCGAACACGGTATGTGGCGGAAATCAAATTTCTATGAGGCATCTGCGCGTGTTCCGCTACAGATCATGTTCCCTGATAGGCTATCCGCTGGCACACGTATTGATGAAGTAGTCTCACTCGTGGATCTAACGGCGACGCTTGTTGATGTTGCCGGAGCAGATTCATTAAGTCAGTTGGATGGAGATAGCCTATTGCCTTTGATACAAGGCACAGCAAGCGACTGGAAAGATTTCGCTTTCTCCGAATACCTCGCACACGGCGTTCAACGACCGATGGCGATGCTACGGAAGGGACAATATAAATTCAACTATAGCCTCGGCGACCCACCGGAACTTTACGACATCGCCGAGGATCCGGGTGAATTTCGGAATCTTGCCAATCTTGCCAATGACGAGGCATATCAAACGATTTGCCGAGAACTTGAGGCAGAACTGTTGGCAGACTGGGATCCTGTTGAAATCGAAAAAGAGGTTCGCACAAGCCAAAAAGCCCGTATTCTGATTGATCAGGTCACTGGTGGACAATGGCGAAAGCCTCCCAATCCGTAGTCAACCCCTGCCGAAAGCAGTACGTGACTTACCGGGTTTTGACTTGAAGGATCTACTGGAATATGCTATATTGTAGGCATCATAATCGAAATAATTCTTGTGTTGGAGTATGTTGATGTCTCGTTCAATCGAAAAACGTCCCAATCTCGTCTATGTTTTCGCGGATCAACTCCGTTACCAGTCGTGTGGCTATGCGGGGGATGCCCACGCGCACACGCCTCACATTGACCAACTTGCGACAGAGGGTGTGGATTTCTGCAACGCTGTCTCTGGCAGCCCGATGTGTGCACCGTATCGTGCTTCTCTCTTCACCGGTAAATACGCCAGTAGTACCGGCATGGCGATTAATGAACTCCGCATGAATCCCAATCACGACTGCTTCGGACATGTGCTGCATCGCAATGGCTACCAGACGAGTTACATCGGAAAATGGCACCTGTGGGCAAATCAATTGGGGAGACACAACGATCCCCAAAATTCCTATATCCCACCGGGACAGCATCGGCTCGGTTTCGATGGTGAATGGGCGGCGTACAATTTTCATCATCTCTATTATGATACATATTATCACAAAGATTCGCCTGAGAAAATCGTGCTTCCCGGCTACGAACCTGACGGACAGACCGATATGGCGATTGATTATCTGCAACGGGCATCGACAGCAGACGACCCGTTCGCGCTTTTCCTCTCAATCGGGACACCGCACGATCCGTGGACACAGGACAACGTACCATCTGCTGATTATGAGATGTTCCGAGACATCGACTTCCCGTTACCGCCCAACTATCGCGATGAAAACGATCCTTACGGCGATACATGGGCAATTATGTCCCCTAAACAAAGGGCTCAGATACCTGAATGGATGCGCGTCTACTACGCAATGACAACCAATCTGGATCGGAATATCGGACGGTTGCTACGAGCTGTTGACGACTTCGGATTGCGTGACGATACAATCTTTGTTTTCACCTCTGATCACGGTGAAATGTTTGGTGCCCAAGGTCGCCGCGCGAAAAACATATTTTATGAGGAGGCGGTGCGTGTGCCATTTCTCGTCCGGTGGCAAGATCAAATTCCGACAGGACACGTCTCGGATGCATGCTTGAATACACCTGACATCATGCCGACGCTGCTATCAATGCTAAATCTGCCGATTCCAGACGACGTTGAAGGCACTGATTTAAGCAAGACTGCGTTCAACCAATCTACCGATGAACCGGATGCAGCGTTCATGCAAGGGATGGGGTGTACGGCGAAATGGGAAGACGGTTATGAGTGGCGAGCACTTAGAACAAAACGGTATACCTACGCTGTCCACCGTCCAGATCGGAGTGAGAAACTTTTCGATAACATCGCCGATCCGTTCCAAACCCAAAACCTGATTGACGCACCCGAAGTCGCTGAACTTCGAGAACAGTTCCGAGCAATGTTAAAGCACCGCATGGATACGCTCAACGATACCTTTGAGGCGTGTACATGGTATCGCGACAATTGGACCGAAGATCGGATTATCCTGCGTACGGCGACGTTAACCTAAAAAGTAGCAGGCACACACCGTATGTTGTATTGTTATAGGGAAACCTACCATTTCAAAGACAGGTTCGGGATCTGGAGATCACTCCTACATTCCGTTGAAATTAGGGTGTATTGTATGTTATCATTACCTTCGAGAAACTTGTCCTATGGAGGAGAAAAGTTATGCCCGAACTGATTCAAGGTTCAGCAGATACCCATTACAACAGCGATTTTGTTGACCCGAAAGGCGAAGGTGCTGTGTCGATCCATAACACCCGTGGCATTGCTCACCTCAAAAACGGCGAGTACGATCATGCCATTGCAGACTTTACCAAAGCGATAGAACACAATCCAGAAGATGTCTTTGCCTGTACGAATCGCGGTGTAGCTTACTACTACAAAGGCAGGTTTTATCGCGCAGTTGATGACTTTAGCAAGACAATAAGTCTCACGCCGGACGATCCATTTGCCTACTATGGTCGCGGGATGGCTTACCGCAGCTTGCTGGTTTTTGAGAAAACCATCCAAGACTTTAGCACGGCGATACGTCTCAATCCCGAAGCGGCTGCTGATGCCTATAAGGAGCGCGGTGTAACCTACCACAGCAAAGGTGATATAAACAAAGCAATTGAAGACTATAACGCTGCGATAGCACTGGATCCAGGGTTGGCAGAAGCTTGGACAGAACGCGGTAAAGCTTACCGTGATAAAGGTGAGATTGACAAGGCAATTAAAAATTACAACAAGGCGATTGAACTCAAACCAGAACTCGCTGAGCCTTATACCTGCCGCGGACTCATCTACAACGAGCAGGACGAGTTAGACAAAGCGATCGCAGATCATAGTAAGGCAATCGCCTGCAACCGAGAATTTGCTGAAGCCTACGTCAATCGAGGGCAGGCTTATTACGCCAAAAACGAATTAGACAAAGCGATCGCAGATTATGACAAAGCGACTCAACTCAACCCAGAACTTGTGGAGGCATACACGCATCGAGGCAATACCTACCGCGTCAAAGCCGAGTTAGACAAGGCGATTGCGGATTATACCGAGGCACTAAAACTCAGACCAAAGATTGCTGAATTCTATTACACACGGGGTGAGGCTTGGTTGCTTGCGAAAGGTTGGGAAGAGGCGAAGACCGACCTGACAGCTGCACTCCTACAAGACGTAGATGTCGCCGCTGCGTTTCACAATACCCACGGGAGCATCGCTGCCTTTGAGGAGAAGATAGGGAGTCGTTTGCCGAAAGAGATTGTAGTATTATTGACACCACGGAGCGGGTCTCCGTTTGAAATTGATAAAGATGCGCGAATCGCGTTGGGAATGAAGTACTACGGAAACGACGAACTTAGCAGCGGACTCGCTGCGCGCCTTGCAGGCGTGCCACGTGTTGAATTTATATTTCTAATGGGGGATTATGGACTTTCACCGTTTGGTGACGAGGAAGAGTACGCCAAGAGTGGATTTTAAAGAATGCCAATACAGCCGGTTATTAGCAATACGAGTCCGCTTATTGGACTCTTTGGGATCAACAGTTTTTCCTTCTTACGAGATCTCTACACAGAGGTATGGATTCCACGAGAGGTTGAAAAGGAATTTCTAGCGATAAATGAAGCAATTCACAGGGAAGCACTCCAGAGTGCACCGTGGATTAAAGTCGTAGATCTGACGAATCCGCAAAGTGCTGCAGCTTATCAAGGTATTGATTCTGGCGAAGCGGAAGTGTTCGCGCTTGCAGCTGAACATGATGCCCGTCTCGTTCTTCTTGATGAAAATAAAGGAAGACGGAAGGCCAAGGAAATTGGATTAATCACTAAAGGAACGGTAGGCATTTTGCTTAGGGCAAAGGAAGAAGGCTTAATTGATGTCATCGAGCCGCTTTTAATGCAGTTGCGAGATAACGGGATGCACCTGAGTGAATCGCTCATCAATAACGCCCTACAAGATGCGGATGAAGCAGATTAGCAGACGGGCTTACAAAGCACACTCACAGTGTATGGCAGTGACAGGATAAATTGGTTACCACTCATAAACTGTTTGACAATTGATCGTGCAAAGAGGTAAACCCATGGATAAAAAATACCGTATTCAGAACGTTGAGACGATACCGAGTCCGTCCCTTGTTGTCTATCTCGCGCAGGTTCAGCAGAACATTGAACATGCAATCGCTACTGTTAATGGGGATGTCTCGAAACTCAGACCGCACGCCAAAACGCATAAAACAGCCGAGATTATCGTTATGGAACGCGATGCCGGTATCCTGAAACATAAGTGCGCTACGCTACGCGAAGCGGAGATGTTAGCACAGAACGGTATTCAGGATATTCTAATCGCCTATCAGATGGTGGGTCCGAATATCGGTCGTTTTGTTTCGCTACAGCGGCGATATCCTGATGCGGATTTCAAGGTTATCGTTGATCACACGGAGGCAGTGACAGCACTCTCGGCGGAAGTGGCGAAGTTCGGCTTAACAGTCAAAGTCATGTTAGATTTAGACGTAGGGATGAACCGTACGGGAATACCGGTCGGTGACGCTGCTGTGGATGTCTATGCACAGATGGAAGCAGCAGACGGGTTGCAACCGTGGGGATTGCACGTCTACGATGGACACATCCACGATGAAGATGTCGCCGAACGGAAAGCAGCCTGCAACAAAAGTCTCGCAGAGGTTGCGGAGATGAAAGGTAAACTTGTTGCCAAAGGTCTTGACGTGCCGTTGGTGGTGATGGGCGGCACACCGACATTTCCGATGTATGCCGAGACACCAGGTGTAGAAGCATCACCGGGGACATTCGTTTTCCACGACCACGGCTATACGACCCACTTTCCCGACCTCGGTTTCACGCCTGCAGCACTGCTCCTGAGTCGTGTCATCAGTATCCCTACACCGCATCGGATTACGCTTGATTTGGGGCATAAAGCCATCGCCGCGGATCCCGCTGGGGACCGAGGGGTCGTCCTGAATATTGAAGATGCTGAAGTGGACATGCAACACGAGGAGCATTGGGCAATTAACGTCCCTGACAGTACACCGATGCACATTGGACAAGAAATTTACGTCTGTCCAACGCATATCTGTCCGTGTGTCGCGTTGCACCCGTTTTACTATGTCGTGGATACTGATGGGTATTGTCGGGGCACATGGGAGGTCATAGCACGCAATCGGACTGCTGCCTGACTTGTGAAACGTGATGATCAGGGCCACGGAAAGAATGGTGCAGGTACGTTTGCACTCCAACTGATCAGCGTCCATAGGACCGCCATGCTGAATTCGCCGAAAACCATGCCTAAGAAGAATGGACGGAGTCGCTGATACTGCCGAATGCCGCTGTAGCGTAGGATCGGCGTTTTAATGCCCCACGCGATTAAAACCGGAAACCAGAACACAACCAGTGTCCACGAAGCCGATAACGCATACCCAAGCGGGTGCAGAGGCCACCACCAATAGAGCATTCTCAAGATGACCAAGCCGGTTGTCACCAATATACCCACGCCGAAGAAGAGGCCTCCCGTCGTGCGATGATCTGTGCCTAACCCTTCTATCGCTGCAACGTTATCCTGAAATGCCCAAAGCGGGTTCCCGCGGTAGGTGTAACTATACATATAATTGGCACCGTGTTTATAGGGAAGCCATAGATGGATGGCTGCCGCACACAGAAATGCCAGCGTACAGCCTAACACGAACACGCTTACCAACGAACGGTATGACATTCCGACCCGGTCCCTAATTTTTAAACCGTCTAAGAAGCCTGTCAGGATTAACCCGCGCTGGTCACGAGTGAAAATTGCGTCAAGGAGCGACAGCACGGTGAGACTTTGCGCACCCAATGATGCTTTGCTGGCGATGAGTTGATACAAATCTAACGGTCGAAACGAGGTTTCCGTCATCAGCAAGCCGCCTTCGGCTGTGCTACGTGCCATCACAACCGCAACGATGCAGATATAAACCAGTATCTCAAACACAGCAAAACCTAAATTCAGTCCGGCTGCATAGCACCACCCTACTGCAAGAATCAGACTAACGATGAGTCCCCAAACTGCTGTGCGATAAGGTAGGAGTTCGTCAGCGTCATCTGTTTTGTTTCCGGTGAAGGCTTCGCGAAAAACGCGTCGAAAATGCGGAAGTCCCATATAGATAAACGAAATTACCAGCACGATGTATGCACCTGCAACTTGGTAACCGATATAAAGTCGGGTCGGATAGAGCGGCATGCTACTGACCCGTAATCCGAACATTGCTGCAACGATGTCTTGGAACCGTGTGAGTAGGAAGAAGAACCATAGACTGAACAGCAGTTGTGTCGGTAGGAGATAAAAAAAACCTATCGCCGCGAAAGACAAGAAGATGGGGGTATAGGCGATGGCATTGAAAGGTTGTTCCGTGAAATACTGATTGAGCAGATACCGTAGCGATAAGTTCGGAATTTGCGGCCAGATTTCATGGAGTCCGTTTAAGGTGAAAATCAATGCAGGGAGTGCGAACCCTAACCACATCAGCCGGTTCCGAAAGAAACCGTGTCCCTCGTGGACGAATTCAAGCGGGAGAGAGACCAACGGAAATGAGAGTTTCTCGTTTTCGATCCACTGTTTGCGTAAAATCGCTGCTAAACAGAGAAACGCCGTGAACACGAAAAAGACGAGTACACCCCAAGCGGATAACGGTTCTAACCATGCGCGCCACGGAATACTATCGCCACCTTGTATGCCTTCATAGAAGCTGATAGCGATCGATGCTTGACCTTTCTGTTCAGGCGAGAATGGGATTAGCCACGGCTTGATGTGTGGGAAAAAGAGCGTGTCCCAACTGTTGGTCTCATTGGTGAAGTAGTTGACTGCGATGAGCGCAGGGATCAGTTTTTCCATGACCCCGCGCGACGAGATCATTGACGCAACGAGCATCATACAGTAAATACACATCAACTCGCGGGGTGAAAACGCAAACCGGTCGTTGAGCTTGGCAAGCAGCCGATTTCCTAATACAAGGAAAAAG
This sequence comes from Candidatus Poribacteria bacterium WGA-3G, assembly GCA_000406005.1. GTDB lineage: Bacteria > Poribacteria > WGA-4E > WGA-4E > WGA-3G > WGA-3G. The sequence continues at coordinate 150,148 of ASZN01000005.1, forward strand.
AACAGCCCGATAACGGCTGGCGGTAACTGCAAAAACCCGATTTGGATGTAGGTAATCACAAGTTCCGCATAAGAGACGATGCAACAGATAACGATGACGCAGCAGATACCGATCAGAACGGAACGTCCTGATATACGATTTTCATTCTGGGTAAGCAATATCGCACCGTCCTGAGTAGGATTTGGGAAAGTTTAGCACAATGTTAAAGGATTGTCAAATACGATGTGATGACATCGGCGTGTTAAAATCGTCCGCGATACCGACATCTCAAGAAAGGCACGAGAGGACGTTTGTTATTTTTTGTAACCATTCTGTGAGTGGATACGTTATTCAAGGTATGAATAACTTTGCTTATCTAAGGGCTGAAGCAATGCCGAACCAATCGCTCCAATCCTTTGCTGAGATTAACCCACTTGTGGGATTACCCCCAAAGACACTGCGTCTATATAATGCTTTGGAAATCTTTAAGAAGAAATATTGTTCTTCTGATAATCCAGACTGGTTTCGCATGCCGCACCGCGATCCGCTTCTTCAGAAAATCGGGTTTTCTGAAACGGATATTGAAAACGGGATCCAGGAATTGGTACAGGCAGATCTGTTAGAAATTCAGGAGGGGCAAGATGCAAGGTGGTATTGCCTAAAGTAGCATGCAAGCCAATGAATGTCTTGTGAAAGTTCCGCATCTGATTTTAGCTTCCGCATCGCCTCGACGCGCAGCATTGCTATCACAGATCGGCGTAACTTATGATGTACACCCGAGCGATGCTGTGGAACCGCCATACGATACCTATGCCAATAAACCTGCAAGCGAGGTGACACAAGAACTCGCTTTGCTAAAGGCATCATCTGTCGCACAACATCATGACAACGGTTTGGTTATCGGAGCAGATACGCTGGTAGCGTTAGATGGTAAACTTCTGGGGAAACCGGTTGACGATGCCGAGGCATCGGCGATGTTGACCTCCCTGAGCAACACGCGCCATGAGGTTGTGACCGGTGTGGCATTAATCGAGGCATCATCGGGACGCGAACATGTCTGGTCAGAGACGACTCAGGTCTACTTTCGGAAATTACAAAATACCGAAATAACGGCATATATCGAGAGTGGTGAACCATCGGATAAGGCTGGCGCGTATGGGATTCAAGGACGCGGTGCCGCTTTCGTTAGACGTATTGATGGATGCTATTTTAACGTCGTTGGATTGCCCTTAGCAAGCCTCGTCGAACACCTATCGAATTTTCAACCCCATGTCGGCATCTAAAAACTACATACCTACCGACGGATACACCGAAATCGTGAAGCCCGGTGAGATGGGCATTGTGAAACTCCATTTCGGGATTCTTACCCTTACCTCCAAATCAACCTTCTTTGGTCATTCTGATGATACCGAGGTCGCTTTGATCGCGCTGGGTGGAAACTGTACGTTGTTAGTGGGACATAACGGCAACAAAGCGTACGGAACTTTGGGTGAGCGTCGAGATGTTTTCCACGGCGGGGCATGTGTCGCTTATGTTCCACATCACACAACCTACGAGATTCTCACGCATGAAACAGGTGTCGAAATTGCAGTGTGCAAGGTCTCATCTCACTCCGAATCTGCAGCGGTTATTTTGAGGGAAGGCGAGAGAATCGGTGAAAATGAGACACGTCTCAGGATTTGGGAAAACCTTTATTCGGACGGTTCGGATGTCCGTGTAAACGGCGAGGCGATCTGCTTTCAGCGGTTCCAAGATACGGATAACGTTGCCGTTTACGATGTTACGCGCACCACGGAAACGGTGCGCGCACAGGTGTATCACAATGATGTGTTCACTGTTCCAGAACAGCATCAAGCCATTCTGTTGACATCCGGAAGCAGTAGTTATCAGTTGTGGATGCAACCCAAGTAAGGTGTAGAGATCGCGAGCGCAGCGTGCTTCTACAAGAAATTGAAATGTAGACAGAACACTACTCGCCTTCAATGAGTTCGCCACCCTTCTTGAGAAAGGCGACAGCACTCCGCGAAATTTGAACCTTTACCTCTTGGCTATTTACTTCCCCAACAGCAATCAGGATTATGTTCTTATCATTGCTCAAGCCGAGGATCTTGCCGTGCAGTCCACCGTTGGTTACGATTTCGTCACCCTTAGACAGGTTCTCCAGCATATTTTGATGTTTTTTGCGTTTCGTTTGCTCCGGCCGAAATAGTAAAAAATAAAAAATGACACCCATCGCTAAAAACGGGACGAGCATACCTGTTATTGCATCCATAAGTTTCTCCTAAAGAATCAGCATGGCATCGCCATAACTGTAAAAACGGTAGTTATTTTCGAGTGCCGCTTGATACGCCTTCTGGATCAGATCGCGTCCAGCGAAGGCACTCACTAACATTAGTAAGGTTGATTTAGGTAGATGAAAATTGGTAACCATGGCATCTACCACGTTAAATTGGTATCCCGGATAGATAAAGAGTTCGCTATAACCGCTATAAGAGTGGACAGTTCCAGTCGCACCGGCGGTTTCAAGTGAACGCACCACTGTCGTCCCGATAGCGACAATTTTTGATCCGGTCTCCTGCGCGATGCGAATCCGTTTCGCTTCTGTTTCAGTCAGGTGAATATATTCGGCGTGCATCTTGTGGGTCTGAATATTTTCGACCTTCACCGGTTGAAACGTCCCAGGTCCGACATGCAGTGTTAACGTCGCGATCTCTATCCCGTTACCCTTCAATGCTGCCAGCAGTTCCTCAGTAAAGTGCAGTCCGGCTGTCGGCGCAGCAATCGCACCTTCCGTAGCGGCATAGACAGACTGATATCGCACCTTATCTTCAGCGGTCGGTGGACGACGAATGTAAGGCGGTAACGGCATCATGCCGATGTCCGAAAGTATGGCTAAAAACGTTTCGTTGTGATTGTAATCGAAACGGACGATACAGTGTCCATCATCGGGTTTCGCCACGACTTCTGCTGTCAGTTTATCAGTACCGAATATAATCCGTGTACCGATCCGAAGGCTCCGTCTCGGTTTCGCGAGGACTTCCCAAGTGTTCGTCTCGCTTTCTCGGATGAGGAGCAGTTCTATCTTACCGCCGGTTTCTGCCTTTTTACCGATGAGACGTGCCGGGATTACCTTAGTGTCGTTTAGGACTAACACGGAATTGCGCGGTAAGTGTTCACCGATATGTGAAAATTGTGTGTGGTGAAAAACACCGGCATCGCGATCAACTACCAAAAGTCGTGAAGCATCACGCCGTTGAAGGGGGCTTTGTGCGATCCGATCAGCCGGCAGATGGTAATCAAAATCTGTGAGTTTCATAATTACGTTGAGATTGCACCTCGCCAAAGATCACATCGAATCGAAGAACGATGGTTGTGAACTCATAGGATAGTTGAAATACGCGTAAGCCGCATCGGTTGCGACACGTCCTCCGGGTGTCAACGCTAAAAAACCTTCTTTAATGTAGTAAGGTTCGTAAACTTCCCTAATCGTGCGTTCATCTTCACTTAAAGCGACGGCGAGTGCTTTAACCCCTGCACGTCCGCTGAAATTCTCAATAAGCGTCTGAAAGTAAGCGTAATCTTGTGCGTTTAATCCGCGTTCGTCGATGCCAAAGAATTTGAGTGCCGCCTCCGCAACCTCAAGCGAAAGTATACCGTCCCCTTTAACCTGAGCATAATCCCTAACGTTAGCGAGCAGCTTATTCGCAATACGCATCGTGCCGCGCGAACGACGAGCTAAGGCATATTCTGCATCTTCGTCAATATCAATGTCGAGCTTTGAACTGTTGATTCGGATGACTTTCTGGATGTCCTCTGCTTCGTAGTAGTCCAAGTGGAGGCGGATACCGAAACGGTCTCGAAACGGACCCGCAAGCAGGCCTTCACGCGTCGTCGCTCCCACAAGTGTAAAGTGCTGGAGCGGAATTTGCACGGAATCCGATGCCGGACCCTGACCGATGGTTAAATCAAGCTGATAATCTTCCATCGCAGGATAGAGCGATTCTTGTACGTGTCCTTTCATCTGGTGGATTTCGTCAATAAACAGAATATCTCCCTTTTCGAGGTTCGTCAGGGTCGAAGCGAGATCGAGCCGTTCCATAACGGGGCCTATCGTCTGTTTAAAGTTACTCCGAATTTCGTTGGCGATGATCCTCGCGAGCGTTGTCTTACCGAGTCCGGGTGGACTGACGAGTAGGACGTGCTCAAGCGCGTCGCCACGCTTTTTTGCGGCTTCAATGTGGATACGGAGCTGCTCTTTGCCTCTATCCTGTCCGATAAATTCGCTTAGCGTTTCCGGACGAAGGCTGTAGCTAAGCTCGTCCTCTTCATCGGCTAAATGGGAGAAATCTGGTATGTTCTGGTTATCCATTTTGTTTCATCCGAATACGAAACCTGAAAGTAAAGTGTTCATTCCAATTCATAGCCATTTGTGTTCCTAAAAACTAATTTCGGATATAGCGAAGTGCTTGTTTAACTAAGTTATCCCGTTTCGCAGAACCGCCGAGGACTTTTTGTGCTTTTTCAACGGCTTGTTCTGCCTCAAGCTCTGACGCACCCAGGTTAACAAGAATTTGGATCACCTCGATATCGGGTGCTACAGATTTTTCTGTATCTACCGCGCCTTCCAATTTTATTTTACTAATCTTGTTTTTCAACTTGGTAATGACAACTTGTGCAATTCCTTTGCTTAAGCGTGGCACCCGCATCAGTGTGGTTGTATCTCCACGTTGTACAGCACGTTGGAATTGTGAAGGCGACAACCTCGAAACAATGTTTTGCGCGAGTGCCGGTCCTACACCGGAGACAGTCAGTGCCAACTCAAAAATTTTGAGCGCATCCATTGAGGTGAATCCGTAGAGCGTGACTTTGTTTTCACGGCTTTGGTAATAGTGCGTATAGAAGGTAACCATCTCGCCTATAGGCGGTAGTCCGCTTATAACACGTGGTGTCACGTCAATGGCATACCCGATGCCGTTGACATCTACGATGACCTGTTTTGTATCCTTATGGACGATAGCACCTTTGATATAAGCAATCATCTTTTTAATTTTAAACTATGGGCCCTTTTTCTGCTCTCCATTACATTCCGAGCAGGTTTTTGGTTACTTCAAACGGGTTTTCGGTTAATTATGTTGCGTCCTTAGCCAGAAACCATCGTGAAACGAAGTGGAACGATGCACAAAAGTTAATAGTTAAGAATATTTTTCTGCTCTCCATTACATTCCGAGCAGGTTTTTGGTTACTTCAAACGGGTTTTCGGTTAATTATGTTGCGTCCTTAGCCAGAAACCATCGTGAAACGAAGTGGAACGATACACAAAAGTTAATAGTTAAGAATATTTTTTACGGAGTTCAAGAACTTTATAGGACCGGGCATGGCAGAGCGCGAGCGCGAGCGCATCTGCAGCGTGATCCGGACGAGGCGGCTCTTTAAGTTTAAGCAGTGCTTGTGCCATCTTTTGCATCTGAGGTTTTGTGGCTTTCCCGTAGCCGACGATCGCCTTTTTTACTTCGGTAGGTGTATATACAGCCACAGGGCAGCCCGCGTTCGCTGCTGCGAGTTTCACGATACCTTTGACCTCGCTAACGCTGAAAGCGCTGCTCGTGTTTTTACTGAAGAAGATATCTTCAAGTACCACATTCTCGATAGCGAATTCTGCGATCACGCGGGTTATAACATCGTAAATCTCTTTCAATCGCACCTCAGGTGCTGTTCTCGGACTGGTTCGGATGTTACCGAAATCACGCGGGATTAAACGGATGCCGTGAGCCTCAACCACACCGTATCCTGTATTCGCAATGCCCGGATCAACGCCAAGAATTATTTTTTTCCTGTTCCTTGCGGTTGGGTGAGGCGGGTTTTGCATTTGATGTCCCTTCCAATAGAACCGTTGCTACGCTGCGGCTTCTAACAGGTTATCCGGAATATCGAAGTTGGCATAAACCTTCTGAACATCGTCAAGATCATCGAGGGCATCCATGAGGCGTAGCATCCGTTCCGCTTCTTTTCCTTCGAGTTTCACTGTATTTTGTGGAATCATGCTAATCTCAGCGAGTTGAACTTTGGCGGATGTCTCCTGAATTGCCGTCAGGACGCTATCGAACATCTCGAACGGTGTAATGACTTCCATGCCTGTGTCGGAGGCGGTCACATCTTCGGCACCCGCTTCGACTGCGGTTATGAATAGGTCTTCTTCATCGATGCTATCAGATGTAACAACGATCAATCCACACTTATCGAAACCCCAGGCGACACACCCGCGTTCACCGATTCTACCGTCATGCTTACTGAAAGCGTGCCGAATCTCTGCAACTGCACGATTGCGGTTGTCGGTCAGGACTTCTATCATCACTGCGACACCGCCGGGTCCGTAACCTTCGTAGAGGATTTCTTCGTAGGTTTCACCCTCAAGTTCACCCGTGCCGCGAAGAATCGCTTTTTCGATGTTATCATTGGGGACATTGCTTGATCTTGCAGCTGCAATGGCTGTTCGAAGTCGTGGATTCGTATCTATATCGCCACCACCGATACGCGCAGATGCTGTAATTTCTTTGACCAATTTTGAGAAGAGTTTACCACGCTTTGAGTCGTTTGCTGCTTTTTTATGTTTGATTGTTGACCATTTAGAGTGTCCTGACATAACCTGTATCCTTTCTGATAATGAACTTTTCCGTTAACGCGCTATCTTAACATATCAGGTATGCAACGCTTTGTCAAGCGTAACGCTAACTGCTATTTTTCATTGTAAAAAAACGCAGTCGTGTGTTAAAATTAATATATCCCTTGTTTGTAAGGAGTTTTAGGGGGTTCGCTATGCTACCTTTTATTCTTAAAGTCGCTGACCGTCCCGTGGAACGGCTGCAGCGTATCAATGCTGAAAATGAACCTGTCGATGTGAATGTCGAAATCGAACTTTATTCACGCGAGCTTAACCGTGTTGATGAAGATAGCACATCGCAATCTCGGCGGTTAAACGAGTTAATTTATGCGACTTTCGTTCAATTTCTCCGAGATAATGCAGAAGCGGAAGTCTTTCTGCCGTTTGAACGTCTTGTCCAACATCCGTGTCGTCAATATCTGTTGATACTTTCCGCCTCAAGTTCTCATGAACTCTTTGAGATCTGTCAGATGCAAACGGGGTCAAGTTCCTCTATACTCAATTATGGCGGATATGAGATAACAATCAAACCCCGCAGACACGTCTTAGATACCACAGCGTATCTCGTAGCACCCGATAAATATACGCTCTTTATGCGGAAAGTTCAAGAAGACAATACCGTTCGGATCTACCGAAGCGATTTTATTAATCTAAATCGCAATTCTCCACCACCCTTTAAATTCGATACCCGTGATATACTTGAGAACGTCCAACTTGAACTCGGAAGGGCAAGAGAGCAGAATCTGCCGATAGAACAGTTACTCATGTTTCCACCGAATACCGAAGAGACTAACCCACCGCGACTTCTTAAATGTCCTGAGTGTGGCGGCAGGGTACGCCGGCTCGGTAGGGAAGCCAATTTCTGTTTAGAATGCGATTGGGACAACCTACCTCCCCTGCGACAGACATAATGATTTATTTCCTTACTAACATTTTCCGCGTGGCTTCAAAATCGCCTGCTGAGAATGTATAGAAATAGAGACCGCTCGCGACTTTCTCGCCTTGCGCGTTCGTGCCATCCCAATACGCCGCACGGCTCTTGCTACGATAGATACCTGCAGCTCTGTGCCCCAAAACCAAACGCCGCACCAAAGTACCATCCACAGTATAGATACGCAGCGTCACCTCCGTAGGTTCCGCCAATTCGTACGGTATCCACGTTTCCGGGTTAAACGGGTTCGGATAATTCGTCAGCACTGCCGTTTCCGCTGGCACTAACGCCGCCAAGAGCTGTTCCAGCCACGCAATTCCACGCGCCAAACGCGCGTCAAGGCGCGGCAGCCGGTATGCATCTGCCAGCCACTGTTCAACTGTGGCACGCGAGGGTAACGCCGTAGCAGTCCCACGGAATGCTGAAGGCGCAGCTGCCGCGTCACCTAACGCACCCGCTATCAAGACGAGGTCGGCAATGTTGACGACACCATCCCCGTTGACATCCGCATCCTGCTGACCCGTCTTCCCAAAGTTAGCGGACACCAACACCAGGTCTTGAACGTTCACCACGCCGTCGCCGTTGACATCCGCCGCTATATCGGGTACCTGTATGTTTTCAAACCCACGAATACCGACGAACATACTCCAATCCCCTTCCCATTGACTTACCTTTACAAGCAGCAGATTCTGTCCGCGCTTTAAATTCACTTGAAAGCTCGCACCAGAATTATATAGGTGCCTATTCGCAGCAGTTCTGTAAACCATTTCCCCGTTGAGCCAGATTTTGATGGCATCATCATAACCGACATACATCCTGCGTGTTCCATCGGTATCAGAGACCCACGAAAACAAGGCGTAAGCCGAATGGTCGTTCACATCGCCTTCTATCATCCCGATCCTGTTGAGACATTCATTGATATTATTGTTTTGGAGAGCAGAAATACGTCCGGGTGTCCAGACGAAATTTCCGAACCTATCACCTGCGTTTGCCCCGTGGATTGCGACATCTGCTTCTGTGACAGTTCCGTTGCTGGCAGCGGCGAGCGAATCCACATCTATGGAGCGCGCACCACCCTCGAACTGTATAGTAGGTGCGATCATCCAGAGCCAGGGTCCCGTGATTTCGCTTCGTGCATGAGCTTGGATATAAGGTGAAAATCCAAATCGAATCCCTTTTGCCTGCAGCGCCGGGATGTGTCTATTTCTGGAGGGATCGTTCAACGGATTGCCCCACATAGATAAAGAGAGCCGCCCCGCTTCCGGGGTATCTACCGCCAAAAAGGGAGATATATCCGAGATATTATTATGATCAAAACGAAGCTCCAATGAATTCCGAGATGGAATCACTGAAGCGAGCTTAACGAGAGGTGCTACGTCCGAAATGTTGTTGTTGGAAAGATACAACCAACGGATCTGTGTCGGTTCGGCAAGAGGGGATATATCCGATATGTCGTTATTCTGAAGACCCAGCGAATAGAGCTCTTTGAGTTCGGCAAGAGCGGATATATCCGATATGTTGTTACTACCAAGGTGTAAGTTCCTCAAGTTTTTGAGTTCGCTAAGAGGAGTTATATCCGAGATGTTGTTACCACCAAGATACAAACGGCGTAGTTGTGTCAAACCCGATAAGGGTGAAATATCTGATATTGAACCAGAAAGTCCCAATACACTGAGGTTGCTTGCGTATTCTATACCGGTGAGGTCTGTTATCTCTCCGGCGGAAAGTTCTATTAGATTAAACAGTGTCCGGGTCGTGATAACCTCGCCAATCTCTTTTCGGATTGCCGCTGCTAAATTGGGATCCGGTATTGAGACGGGTTGTTCAGGTAGTACAGAAGGAACATCGACTGTATAAGGCGCGCCTCCGATATTTCCATGCTTATCAACAACTGTCAGCCCTACACTGAACATCTGAGAGGATAAGGGGGAGATGACAAAATCGACAGTTTCGCTCGGATTTCCGTTTAAAAGTTTACAAGCAATCAATCCAGGCACCTTGCGACCACTAAACGTTCCAATTTGATCAACTCCAGAAATCCGTGCTTGGTGAAGTCCCGCGGGTGCAGTTACATTAAAGCGGAGACGGATAGCATTCGGTGGATGTAGGAGAGGCGGTAACACCTCGATTGTAACGTCTCCATCAGCAGCAGTGCGCTCAGTGTTGAAGTAGCGGTGGACATCTAACCACTCCGCCGCGCATTGGGAGAGCATTCTCTGGCTTCCGTAAGACATTATATAACCAGCAGTGCCAAAAGGAGGATGGCGGAAATCGTGAGGTAAGCCAAAAGCGTGTCCAAGTTCATGGGCAACTGTTATGAAACTAATACAGGACACTTCTACATATCCGCTATGGCTATCGCCGTGCCCTTGACCGCATGGATGGCTCACCGTGTTGGGATTCAGATCCTCCACGAAGACAAGACGAATAATATTCTTTGATGAATCAAACCAATTAAATTCTGGTACCGCCTTTTCTCCAAAAAATCTTCCGTTAACGTGATACACGAAGGCGTTCCCGTCCGCGTCGGTCTCAAACTGGAAGGTCTTCCTGCCGAAGCCGTAGATTTCCATCTGATCGGCGTAAAATTGTTGTACCTCCCACATCAAGTTTTTTATCTCTTCAAACGTTTCGGGGTCATGTTGAAGACCGGGCCCACGGAGATAGATGGGTCGTACGATATACGCTGACTCCGTCACGGTACTATCAAAGCTGACGTTCACACCGGCTGATTGTAGGTATGGAATATATTTATGGATAGCGGCAGTATTCAGGCGGTTGCCTTGTAGAAACAATCCTTGCCCGTTTTTTAAATGGACTAAGTTTGTCAAGGGCGACACATCCGATAACCAATTGTTCCTGAGGTCCAACGTTGTCAGTTGCGTTAATGCAAATAGGGGTAGCACATTTGCTATCATGTTGTCCTGCAGCGATAGACTCGTCAGATTAGCGGCATATTCCAACCCTGTGAGATCGTAGATGTTCATATTGTCTGCCGCCAACGTCCGCAGCTGCAACATATCCATGTGGGTTAGCACCTCACCGAAACGTGTGCCGAGGGTTTCCATTATCTTCGCTCGAAGGTTCGCATCGCGGACAATCACCGGTGGGCTGTCCGCGATGGTGATTGCTGTAAACAGTAGGGGTTCCGAGATATTCGGTGCACTTACCTCGACAGTTGTCGTACCGGGTGTTGCTTCCATCCGCAAATGTACCGATGCTCTACCGTAGAAGTCTGTTTCAACGGTAGTCGCGCTGAGTTCGCCTTCCCCAGCAGTGATAGTAAATGTCACCGGGACACCTGAAAACCGTCCGCGCCCCTGATCCAACACTTCCACGACAAACGGGAGTGGCAATGTCGAATTGACACCACCTTGTTGGGCATCTCCGAATATTTTCAGAAGTTTTTCTGGCATACGCTCCCAAAACGTCACGTTAATCCCTTTCGCTTGCATGGCCGGGATATGTGTGTTGATGGAGGTGTAATTCAGTGGATTGTTACTAAGAGACAACGCGTTGTAAAGGTACCCGGGCTGTTTCAGATTTATTAACCCGACCAAAGGTGATACATCCGATATGTTGTTACTCTGGAGAACCAAAGATGTAAGTTGTGTGAGTTCAGCGAGAGGTGATACATCCGATATGTTGTTATCCTGAAGATTCAAAGAATTGAGTTGTATGAGTTCAGCGAGAGGTGATACATCCGAGATGTTGTTATCTTGAAGAGATATTCCTTCCAAGTTTTTGAGTTCAGCGAGAGGTGATACATCCGATATGTTGTTATCCTGAAGATTCAAAGAATTGAGTTGTATGAGTTCGGCAAGGGGCGATACATCCGATATGTTATTATTCTGAAGATTCAAAGAATTGAGTTGTATGAGTTCAGCGAGAGGTGATACATCCGAGATGTTGTTATTACGAAGATCCAACGAAACCAAGTTTTTGAATTCAGCGAGAAGTGATATGTCCGAGATGTTTTTATAGCTAAAAGTCAAATGTTCCAGACGTCCAGCGAAGGGTAAAAGTTCTGAAAGGTTTTTAGCATAAAGTAATATGTCCCACGATAGCCTCAGTTTTGTCAGTCCAGCGAGAGGTGATATATCCGAGATGTTGTTACGATGAAGCCCCAATTGTTCCAGCTGTGTAAGTCCGGCAAGTGGGGATACATCCGAGATATTGTTATCGCCAAGAAGCAATGTCTCCAGTTTTTTTAGTTCGGCGAGAGGTGATATGTCCGATATGTTGTTATACTGAAGCCACAATCGCTCCACTTGCGTGAGTTCGGCGAGAGGTGATATATCCGATATATTGTTATCAGGAAGATGCAACTGTCTCAAGTTTTTTAGTTCAGCGAGGGGTGATATGTCCGATATGTTGTTATTACGAAGATGCAAATAATCCATTTGTGTAAGTTCGGCGAGGGGTGATATGTCCGATATGTTGTTATCACTAAGAAACAAATTGTTGAGGTTTTGTGCGTATTCAAGCCCGGTCAAGTCTTCTATCTCGTAACCCTCGGCCCATAGAGTCGTAAGTTTCAACAGGTTGTGTGTCGTAATAGTGCCTACGCCAAGCTTGACTCGTATCACTGCTGCTAAATTCGGATCGGGGACGTTCACCACTTGCGGTTCATCCTGTTGCGCGCAGACGAAGCGTGGCAGTAAAAGCGTGCAGATAACCGTGAGGGTCAAAAATAGATATTTGATTTGCATATAAGCTGCTCTATTTTTAGAGATGGTATCACCCATCAGACTGTTGTTCTTTAATCTTTAATTTTGGAGTTGCACCATATACAGAACGATGACCGTGTTACCGAGCGCAAGGACCGCGCCGACAACAGTTTGCAGAAGCGTGTGTCGTTTTCGGTAAACCCGTGCCCAAGAAATCAACGGCACTAACAGAAATAACCAGCCAAAGTGTGGGTTAACGAGCATCACAAGGACGGTAACGCAGCCGGTGGCAACGCTACTGTGAAAACTGATCTTCCAGATCGGCGTAATTGCCGAAAAAATAACACTGTTCGTAATATACGCGACACCCGCCCAAACGATTTCACGCGCCGCACCCAGCCGGTGCAATAGAACGGTCCCCACAATCATACTGATAAGCGTACAACATAAAGGTAGAAACCGATCTTCTCTATTCTGCAGATGGAGATCGCTGACTTTAGAAAGCCGCACCATTACGGCTATTGAAAGTGCAGGGATAACGGTAACAAATAGCACGACGATTGCTAACCAGCGGAGCGCGTTTTGCGGATCTGCATGTTTGTAGACAACACCGGCAGCAGCCGCAATCGGCACCAAGAACGGACTAAAGAGCACAGAGGTACTCCATGCGATGCCTGCCGGTATCGTTGATAAATTGCTACGCGCCATCTATTAATTTGATGATTCCAAGGCTTTGAAGAAATTGACGACATCTGTCCCGTGGGTAGCGGCGTTAACCTGCCGGTCAATCTCTATAATCTTCCCCGATTTATCAATGATGATGACTGAACGCGTGATGGCGCCATCTGGTGCATCCGTTGTTCCATATAGGAGTGAGAGATTACGTCCTGTGTCCATCAAAAGCGGGAAATTCAACTGATTTTCTTCTGAAAATTTCTGATGCGAATCTGCGTCGTTGTGCGTAATCCCGAAAATCTGTGCATCGTATTTTGCGAAATGACTCGACTCATCACGGAGCGAGCAAACTTGCGCCGTTCAGCCACGTCCGAAATCGCGCGGGTAGAACGATAGGACGACATTCTTTTTCTTTTCGAGTAACTCGCTCAGCTGATAGGTTTCGCCTGTACTATCTGTGGCAATGAAATCGGGGGCGGATTGTCCAACTTCTATCTTCGGTAGTACCTTCTTAAGCATGGCAACAACATCTTCACCGTGCGTTTTGACATTAACCTTCTTATCAATGGCGCGGATGTATCCCGCTTTGTCAATGATAAAGGTTGCCCGCTGTGAAGCGTTGAAACGCTCCATAATTCCGCTGTACTGGTTGCTTACCTCGAATTCCGTGTCCGCTAACAACGAAAACCCGAATTTCTGTTCCTCTCGAAACCGTTTATGTGAGTCAACGGAGTCAACACTAACACCGAACAGGACACTCCCTGTCGCTTCTATCTCGCTCAAATTATCCCGGAGCGAGCAAAGTTCGGTCGTTCAGCCACCTGTAAAATCTTTCGGATAGAACGCGAGGACGACGCTCTTTTTGCCGAGGTAGTCACTGAGATTTCGTTCGGTACCCGCTTCATCTGTCAATGTAAAATCTGGGGCAATCATCCCCACTTTTAGTGTGTTTGGAGCTGTCACTGCCTCCTCCCCTGATACTGTTGCAATCAAAATGGCTGTCATAACACCAACAGCCAAGATGCTGACATTAAACTTTTTTTGAAACATAAAAAATCTGCCTCCATTCGTCCCTTAATTAAATGATATTATACGTTATTTTCTCCTGTCTGTCAAGCGAATCAGATTTAGGACTTTGCAATGGCACCGTGTTCTTCAAGCCATACTTTCAGAGGAACATCTGTGTCCTTTGGTGAGAAGTGTCCGTTTGCGTTAGTGCCACCGCCGAGCAGTTGTTGCCGGATGGGATCGTTCCGCTCGAACATCTCCTTCGGGATCGTCATATTGTCCTTGCTTCGGAGCCAACGGTAGCCGTAGCCGTAGAAGAGTCCTTTACGCGTAATTTCGGAATCGTTCTCGCTCCGTGCGTGCCATATACGTCGATCAAAGAAAACGGCATCGCCGATTTTACAACAGACAGGTGTCGCACCTTCCGGCATTGAACCGTCCGCAGGACGCTCAAGTTTATCCCACAAGTGACTTCCCGGAATAACATAGAAATTCCCGCGTCCGATTTCGGAACAGTCGGATAGCCAGTAGACGACTTTGATGGAGAGACGCGGACGAGGTGAACTTTCGATCTCAACATTAACGCGTCCACTGTCTTGATGCCAACCGAGGGGTGCCGGTTTACCGCGAACCGCCTCCGGACGTGGCGGCGTGACAATGAAGTGGCTGTGGTAGGAGTAGATGTTCCATCCCAGAATGCCCCAAACCTTCGGGAACGTTTTATACCAGTCCAGAATATTGACGAAAATCTGGTCTCTGCCGAGGAAGTTTGGATAGAAAAAATTCTTGTGCGCAGTCAACTGGTTTTTGGTATGCGGGTCATAACCGGCATCGAGATGATCCTGATAGATGCTATCGACCCGTGCTTCGAGGCGTTCAACAAGGTCTAACGGGAGCACGTTTTCAACGATGAAATATCCATCCTCATTTAGATTGTTGCGCTGTTCGTCTGTAATCTGATGTTGTAGATGGCGTTCATCAAGCATAGATTCGATCTCCAATTCGTCTATATGTTTTGTCTCAGTACACGAAACATTAATCCGGTAAAGGACCTTCTATCTGATCCACAAGGTGGATGGAATGAATTGCATCACGGAGGTCTGTGAGCGGGACTGTCCGATTGCGAACGCTGTCAACGAAGTGCTGGTGCATGGTTAGCACGCCTTCATAGCTCGGTTGGTCGCGCTCGTCTACACCATCGACTTCCCAACCGCCCATTAGACTTCTTTGGTTATCTTCATAAATTTCGATCTCTTCAGGGATTTTCATATAACAACCGATACCGACACCGTGCAATTCAGAGCGCAGCACACGTCCACCGGATGCCCGGCTTCCGAAAAGCACACCTGTGACGTTATTATCGAAACGGACGAAGGCGGTATAGAAGTTGCGTTGTTCTGCACCAAAAGTGTCGCGATGCGCCGTGACTTCCACCGGTTCGCCACCTGCCATATAGCGAAGTAAATCGACGACGTGACAGACATCGTTCCAGAGGGTCGTCGTAAATTCCCGGTTCCCGCCCAACATCTGTTTGTTAAAGGTGGTGACGGCTAACGTCACGGGTCCCTTTTCTGCGACGCGGCGCATGGCTTCACGGGTAACAGCCGCATACCTGCGTTGAAACCCGACCATGCAGTAGACATCATTGGCGATTGCTGCCTCAAGTAATTGTTGCGTTTCGTCGCTGTTGGCACCCGGCGGTTTTTCAATAAACAGGTGCTTGCCGGCGTTCAGACAATCCAAAGCGGGTTGCAAAATCCACTTTTCGTTCATCACACAATAGACGACATCTAAATCTAAAGTATCCAACATCTTACGATGATCTGTGAACGTATGTGGGAACTCGTATTTCTGCGCGACTTGCGCGAGTTTCGCCGCATCAAGTTCACACGCACCGAGCATTTCAACATCGTCTTCCAGACGGTTGACGCTCGGATAATGTGCACCCTGACTGCGTCCACCTGCACCGATAAATCCTGCTTTAAGCATTGGGAAGCTCCTCTCCGTCTCAGTATTCGTTAAATCATATTCACGAAAGTATCCATACTTTACCACAAGGGCGTGCCAATTTCAAGAAAATTTTTCAGAGTTTCGATTGTAAGCAAACGCTGCGAAATATCTCTAAATTGACACCTATGGTCTAAAAATTTGAATTCTCTTAACATTTTGTGGTATTCTTAAAACTACATTGAATTTTTTCAGGTAGTCGAAACGTTCTCTGTTCGTAGAACAGTTTGAAACTGAAACGATTGAAAAGGAGAGACGCATGCCAGTTTTTGACGCAGAAGCCTTAGAATTTTGGGAAGAGCACGGCTATGTTGTCGTGCCAGAAGCGGTGCCACTTGAAAATTGTCGCGCCGCCGAACAAGCCGTCTGGGATTTTCTTGAAATGGATGGTGATGATCCGGACAGTTGGTATCCTGACCCGCCGCGACGCAGCATTATGGTCGAAATTTACCAGCACCAAGCGTTGTGGAACAACCGCCAATACCCGCGTATCCATCAGGCGTTCTCAGAGATTTGGGGAAATGATAAACTCTGGGTCAGTTTTGATCGCGCGAGTATGAATCCGCCTGAACGTCCAGATTGGGAGTTCACCGGTCCTTACTTGCATTGGGATATGTCGTTGGACAGTATGCCGGTGCGTTTGAAGGTGCAAGGTGTCCTATATCTGGCGGATACACCCGGTAATCAAGGCGCGTTTACCTGTATTCCGGGGTTCCATCGGAAGTTAGAATCATGGTTGAACGACCTGCCTGACGATGCGAACCCACGGCACGTGGTACGAGATTACCAAGCCGAGGCGGTACCGGTAGCCGGGAAAGCCGGTGATCTCGTGATCTGGCACAGTGCATTACCACACGGCAGCAGCCCGAACTCCGCTGAACGGCCCAGGATGGCACAATACATCACGATGTCACCCGCACCCAATGATGGAAAGGACACCAGCGAAGGGCGGGTCAAAGGGTGGCGCGAACGGCTAACCGGGCTCGGAAAAGAGGCGAAAGAGAAGGAACATCACCACGGTAAGACAGCCGAATTGACACCTCTCGGAAAGAAACTCCTCGGACTCGAACCCTGGGTCGCCTGATGTGTCTGTCCTATCGTTAACGGATCGGGTGGGTGCCTGTGACGCTCACTGATGTGGAGCTCGGGCTATGAAGGAGGCTTTCTCATGACAGATTTGTTGGCAGCACGTGCACAGATGGCGATGTCACTCGCATTTCACATCATCTTCGCTGTGGTCGGCATAGCGATGCCACTACTGATGGTGATTGCCGAGGGGATGTGGATCAAGACACGGGAAGAAGTCTACCTCACGCTGGCGAAGCAGTGGGCAAAAGGCACGGCTATCATGTTCGCTGTTGGAGCCGTCTCTGGCACTGTTTTATCATTTGAGCTCGGTCTGTTGTGGCCCGAATTCATGGCTTACGCCGGTCCGATCATCGGGATGCCGTTTTCATTGGAAGGGTTGGCGTTCTTCCTTGAGGCGATCTTCTTGGGACTTTACCTCTACGGTTGGGAGCGTATCCCGAAATATGCACACTGGTTCGCTGGAATGATGGTGCTGCTCGGTGGCACCTTGTCCGGTATCTTCGTTGTGACCGCTAATGCGTGGATGAACACGCCTACCGGTTTCTCTATCGTCAATGGCGAGGTGACAAACGTTGATCCGATTGCAGCGATGCTTAACCCTTCCTCATTCAGCCAAGCACTCCACATGACCATCGCTGCGTTCCTTGCCGTCGGATTTGCAGTCGCTGGCATCCACGCCTATCTTCTCAGACGCGACCCAGATAACCTGTTCCACCGTCGGGCGTTCGCGATCGCTTTGAGCGTCGGTGCCGTGTTCGCAATACTCCAACCGATTTCAGGGGACATCAGTGCAAAGCGGGTCGCGAAGTATCAACCTATCAAACTCGCGGCGATGGAAGCGCAGTGGGAAACAGAACGCGGCGCACCTTTGCGTATCGGCGGTATCCCCGACGAAGACGCTGAAGAAACACGATACGCACTTGAGATTCCGAAGGCACTCAGTTTCCTCGCACATTTCGACTTCAACGCAGAAATAATGGGGCTTAAGGAAGTACCGCGCGAAGATCGTCCACCTGTAATTATCGTACACTTCGCATTTCAGATTATGGTCGCTTGTGGGATCGTCCTGATTATCGCTGGACTTCTTGGCGGTTGGCTCGCGTGGAAACACAAAAACCTGCCGACCCAAAGTTGGTATCTGCGGTTCATTACGCTCTGCACGCCTCTCGGATTTATCGCGATTGAAGCGGGGTGGACAGTCACGGAGGTCGGTCGGCAACCGTGGGTTATCTACAATATCATGCGCACATCAGAGGCAGTAACACCGATGCCGAATCTCGTTATCCCCTTTGTTAGTTTTACGGTGCTTTACATTTTTCTTTCCATTATTGTTTTCGTTTTATTACGCCGTCATATCTTTCAGAGTCCACGCTTGTATGACACAGTTTGAGGGAGAATCCGATGTTAACACTTGAGCTCTGCGTTGCGGGTGTGATGCTTATCTCCTTGGTTATCTATGTGTTGACCGGTGGTGCGGATTTTGGGGGCGGTATCTGGGACCTGTTCGCAACGGGTCCACGCACGAAAGCACAACGCACACTTATCATACAAGCCATCGCACCCATCTGGGAAGCGAACCATGTCTGGTTGATCGTTATTGTTGTGCTGCTGTTTGTGGCGTTTCCGGTCGCATTCGCCGCGATTAGCACGGCTTTGCATATTCCGTTGACGCTGATGCTCATCGGTATTGTGCTTCGAGGTTCAGCGTTTGTGTTTCGCACTTATGATGTCCAATCGGATACCACACACCGCCGCTGGAGTCGAGTCTTTGCCATTGCAAGTGTCATCACGCCTGTGATGTTAGGCATTACGTTGGGTGCGGTTGCATCCGGCACAATTCATGTTGACGTAAAAACCAGGGTCGTAGATACCGACTTCATCTCAGCGTGGTTCGCGCCGTTTCCGTTTGCGATCGGTTTTTTCACCTTGACGCTCTGCGCCTTGCTCGCGGCAGTATATCTCACGCTGGAGACCGATGACCCGGAATTACAAGAAGATTTTCGGCGACGTGCCCTCATCTCAGCAGTCAGCGTCGGCGCGATGGCTGGATTGAGTTTTATCTTATCTGCTGAGGGTGCGCCAACAATTCGACGTGGACTCGGTAATGCACCTTGGTCAATCCCGTTTCATATCTTAACAGGCGCGGTGGCATTGTGGGCAATCTGGACGATTTGGAGTCGTCAATTCCGCCTTGCGCGTCTCCTCGTTCCGATACAGGTTACGCTGATTGTTTTCGGTTGGGGGTTGGCGCAGTATCCGTATCTCGTTACACCGGACTTAACCTTTTCAAATACGGCTGCACCTGATACTGTACTGCGACCGGTACTGATTGTACTAAGTATCGGCATTGTCCTGTTGGTGCCTGCGTTCTGGTATCTTTACGCTGTGTTTAAAGGTACACCTCGGAAGACGGAAGCAGCTGCGGGACGGATTGATGCATCTCGAAAAGATTAACGGCAAGCAATATTACGGGCCATCTCATAAATTGTGGCGGAAAACCTTGTCCGCCCAATTTACAATCCCGGCATGCCAAAATTCTAAAAGGCTTTTCTGCGAAAAAAGCGAGAAAATTTAGAGAAGCACACACTTTTCCCAAAATTATGGGTTTTTTGGAATTTAATTTGACAAATATTTTCTTTTTTTTATAATATCAGCAAATTTGATTACGCTGTTTCGCGTTATAGTGAATTCAAAAAATAAATACACACCTCCACCCCCTGGTAGGTGAGGTTTCCTAACCTCACCGATGCAAAGTGTATAAGTAATTCTGAAATCTACTATAATAGCGATCAACGTGAATTTACCAAAACGGATAAAGAGAACAATGAACCGACGACTCCATCTGAACATCTCAATCAGAAATGTATTGAACAAAGTGTTAACCGCTTTGGCGGTTGGCATGTGTGTTATGGCATTGCGTTCTCGGTCTCTGTTCTCAAAAGTTAACTTCTGGTTTACCCCCCCCCTTCACAAATCTTGACCTAAAGTTAACTCTATCCCACAGTGCTTTCATTGTTTCTGGTATCCTACCGGAAAACAACTTCCACAAACATATTTCTCTTTATAGGTTTCAACGAGACCTCTTGTTGCCACGCGCCGCGTGGTTGCTTCAGGGGGTATCCGTATTCTGCTGCTCCATTCTTTTAAGTTTAGTTTCCGGCGGTACGACCTGTTTAGAGACGTGGTACATAACCAATGGGTGGATTCCGTTTTAATAAAGTGAAGGGGAAGACGTTAACACTCGGTTAATGTTGTTAATAGGGGTACGCCGCCTGTGTTCAGGGGTCTAAGACACTCATAGGAGGCACAGAAGCTGCGAAAACCTGATTTTGATTTAATTGTTTGCATATAATTCGTGGAGACGTGCTATACTAATTCATGTCTCTTTTACATAAAGGAGCATTTTAGAAATGATCAGAAATTTTTTCTCAACCCCGAATATCATAGGTAAATTGATGATTGCCTTGCTTTTCGTCGGTGGTGTGGTTTACGCAGGTGCGTTTGATGGCTTTGTTGTAGAAACCGAAACTTCCAGCTGCTGCGGTGGTAGCACAGATGCTTCTATCTTCTCAAGCAGTGAGTGCTGCGATGAGGCGTGTACATGTGAACGTAGGAGTTGTCCAGGTAGTGGTTGTAGTGGCTGTACTGGCGACCCTTGTACTGGTTGTGGCACTTGTAGTTGTGAGGACTTCTGCTCAAACCTTATTAAGTCGAGAACTTGTGGTACGCATAACGGTGTTTGCAAAAGAAACCCATAAGAACGATGAATTGCCAAGGTAGCCCGCGTGTTTTTTACACGCGCGGGCCCTATTTATGTTATTCCATTTCGGTATGACGGTTGCTAAAGAACCTTGAGGACCTTTTTTAGTATGCTACCCGAAGTTTTAGAGCGGAACCCTTTACCAGAACATGCACTCTGTTTACCGCATGGAGCGTTTGCCCGGTTAGGAAAAGGTGGTGTCACCGATGCCACAGTCTCTCCTGACGAAAGTCTGATTGCCGTGGCATCTCGTATCGGTGTGTGGTTGTACGATACACATATCGGCAACTTTTCTTCATTGATTGCTGTGGAGGAAACTGGCATCATCTCGGCAATTGCCTTTTCCTCCGAGAATACCCGACTTGCTGTAGGAGATTGGGATGGACAAATAACGCTGTGGAATATTAATACTCAAGGGAAAATTGCGACTTTTAATGCTAAACGGAAGGTAGAGTCTATTGTATTCTCTCCAGATGGCAAATATATGGCAGCAAGTTTTCAGCGTGGAGGCGTGATATTGTGGAACCTTACCACAAGGGAAACCCACTTAACCTTGCTTGCAGATATGACCGTGAGTGCGATAACATTCTCCACAGATAGCCAGATGCTCACAACTGTAAGTCGTGAAGTTCCTACTTTATTTGATGGTGAAGATATTGCTGTAGTAACGGATAAGATACAGCAGGGCGAAGTGACAGTTGCCCTGTGGGATATTGCCACTGGGGAACTTTGCCGGAGTCTTCCATCAAAACAGGTCAGCTGCATCACCTCTACATCAAGTGGGCAACTTTTAGCAGCAAACAGCTGGGGTAAAAAGGTTCGTATATGGCAAATTGATACTGGGAAAGATGTAACGAGTTTTTCACTTCCGGAACATGTACATTTCATTGGATATTCAGTTAACAGTCAGCTCCTTTGGTTAAGTGGCAACGTATTCACAATTTGGAAAGATACCGAACGAAAGGATTTCCTTCTAAACCATCCAAACCACTCAGAGGGATGGCTTGTTACTTTTGTCCCCGGGACGAAACACCTTGTAGGTTTAGACAGAAGTGGCACTCTGAGACGCTGGGCGGTTGAAAACGATCAGAGGATTCGGATGCTTGAAAAAGTTCCTAGACATGGTCAGGTTGATAATTTGTTTCGAGGCCACACTCTCACTTGTTCTTCCGAAAAACGCGACCTTGTAACGAGTATTTTAACAATTGGCGACAAGATCGTATTGCAGAATGAGGAGGCCCACGTGACTTTCACCCCCCAAATAACCACTCCAGAACTGCTTGTGATTTCAGCTGCTGTGTCTCCAGATCTCACGTTGTTAGCAACCGGAGGAGCTTTGGACAATGCCATAACACTCTGGAATGTGGAAACAGGAAACCCAATTCGGGTTATGACAGGACACACGGGGGAAGTTTATGACCTCGCGTTTTCGCCTGACGGCAAGCATCTGGTAAGCGGAGGTGGCCGCGCGTGGGAATATCATGAAAATGAAGATGGAAGCACAGTCCATCCTGATGGGCAATATATGTTCGGGGTAAAAGATAGTAAAAGTTATTATTTTTACTTTGGTGAAGATGGTCATATAGACACAACCATTAAAGTCTGGAAAGTTGCAACAGGAGAATGTATAACCTCCCTTGAAAACCATGGATGGACGAACCGAATCGCGTTTTCTGGTGATGGAACCCATCTTCTGACTTCTTCAGCGGAATACGTAAACCTTTGGTGCACAAAGACATGGGAAAAATTCGCAACATTTAACACAGTGAAAATCGAATCGCTAGCGTTTTCGCCTAATGGCACTCTTCTTGCTATGGGTGGAACCTGGCCTGAGCAGCGTATCCAAATCTGGAATGTAAGCACTCAGACTCTTATCGTTGAATTCTCGGGTCATAAAAGCGATGTCGAATCTGTTGATTTTTCGCCGGATGGCACAATCTTAGCGAGTGGCAGCTATGATGGCACCATCCTCCTCTGGGATCTAGCACCTTATGTAAAAAATGAAAGTTCGTGATGCCATTACCACAGGGATTTCACATCTCGCTCAAAATAGACTCCGTGCCGGATTGTCCATTCTCGGTATCCTCATCGGCGTTGCAAGCGTCCTTTGCATGATGGCTATCGGCGATGGAGCAAAGCAACTCGTCGCGGATCAAGTTGACAAACTCGGCGGTGCAAATCAGTTTCAATTCACCACCCGCTACTCAATTACTCGGCGAGGTCGCCGAGTACGAACAAAAGAACGGTTCAACCTCGGCGATGCCCATGCCATTGAAGCTGTGTGTCCCGGGGTCCTCTATGTACTGCCGAAAAATGAAAGATACCGAATGCTCGTCACAAACCACCAAGGGAGAGAAACTCGTGCGTTTTTAGAAGGTGTCACCGCCGACTACGCGACCGGCATGCGGTGGCACATCCAAGAAGGCAGGTTTCTCACCGAGAACGATACGGAGCATCGCCTGCCTATCGGAGTGGAGAGGGCTTTGCAACACATCTCTTTGCTTTTGTGCTGATGCCACCACTCGTTCTATTAGGGATTCGTGCCCTTCGGCACGTTTTGATCACAAAATCATCGCTTGCAGATACATTCCGCCCACACGCCAGAAATCTCTCCCTGGGATTAACACTCGCGAGCCTCGCCCTAGCACTTGGATACGTGTTGATGCAATTTGACACCTTCGCAATCAGCACCGTTCCTCTAAGTCAAAACCAACTGATGCAAACCGTGGGAGAACTCAACATACCGGATTATAGATATTGGGTGTTCCGATACGGCAGCCTCTTTTTCTTAGGCAGTCTTGGATTCATGAGTGTCAGCGTTCGTCTCTGGAAAAACAGCGGCGTGGTGTTAGCAGTGTTTATATTTCTGTTCATGCTCACCACTTTTTTTCAAGCAAGACTTGAGACGCTTTTAGGCGCGTCTGGATGTAACATCCTCTTTTTTGCATCGCTTGGAGGTATGTCTCTTTTGCTTCTCTTCACTGCATGGCGACAGCGCGAATCATCGAGACATGAACTCGTCTATATTGCAATGGTTGTTTGGTTTCTTCTCTGGGTATCGCTTTCTCGGGATGCGAAACGCTACGATTTCTTTATCGGACTTCCACTTGCGTTCTTTACTACTGAACTGATACACCGCGCTGCGTTATTTGTGACTGAAAAGATCAGAAACGTACAATTCCTGGGTGCGAATTTCAGGAAAAGGCTGCCGCTGCGTGTCATAAAAGTTGGTATTGCTCTTGTTATAGTTGCTTCCCTCATGTATTGGAAACCCGCTCGGGAACACGCCAAGCGCGCAACTTTTGCCGCAACAGAGATGCGCCGAGCTACGCCCGGAAATGCCCCGGTTGCGAAGGCGTTTGCGTGGATGAAAGTAGAACTTCCAGACCCCGCTGTTGTCGCTGCGAAATGGGGGTTCGGCAGTCAACTGAACGTCCTCGGCGGTGTCAAAACCGTTATTGATCAAGATCATTACATTCAGCACTGGATCCACCTCTTTAACACACATGTCCGTGATGCTACCGATGCGCGAGCGGCGTTAGAGTTCCTAAAAACCCACGGGGCGACACATCTCATGCTAACACAAAGTCAACCCCCGGAAGTTTTGCTGCAAGGCGATTTGAGCGAAGCATTTGTTCCTGCCTACCCGCAGGAAAATTTTACGGAAGCAGGAGTCAAGGTGTGGGAGATTCGCTATCCGCCGAACATCCAATCGAATCCGAAATATCTGGCAACAGAACCAGGGGAATAAACATGTATGATTGCAAACACCATAATGCTCTGTCGCCCGTTGCTAACTTTATGTTCCCCGCTTCCGGTTCTCAGAAAAATCGTTATCAAGATAGCCCTTCTACAGTTCTGCTTTTCGCTTGATTTCCCCCTCATTTCCTGCTAAACTTAAAGAAAATTGTTGAGATGTCTCGTTCTCCGTTTTGCAAATCCGTAAAAAAGCAGAATTGGTTAATCTATTGATACAAAAATTAAAGGACAACATCTTTCTTGTCGTCTCGGTGCTGCTGTGCCTCTTTATCTTGGCAGAGGTCAACTATCCGCAGCTCGCACCCCAATCAGAATTAGCACTCTTCGCACTGTTCGGGCTAATAGTGGTATTCTTGAGATTCCCTATTCACCCGTGTTTTGAGGACACTCCTGTTTTTCAAGTCCTCGACGCTGTCCTGATAGGGAGTGTAATCTTCTGCTTCGGCTACGTTGTGGCACAAACGGAGCCGGTTTTTCAAGACTTCTGGTTAGACGGTAAATCCCTCGGCGATCGCGCTGGCGCGGAATTGTCACTGGATTACGTTGTCGGTGGAATCGGACTCGTCTTAGTATTAGAAGCGACGCGCCGTTCTATTGGCATCGCGCTCCCGCTACTCTCTTTTGTTTTTCTTCTCTATGCCAGTTTCGGGCAATTCATGCCGGATTGGCTGTTTCCACATCGCGGTTATTCTCTCCAACGTATTGTCAGTCAGACGTTCCTACACAGTCAAGGCACCTTCGGTATCGCGCTTCGCGTGATGTTTACCTATGTTTTCCTTTTTGTACTATTTGGCACGTTGTTGGAACGCACCGGCGCGACCGGTTATGTCCTGAATTTGGCGAGACGTGTATTTGGTTCAAGTGCAGGCGCGCCTGCGAAGGTCGCTGTGCTGAGCAGTGGTATGATGGGGTCGTTGTCGGGTTCCGCCGTTGCGAACACAGCGACGACCGGAACGTTTACGATTCCGTTGATGCAACGCGCGGGGTTCCAACCAGCGATAGCAGGCGGAATAGAAGCCGCGGCGAGTTCTGGCGGCGCACTCATGCCGCCCATCATGGGTGCCGCTGCGTATATGATGCTCGAAATCGTGGAACCCTCCGTTACCTATCTGGAGATTATCAGGGCAGCACTGCTACCCGCAATCCTTTACTACACCGGAATGCTGTGTATGGTACACTTTGCTGCGAATGCTGCAAAAGAGAGGCGCGCTCACAGTTCTGAAGAAGCGAGTCCTGACGCACAGAAAGAAAAAGACGACAAACTGTTGACTGTGCAAGGGGGCATCTTTCTCGCTGCGTTTGTTACGCTGATCGTGTTCCTACTGCTCCGTGCTACGGCGTTCCGGGCGGTGAGTTGGAGTCTACTGGTTATCGCTGTGATAAGCCTGTTGAACTTTCTAATCCAGAGAATCGGTAAGCAGCAGACGACAACAGAGAAACCATCCGACATTTCGGAGTTGCGAAAAGGTGCCGACTTTTTAATATCCCCTTGTAGGCGTGCAGCGCAGAGCGGCGTTTCGCTCATCGCAGCCGCGGCGTGCGTCGGTATTATTCTCGGTGTGGTGACGCTCACGGGTGTCGGTAGCAAATTACCGTCAACGCTTTTACCGCTCGCGGCTACGAACCTAATATTGGCTCTCTTTTTTCTCATGATCTCAACGATCATTCTGGGGATGGGGCTGCCTTCATCCGTCTGTTACCTATTGATGGCGATCTTGGTGGGTCCGGTACTTCTGGACTTGGGAGTCGTTCCGCTTGCGGCGCACTTCTTCATCTTCTATTTCGGAATGATGTCGATGGTGACACCACCTGTTGCCTTGGCAGCGTATGCTGCAGCGGCGATTGCGGGTTCCGGGATAATGGCGACGGGGTTCGCTGCGTTCAGGTTCGCACTCGTCGGTTTCGCGTTACCTTACGCCTTTGTATTGCGTCCGGCACTGCTCTGGCTGAGCAATGATGGTAGCACACCGGCGTTGTGGACAGTTATCGGGAATTTCGCACTGACGCTGGTGGGGACGGTTATCTTGGCAGCGGCTATCGCAGGTTATCTTTTTAACAAATTGTCGTTAAGGGCGCGCGGGCTGTTATTTATTGCGGCAATTGCGCTCTTCTTCGCACCGACCGCTATCCAGTTTGTGTGGGTGCACGGAATAGTCGTACTTGCAAGTATGACTATTTTTTACTATAATTGGCGAGAGAAAGGAGACGCGTCATGAAAAACCGAATGAGATGGTTGTTGTACGGGCTGCTCGTCTTGTTGCTGCTTCCGCAACTGGCAGACACCCGGATATAGTGTCGGTGGAACCGGGGTGATGCCGGTCGCTATCCTAATCGCTGTTTCATCTATTACTTTGGTGGTTGTTTCGCTGTTCACGAGACCGCCGAGTTCACAGACGCTTGAGAAATTTTTTGATTGAGAGGAGGGAGGCAAATAGATGATGACTTTTAAAAGAAACGTTTGGCTTTTCTGCGTTATGTACATGGTGTGTCTATTTGCATGTGAGGAGACTGAAGATCCGACCGAAATTGAACCGAAACTTGAGGAAACGGTTGTTGTACAATACGGAACAGTCTCTGGCATCGTCACGGATGTTGGAAGCGGTCAGCCAATTCTCGGAGCGACTGTAACGCTACAAGGATTATCCGTTACAACTGGCGCGGATGGTGTTTTCGCTTTTCACGGTATCCTTTATAATGATGCGCACACCCTATCTGTTGCGGATGTGGATTACAAACTGTATAACCAACCGTTTGCGCTCAGTCAGCCGCGCTTGGTTGTGGAGGTCGCTTTAACGCCGCTCAGGGATCCTGCAGTCGAGGTCCGAGAGTTCTTTGACCATTTTAGCGATCTCCTTGAATCGCTGGATATGGATAACATTGAAGCGATCCGATCACTCTTTTCGGAGACCTATGTCGCTGCAGATGATCCCGCGACGCTTTTCGGTGTAGCATCAGGCATTATTCCTGAAAATTATGAGGATGTCATTCCCGCGATAACGCAACTTTTTGAAGAGTACGTCTCGCTTGAATTCATTTTCAAGGATATAGAGATAGACGTGACAAATGCCCGGAAAATGGCAGTAACGCTTCGGTTAGATATAAACGCGGAGAAAGGTGAAGCGCGAGACTTAAGGGAGCTCAAGGCGCACTGTAAATTTGAGTTCCGTCGTGAAGGATCGGATTGGAAAATCGTCTATTGGCAGCTTTTTGAATTAGACATCCGTTTATGATTCCGGACACCTAAAGTTGAGACAAGGCATTCGCGAGGGCTGCGAATTCCGCAATATCTAATGTTTCGGCGCGCCGCTGTGGTGCTATACCGAGTTCCTCAAGGACAGTGCCTAAGACTTCCGCTGATGCAAACCGACCCCGAGCCAGAGAATTTTTTAGCATCTTCCGTCGCGTCCGAAATGCCGTCCGAACAAGCTGAAAAAAGAGTTGCTCGTTTTCGAGCGCAACCTTCGGTTTTTCGCGCATCGTCAGTTTCAGAAGGGCGGAGTCAACTTTCGGTGCAGGATAAAAATTCTCTGGCGATAGTGTGGCGATGAGTTCCGCCTCGGCATGATAAGTGATGCCGATTGTCAATGCGCCGTAATCCTTCCCTCCCGGTCCCGCCACAATTCGTTCCGCAACCTCTTTCTGCATCATTAACACGCAACTGTGAATCTGCTTGTGGTGTTCAAGGAGTTTCCACAAGATAGGCGTTGTGATGTTATAAGGTAGGTTTGCGAGAACTTTAAAAGTAGTCGGCACAGTCCCTGTACCGTCAACCAACAGTGTGTTGAGTTCCAATTTGAGGATATCGGCGTTGAGGAATTGGACGCTCGGATTGGCTGACTTTTGCGGGGGGTTTTTGCTTGGGTGTTTCTTCAAGGTCGCCTCGTCCTTACGCCAAGCTACGCCAAAACGGGCTTTTAGAGCCTTATACAGTAATTCATCTACTTCAACAGCAATAACGCGTTTGGCATGCCGCGCCACCACTTCGGTGAGACACCCTAATCCTGCACCGATTTCTATGACCGTGTCAGTACTTGTCAGTTCTCCAGCTTCGAGGATAATTTTGAGGATCGCTGGATTAACAAGGAAGTTTTGTCCTAACTTCTTTTTCGGACGGGTGTGGTTGAGGATAAAAAAATCGCGGACCTGTTGTTCGTTCATTTTCGGTATAGGGTCTATTGCGCGCTGTTTCGTAAAGACACAACCTTTGTCAGGATAGCATCTGCCACGTCACGCTTTGAAGAGAGTGGGAGGTGTTCGCAACTGCCGTCTCGGTCAAGCAGGGTGACGATATTCGTGTCGGATTGAAATCCCGCGCCTTCTGCGAGAATATCGTTGGCGATAATCAGATCGCAGTTTTTGCGTGTCAATTTCTTTCTGGCGTTCTCAAGGAGATCGTTCGTTTCGGCGGCGAAACAGACAACGGTTTGGTGCGTTTTCCGTTCGCCAAGCGTCTGCGCGATGTCCGGATTTCTTTCGAGTGGGAGCGTCAACGTCCCAGCAGTTTTTTTGATTTTATGCGGTCTGAATTCCTGTGGACGATAATCTGCGGGCGCGCCTGCCATGATGACAACGTCCGTTTCATTGAACGCCTCCAGAACTGCGTCGTACATCTCAAGTGTTGTTTCGACCTGCTGCGTCTTGAGGCCGACAGGTGGGGAGACGGTAGCAGGACCGGTAACCAACTGCACTTCAGCACCACGCTGTGCCGCCGCTTCAGCGATGGCGTATCCCATCTTACCACTCGAACGGTTGGTGATGAATCTGACCGGATCGATATATTCACGCGTCGC
This sequence comes from Candidatus Poribacteria bacterium WGA-3G, assembly GCA_000406005.1. Taxonomy (GTDB): domain Bacteria; phylum Poribacteria; class WGA-4E; order WGA-4E; family WGA-3G; genus WGA-3G. The sequence continues at coordinate 179,474 of ASZN01000005.1, forward strand.
CCCTGCCGTGACGAGGAGGCGGACATCTCGCAAATCTTGTGTCTCCAAACGCACAGTTGGAGCCAAAATATTACTGGCACCTTCAAGGATCGTCTCGACTGTGTTCAAACGTCCTACACCTTCATAACCACAGGCAAGGTCACCACTCGCAGGTTCGATGAAATGAACACCGTGCGTTTTCAGTGTGGCGAGATTACGTTGAACGAAAGGGTTTTGATAGATATGTCCGTTCATGGCGGGTGCAAGGAGTATCGGACAGTGGACGGAGACAGCGACGGTCGAGAGCGCGTCGTTAGCGATGCCGTTCGCGAGTTTACCGATAATGTTCGCCGTCGCAGGGACTATCGCGAGCAGGTCGGCACGGTCAGCGAGATCGATGTGCGGCGGTTTCCAATCTATACCTACATCGAACAGGTTCAGGAGGACAGGGTTCCGTGATATGACTTGGAATTGCAGCGGTTGCACAAGCCGAGTGGCGTTTTCTGTCATCACGACGTGGACAGAGGCACCTTGCTTGACGAGCTGACTCGCTAAGTCAAGCGATTTGTGGATGGCGATGCCGCCTGTAACACCTAAGATGATGGTCCGATCTCTGAATTCCATATTTTTTATTCGCGTTGAGATTTAGCAAGTTGTGCGCGGAGTTTTCCCAATTCTGCTTCAGCCTGCTGTCGGCGTAATGCTTCTTCTTCGGCGCGTGCTTCTGCTGTTTCGGCGCGTGCTTCTGCCGCCTCTTTCAGGTGCTGCTCCTCCAGAGATGTGGTAATCGGCGTGCCATCTGGCAGATACGGACGCAACAGCCTAACGTGCGTATGATGCTGTTCCTCACAGCGAAAGTAGAGATTTAACGCTTCACTGAACAGACCACCTTCCGCATCCGGCTGCATCTCAACAATACCACCTGATAGATCCTGCCGCCATCCCCGAAACTCTGCAGGTTTCTTCAGCTCCGGTTGATGTATAAAATACTCTTGGACACCTATATCGTTGAGATATACGCCGACTTTTTCAGTCCGATCTTGACGTGCTGTCGCGTCGGAGAGGAACTCAAAGACAGCAACTGGGGCGGTGCCTTCTGCCCACGTATAGAAACTACGCCTTAACGGATATTTCGCGACCCCGAAGACGATGTGAATATCAGGTGCCACACATTTTCTGATGTCGCCTTCACTGTAATAGATAAAACTGTCAATGCCGATGTATATCTGATCGTTGATAGCGAAGTATCGCTTGAACTGTTCGTAAATTCCTGCAATCTGTTCGCCGTGAAAATCGGTTGCGGACATAGGTTCGTCGTCCTCACACGGATAACCTTCAATATAGACAGTCGTTTTTCCGTTTGCTTTTGGAAAGACTGGCATATACTTCCTCTGTTTGAATCCAAACTCGTTTATGGTATCCATGGTTTTCTCCATTTGATTATTGGTGGATGTTGGTTAAATAATGATGGACCATATTTCTCACAGTAGAAAATCCGAGGCAAAAGCGGATATCATTACTTGGTCAATACCCTCAGAGGTTGTTTCGGAAAATCTATAGATGACATTCTAACATAATATAAAAAATAGCACACAACTTTTACATGAGCCAACCCAGTTTGTAGTAGGGCAATTCATTGCCCGTTCTTGACTTGTAGACGTGCGATAATGCACTTCGCATTTGGGCGCGTACGCCGCAACATCGCACTACTACCAACCTTAAAATTCAAACTGGATGAGGCAGTAGTTTGAACTTAATTTGTCATTCTGCAATGTATGAAGTCGGACAGCGTGGTTCATGGCTCGCGAATCCATAGCCATGAGTTAAAGAAAGAGAAGGTGTTTTAGTTAAGATGGTTTCGGCTAAATCTAAAGCATCTTTGGCTTCGGCTAAATCTATAAGTGAGTTGATATACTCGATGTAAGCTCCTTCGGAATAAAAACAGAGTTTGACGATACCACCTTGTTGCTCAGAAAAAATTGTGTATTCAATGTGAGTATTTTCAGTCAAGAGACCTGACTTTTCAACATGATTCTCATCCTTGAGGGTCCCCCAAATTTTTATTATGTCTTGAACTCTTGCTTCCGCATCTTCAACATTTTTTTTCTTTATAGTTACAGCCTCATAAGCTACTCCTGACCTTCTAGCTTTGGCTAGACAGGCTTCGGCATCGACTAAGCAGGTTTCAGTATTAACTAAATTGATTTCAGCTGCTGAGAGTGACTCGCGGTACTCTCGGTTTGTGTGATAACAAATAACATCGTACTTAAGATAAGCTATTTCTCTATTTGCTGCAGCTATATCTGCTGTGATTCTGGCTACGTCAGCTTCGGCTTGAATTATGTCAGCCCGAGCGCGAGTTGTTTCGACATGGTCTTTAGTTATAGCCTGTGCTTCGGCTGGGCTGAGTTGAAGATGCCAGTTTCGCGTCAGAACTTCATCTGGATCGTCTTCACAGTCCCAGTCTATCTGTTGCGCCATGCCTTCAGAGCAAGTATCACAATATTCGCTCGGAGCATCCCCAGGTAATATACCACAACTCTCACATCTGATGAGATCCCAATCCCAGTTGGCGTATGGATCGTTTTCATCTTCATAGATTGCTTCCTGCTCTGCTTGCATTTCTGACTGCATTTGCATATCTGCTTGCATTTCTGCTTGCATTTCTAAGTAGTCTCCAAGATCATAAGATTCTATAATCTCAAGTAAAGTATCTTGATCAGGCATGAGTGACCCCCAATAGGTTGTGCGATAGTTTAATTGTGTTTTCAGTCTTATATTTTTGATGGTTTTTGGGCAACTTTATTTATGGAACTCACTTTTTTAGGTTTTATAGATGGTTTTCACGTAATAGTCTAATACCTAATCCGTGTTATCAACACCGAGCAATGGGTTGATCGTCTCTATCAATTGTGTGTCTATGCGGGAACGTTCTGCGGCGATGATGGTCTGGATCTGCTGAACGGCTTCTTGGACTGCGTTTTCTGGATTGCTCACCCAATAGTCGAAGTGTTCAATCTCAAGGATTTCGGATTTCGCGATAGCGAGACGTTCGTTGACTTCCGATTCCGATTCCGTTTTTCTGCGACGGAGGCGTTTCTCCAGGGTGGCGAACGGTGGAGGGACGATGAAAATAAAAAGACTACGCGCTGGCGACAGGTCCTGCGCTCGGATTTGCGAAGCACCCTTGACTTCAATTTCTAAAATAACATCTTTTTCGGCTTCATGCGTGACGACGATTTCGGATTTGAGGGTGCCGTAGAAATTGCCACCGTATTCCGCCCATTCAAGAAAACTGCCTTGCGCAACCTGCTTTTCAAATTCTGATTTTGACCGGAAATGGTAATCAACGCCGTCTACTTCACTCGGACGAGGGTTACGCGTTGTTACTGAGATGGACTCCCGCAAGGTCTCATCTGCTTTGCAGAGTGCGTTTATCACGGTGCTTTTTCCTGAGCCAGAGGGTCCAGAAATAACGATAACAAGGTCCGGTTTGTAAAGGTGTGTCTTCACCATTGGAAGCATCGCTCCGCTCCCGTAACGTCAATCTGCTGCGTCTGCTGCTTCGGCAAGTTCTACAAGTACAGGTGATTCTATGCGGATAGCGTCTTTAATGCAAACTTCTTCGCACAACTTGCAACCGACACACTCCTTCGGTTTAACGAGTTCACAGATACCGAAGAAGCTTTCGGCATGTTCACCGGTCTCTGGGTCCTTGAGTTCAAGACATTCCCAAGGACAGATATGGACACAGAAATCGCATCCAGAGCAGAGTTCCTCATAGATAACGGCAATCGGACGGTGTGTTGGACGACGGATGAACTTGCACACTTCGCCAAACTGATCACGAATCGCTTCAACCGGACAGACCATCCCGCACGCACTGCAATCGATGCAAATGTCTGGGTCAATAATATGCAACATGTTCCGATCCCCCGTGATCGCATCGACGGGGCAATTGGTTAAACACGCCATGCATCCAATACATTCCTCGGTGATATAGTATGCCATAAGTCCTTTTCCTATTTTTTAACGAAATCTTTTTATTCTCCTAAACACATATATTTTACCACAATCGCTGTTAGGTTGTCAAATGTATCTTTATACTTGTGTTTTTCTACGGGTTCGTCACCGATCAAAACTCGTAGAAAAACAGAAACATACTTGAAAACACGATATGGAACGGACAGAAACTGTCCAAACTATTGTAGTACTGCTATTGACCCTTTAACTTTCCCCATGTAACAGCGAGCTTGTTAGATGCTTCTACTGCTAATGATTCACTTTCCATAACTGCGTTGATCTCACCTTCATCCAGAACGCGATCATACAGTCGTATTTCGTCAATTATACCCTTGAATAGGTATTCATGTACAGGACGTTCATTAGCACCCGCTCCGATGAGAAAATCTCGTTGCTCATTGAAATTCGGGTCAGGGGTCCTTTCGCCTATGTGTTCACCGTTTACGTAGAACACTTGTTTGCCATCGGCATAAACACCAGCGACATGATCCCATTCACCGATATTGACGGCGGGACCTTGCACAGATACCCACGGTGTTGCACCATCGCCTGTCCAGAACTGCCACGTATTTCCGGGTTCAGCGTAAATGATATAACCACTTGTAGGTGGCTCATTACGAGAGGATATAACAGCACGGTGATTCGCACTCCCGGGTTCCACGTTTGCCCATGCACATATCGTAAAAGATTCAGGATTGAGATTCTCATGGAATGGCACTCTCACCTCATCTTCAGTTTGGTCAAATTCAATTCCGCCACCGAAATATCCATCGACCCTTTGTGGATCTCCGATTAACATGCCGTCGTGTCCATTACCGGTTGCGTCAATTGCGGTGTCACCGTCGTTTTCGTTGAAATCCCAATATGCTACAAGACCTTTTTCGACATCTACAGATAGCACGGGTTGTGACATTAGACCTACAAAAAGTAGCAATAAAGCACTCGTGAATGCTACAAATTTCATTTTTTTTACTCCTGATTTTGAGAGTTTTCGGTCAATTGATGAGATAGAGGTTCCTCATCTGCGTTCAATTAACGTATAGTATAACAGTTTTCCGAGGAAGCAGCAATAAAAAGTTGGCAACTATTCTGTTGACATTTCAAAGGTTCTCACCTATAATAGCAACATGGAAATATTGGTGTATTGCTTTCAAATCCGTATTATACAAAAGACGTGAGGTTTTTAATGAACTTAGGATTAAAAGACAAAGTAGCCGTCGTAACAGGCGCAAGCCGCGGTATCGGACGCGCCATCGCACACGGATTCGCTGAAGAGGGCGCGCGACTCAGCATCTGTGGCAGAACCGAAGATACACTTCAAAGCGTAACAGATGAACTCACCGAAAAAGGTGCAACCGTCTTCGCTAAACAGACGGATGTTACAGACACGGAACAGGTCGAGGCATTTATAGCGGAAACGGTGGAAACCTACGGCAGGATTGATGTCGTGGTCAACAACGTCGGGGGTAGCCGATGGACCCCTCTCGAAGATATTTCGGATACCGAGTGGCACGAAATCCTTGATCTGAACGTGGTATCTGCAGCACGCGTTAACCGACTCGCGATCCCTCAGATGCAGAAACAGGGCGGTGGCACAATTCTCATGATAACCTCTATCTACGGTCGAGAGGGTGGCGGACACATCACTTATAACGCCGCGAAAGCCGCCGAGATTAGCATGACGAAATCTTTGGCGAAGGAACTCGCGCCGGATAACATCCGTGTAAATAGCGTTGCACCGGGTTCAATCCTCTTCCCCGGCGGTGGTTGGGCGCGCCGCATAGCCGCGGATCCAGAAGCGATGGACGCATTTGTGAAAAGCGATATGCCGCTCGGCAGGTTCGGGAAGCCAGAAGAAATCGCGAACGTCGTCGTCTTCCTTGCATCGGAACGTGCAAGTCTTGTCACGGGTGCCTGTGTGAACGTTGATGGATGCCAGACCCGTTCAAATATTTAACATGGTGCCAACAGGGTAAATGAGACTTAAATTTTTCTCTTGTTTATAAAGGTATAAACATGTTAAAATGATACAAGTGGAAAATAAGGAGTAGTTCCTAAACAGTTCTTTTTCTGTATTTTTATTGATTTTTCTATGTTTAACGGAAACCAATGTAGGCATTTTGCGGGGTTCGATTCCCCGTTGCCGTATCCAGTAGTCTCGTGCAAAAACCAAGCACACCCGACAAAAACCACGTCGGTTCTACTGCGAGGGGTTCACACACGAGTGAGACGAACCCTGACACTGTGAGGACACTCGGAAATGATAAGGCGTTAGCATTTCGGTGCTAACTTTGAGGGTT